>NZ_CP049858.1:2515430-3144287 GCF_011299335.1 Dysgonomonas sp. HDW5B
CACTAATCCTTTGACTTTGGAGGATTGGATATATCCGTTTACTCTTGGCTTTGCAGTATTTGTTATTGTAGAAATTGAAAAAGCCGTAATGAGACAAATTGATAAAAGAAGGAGTCTGAAAATAAAATAAGGCTACAACTTACATCTATACATAGAAAAGACCGACGTATATAATATGTCGGTCTTTTCTATGTATAATAAGATCATCCTATTTATCAGTTCTAAATGGTGCGGCAGATAAACCTTCGCTATTGAAAAGATTCACGTCAGGATTGTTTGACCATGAATATCTTACAGCAGCCGGATTAGTTATTTTATCACTTGTCACTATTACTTTATCGCCATCTAAATAAGCTTTAGCCCATACAAATTTATTATCAGCTCCCGCAATTGCAAAACCTTCGACGTATCCATATTTACTTTTTACAGATAATCCCTTACCTATGTTGTCAAAATAGATGATTGCTTTATCTCCTGATATTTCCATTTTTTTGAATGTAGGTCCCGAATAAACGATGTCACTCTTTCCATAATCTTTATTCAGAGCAATCAGTGCTAAGCGCAATCCTACATCCTGTTTGTTACGAGGATGGATATCAGCTCCATCACCTATATCTGTAATTACTGCCTGACCTGTATTTGGCAACGAAAGAGTCATGTCTTGAGCTTCACGTAACTCAGCCCATTTACTATCCTCGGGTTGGGTATCTTTTGCCATATAATTAGCCAGTTGTACCCAATAGAAAGGAAACTGATATCCCCATTTACCTCTCCAGTCATTGATAAGGGTAGGGAAGAGGGTACGATAATTGTAAGCGGCATTGGCATTGTTTTCGCCCTGATACCATATCGATCCTTTTATAGATAAGGGAGTTATGGGGTTTATCATTGCGTTGTAAAGTAAGGATGGATAAGCATTGGGGGAGAAATCAATATAACCGAACTCTTTGTTGGTAACCGATGGTTTGTATTCCCATTCTCCCGCCAAAGGATATCTAATGCTGTTTACTTCTATATATAAATCTTCAGGCAAACCGAAGAGTCCACCACCTCCACTATGATCTACCACTTTTACGGTTAAAGTATTTATACCATTTTTCAACACGCCTTTTTCGATATCATATATACGAGGAATGCCATATCCCACTGTTTCACCTATTTTAGTGCCATTAATCCATGAAACATCGTCATCATCCACAGGACCCAGATGTATTGTCGCAGCTTTGCCAATAGCAGTTTCGGGTAAAGTGAAATTATATCTGAACCATACAATACCGTCTATCGAAGCAAGCTCTGTTTGTCCCCACTCTTGTGGTATCTGCATTTTTTTCCAATTTGTAGTTGCATATGAAGGTTTAAACCATTCTTCCTTTATACCTGGATCGTTTGCTAAGGCTGTTAAATAGTCTTTCTTTTTACTTTCGTTCTCCTGTGCAAATTTAGCGAGGTCTATGCCTTTCATGTCAGTGTATCGCTCTTTGAAATTATCGGGTAACTTGTTGAAAGAATCCGAGCTTATCCATGTTTCTATATCAGTTCCTCCCCACGATGAATTGATTATACCGATAGGAATATTAAGTTCTCTGTTCAATTTACGGGCAAAGAAATAAGCTGTAGCCGAAAAATTAGAAACCGTTTCGGGCGAACAAACCTGCCATTTGCCTTCAAAATCAGAATTAGGTGTCATGCTCATGGCTTTTTCTACATTAAAGGCTCTGATTAAAGGATAATCGGCGTCTTTTATTTCTTTTTCGTAGTTGTATACTTGTCCCCAACCATTTACAGGCATTTCCATATTAGATTGCCCACTGCATAACCAAATATCTCCAATTAGAATATTGTTTAAGGTTATCGTATTGTTAGCCCCTTGTATTTTCATTTGGTAAGGCCCTCCGTAAGGGATCGGATCGAGATTTACATACCAATAACCCGATTTATCGGTTTTAGCATTTTTAATTTGTCCTAGAATTTCTATTTTGACTTTTTCATTTTTATCAGCCCATCCCCATATTTTTAGAACTTTGTCCCTTTGGAGGATCATGTTATCCGAAAATATATGAGGCAATCTAACTTCAGCCTGTAGTACTGACGTGAAAAGAACCGTAAGGAGTAACAGATAAGCGTACTTTTTCATCGATAATAGTTTAAGTATTATGTTTAATTATTAGATACTTACAAATATAATATATCGTACTGAGATTTTGTGTCGATTAAATATTAATAGTTTGGTTTGTCCATATGATAAATTGGAGTGTGAATTTAAGATATTTTCCGCCGTTTTTTATTTTTTATTGATTATTTTGAGTTTTTTCTTGATTACTATATATTTGATAAATAGAATTGTATCTTTCCATGATTGCGAATTAACGTTTTGGTGTCGTCTAAAAGTATAATAATATTCAATCTCCATTGTATCTTTGCTGCTCACTTTATATAATGAAAAGTATTTATGTATTGCACTAAACATATCTTTTCATTTTAGGAAAATCAATCAAGAAAAGCTCATAAAGAAGTAATTAAAAACTATTTAACTCTCCCGGTCTAAATGGGTTTAACATTAGCTTTGTTATAATTGAAGTGGAATAACTGACAGTATAACTTCTATGAAGTATTCTTTTATTTGGTATTGGGCGAAATGTCTCCTGTTCAAGCAGAAATAATAACTTATATATAGTAATATGTCCTCATTTACTCTCAATTACAGAGCGTCTACAAAAGGTACGCATTGTGAAGGAAGTTTATATGTTCGTGTAATTCATGAACGGAAATCAGCTACTGTAACAATGCCATATCGCCTTTACCCTCAAGAATGGGATACTTTGAACCGATGTATCAATTTTGACAGGGCTGATTCATTTAGGTTAAAGTATCTTCATGAAATCGATAATAAAATACAGTCAGATAAAGAGTTTTTGGTCCAGACAATTAAACGTCTACATGATCAAGGCTCTTATACGTTAGAGGATATTTTAGCAGGCTATAGGTTGAAAGACACAGTCAATCTGCTGAGCTTGTATGTGGAGCAACAAGCCAATAAGTTACACTCTGGAGGACAAGAGCGTACGGCGAAAGCGTATCGTTCTGCTGTTAAGTCGTTGATAAAGTATAACGGAGAAAAAGATTTATCGTTAGGAGATATTAATGCCCGCTTGATTAAAAATTATGAGTCCTTTTTGAAGGAGGATGGTAAAAGTCTTAATACAATTTCATTCTATATGCGTAATCTGCGTGCTATTTATTATCGTGCCGTACGTGATCGATGTATTGAATTGTGTGCGGAAGATCCTTTTCGTCAAGTATATACAGGGGTTCAAATTACTCGTAAACGAGCATTGAATAAACAAGAGATAAACTCTCTAAACAATCTGATCTTTATTGAAAATAAAAATATTCTGGGAGATAAAACCTCGAACTTGGGACTTCGTTTTGCACTAGATATTTTTTTATTTTGTTTCTATGCGAGAGGTATGCCTTTTGTTGATTTGGCCTATTTAAGAAAAGAAAATATAGAGAAAGGTGTTCTTGCCTATTTTCGGAAAAAAACAGGGCAATTGATTGAAGTTAAGGTTACTCCTCCTATGCAGAAGATTATAGATCGTTATTCTTCGCAAATTGAAGAGACTCCTTATGTCTTTCCTATAATAAAGGATAATTCAAAATCTACGCGGATACAATATGAAAGCGCACTTCGTCTGCAAAATTTACGTTTGAAAAAATTAGCTCTACTTGCTAAAGTAAATAAGAAACTGACAACACATGTTACCCGACATTCATGGGCTACTATTGCAAAAAGTGAAAATCTACCCTTATGGGTTATCAGTGAAGGGTTGGGGCATGCAAATGAAAAAACAACTTATACTTATCTGGCATCTTTTGAACGCTCTGTTCTTGATCGTGCAAATGCTCGGATAATGGCTTCGATAGGCAATTCAAGATAAAGTTGACCGGTTTTCTGTAAGAGGATTAATCTAATAATTATGTGAAACCTAAATAGGATTGTAAAGCAGACTTAACACTAGGTAATGAATCGAAAATTGAATGAAAATCTGGTAAGTGCCATTAAAAGTGCACTTCCGGAAAAAACGAATGTGGCTTTGTACCTGATGGACTTATTATCCTTGGGAAAAGAAGCTGTATATCGCCGTTTGAGAGGTACTGTGTCTTTTAATATAGAAGAGTCGGCACTTATCTCCAAAGATCTTAATATATCTCTGGATCAGATTGTTGGGATGAGAAGCGCCGAGAAAGCAATTTTTAATCTTAATCTTATTCAGACTCCCAATATGATGGATGACTATTGTGCATCTATGAGAACTTATATACAGGCATTACGAAAGATTAAACCCTATGCCGATTCTAAATGGCAATCAGCCTGTAGCTCTATTCCTTGTCCGTTTTATATTCAATATGCTTTGATATCAAAGTTCTGTTTGTATAAATGGGCATATCAGATGAGAGGTTTTGATAGTACATTAAAGTTCGCTCAATTTGTTATCCCTCAGAATGTATTGGATACTCATGAAGAGTTTCTGAATGAAAATCGCTTTATCCGTAGTGGTTCTTTTATTTTATCCAGAAATATGTTTACATCTTTAGCTAAGGATATAGCTCTCTTTTCGAGATTAAACGTTCTCACTAAAATTGAAACTCAGCAAATAAAAGAAGAGCTTATTGATATGATCTGTAATTTAGAGTCAATTACGGCTGCTGGTACTTTGAATGTCAATAGTAATATATCTTTTTATTTATCTAATATTGATTTTGAATCATCATATACTTATTTGGAGTGTAGTGATTTCGAATTGTCTATTTTTAGGGTTTTTTCTTTTGGTTCAATTAATTCGCTAAAACCTGAAGTCTGTAAAGTGCATAAAGAATGGATAAATTCACTCAAAAGATCTTCTACACTGATCTCTAGAAGTGGAGATGTACATCGGGCTGAGTATTTTAACGAACAAAGAGAGTTGTTAAATACAATTTTATGATTCGTATGATGATGCCTTGGCTTGGCTTTTACGAAATTCGTCTTCGAAATGACCTATGGTGTTTTTTTTAATGTAATGTATAAGGGAATAATGTTTCTCTTGGATAATATTATTCCTCTTTTCGAGACATTTTTTTTGAGGAATGTTGAAAATAGAACATTCAATTCTTAAAATTCCACAAAACGGGAGATTTCCATTAGTTAACTTCGTATATCTTTGTGGCTGTAGAATAAAAGGGGAAATAAAAGAAGAAAAATTGACTTTAAATGTGTTTTGAAGCTGGTTGGTGTATCAACAGCTTTCAAAATGCATATATATAAAGTTGCACCCTCTCTTCCTATATCTGAAAACATGAATCAGAAATTCAGCGAAAACTTAGTAAGCGCCATTAAAGATGCACTTCCTGACAAAACGAATGTAGCGATATATCTGATGGACTTATTATCATTAGGTAAAGAAGCTGTTTATCGCCGTCTGAGAGGTACAGTATCTTTTGATATTGAAGAGTCGGCACTCATCTCTAGGGATTTAAATATTTCATTAGATCATATTATCGGGATGAAGAGTGAGGATAAGGCTGTTTTTAATTTGAACCTTATACAAAGGTCTGATATACTGGATGATTACTGTCGTTTTATTGATAACTATATACAGACTTTTCGCCGATTACAATTATATTCTAACTCCAAGTGCTATTCTGCATATAATGTTATTCCGCTTTCTTTTTATACACAATACGATTTGATATCTAAATTTTATTGGTATAAATGGCTTTATCAAATGGAGGGATTTGAAAACACAACACAATTTTCGCAATTTTCTTTTCCTACTAGAGTCTCAGATATCCATAAATTATTTATTCAGGAAAGTCGTTTTATCGATAGCTCATCTTTTGTTTTGGCTCGAAATATATTTGTCTCTCTGGCTAGGGATGTTGATTTCTTTTCGAGGCTGAATTTATTAACAAAAGCTGAGGTTCAGCAGATAAAGATTGAGTTAATTGATCTTCTAACCAATTTAGAGTCGGTTGCAGCTTCCGGTATTTGGAATGGAGGTAAAGAGGTGTTCTTCTATCTATCTAATATGAATTTCGAATCGTCATACACTTATCTGGAATGTAGTGATTTCGAATTATCTATTTTGCGTGTATTTTCTTTTGGTTCGATTCATTCTCTTAAAGATCAGGTTTGCAAAGTGCATAAAGACTGGTTAGACTCATTAAAGCGTTCATCTACATTGATTTCTCGAAGTGGAGATGTGCATAGGGCTGAGTATTTTAACGAACAAAAAGAGGCGATTAATACCATCTTATAAGCATATGTTTCGATTGAAGAATTCATCTATTTGAAAGCCCAGATTATTATCATACTACCCTTTACTATTTTGATATTTAACGATATCCCTAAAATCTCATTTTTTCTTCATGATACTTTTTGATTTGTCATGATGTGTGTCTATTCAGAGAAAATGGAGTTTTGTTAGTTTATTATTCCTCTTTTCGAGACTTGGAGGCTGTTATTCGTCGAAAAGAGAAACTTTAAGTGTTTTTTGTTCCATGATCCGATTCGTTTTTATCAATAAACTCCTCATACTTTTGCAGTAGAACATCGCAACATTTATATCATCCGGTAGATTTTTCCTTTTTTCAGGAAGGCTCTAACTTTTTTAATCTAGATTTTTTATCTGGGTCTAGAATTATTGACCTTATTAAAAGAGTAGAAATTTTACCGCTTTAAGATATTTTTTTTAAGTATTTGATATATAGGCGTTTTTGATGTGTTTTTTTATCCATCACTTCTTAAGTGACGGAATAGAGGGGAACTTTTTAGTCTTAGAAAAATAAACCGACACAAACTTAGTTCGAATTGGACTAACACCATTTATAATTTTCGCTCGTTTAATTCACAATTTTGACATTTATACACAAAATATAAGTTTTTGTATAAACTATTAAGCATTTTAGCTCTAGAAAAAAGGCTTGGAGTTAACCCTAAAGTATTTGATATATAGGTGTATATATATAAATCATTCTCTAGAATGAGCTAAATATTTAATACTGATTACAACAACTAGTCTTTCTTTCTAATCTCTCCAGGAGTAAGTCCAAAATGAACTTTGCAGAAATCATTAAATTGAGAGAGAGACGAAAATCCATATTCTTCACTAATAACTTTAAAGTTCTTTGTATAATTATTTATTTCGTGGAATATACGTTTTGCTCGTTGATCTTTCATCCATTTATATGGAGAGATACCAAAACTCTTCTTAAAGCGCTTATTAAAAGCAGATACGCTATAATTTGATAGTGCAACTAATTGCTGGATATTCTTAACTTTATAATGATTATCATAGATGAAATTTGAAAAGATCTGATCATTATTTAGCAAAGAACTAAATAGAAGAGCTAAATCTTCTTTAGAGTAATAAGCTCTTAATAAGAAGAATAGTTCCTGTTTCTTAATGTCGAAAAAATGAGTACATTTAATCCCATCTGATATATTAACATAGGTCCAATGAAGAAATCCTCTTAATCTGTCGTTTACCTCCAATAAGTTAAATACCTCTTCTGTTTTAGACTCTTTTTTGCACAGTTGTTGTATTGAAAACCTATCACAAAAATTGATTTGAGAGCTTATACGAAAGATCATTATGAAGGTATCCTCCTCTACGTAAGCCTTGTACTGATAGCCCTGTCTTAGAATAAACATCTGTTTTGACTCAACTATTCGATCAGTAACTTCTCCATAAGAGATATTAATACGACCCTCTATCACAAATATAATTTTACTTTCTTCGGCTATATTTTCCCAGAGATTAGCCGCATTAATTTTTAAACCTTCTATTGGCGCTTTATCTTCCTTTTGATGATTATAGCATGCAAGATGCTCTTCTTTATATAATAATTTGCTCATTATTAAATGTTTTGGAATGTTTGAGTATTGTTGTCTTTATTTTTAATAACCAATTAAATAGTATTGTACATTGTTTCTGCACATTAAGTATTTCTTCTATTCATCACCATACCAGAATGTTTGATTAATGTGTTATTTTTTATTTCACAAATAATATTTATCCACTATAATATATTGTTTATGTGTGTTTTATATTTTTTTGATTTATTCATCTGTCACTTAAGAAGTGATAGAATTTAATAATATTGATTTGAAGTAAATTTCACACCTATGGTTAGTTCATTAATTTATACACTTTCTCTATGGAATTCCACATTGGATTTAGGTTCCATCGAAATCTGTGAAAGCTCGTTAATCGAACAAAACGGGCGTATGCATATTGACTTAGACCTTGATATAAGGTGTCTATCAGTAGGAGCCAATCAATCTTTAACGTTTACTCCCATGTTGATTAATGACTGCCATCATCAGGAGCTTCCGGCTATTATTATTTATGGGAAGGAGAGATTTAGAGCTTATCGCAAATGGAGGATATGTCCATGGATATTATCATTCAAAGCTGATTATAATATCTATAAAGTAATTGAGGCTAGAAACGGCGAATCTGTCTCTCTCTCTTATACTCTCAAAACTCCGATTAAAGGATGGATGTCTGATGCAACAATTGGTTTTTATGACCATGTTACAGGACAGCTACAAACTCAGTAAAAAAAACGTAACCAATTATAGCACATTAATTTATTTATAATTTAAAGTTTTCAAAAATGAAGAAATTTTTTTTTAGCGCAGTAGCAGCTATTGCGATAATGTTTTCGTCATGTAACAATGATGAAGTGACAAATTCAGAAGGAAGTTCCGGCTCAATTCGATTTGCAGTTGATTTCGAAGAAGTCGCAGGAGCGACAACCAAAGCCGCTGCTTCGTCAACAGCTATTCCTATTACTAAGTGGGATAATGTAGAGAAAATACGTATGTTCTTGTACAATCCAACTGATGGCACGATTGCTTATTCGTATGAGCTAGATCCTTCATCAAAAGCCGATAAAGTATTTAACTTTCTAGATATTCCTAGTGGTACTTATGATTTAGCTCTAGTTGCAAATATAAGAAACAGTGTTAAAACTAATGTTGCTACATCTGTAGATAATTGGAGTACAATTGCTGAACTTGGGGATTATACTGTTCGTACTAAAAAGTTAAACACTGCTGTAGTGATGGACTTGAAAAAAATGCCAGCTTTCCCAGCTGGTCACACAGTTCCTGCTGCTAGACTTCCTTATTATTCTGCACCAGAAGTATTTATGGCTTATCAAGCAGGAGTTGTTATTGCTACAGGACAAACTAAAGATCTAACAGCTACACCTTTGTTGTTGAAGCGTGAAGTATCGATGATGCGTTTCCGTATCAACAAAAAAGCTGATTTCTTAAATGAGGCAGGTAAAGTAGTTGATTTTGCTCAGGCTACAAACTTAGTGGCAGTTCAAAACATACCAGTTGCATTTGGAGTTAAAGTAGGTTCATTCGCAGGAGGTATTAATGCTGCATCTGATGCTAACAGAATTATCGTTGGAGCAAGTGGAGTTTCTACTTTCAAAACAGCTAATCCAACAGATCAGACTCACACTAACCCTGTTGTTATTGATGCAGATTTCACTCTTTGGCAAGATGTACTTGTATTACCAAATGCTACAAAAGCTGAAGGTAAAGCAGCTTCTGCCGATGCCTCTCAAGCTCGTAAATTTTCTATAATAGTTAGTGCTTATGCACCTGCAGGTTATGTACTTGATAATGGTACTGCTTTAGCAACAGCTAGACCTATCTATTGGAGCGGTATTGTTAACGAAGTATTCCTTGAAAATAATATTCGTGAAGTGAATCTGACTATTAAATCAAGAGGTACAGATGTATGGCCAGAGATTAAAGAAGTAGGAGGATTAGATATTAAAGTTAGTGCTCCTGAAAACTGGAATGCTACTATCCAAAGAACAGACAAAGAAATTTAATAAAATAAAATTCATTATCAGGTTATTCCTTTTGCGTAGTGCTATTAAAGGTGCTACGCAAAAGATAACTAAAAAAGTTTATTCTACCAAAGTGAAGAGCAATGAATAATATACATAAATATACTATAAGACTTTGTTTGTCATCTGTTTTGATATGCCTTTGTTTACTCTCGTCTTGCACCTATGATTACTTTGAAGATGAAACAAATTATGTGGTATATGTGCCTAAAGCTGATGTAAATAGAAGAACAGAGACGTATAAAGTGGATGATGTCAGAATCTTCATTTACAATACAGATCTGGAAAAAGATCGTTATTCTTTACATCCTTTTGAGGACAATGCAAGAACTATGGCGGGAAACTTCCATTTCAAACTTTTTCCGGGAATGCATCCTGTTCACTGTTTTTCAAATATTAACGGAGTCGATTTTTCCGAAATACAATCTTACAATACTGCAAAATTTACTTTGCAAAAATCAGAGGATGGTTACTATAAAGAGCCTCCCGTTATTTTATCGGAATATGTATCACCACTTATTCGTATTCCAGGTCCATTAGTTACAGATACAGCCTGGTTCGAACATAAATATGTCGGACGTATTTGTTTTGCTATAAAGAATCTAGAGGTCTTTAATTCGAAACTGACACTTAATAATATAAAGAAGGTTGAGATTTTAGCTTCAGGTATTGGTACATTCCAATATCTGTCTCAGATCTCCGATTCTATCAACACTCGCTCCTCCCGCAGTAATGCAAATGATAAGATGCTATTGACTGCTAAATTATATGAAAGTCCTTATTTGGATTTCGAATTTGGATTTGAGAATTATTACTTACCATCTCCTGACCTTTCGGCTGAAGGAAATTCTTCAGAGCCCATCAATTTTAAGTTGACATTTTTTGATGCTAATAACCAACCTATAGACTTTCTTCATGTTGAAGTTACAGATGCCAATCATCAACCTCAAGTATTACATATGGCAGAGACTATTATGGTAACTATTGATGGCAAAAATGTAAAAGTGCTCACATTAAAAGATTTACTCGATTGGAATCCCATAATTGAAGCCGGAAAAGATAACACACCCGGTGGTGGAGGTACAGAAGTATAAGATGAATTTGAATATCAATAAATATAATTAATCAGATGAAACGCTTTCTACAACACATATTAGTTTGCCTAGCACTATGTTTTTTCTATTGCCCTTCGTCTCAGGCGCAAGCTCTAAAGACAAATATCCCTTTAATACTTACAGGAACTCCCAATATTGGAGTAGAATGGTCTGTTGGAAAACAGCTGACTGTAAATGGGGATATTCTATGGGCTCCCTATCTCTTTAAAAAGGACGAAGAGGTTTTCAGATCTCTTATCGGAAGTGTCGATTTGAGATATTACATTAATCCTAAATATTATTATACCAATGACTTATGGGACGGTTTCTATGTGGGGCCTTATGCTATGTATGGTAATTTTAATATTGGGCTGAAGAATAGTGACGAGGATAAAACCAGTTACCGAAGAAAAGGATGGGGAGTCTCTGCCGGACTTTCGACCGGATATAAATTTTATTTGTCCAGCCGGTTTAGGTTAGAGGTTAATCTTGGGTTAGGCTATGCTCATATGCAATACGATAAACACGAATTAGGAGGAGAATTTGCTCATTATCCAATAGAACGAAAAAAGACAAAAGCTTATATCGGACCTACAAAATTTGGGGTTCATCTAGTTTATAACATATTCAGATAATATCAAAAATAATGATAAATAGAAAAATGAAAATCAGCTTTTTGACTTTGTCTCTCTTAGCTGCGATGTCGCTGCATGTATATCCTAAAGATAAACAACAAAGCAAGCAAGACAATAAAGCCAGAAAAACAGAGGTAAAGGCTGACCGAAAATTTGTCAGACAAGAGTTTGAGCAGGCGATGAAATTATATGAATCGGCTCTCACTAAAAAAGCAAGTGATACTTATAATGCATTACTTCATCTGAAAACTGCAAGGTTGTATCTTAGTCTGTTGAATTACACAGCTTCAATACCTCATTATGAGAAGGCAATGTTGCTAAATGAAGACTTATTTAGTGCTTCCGATATCTGTAATTATTTGGATGCTCTACGATACTCAGGAGCAAAGATCGAGGCTATTAAAATTGCCCGGAACTATGCTTATCGTGATGTCTATAATAAAGATCAGCGTTATCTGAATATAGTTCATGCTCTTGATTTTGAGGACGGATTTATGCCTGTAGGTGTTCCCGAATTCATTGTCGAAAGGCTGGATAAAGGCAATACTCCATTTTCGGAATTCTGGATCGGAAAAATGAATGATGAGTATTTTTATGCTACCAGTAATAGTAAATTCCATGACCCCAACAAGAAGTTCTATCATCGAACAAAGTATTATTCGTTGGATGAGAACTCCGAGTTTTCGATGAGTGCTGTATTAGGTCGGAAGAAGAGATCTCGTGAATTATTACACATGGTTCCTGTTGATTTACAAAATGGTCCCCTTTCTTTTTCGGAAGATATGAGCCGAATGGTCGTTACTTCAGTGGCTTATGACAAGGGGGAGCAGATTGATATTTCGTCAAAAGGGATTAATGCTTTTAATACTAAGCTGTATTCTTCGAAATATAACAGCAAACGTAATGGATGGTCATCATTTGAGTTAGCCTTTCCTCAAAAGAAAGAAGCATCTTACGCTCATCCTTTTCTTTTTGATAACGATAGATTTCTCCTTTTTTCGTCGGATATGCCGGGAGGATACGGAGGCTATGACATATATATATCCGAATGGAATGACGAACTTCAGAGATGGGGGGATCCTATTAATCTTGGAGCACAAGTAAATACCGAAGGAGACGAAATATCTCCTACTATATATAACGATTTGTTGATTTTTGCCTCTAATGGACATGTTGGTTTTGGAGGATATGATATCTACGGTATTATTTATGAAAGAGGATTGATCACAAAAGGTAGTCTAATTCATTTTGATTATCCGATCAATTCGGTACTGAATGATTTTAGCATGCTTCGAATCGATAATGACAGAGGTTATATCGTTTCCGACCGATTATTACAACATCAGGATGATATATTCTACTTCTATCGTAATAATTTACAGCACAAGAGTAGCTCAATATATGGAATGTCGGAGGCCAATGCTATTTCGAATGGGACAATAAATCTGATTAAGAATGGTGGTGATTTTAATGCTCCTCGTCATGAGGAACTTCCGAAGTTCTCATACTATACAGAATCAATGTTAACCGTGTATTTCGACTTCGATAATGCGGAATTAACTTATACAGCTATTGATGCCTTGCAAAATTTTCTGACTGATACCGATTTCAGCCAAGTCGAATCTTTAATTATTGACGGATATGCCGACGAAATGGGAGGAGAAGGTTATAATCTCTTATTATCCGAGAAAAGAGCAGAATCAGTTTATTCTTGGTTGATGAGTAAAGGAATCAAGGTAAAAACTAAAATTGCAGGTAAAGGTCAGATTTTCCTTACAAAAAAAGATATGGAAGATGATGGACAAGAACTGTTAACCCCTTTCCATAAAAGAGAATCGCAATATAATAATGGTACTTCTTCCGTTTGGGATCAGAAAATATGGATGAATCGCAAAGCCAGACGTGTTGAAATAAAAGCAATAATAAAATAACAAATGAATATAATTATGAAGTGCAGAAAAAAGATATATGGCAGCCTGCTTATTTGTGCCTTATTGATTGGATTTCCGATGAACACACTTAAAGCTCAGTATATGCCTGTGGTTTTTGATAGAACATATGGCGAAAATATAGATTATCAACATTTATGCCCTGCTGCCGATGGTGAAGCCGTTTTGGTAGGTACTGATAATAATAGAACAACAGTAACTTGGGTAAAGAGAGAAGGTGATACTCGTTTTTCACGTTCGTTACCCACCGGATTTCTTTCAGTTAATAATGTTTATTATGCCGGAAATAACAAAGTACTGATTATAGGTCAGTCAAATGTTAATGCAAAAGGCAAAAGGTCTGCTCAAATCTCGGGTCGTGCCTTAATTATAGATAATAAAGGAGATATATCTACAGATGTCTATCTGGGAAATGAAGGAAGTGAATTATTCTGCGGAAAGATTCTTAAAGACGGAAGTTTGATTCTTGGTGGTTATGAACCTACTCCCTTAAGTGTTAAGGCAGGAATGGTTGGAAAAATAGATGCTGCCGGAAAAACAATATATAAGTATGTAGCGAGTGAAAGCGGTACCTGTGTTGCTTTTGATATACTGGGTAGTTCTACAGAATTTGTATATGCTGCTTTTACTTCCGAAGATGGAGCAGGTGCATCGGTTACACGTCTTGATAGTAACGGTAAACCTTTATTCGTTACAGTTTTACCTGATGCAGGATTTCATATAAATAAAATGATAACAGCTCAGGACGGACATGTATTTCTTGTTGGAAACAGTAACTCAGGCGGGGGAAAAGTGCTTAAAATAAGAGCCGAAGGAGACATCGTTTTCAATAAAGAAATTGTACCGGCTTCGCAATTATCATCTTTAGAGCATTTGTATTTAGCCAATAATGGAAATATTCTTGTAGGAGGAAATGGCAGTGACAAAAGCTATTATTCGCTATTGCGTAATGATGGAACCGACCTGCAAAAGTATGTAATGAAGGAAAGTATCTCCGGTATGGGAATAGATGCGGTATCAGGCGAATCGGTGATCGTAGGTTTTGATAACGACAGAGCGAGAGGTACAATTATCGGGTTAGCTAAAGACGGACGTCAAATATACCAGAAAGCAACAGATGGTAACTTTAATAAAGCACAACTAAGCCCTAATGGCATATTCTTGGCAAGTACTTCTTCGGGTCGTATTTGTATGGTTTCCAATATGGGAGATTTATTATTTGATCGTTATGCTGTTGAAGATTCTAAGAAATCATTCAATGAAATTAACTTCACTTCAAATGGTGATGTTCTTCTGAAAGACATGAATAATCGTTTGGTAAAACTCGGTCACGGTGTTTATGTTTCGGATGTCAAAATAAATAAGCCGGTAAATGGTTATACCACAGCTTTGTTTACGGTAACTCTAACGGGATATTCAACAACAGATCAGGGCGTTCCGGTTCCTGTAACAGTAGAGTATTTTACGAAGGAAGGTACAGCCACAGAAGCTAATAACTATTCTCCAATAAAAGGAAGTTTATCTTTTGTTCCTTCTAATGATGGAGCAGCTAAATATATGATCAAACAAGATGTAGAGGTTCCGATTAAAGCAAACAATTTAGTGGAAGGACGTAAATTGTTTGAGATGTATCTTGCTAATATTAGTAAAAGTTACTTAGTAAAACCTAAAGGAACAGCTACTATTGAAGATCAGGAAGTGGTCGTGAAACTCGTAAATACAAGAGATGGTCTTGAAGATGAAAGGGACATCGTTTATGAATTAGGAATCTTCAAAACAAACGGTGAGTCTCTGGTAAATGCAACAGGTTCGGATATTGTGATAGATGGTAGCTATGGAAAAGGAACGGCAGATGCTCTTGATTTTGATATGGGCATAACTCCTCGCTTGACTATTGCTAATGGTTCGAAAACCGGACAATTCAATGTGAAAACGCTAAGTGACACTCGATACGAATTACCTAAAACTGTAATTGTAGACTTCAATAAGGTACATGCTATCAGCGATGCAAACGTAGGCTTCGAAAGCTCATTGCTAAGTTGTTCAGGTACAGTTATAGATCAACCTGCAATGCTTGCTGTTACATCATTGGGTGATCATGGTCGTATGAATAATATTGTATCAGGTTTCTTCCGTATCTCTTTATTGAGAGCATCTGACGGAGCATTATTAACAAATGCAACAGGTGGTGATATAACTATCTCGTCCTCTGTAGCTGCTGAGACAACTGCTGCTGAAGGTAAAGACTTTGTTTTCACCAATCTTCATGACTTGCGTATTTGGGGTGATGGAAACAGAAGTGCTGTAAACTTAAATGGTATTATTCTTTTTGATAAAGACAAACTGGGTGCTAAGAAATTGGTTGTTGGTCTGGATTCAGTGATAACACCGGCTAATGCGCCTCAAATAAATATTTCATCAGATGGAAAATATGCAGGCTTTACTATTAATGACTAAACATTTACTTTCTCATCACATGGTGTCTCATCATATTCTGACAAAGACACCGGTGATGAAAGTGATGACTAAGCGTTCGGATCACCATGGTCTGATACGTCCTTAAATAAATATCCTTTTTCGAATCGAACTTTAGAATAAGAGAAATAATATGAGAAAAAATATTTTACCCTTGGTTCTATCTTTCAGACATTGCCAGATAAAAGAGTTTAAAATGTTTGCCGGCTCAAAAAAAGGAGCTGTAGAGTTAGAAACATCAGGACTGGATCCTAAAAAACTATGGGTCGATTATATAGGTGTCGAAGATTCTTATTTTGAACATTCTATGTTGGTTTTTATTAATGATTCAAAACTCTGTTTTATGCCTGAGCGGTATACCTATGAGTATCGATTCGAAAAAGGAATTTTAAAAGTTTACGATACTCAGCAAGGTGAATGGGTGACTTTTGCTTATGGAGATAGAAATAAGCTTGTTGTAGTGAAAGGACTCACCAGAGTTGAGAAATTGTATGGATCTGATAAACTAAGAATAAAAAATAATGAGGAGACTTTTTCCGGTGCTTTTGCCTATGCAGGGATATCTTCGATGTCTCTCCTGAAGGATAAAAAAGCTAAAATCTCTTGGTGTAATGTCCACTATACTTTTCAATAGTAGTAATTGATTGACTTTCTATACTAAGTATAAGTATCGGACTTATGAAGATGTATGCGGAAATAACAAATCAATTTAGTTTCAATTATAGGGTGCGAACAAATAATGACAAAGAATAAAATAAAAAGATATCTAGAAACCATATTGGTCCCTCTGATAATTACAATATGTATCTTCTCATGTTCGAATGAATATGTTATGGATAGTGATATTAATGAGGGAAAAGATAAAATATATTTGGCAATCTCATTAAGTCCCTCAGATAAAGAAGAAACTAGTGAGAATGAGATACGTTCGACCGGAACGCCCGATAATTCGGCAGAAAGTAAGATCTATAGTTTGGTCGTTTTAGTTTTCAAATCAGATAATGGTGTACTTGATGGATATAAATCAATTCCTCGCAAAATTGATGTGTTAACAGGTACGGGATATGAAGAAATCGATGAAGTCAAAGGCGTTGCCTTAACTGCTGGCACACGTGAAATATATGTAGTAGCCAATGCTCCTGATGATTATTTTAGTAGTATCTCAAACATTGGAGTTTCAACCATTACAGACTTTAAGAATGCATATGAGAATTTGTCGACCCAAGGACAATATGCCAACTTGGGTGAAACAAATACCGAAGATCCCGATTTACCTATTGGTGGGGTAGCTCCATCTGATTGGAAAACAAATCTGACTATGTGTGGCTATAATCAAGTAGTTTGCAGTGCCCAAGATGAGCAACAATATTTAGGATATACTGCAAATGGAGGACGTCCCGACGGAGTTTCGGATGGTTATGTGCTCAATGGAATGAATCCGTTTTATTTAGAGCGTTTGGTTGCTAGAGTTGCATTTAAGAAGATAACATTTGCTTTGCCTTCTCAACTTCAATTTGAGGCAGGTTATCCAACAAATGTTTATGAATATGCACTTGATTCTATATTTCTTTTGAATGCTAAAACAGCATCTTATTTTGTATCAAAAGATAATATTCCCTTAGCCGGAAACTTTGGACATGGAAACAACAATGGATATCGCTTCTTACAGAATTCTTTTTCTAATATTTCTACAGGTAGCATATTTACAGAGTATTTAGAGGAACCTATAAATTCATCAAGTTATGATATCGAGTCTAATCATTCTCCTTTATGGTTTTATGTTTTCGAGAATGATGCTCAAGCTCCCACATACTTTGTAATCAGTGTGAGATACGATTTTATAAGTACCCTTGATGGTAAGGCTAAAACTGTCAAATATTATTATCCAGTAGTGATTAATGCCAATGGTATTGCAAATGGAGCAAGCCATAATTATATAAGACGTAATTATCAATATGGTATAACAGCCGTGATAAGAAATTTAGGTGTTTTTTATGATGAAAATACAATCGAAGAATTAAGATCTGCATCAACTCTGAAGAGAATATCTGTTCCTTCTATCGAGGTTGAAGAAACAATAGGGAGAAACCTCTTTTCCTGGACTAGTAATATTTACAAGTGATTTATAGTATGTATAAACTAATAAGAAAATATATTAAGTGTCAGAAGAGTCTAATGAGCTTATGTGTTGTATCACTCTTCTTTTTACAGGCATGTAATGGAGATACGGATGAAACGGTTGGAGAAAAATCTAATATTACTTTAGACCTAAGATCGGCTCCAATAGAGATTATAAATAATGCTTTACTATATGTCTTTGATGCTAATGCTAATTTTCATCATAGACAGCTAAATGTAAGGCAATCGGGAGATATTCTATCCACAGATATGGAAGTAGGCCCTACCGGTATCTGGAACTTAGTTTTGTTGAGTTGTAAATCGGATATTTCAGGAAAAATAATTCTTCCTGAATATAACGGAGCCATGCATCTATCGCCAATGTGGAGAACAGGCTTAAAAGCAGGAGGCGAATTTCTGGAACAAACTCCCGAATTGCGTTATGCTTCTTTAATGCCAACCGTTATAGCAGCAAATACAACTACTCAGAAAGATGCATTACTTAATAGGAATGTAGCAATGATTCGGATTATTTTAAAAGAATATGGAGGCTTTGATGAAGTAAACGGAAGCCATGCTTATGCTTATGCGGAATTGCTTGACGTGCCTACTACTTTACTCTGGAATGGCAAATTATCCTTGGCTCTTTCTGAAATTTCTACTAAACCTTTGCGTGAATACTTCGTGTTTGATGCAGAGGGAAAAGCTGCTGCAATTGAATTTATTATACCCGCTGATATAGAGGCACAAACATTTGATCCTCTAACTGCTAATAAAATACGATTAAAAGTGAGTATGCCCATGAATGGTTTACCGTTTTATGGACAAAGTCCTGTTAGTATTCCTTCTACAGATATTCCTTTTATTCCGCTACCAAACGGTATAATAGAGATTAACTTAACATTTAAGGGTGAGCCGGATACAAATCTCGATGTAAAAGTAACTGCTAAGGAATGGGAACCATATATAGACCAGACTGATATTTTTAATTGATATTTTTTCTCTAAATAATATACCAACACACTTTCGATGAAAATGAATAATGTTTTACATAAATTTATAGTTTTATTCCTCTTTGTTTTATGTCCTATATTACTTTGGGCAACACCTTCGGTTACAGTAAGAGTAACGGCAGGTACTTGTTTGGCAAATGGTGTGATTACGGTAACAGCCACTAATGTAACAGGTACAGCTTCTTATGGGTTAAGAGGTAATAATAATGAGATTTACGAAATTGTTAATCAAACATCCAATGTATTTAACGATTTGCCTGCCGGAACATATACTGTATCAGTGTATGATCAGTCTACCGGGGCGACTCCCGTTACTGCAAGTGCTACAATAACTACTACCTATAAAGCATTTACCATGAATGTTCCTACTGCTAGTATGGCTTCAAGCCAATATTGTGCAGATAATGGCAGTCTAACTATTAGTGTAGTCGGAGGAAAGAGTCCCTATCGTTATAGAATAAGGAATACAACGACCAATGACGTAGCTATGGAACGCGAGCATAGTACAATTTCTACAGCATTGACAATTAGTGGTTTGAGTACGGGACAGTATTATGCGGAAGTAGAAGATGCTTGCGGCGAATTACGTATAACAACATCCACAATTGCTGTAACATCAAGTGGAGCCCCTTTGAAAAGTGTTGAATTTACATCTCTTGATTTTACGCCTTATAGTTCTGGTTATTATGGTAATGGAGCTTGTGACAAAATTTATGTATATGGATATTATTCCTCAAGTTTTAAGATTAATGGAAGCACGGCACTATCTATGGCATATTATAATGCAATCAAGTATTGTATTGAATATCCTGCTTATTCTGGAAACTATTCTGCTTGGAACACATCTTTTTATTCTATAAATTTTCCTATTACCGGATATGATCCAACCAATCCCGGGCAATACCGAATTCTAGCCCAACATCCTTGTACAGGGGCTACAGTTGTATCTCCGGCCTATACACTGCCAAGTGTAACGATGAATTTTTCATATGCCAATTATCTTGTATATAACGATTATTGTAATTTACCTACTGAAGCTGTTGTTCGTTTATCTCTGTCAACTACAGGGGTTTCAAACTATGTTTGCGATAATTTTTCAGTAGAGGTTACCCCTCAGTCGGGGGGGACAACCCAAACTTATACATGGGCGGGAGGAACCTTTTACGATATAAAGGGTCTCTCTCCGGCAACATCTTATAACATAGTTGTAAAATCAAATAATACAGTGGTAAAAACATTATCTGTTACGACTATATCTCCATCTTTGACAGGATATATGACTGCGACGGTTAATCCTGCTATTAATAGTTCGAACTATTATGGTTATAATTTTGGCCGTACTTGCGATTTTAATACTACTGCAATTTATGCATATTATTCTGTGCCAACAACTTCTTATACATTAAATAGAGCTCATGAAATAACATATTCTATCGAATCTGGTCCTGTAACCAGAGATCCTATTACTATAACAGCAGCACAAAACGCCAGTTCTTCTTATCTGATTTTGTGGTCTGACCTTCCTTATGGTGTTTATCAAATAAAAATAGATTATGGATGCCGTCAAGAGACCAAAACCGTAACGCTTACCAAAGTGGTAACAGGTTTCGGTGCTGATGAGCCAACATATACCACTGCTGCTGTTTGTGGTCAATATACTGTTTCAGGTAAAGGGTATTTTCTTAATATGTCTGGAGTCCCCTATACGACAACAAGTTCTCCTTATATGTATTATATGTTGATAACCAATACCGTAACAAATGCAACATATTCAACTTATGCTTACAGTAATTATACCGCGAGCATAAGTGGTTTAGGTGCAGGTAAATATAAGGTGCAGTATTATGCTTATTACAACCATTCGACAACAGCAACAAGGTGCTATTATAAAGAACAAGAGTTGATTTTACCCGATTATATATCTCCTACTGTGAATATACCTCTCTCTGGAGGTATTACTTGCGGTGGAGAAGAGAATATTGGAAAATTGACCATAACAGCGAATGGAAGTCGTCCTCCGTTTCGATATCGTTTTAAAAGAGAAGATGCAGATGATAATACTTATTCAGCATGGCAAAATTCAAATGTGTTTGAGAATCTGATCTCCGGACGCTTTAAAGTACAGATTGTCGATAATTGCGGATCAGTTACATCTCAGAACTTAAGTATTTATAGTGGAAACGATCAGTTTGTAGCATTAATAGGTTCTATTGATGAGACTACGGTTTGCGAAACTAAACCTGTTCAGCTCTCGGTTCTTTCGGTTGGACCTGTAAATTCTTATAAATGGCTTAAGAATGGTGACGTAATAGACGATGCTACAGGACCTGTTTATAATATAGAGTCGGCACAGCAATCTGATATGGGAATTTATACAGTTGTTATTAATAATGGTTTGTGCGAGTTGCAAAGTTCGGTAGAGATAAACCGAGTATTGCCGGTTGCCGAAACTCCTACTATAACAGGTGCATGTGTATTAACAGGTGCATCAACAGTTCTGACAGCTCAGACTACAGTTGCATTACCATCTTATCAATGGTACAAAGATAAGGCTATTGTATCGGGAGCGGTAAATAGGACTTATACGGCAACAAGTCCCGGAATTTACTCTGTAATTGTTACTCCTAAAGGAGCATGCCCGTCTACTCCCAGCGATCCTTTTATATTATCATTGCCGGTGCTATATTGGAAAGGTACTGCTAATGATCATAACTGGAATAATCCGGAAAATTGGGGAACTCCTTCAGGTAGCTCAGTAACTGTAATTCCTTCTCAATGTACAGAAGTGCATATTCCCGGAGGTTTATTATCTTATCCATCTTTAGATCCTTTGTATACTTTCAGAGAAGGATATGGAAATCCTGTTGCCGACAAGATCATTTTTCATTTTGGAGGAGAACTTGCCTATCAGCATTTGTTAACTTATAATAAGGCGTATATACAATATAATTGGGGATACTATGCTGGAAATAATACAGAACAACCCCAAAATAATTTTGACGGTAGTGCTTGTTCGATGATTACCAGGGATAAGTGGTATATGTTGGCTGCACCATTAAAGAAGATGGCATCCGGCGACTTTGCATTAGCGGGATATCCATTAACTTGGCAGTCATTGTATAATGCGCCACACCCCTTGAGTGGGAATCTTGTTTCGGGAGATTTTAGCACTCCATTTGCATCTAACGATATTGATTTATCAACTACGAATAATGCTTTGGCTGTAAAAGTGGCTTGTTATACTCCAAACATTGGTTATAATGATCATACTAACCTCGAAGGTTTGAAAGGTATATTGGAAATACCATATTTCGAGAATAGCAATGTATTGACTTACCATCCGGGGCATACATACAATTCGATTCGGAAAGAAAGTCGTTTTTATTATTTTAATGAGAAAACATTAAAACAGTTGGCATCTCCTATAGGAGTAATGTCACGTTCTGACGAAGCATATAGGTTCGTATATGAGGACAATATAACCAAGAAGGCTCCTAATATAAATGTCCAGGGAGAAAATGTACCGGCTTATAGTCAGCACGTCACTTCTGGAGCTAGTACTTCTAATACTGTTATGATTGGTAATCCTTTTATGGCATCTATAAATAGCCGATTGTTTTTTGAGGCGAATAGGAGTGTCTTGAACGAAGATGCCGGTTACTACTTATTAACGCCAACCAATCAGGTATGGGCACGAACAGAATATAAGTTGGAAAATAAAATTTCTGCTTTACAAGCCTTTGTGATAACATTAGCCGATGGCTTAACTAGTGCAGACATTGTTTATCCCTTGGAAGGAAATTATGCTTTGACCGGCAATCTTACTGATGCTGCAACTAATAATATTAGATCATTGAATGCTTTATCGTTCAGGTCTAAAAGCGGCAATCTTGCCGGATCGGATTATGCGATACTGAATGTGAATCAACAAAATGAATCGGTTGGTGTGCGTAAAATGGTTTATCCGGATAGTCATGCTGTAAGCGAAGCTTTCATAATATCACCAGATCAAGAATATAGCCTTATCGAGTTTTTATCTAAGGGGCAAAATGAAATTGGCATCGGGGTTAAGAGTTCGAATCAGAAGGATCTCTTGAGCTTGGAATTTGATAATGTAAGTTCATTTACTTATGCAACGGGTTTGACTCCCATATTGGTTGATAAGCATTTGAAGATAGAACAGGATCTTACGGCTAAAAATGTGTATAGTTTTAATCAACGTGAGACGGATCCGAAAAAACAGTATGCTGATACAGATCGTTTTTCACTCCGATTGGCATCCTCAACATCAGGTATTATAGATGAAACTGGAGATGAAGGTTTGATTACGGTTATTTACGCTAAAAAGCAATTAGAGGTGCGTTGTGAAGATGGTTTGACTGAAATTGATGTATATGATTTACAAGGGAGGCGTTTACATAACAGTGGTAAGTTGGTGGGTGCTCCTACAGTTTATAATAAAGATTTGGTCTTGAACCAAGGGGCTTATATTGTAAAAGTAAAGACATCACTAAGGCAGATAGTTTCTAAGAAGATCAATGCCAACTAGTTTTCTCCTTGGGTTGATAAGGTTAAGGTGACATACGTATTGAATATAATTAGGTGATTGAAATTTGGAATTTAGTTTATCGTGTAAAACGGTTATAAGGCTTATTCCTAGATAAAAATATATAAACATGCACGCAAAAGTAAAATATGCAGCTCTGGCTTTCAGTCTGCTTCTGGGTTACTCATCCTGTAGTAACGAAGAGGTCATAGCTGATAATGAAATTGTAAAGAATGGTATTCAGTTGAGGGTTGCTGGAGTATCGGAAAATATCAGGCAGTACTCCGAACTGTATGCTTTTAACGGACAGTCTCCAAATTTGGATTACTTCAATCATATGCCATTGAATATCGAACGTACCCAGGAATATCTTAAGATGGATATGCTTGTCGGGAAATGGAATTTTGTGTTGGTCGGCTGCAATGAAATGGATATCCGTTCTCTTTTAAAAGCCCCCCAATTTACATTTGCCAAATCCGATATGCCTATGTGGGTAACTCAGCCTTCGGGAGGATTATTGCCTGATGTACCCGAGATTCGTACAGCTTTAATTGATGGGTTAACCATTGTAAAGGATCAGTCTCATGAAGCTACAGCTGTTTTAGATCGTAATGTTGCTAAAGTGCGACTAGTACTAAAAGACGGTGTCGGATTTAAATTAGGTGGAGGGCATACTTTCTCATTGATCAACGTTCCCACAAGTTTGTCATGGAGTGGAGGTTTATACCCCAATAAAACAAATCCTACTACGACCAGTATTCCTATGACGAAAGCAGCGACATTTCATGAATCTGAAGATCAGGCGGGACATCAGCAAAGTGATACTATTGATTTTATTATTCCTGCGCATAAATCGTTATCGGCTGGAGATATAAGTACACACAAAATTTCTGTGGGCGTAAAACTTATAACTGCCGGAGGAACAGATTATATAAATGAAGTAGAAATACCTATTGTTCCACAGGATAATAAAATTCTGGAAATAAGTCTCATCGCTAAAGGAGGAATTGAAGTAAAGGTTGATGTTAAAGATTGGGCGACTGTATATTCTACCAATAACATAGATCTGTATACTATGACGCTTTCGGGCAACTCGGGGTATATAGCTACTTATGCCATGAATATGAAGCAAGAACGAAATTGGTGGGTAACACTCGAAGATCCTACAAATTTTGAGTTTGTCGATGAAAGTGTAACATTCGGACAAAAAACAGTTTCTCCTGTTAACATTCAGGTAAGACGTAAAACTGCAGGAGCTGCTCTTTCTACTAAGTTGAATCTTTTCATTTCGGGTTTAGATGGTTCTAAAGAGCAATATGATATCACCGGTTTAACAATATTAATACCCTAAAACGTTAGCTCATGTACTTTAGAATAAAGAATAAATATATCAAAATAATAACTTTTTTTCTGATAATACTCTTTCTCCCTTCTTGTGCGAAGGAGCAGGATGAATTGGGAAGTTCAAAACCCATTGACGGTAAAGTGCAGATTGCTTTGCAATTGCCTTCGGTTAACACACCTGAGTTAAGAAGCACAGCTACCGATGAAGAAACTCTGGTTACTAATCTTTCACTTTTTATATTTGAAAGTGCCACAGGAAATAAAGAGTTTTCTATTCGAATAGATGTACCTTATACAGGTGCGTCTGGCGATATTGATATGAGCAGATGGGTTAGTGATCAGGTGATCATGGTACTCAATTCTGTAATATTATCAGATCTGGATAAATCGAGAAACATACATATAGTTAGTAATATAGCAGCAAATAAATTGGCTTCTGTTACTAACGAGAGTAGTCTGGAGGCTGTAATAACCGATGCTATTGCGGCAGAGATTGCGGAGCCTGATGCGGATAAACCACTTTTGATGCATGGCGTTAAGAAGGATCATAATTTTATAACCGACGTTAGAGCTTCTATCTCTTTGGTGCGTAATGTAGCTAAAGTAAATATGACTGTTAATACAACCGATTTTACTTTTGGAGGAGTTAAGTACTTACTGGCTCCTGCGAATCAAAATCTATCGGTTAAGATGGCTAATGTTGCAGACCGTTCTTATATTGTTTCAGCTTTATCTAGCCCTACTACAGCCAATTATATATCTTATGATTTCAAAACAGTAACACCTTCGGAGAGAGGAGTTGGTACAACGAAATCAACAGTTCATTCTTATATCAATGAGAATTTACGAACGACTTATGATGTGGAAAGGGATGCAACTTTTGTCGTACTGCAAATTCCTTATCAGAAGGAAGGAGATGTTACTGTGAAAACCGAAAACTATTATAAAATACTGATTAATCAGGAGAATGGTTATAAGATAAATCGTAATACGATATATGATATAACACTAAACATATCTTCTTTAGGAGGAGAAACTGATGCATCAGCAAAACTGATTGATGGTACATTAAATATACTACCTTGGGATGAAAATACAATAATCTCAGATATCTCTCAAACTTTCCTTACTGTGAAAGAGACCGTGTTTAATATGGGAGTAAGTAAAGATTTTTATTATGCAACTAATGCAGAGACAGGTGATTGTTCTTTAGAATCGGGAGCAAGTTGGTTAACGGCCTCTTTCGATGCTACTAATAATATAAAACTAATTGCTACGGGAGCAGACTATACGGTTCCGCGATCTACAACATTGAAGATTAAGGTGAAGAATCTGACAAAGGTAATTACCGTGAATCAGACTCCCGCTGTTACAACGGGTTCGATAACATTAAATCCAAAAACGATCTATATTTCCGAATCTCCTACATTCAAGGATGTTGCATTGACGGTTGATCCGACTACCTCCTCATGGATGAAGATAGATGGAGATGCTTCTATAGCTTCTTGTAATTATACTACAGGGACAGGTAATCAAATTCTTAGATTCACCAGAGGTGGTACTTATGATAATACAAT
Organism: Dysgonomonas sp. HDW5B; assembly: GCF_011299335.1. Taxonomy (GTDB): domain Bacteria; phylum Bacteroidota; class Bacteroidia; order Bacteroidales; family Dysgonomonadaceae; genus Dysgonomonas_A. Next base: position 2,542,100 of record NZ_CP049858.1, read on the forward strand.
TTATAAATTTTTAAATAAGAGTACTTTAGAGTACGATGAAGTGAAGGTTTGTAACTTAAGATTGTCTGTAACAGGAGAAGAGATCGGCATACCAGGTGATGGGGGTACATTTACAGAATCGGATCTGGCTGCATATGGAGGTGATGCTAACTGGGTTGTTAAGTCTAAATCAAACTGGATAACATCGGCTTCTAATATCGGAGGTGAACTACACTTTACTGCTGGGTCAGAGCCTAATGAATTGGATCGTACAGGTTCTATTATTATAGCCCATGTTAATGATTTAAACTATACTAAAGAAATTAAGATAAATCAATCGGCTAAATATGTTAGATTTCCAGAGTTTGATTATTTGGTAATTAGATATTTATGGGGAGCTAAACCAAGTGGCGTGAGTGGTTGGGATGTTGATACTGCCACAGAACTAACAAGTACGAGTGTAACGGGGCTTGACTTAAAGCCTGTCGGATGGAGTATGTCTGGAAGTAATCAAGCCGGTGTGCCAGTTAAATATCAAGGATATGATATATTAGAATGGGGGGGGGATAATACTTCAAGTGGGTATGAATGTGCTTTCGTTAATATGTATAATTTGTGTAATACTATTATATATAATGAACTACCTCGATATTTTAATGTAGATCTTTATTCGACTTGGTATACATCAGGTATAAAACCACGAGCAATTAATGTTGAGATCACATTATATAAAGGCGGAACGATGAGTAGAGTAAATACATATGATTATGCGAATTCTGGAGGTGTGCAAGTATACCAAGAAACAATAGAAAATGTTAATATTATAACAGAGAAAGGCGCAGGTGCATTTAGAACATCATATACGAAGATTGGTACTGTTAGATATGACAAAATGAAGAATACTGCAACATTTACATTGAATACAAATAATTTGAGGTCTTTTACTAATCAGATAGTTTATCCTGCTGGTGTGTCTTTAGATCCTTTGCCTGGAGAGACAAAAGAGGAATGTGAAGAAAGGTTATCTAAATATCGTAAACAATAAATAATTTATTCGAATGAAACAACTAATAATATATATCCTATTCCTACTGACAGCCACTTCGTGTGGTATGTCTGAGGATTCGGACATAATGCAAGAAGGAGATGTTGAACTTAAACTTGTTCTGGAGATTCCAGAAAATCAATTGGTTACTTCGGGTTTAAGGTCTTATAATGATAATTTGGTTCGATGTATTGATCTCTTGATATTTAATGAGAACAATCAATTTATAGAAAGAGTGAAGGTCAATAATATTTCAGGATCTGGAAATACGAAAACTTTTAGTCTTAGAATGAAAGCGACATCTTTATCGCGTACTTTTCATATTATTGCCAATGGCAGAAACGAAAATGATGCTGATATTGTAAACTTTAGCTCTGTTACAACTAATATGTTGGAAAGTGTTGCTATCCCTTCTCTAAAGACTACTACTTTGGTTGCACTAACATCTCCACAATTACCTCTGGTTATGTGGGGAAGAGTTTCTTCACCAAGTATAGCCTCAAATACTACTCTGGGAACAATAAATATGCTTAGAACAGCTGCAGCTGTCTCTGTTGAATGTATTCCAGGTAATGCAAACAATGGTCTGAATGATTTTACTCTTACAGGTTTTACAATTCTGAAGAGTTCTAATCAGGCGAGAGTTGCTCCTACGGCTTATACGGTTCCCGCTACAACGCCATCAGCTGTAAGTCTTATTGCCGGCTCAAGTTATATTGACTATGTAAATACTTCAGGAACGGGTGTTTGGTCATATGCAGCAGGTAGTACCACTCCCGACTTATATTTGTATGAAAGGACAAACATTCTGGATAATACAGGTTTGTCTGTAATTATCAGAGCTAAATATAAAGGCATTGATGGGTATTATAAGGTTTGGCTGAAGAATAATACAGGGCAAGTTATTCATATTGTTCGCAATCACCGTTACCTTATTCAGATTAACAAAGTATTTGGTGCAGGCTATGACTCTCTCGAGAAAGCTATAACAGCAGACTACTCTGCAAATATTTTCACAGATATTATTGACAATGACAATGATATTGTGGATATGATTGCAGATGGGAAACATGAATTAGGGGTTTCGTCACCATTTACAATATATGACAGTGGCTCAGCTACTATTGGAACCGTATTGAATACTAATACAGCAGCAACTGTAACAGTTACGGTCGATGTTGCATGGTTAACAAATCTGGTACTTACGGGTTCAGGAAATCGTAGGACAATAACAGGCACATTTGCTGCTATTGAACTGCCGACATATAATCGTACAGGAACTATTACGGTCAGAGCCGGTAGCTTAACCCGGAAAATTACAGTGAAACAATATCTTAGCTTGTTTTAAACCCTTAATATGTTTTGTAGAATAACATAGTTTAATCTTATTGAGTATTGTTACTCGTGTTTCGTAAAAAATAAATAAAAACAGGTTCATGGAAAATATACAACAGATTTTGAAAAACGAAAAGTATAATGATAATCAGATCTACCTATATAAAGAGGATGAATATTGGTATGCATACGAACGTTCGGCATTTTATATGTTTTCGATCTGTTGTGTTGATGGTCTTTTTAAAGTAAAAGATTCAAGGATAGAAAATGTGATGCTTATTGCTGTATTGCTGAAAAGGATTCATAGCATGGAGAATCCTCATCTAACTATTCTTGAAGAATCAGAAAATCGGATGGTTATAAAATGCAGTACAACCTGCAAAGGCTTTTTACATTGGAAAGATCGGTTTTTGCCATTAATTAACCCATTGAAAGAAATGAATGAATATAATGAACATACAAACTATAGTTATGAAAATTAAAACTCTTTTACTTTTAGTCATATTGATCTCTTTAAGCTCTGTCAATGCACAAGAATTAGGCGTAAGAGCAGGTGTGAACTTAAGTAATACACAAGTCGAATTAAATGGGATTGATACAAAGTCATACGTCGGATTTAATATAGGTGCGATATCGGATTTTAATTTGCCATTTGCCGGCTGGAAAATAAATGCAGAGTTGTTGTTCTCGAATCAAGGGTTTGCATTGAAACAAGATTACGGAAATAATAGCGGGCTTACCTACAACTTTATAACTAACACTATTGAGGTACCAGTGAATGTGAGAAAGGAGTTTAATTTGCTTATAGTTAAACAGTATATTCAAGCAGGCCTATATTCCTCCTATGTCTTATCAGGGCGAGTAAAGGATGGAGATACTTCACATTCACTGGATTTCAAAAATAATTCCGATCGTTTTGATACCGGGTTTAGTGTGGGAATCGGTTCTTATCTGACTAAAAATATTCAGATATTAATTAATTACAATCATGGATTTACAAAGAGCGAAATAAATTTCGGAGATCAGGTTATATCATCGAAAAATCGTAGATGGGGGCTTTCGGCAGGATACATGTTTTAAGTAAAAAGAAGTAAAATTATAATGTTAGAATAATGTTTAATAAAAAAGCAAAAACAGAAACAATACTGGCAGATCGCACATACAGTGTCCTTTCTCAAGGGTTAACTCTTTCCGGAGAAATAAACACGAAGGATGATTTACGAATTGATGGGACTGTAGATGGCAATATATATTGTGAAGGAAAAGTAATAGTAGGACCCACAGGTTGTGTTACCGGCAATATCGAAAGCGAAAGTATCGAGCTGATGGGTAAAGTTAATGGCAATATAGTTGTACATGATATAATTATGCTTAAATCCTCATCTTACTATGACGGTGACATTACAGCTGTAAGTATCGATATTGAAGCCGGAGCTAATTTCTTCGGAAATTGTAGAATGAGTGATGCTTCGAAACATGAACCAAAGCCAATACTTATCAATTCATAAGATATTGGTCATATATAAAGATATAGCATAATATATTGTGCTGAAAAATAAGATCAAGTAGTGAAGAGTAGGGTAATTTAGAGTTTATCCTAGGTAGAGCCATGCCGACTGAGAAGTTAGCATGGCTTGTTTAAACACACAATAATGTATCATATTAACAAATGGGTCAGAGACCTTAAAATAAGAAAAATGAAATTGTCCGATTTATTTATCCGATTTACCCTTTTTATAAAGTTATTAAATAAAATCTCTTTCCAGAGATCATTAGCTATTCTCGTGATCGTTCTTTTGATTGCATCTTCTTGCTCTACATCAGATCATAAGTTTATGACACAGAATTTATTTATGCAAACAAAACGTGCCAATATAGTACTTCCTGATGATCAGATGAACAATAAAAGCAAGTCTTCTATTGCTTCAGAAAGGGTTACTTTTAGAAACTCAGGTTCAAGTGGTATAAATGGAGAGGTTGCTCTTAAAGATGGTCAAAATAAATTAGATACAAGTGCTGTTTATCGCTTGCCCGAAGTGGAAGTGAAAGCTCAGGGACGTTTTACAGCAGAACGTGACGGGCGTATAAATGTCGATTTTAAAATCATTGTACCTAAAGAAATACTATCAGATAACTGGCGTTTAGTTTTGAATCCTAAACTTCTGCATAACGATTCGGTAGTTTCTTTGCAGAAAGTAATCCTCAATGGGCGAGGGTTCGTCGATAAGCAAAAACAAGACTATGATGACTATGATAAATTCCTGAAATCTATTGTTGATAAGTCGCAATATGACAGCATCTATCTGGATAGAGATAATATCTCAAGAGACATAAGGAAACGTCAGGAGTATTATTTTAATATCTATAAAAAAGATATGAAAGAGCAGATGGATTATGAGAAGTGGAAAACTAAACGTGAGGAAGAGGATGCTTACATGGATGCTATGAAAATCAGATATAAAACTGAGCAATATCACCGTTATGCCCGTAAAGCCATAGACCATACTGTGCGAAATATGGTGGAGAATAAAGATACAACAGGCTTACATGCAAAGTATATGAAAGACTATGAACGGAAGACAAAGAAGCATATTTCCAGATATCTCGATGATTTTAGTTTTCACGGAGACAAAGATTCCTTAGAGTCTTTCAAAAAAGAAATGGAGTTGATGAGGGTTCCCAAGAAATACAGGGAATTATATGAAACAAATCGACAGATTGCTGATATTAATAATCATGTGTTTACATTAAAGGATTCTATTGAAATATCTAAGCACAGATATTTTTTTGATGAGATAGTACTCAATGAGCTTGCAGCAACAAGAAAAGATGAAATGTTCGAAAAGATGGTGAAGTTTCCTTATATAGAAAATAAAGCCGAAATCCGTTTGGATACTATAATTCCATCGGGCAGTAATTTTGTTTTTTATTATACACAAGAATATCCCGTAGTTGAAGGATTAAAAAAAATCCGTCTCACCATGGATAGTAAAATACAAGCTATTGACCGGAGTGAATATAAGCTACAAGGTGCCGATACTCTTTCATATTTTATAGCATCTCTGGCACAATTGGCAGATGTATCACTGATAAGCAAACGTACCGAGCTGCATCGAAATCTATATGATCGTATAAGTGTATATACGAGATATAAAACCGCTAAATCTGCGATGTCGGTTTATGAAATCGATTATCAGGATAATAGAGCTAATATGGATAAATTTTTGGACTCATACCGTAAGTATACCAATTCTCCCGAATTTACAATTGACAGTGTTACTCTGATTGTGACAACGTCTTTGGAGGGAGATTATGAAGATAATTATGAGTTGACTTCTAAACGTGCCTTATCTGTAAAAAACTATTTGAAAGGAGCTTTACCCGATTCAGATGTTGAAAGTTTGTTTAAAATTAAAAATAAAGGTGAAGATTGGAATACATTACTGGCTCAGATTAGGAAAAGAGATGATATTGTAAATAAGGAAGATATTCAGACTATGTTGACAAATGCTGTATATCCCGATCAATGTGAGGAGGATATTAAGAAGCAGTTTCCTGCGGACTATCGAATAATGAAGGATTCTATTTATCCGTTACTGAGAAGAGCTGATTTTGTCATTGATTTGCATCGTACAGGATTAGTTTCGGATACGGTGAAAATTGAATACCGGTCGGATTATGAAGAGGGAATTCGCTTGTTGCAAGACCGCGAGTATTGGAAAGCAATTGAGATATTGGCTAATTATCCGGATTACAATGCTGCTTTATGCTTAGTTTGTTTAGGATATAACAGTAAGGCATACGATCTGTTGACTAATTTAACTCCAACAGGTAACACCGAGTATTTACTGGCCATTCTTTGCAGCCGTATGCAGAAAGAACGGGAGGCAGTAAGTCATTTGTTAAAATCATATGAATTGGATCCATCTAAAATATATCGTTCTAAATTAGATCCCGAAGTCACAACTTTGATTCGCAAGCATAACTTGCAATCTCATGTAGACCGGATTCTTGAAAAGGAAAATCAGAAGACAGAAACTATCGATATAAAATGATTGATAAGACCAAGTTCCAATTAAAAATTAAGGAGGATACCAATTATTGGTATCCTCCTTAATTTTTAATCGAACTGCATATCTAAAATACACCTAGGATCTTATAAGTAAAAGAAAATATTTAATGACACATTTTAAAGGCATAACAACCTATCGCTGTTTTGCTTGCCAAAGCAATAAATAGTTCTGCGAACTTAGTTTCGAAAGGATTATAAAGTTTGGGCGTAATTTTGCTAATTTTGTATATGGTAAATAACTACCATGTAATAGACAGGTAAAAGCAATGAAACTTCTTCATACGGCAGACTGGCATATCGGACAAAACTTCTTCGGTTACGATCGCAAAGAAGAGCATATATTCTTTCTTAACTGGCTCAAAGATCAGGTTAAGCAAACTCAGGCAGATGTGCTTTTGGTGTCGGGTGATGTATTCGATAGCCCTAATCCTTCGGCTGAATCTCAAAAGATATACTATAAATTCCTCCATCAGGTTTCGTTGGCAAATCCACATTTGCAAATTGTAATTGTGGCAGGTAATCACGATTCCGCAGGACGTCTCGAAGCTCCCAGCCCATTATTGGAAGAGATGAACGTTTCCATTAAAGGAATCATAAAACGAACACCCGAGGATGAAATAGATTATAATAATCTGTTAGTCCCATTAAAGAAAAACGGTATTACCGAGGCTTGGTGTATTGCTGTGCCTTATTTGCGGCAGGGAGATTATCCGCCTTCGGAGACTTACAGCAAAGGAGTGGCTGCTATGTATGCCGCACTTTATGATGAATTGGTGAAAGTTAAAGAACCCGCTCATCCTGTGATTGCTATGGGACACTTGCAGGCGACAGGATCGGAGCTATCAGATAATGATCGTTCGGAACGGACTATTATAGGTGGCTTGGAATGTATATCGCCAGAAGTTTTTGATAAACAGGATATTGTTTATACAGCTTTGGGGCATTTGCATAAATCTCAACGGGTTTCGGGTCGTGAGAATGTACGTTATGCAGGCAGTCCGTTGCCCATGTCTTTTGCAGAAAAGAATTACAAACAAGGAGTTAACTTGTTGGAATTGAATAATGGAATACTCGAAAATATAGAAAGGATAGAATTTATTCCCCCAGTGAAACTGCTTAGCTTACCTAAAGAACCCAAATCTTTATCGGAAGTATTGGATGAATTGGAACTTCTGCCCGATGGTGAGATTACATTACAATCGCCTTATCTCGAAATAAAAGTGTCGATCACAGAACCCGAACCCTCGATGCGTCATCAGATAGAAGAATCATTGAAAGGAAAATCGGTTCGTTTGACTCGCATTGCCGCCATCACTACACGGAGGGAACGGGAAAGCCAAATAATGACTTATGAAGAATTACAAGCCGTTAACCCTTTAGAAATGGCACAAGAAGTTTTTCGCAGTCGATATGATAATGAGATGCCCGAAGAAATGGCGAAACTTTTGCAATCGGTAATAAGGGAGGTACAATCATGAAAATACTGGCTATACGAGGAAAAAATCTGGCATCGCTGGAAGGTGAATTCGAAATAGACTTTGCATCCGATCCCCTAAAATCAGCAGGGATATTTGTCATAACAGGAAGTACAGGAGCAGGAAAATCAACCATTCTGGATGCTCTTTGCCTCTCGCTCTTTGACGATACCCCACGCACCAATAATGCCGGCGAAAATATTCAGATTAAAGATGTTCAGGATAATACTATTAATCAGAAAGACAGCCGTAATATTTTACGTAGAGGAACTATAGAAGGGTATGCCGAAGTTGATTTCATGGCTCTCAGTGGCGATAAGTACCGTTCGAGGTGGATGGTGCGCCGTGCTCGTGGGCGGGCTGACGGTGCTTTGCAAAAGACAGAAGTGCGACTCGAAAATCTATCTACAGGTGTAGAAGAACAAGGAACAAAAACCGAAATTCTTTTGAAAATAGTGGAGCTTATCGGACTGAGTTTCGATCAGTTTACCCGTGCCGTATTATTGGCTCAGGGCGATTTTGCCACTTTCCTGAAAGCTAAGCAAAGCGATAAGGCTGAGCTTTTAGAGAAACTTACAGGAACAGAAATCTATTCTAAAATATCATCCCAGATCTATCAACGGACGAAAGAAGCCGAACAGGCTCTTAATCTGCTGAATGAACGAATTAAAGATGTACGCTTATTGACTGATGAAGAATTGGAAGCATTAATTCAGGAGAAAATAATACTCGATAAAGATTTAATTCCTCTAAAAAGTCAATTGTCAGATATTGATAAAAAGCTGGCATGGATTAAGCTGGATGAGCAGATCAGGCAAGAAGTGCTGCAAGCAGAGTGCGAATTAAAAAAAGTGCATAGCCTTATCGAAGAAGCTAAGCCTCGTTACGAGTATATTTCGAAGATTGATCTTTCTCAGGAAATCAGAGATACTTATATTGAACTTTCGAATAAGCAGAAACATCTTGTATTGCAGAAGTCTAATCTTTTTGAAAGAGAAAAAGAACAGGCTGTTATTTCAGATCAACTGAAGCAAGCCGAACAGAATCTGACAATCTCGAAAATAGCTTTAGAGGAGCATGGACAGAAATATACAATCACTAAGCCTGATATAGCAAAAGCAAAGGAATTGGATATTAAAATTCAGTCGGGAAAGGAAAAAGTAGTTGAAGCACAGAAAGAGTTTGGGACACAATCGGAACTGAAAAAGCAGGTCGAAACGCATGTTCAGACTTTTCAAAAGGATTTGAAAACAGGCGAGCAAATTTTGAATACTCTCACTGAATGGTTCGAGAAACACGATTCATACAAAGAAATTGTACCTCGAATAGATCTGATTGTGAATCTGTTGAATGATGCACAAGCCTCGAAATCACAATCAGTAAAAGCATCTAATAGTTTGGAGACGAACCTATCCATACTAAAGACCCGAAAAGAAAAGCTAGAGAAATCGGAAAAAGAATACGAAAGACTAAATAATCTTTTGCCTAGTGAGATTTTGGCTTTACGCCTAAAACTGGAAGATAATGCACCCTGTCCCGTATGCGGAAGCATTCATCATCCGATACAAAATACAGATTCTAAAAATGAAGGAAATCTTCAAGAAAAAGAATTGGAGCAAGCCAAGAAGCTACTTTCGGAAGCTATCTCAGCGGATAAAGAACAGATAGAAGCCATACAAAAAGAAATAACACAGTTAGAAACTTTAATCAAAAATTACAAGTCTCAATACGATGAGGCGGTTTCTAAATTGAGTGGGTATTTGCAGCATGTATCGGATTGGGAAATTAAATTAGAACAAAATAGTTTTCAATCGGAACTTTCGGAGATAGCCAATCAATGGAATCAAAGCAAGGAACGATTAGATAAGGGCACTAAATACATCGAATCTACCACATTAAAGTTAGAATCTGAAAATAAGAATCTGGTAACCATTGTTGACGAGTTTAGTCGAAGGGAAGAGTTATTCAAGAATGTCACTTTGCTTCAAGGAGAATTAATCAAAGAACGAAGCACACTCTTGGAAGGAAAAAGTGTAGAGGAAGTTGAAACACTTTTTGAAATTTTACAGAAACAATTCTCCTCAAAATATGAGGAGCTGAGAACTCAAAAAGATAAACTGGAGTCGGATAACGCCAAGATCGGAGGATTTATATCTCAAATAAAAGGTGAGATACATACCGAATCGGAACAAGTATTAAGTTTACAGGAATCGGTGCAGGATTGGATTAATCATAATGACTATCAGATATCATCTGAAATTCTAAATGACTTGATGGCTAAATCAAGAGAGTGGATTGCACTAGAAAAAGTATCTCTTTCTGATCTTAAAAATCAAGAATTGACACTTAACGCAACATTAAAAGAAAGAAATACCCGACAAACTAAACATGGGGAGGAAAAAGATAAACCCGAAGAGGGGCAAAATAAAGAAACTCTGACAGAAAAGTTGTCCGAGATTGAAAATAAATCAGTTGCAATAAACAAACGCCTTACTGAAATTGAGGTGGCATTTGCTACCCACAATGCAGGGAAAGAGCGTATCAAAGCTTTTGAGAAGGAGCTAAATGAAAAAGTTGTACTCTGTGAAAATTGGAAAAAGCTGAATGTTTTGCTCGGTTCTGCTGACGGAGGCAAATTTAAAGCCATTGCACAGGGTTATACTCTAGATATTCTATTGGTATATGCCAATAAGCATCTGGAGGAATTGAGCAAGCGGTATAAGTTGCAACGTATCCCGGATACTTTGGCTTTGCAGGTGGTAGACAATGATATGTTGGGCGAAATTCGCACGGTGCATTCTTTGTCGGGAGGAGAATCGTTTCTGATTTCTTTATCGTTGGCACTAGGTTTGTCGTCCTTATCGTCTAATCGGATGAAAATAGAATCTTTATTTATTGATGAAGGCTTTGGCTCATTAGATATAGATACTCTGAGTATTGCTATGGATGCTCTGGAAAATTTGCAAACACAAGGGCGAAAAATTGGCGTAATTTCGCACGTTGCAGAAATGACCGAACGAATTACTACACGTGTACAAGTTATAAAATCGGCTAACGGCAGAAGTAAAATAAGTGTGGTAGGGTAAAAAAAAATTCTAAAGGTATTATATAATAAAATCGAGATGCAAAATGATCTATAATAGATGTTTGCATCTTTTTTTTGTTGTGTCTCGTATCTGAAATTTTATTTAAATACTTCGTGTTGATTTGACAAATATAAAATTAATCCTATATTTGTTTATGTATAGGAACTTAGTTTTTATATATGAACTTGTTGGTGTTTCGTTCACATATAGAAACGTGAAAAATCTATTTTATGCGTGAAGAGGAAAAGCAAATTTCGATGATTACAAAATCATTTGAAGTATTGGAATTACTATCAAAGAATCCGTATGGACTGACTTTGCAGGAGATTGTTACACAATTGCAATATCCAAAGTCGTCACTTTATAAAATTGTATCTAATCTTCAGGAACTCGGTTATCTGGGGAGGGAGATGGATAGCTCGCGTTATTTTTTGTCTCGTAAACTACTGACTCTGGGGGTGACTGCTTTCAATAGCAGTAATATTATTGAACGTTCCAAAGAATACATGAAACTCTTACGTGATGAGGTGGGCGAGTCGGTAATGATAGGTACTCTTATTGATGACGAAGTTGTCTTGCTGGAACAAATAACAGGATCGCTGGACTTTGTGTTTACATTAAAGCAAGGAATGAAATTCAATCTTTATTCAACAGCACCCGGTAAGGTAATATTGGCTTTTTTAGATAAAAGCAAGCAAAATGAGATAGTCGATAATTTGCAACTCGAAGCGATAAATGAATACACAATCACAGATAAGGAATTACTAAAGCAAGAACTTGAAATTATTCGTCAACAAGGATATGCAGCAGATATCAATGAAACGGTGGAAGGTGTGCATTGTATTGCGGCTCCTATCTGGGATGAAACCAAGAAAGCTATTGCCTGTGTGTGGACGTCGGGGCCTGCGGGGCGTTTGCCAAAGAAAAATATAGAAACGATAGCTCAGCAAATCATAGAATGTGGACTGTCGATTTCGCATAACATTGGATATAGAAAAGTATAATAAATAAACATAACACGTAAAACATGAAAAAGAAAATCGCACTTTTAGGATGCTTAGTTGCATTAGCAGGTCAATCGGTTTTGGCTCAGAGTTTAGACAAAATGCAATGGTTTAATGAGCCTGAAAAATGGGAGGTTAAAAATAATACTCTCAATATGGAGGTAACCCCCAAATCTGATTATTGGAGAGTTTCACATTATGGGTTTACGGTAGACGATGCTCCGTTTTATTATGCAACGTATGGTGGCGAGTTTGAAGTAAAAGTGAAAATTACTGGAAATTATAAAACCCGATTCGATCAAATGGGCTTAATGCTTCGTATCGACAGTGAGAGATGGATTAAAGCAGGAGTTGAATTTGTAGATAATAAATTCAATATAAGCGCTGTGGTTACTGATAAGAAAAGTGATTGGAGTGTTCTTCAATTAGAGAAAACACCTTCGTTTGTTTGGATCAAAGCTGTGAGAAGACTTGATGCAGTAGAGTTTTTCTATTCATTGGATGATAAGAATTATATTATGATACGTAATGCACCCTTTCAGGATAATATCCCTGTGATGGTTGGTTTAATGGCTGCGAGTCCTGATGGCGATGGCTTCAATGCGAAGTTTGAGAACTTCAAAGTGACTCAATTACCGGATATGCGTCGTCAGGAGTGGTTAAAGAATAATCAATGATTATTTATTGATATAACACGAAAAAAGGTAGAGCATAAAACTCTACCTTTTTCATTTTATATAAATTCTAAATTTACTCTTCTACTGGTACTATCAGATTATCAATGTCTACACCCTCTATGGCTAGACTATCAACAGCTGTTGAATCTATCTCTACTCGCTTAGGAGTTTGGCACTGATAATTACGACTTATTGGCTGTTTAGGTTTTGGAAACTGACCTCTGTAAGCTGCCAAGTTTTTATCGGCTAGAACTTTTTCCATAAAATAACCGAATATGGGAAGAGCCGTTCTACTGCCTTGCCCCAAAGCTCCTGTTCTGAAATGAATGCTTCGATGTTCGCCACCTACCCATGCACCACCCACCAACTTGGGGGTAACTCCTACAAACCACGCATCAGAATGATTAGATGAGGTTCCTGTTTTTCCTCCAAAGTCGGTATCGAAGTTAAAGAGATTAAAACCCCACAGAGCTTGCGATGTTCCTCCCGGTTCAGAAAGTCCCGATCTAAGCATTTCTGTCATTAAGAAAGCTGTTTCGTAAGGTAGTGCCTGAGTTTGTTTCGGATCGTATTTATAAATGACTTTTCCGTTTCGATCCTCTATACGGGTAATCAGTACAGGATCGTGTGTCATACCATCGTTTATAACAGTACAATATGAGTTAACCAATTCCAATAGGGAAACATCCGATGCACCCAATGATACGGACGGTGTTTCGTTCAACGGAGTTTTTATACCCATTGCATGAGCTGTTTTAATCACGGCATCTATCCCTACCTCTTTGGCAAGCTGTACGGCAATTGTATTTATCGAACGGGCAAAGGCTGCTTTCAGATACATGGTATCGCCTGTATAGGTTGCATCCGCATTGCGAGGAACCCATTTTGTTGGCTTACCTTTATCTATTACATCCCAATCTGTATATTGATCGATGCGGGTATCACATGGCGAGAGTCCGTTATTGAATGCTGCAGCATATACAAATAGTTTGAATGTAGAACCCGGCTGGCGTTCAGAAGTAACTTTGTCATACTTCCACGATCCGAAATTTATATCGCCTACCCATGCTTTTACAAAACCAGTTTGAGGTTCCATAGCTACAAAGCCTGTGTGCATGAAATGTTCCATATATCGGATAGAGTCCATTGTACTGATGGTAGTATCACGTGTACCTGTTTCATAATCAAATACTTTGAGGCGATGAGGTTTATTCAGATAAAAATCAATAGAATCGGGTTGATTAGGAAACTTTCTTTTCAAATCTTTATAGGCTGATGTTTTCTTGGCAATATTTTCAATGAAACCGGGAATTTCTTTATGATTTTCGTCCTGCCAAGGGTTTTCATTCCCCCAATGACTATTAAAATTACGTTGTATAATACGCATTTGCTTGTCTACAGCTTCCTCTGCATATTGCTGCATCTGGTAGTCAACCGTAGTATATATCTTCAGTCCGTCACCATACAGGTCAACATCGTTCTCTTTACACCAGTCACTCAAGAAACTGGCAACCGCATCCTTAAAGTAAAGAGCCATACCGTTGGTATTTGTTTCCGTATTATTAGCCAGAATAATTGGAATCTGTTTCAACGAGTCGAATTCTACTTTTGTAATATACTTATTCTTTAATAGGTTACTTAGTACCACATTGCGGCGTTCCATACTATTCTCGGGATTTATACGAGGGTTGTATGTGGTGGTTGCTTTCAGTAATCCGACTAATGTGGCTGCTTGTTCTATGGTTATATCCTGAGGCGTAGTGTTGAAATAACTTTTACTCGCCGTTTTTATGCCGTATGTATTACTGCCGAAATCAACGGTATTGAAATACATGGTTAGGATCTCATCTTTGCTATAAAACATTTCCAGCTTTACTGCTAAAATCCATTCCTTGGATTTCATGATCACCATTTTTATTCCCGGTATATATCCTAATAATCCGGTCGAATATTGTGATCTTACCTTGAACATATTCTTTGCAAGCTGCTGAGTTATAGTACTCGCACCTCGAGCATTGCCTTTAAACATATCTTTAACAGCGGCGAACAAGCCTTGCACATCTATACCGAAATGACGGTAAAAACGTTCGTCTTCTGTTGAGATTAATGACTCTCTCAGTACCGGTGATATTTCTTCGAACTTAACCGGAGTTCGGTTCTCTCTGAAATATTTACCCAGCAATTTACCGTCGGAACTGTACAATTCCGATGCAACATTCTGTATGGGAGCATTTACCTCCGATAATCCGGGCGATTTACCGAATAACCAAAGGAAGTTTATATCAACTAAAAAGAGGAATCCAAAAAGAGCTGCGATAAATGTAGCAAAGAGGATTGCAATTTTTTTATACCAGCGTGATTTTTTATAATAGGCAATATAATTGGCTACCCATTTTTTGATCTTGTCTTTTGTTGTAGAGAAAATATCTTTCGATATCTTAGTAAGTTTCTGAAAATCAAATTTTTTCATGAATTTTTTGATCGTAGTAATAAGACTGTAAATGTAATAAAATTTACTTCTGTATAATCATGCTTCTCTATTTTCTTGATTATATCAGTAGTTTTTAGATAAACACTTATAAGCGTGATATGTTGTACTTATTGTATCTTTACTCCATATTTTAGGTAGTATGATGTATATTATACTTTCCAAAGCAATAAACAGGGGCTGAAACCTTGCTAAACAGTATGATTATGGAATTACGGACGGTTAATGTTACACGATATATTACTCCTTTGCGAGAAGGAGGTTCGTTGCCTGCTTTGGCTGAGGCCGATGATGGGTTTAAATACGTTGTCAAATTCAGGGGGGCAGGTCATGGAACAAAGGCGTTGATTTCGGAGCTGATTGGTGGACAGGTTGCACAATCATTGGGTTTCCGTATCCCCGAGCTTGTTTTTGTGAATCTGGATGAAGCTTTTGGACGCAGCGAAGGGGATGAAGAGATTCAAGACCTGCTTCAGAATAGCAAAGGACTTAATCTGGGATTGCATTTTCTTTCGGGAGCATTTACATTTGATCCGGTGGTTACGCACGTTGATCCGAAACTGGCTTCACAAATTGTCTGGATGGATGCTTTCCTTACTAATGTCGATCGTACTGTCCGGAATACCAATATGCTTATCTGGCATAAAGAATTGTGGCTTATCGATCATGGTGCTACTCTGTATTTTCACCATTCTTGGGTCAATTGGGAGAAATATGCAGTAAGTCCTTTCCTTCAGATTAAAGATCATGTACTATTACCCTATGCCAGCTGGTTAGACGAGGTAGATGTTGAATTTAAAAAGATACTGACATCTGAAAAAATAGGTGAGATTGTAGATCTCATTCCAGACGAATGGTTGGAGTGGGGCGATGAAGGCGAAACGCCCGGTGATATAAAAAAGATTTATCTTCAGTTTTTAATTGAGAGGATAAATAATTCTCAAATCTTTGTAAAAGAGGCTCAAAATGCAAGAAAAGCACTTATATGAATATGCTGTAATTCGGGTTCTACCCAAGGTTGAGCGCGAAGAATTTATTAATGTAGGTATTATCTTATTCTCGAAACGAGCTAAGTATATTAAAGTACTTTATAAGATAGATGAGAACAAACTGAAAATGTTTTCGGATGATGTAGATATTGAAGAGATTGACTCTATTCTGAAAGCTTTTGAGAAAATTAGCTCCGGATCGAAGGATGGCGGAGTTATTGCCACATTCGATGTTCCGGAACGATTCAGGTGGTTGACAGCTGTAAGAAGTTCGTGTATTCAGACCTCAAGACCTCATTCGGGTTTTTCGTCCGATTTAGATCAGACGATTCAATGTCTTTTTCAGGAGTTAGTACTGTAAAAAATACTATTATTCCGATTGAGAGCCGATTGATATTGTGCATCTTTTAAGTATAAATCTTTTATAATACCATCTGCTACACCTATTATTGGAGTCTCTATTACTAAAGCTCTCGAAAGTTTCATTATTTTGAGATAAATATGAATGGCAGGCATAATCACTTCAGCTCTATCGAGGCTTACTTTCAGGTTGATAACACGTTCCTCGTAACTCATACTGCGTAATTTACGATAGTAAGCTATAAGTTCTTCACGCTTGATGCGACCACAGCGGCGAAGTAACGAGTCGAGCTTGTTTATGTTACCTCCCGATCCGATTAAAGATACTTTAGGGAAATCCTTACAATGCTCTTCCATCCAGTCTTTCATTGCGTCCCATTCATTTTGTTCCAGTTGCGGTGTTAAAGTTCTTAGCGTTCCTAGTCGAAACGATCCTGTAGCTATTTGTTCGTTTTTATAAAATAAAATCAATTCGGTACTACCACCACCTACATCTGTGAAAATATATGCTCTGTCTTCATCTAAATATTCATCCATATTATTCAGTCTGATGTAGTGTGCTTCTTCTATCGGATCGATAATCTCGATATGTACGCCTGTTTTATTTTCCACATAATTAAGTACCTCTGTTGCATTTTCGGCTTCCCTTATCGCCGAAGTGGCACAAGCTCTCCATACTTCCACATCATTTACCGATATAAGCCCCTGTAAAGACTGCATCAGTACCATTAGCTTTTCTTTTTTCTGATCGCCTATAAATCCGGTCGAAAAAGTGTCTTCTCCTAATTTTAAAGGAATGCGTATCAGTTGATTTTTCTTAAAGTATGGTTTTCCTTTATAATCAATCACATCTGTAATTAAAAGTCGTACGGAATTTGATCCTATATCAATTGCTCCAAAACGTTTTGTATCCATATTTATGTTTTATTTTTTACAACCGAAAATTACTCTTCTCAGATTACGTTCTAATTACTTTTTGATTGCAAGTATATGAAGTATTGTGCATGAATACGAGCAATGTATATAACGAAAAACAAGCGACTAATCACTAGGCACTTGTTCTTGAAATAAAAGTAGTATTTTATGATCTTATAATAATCTGCGTATCGAAAACCTAAAACAATCTAGGAACTAGTAATTGTAACCATCTGATACAAAAGTCCGGAATAATTATTACAAGCTTCCATCTATACAGTTAATATAAGGTGAAGTATCACTTTTTGATTAGAAAGGATTTTACCTGCTTGAAGCGTCCATCGTTAGGTGCCGGCTGTACCCCCAACAAATGTGCTAAAAGTGGATATATGGCTGTATTGTCGAATGTTTTACCTTTATAGTTTTCTTTAAAATCGGGCCCGAAAGCAAAAAAGATGACTTGCATATCAGGGTAACTCGGATCGTATCCATGAGCTCCTACATTAGGCGATGGTTTAAAACCAAATTGCCAACCACAAGCCGGAATAACTACAATATCTCCTATATTTGGATTTGTTCCGTATTTGAGATTTTTAGGAACCTTATTCTTTCTATATACTTTTATATGGTCAATTTTAGACAGGGCTTGGAAGATAGAGTCCTGATTTTCTTTACCGGCAAATATAGATGTCGGATTATTTCCTACCGCTCGTTCATACCAAGAAGGCTTCAAATAATCATTGATGTTTATAAATCGCTCTTTCGACACATAAGTCATTCCGTGATCGGCTGTAACTATGAGGTTCACTTTATCGCTGAAAGGCAATTTTTCAATACCCTCAATCAATCTACCGATAAGACTATCTATGTGGTTTACCATCAATTTAGTTTCTTGTCCTGTAGGTCCAAAATGATGCCCCGAAGCATCAGGCTCATCCATATATAAAGTAATTAGACGAGGGCGATCATCTTCCTTTTTATTGAGCATGGCTAAAGCTGTATCAACCCTTTGTTCGAAAGTAAGCCGGGGTTGATCTGCCCATTCTTTGTAATAAGTCGGGTATGAGTTTTTGATATCTATATCCGAACCTACCCAATAAATACTGGCGGCCTTTACTCCTTGTCGCTGAGCCGTAGTCCAGATCGGTTCGCCTTTATAATAATCGCGATTGTAGCGGGTGAGAGAATCTCCCATACTGTATTGACGTTGGTTTGCTCTGTCCCAGAATATATTATTGACAATACCATTGTGATCGGGTACAAGACCGGTAATCAGTGTATAATGATTGGGGAATGTAGAGGCAGGGTAGGATGGGTGCATAACAGCACTTACGCCTTTTTGAGCCATTTTATCTAAATTAGGAGTTCCGTGTATTTGGGGATAATCCCATCTGAAACCATCCAGAGAGACTATTATTGTATAGTGATCATTATTCTGAGAGTTAAGATTAGAACTGAAGTTTAAAATAAATAGAGTAATTAATAATGTGAAAAATCTGTTCATGATTTATTTATTTTTATTCGAAGCGATGATGAATTTCTTTTCTGCTGTAATAGGTCTGTTATTGCAAAAGTAATGAATAGTAAAGAACTGCCTTTAAAGAATAAGACAGAAAAAACGAATATTCGATTCTTCTGTCTTATTGATTAAGTATCGAGTATATCTCTTATTAGAAAATATATCTAACTCCTATTTGTGAACGCCAGCGTGAATTATAATCAGAGATGTTGTATAATTTATCGCCTGCTGGTTTTGAGAATTGGAATGTTGGTACTCCTTCTGCACTAACACTAGATACAGTTATAGGAGAGTATGAGTATCCAGGAGAGTTATATATTCCCCAAGCATGATTTAACAGATTTCCAACATTCAAGATGTCGAAGTTTACTTGTAAAGTATGACGTCTTCCTGAAACGTTGATGTAGAAATCTTGTGCAATATGAAAATCAAAGTGGTGTTCGAAAGCACTTCTCAATCCATTTCTTTCTACATAATGTCCTTTTTTATCTCTGATGTCTTTATTACTGTTGATCCATTCGCCTAATGCTGTGCGTTGTTGATCGGCTGAACTGGTAACAGCTCCGTTGGCGGTTATATCTTTAAATTTCATATTTGCCAACTCTGCATCGGTTGGGATGTATAACACGTCGTTACCTGATGCTCCATCGTTATTGATGTTATTTTTGTAAGTTACCGAGTAATTCGATCCCGATTGACCATTGTAGAATAAGCTCACTGTTGTAGCAAAATGTTTTGCATATTCTTTTCTGTATGAAACTGTTCCGATAATACGGTGAGGAGTATCAAAATCAGAATAAGATAATTCAGGGTTATTAGGACCTTGCCAGTTTTCGTTATATTGCCAGTTAGAAAGAGCTTGGCTGGATGTACCGTCATTTATACCTTTAGAGCGTCCGAAGGTATAAGCTACCATTGCATTTAATCCGAAATCAAATTCTTTTTCCAGTTTTCCTGTAATACTGTACGTATATCCTTTACTCGAATTGGTTAGATAAACGATACCTGTATATTCCTTAGTGTATGCTGCATTAGTTGCAGGATTTATGGTCGGTTGATATAAAGGTCTTTGGTCACCACCATTATTTAAGAACTTACCGCTTTCTTCAACAACTAAGTTTTTGTACATTATATTATTCATCGTTTTAGAATACAATCCTTCTATCGATGCCCTGAATCCTGCACCTAAATTTTGGTCTACAGCTAAATTGACACGGAATACTTGTGGAAACTTGAAGTTTCTGTCTACCACATCAATTTCTGACGTAACAGTTTTTGAAGGAGTATATTGCTTAGTCGGGTCTATTTGGAATCTGAACCCGTCTGCCATTGCTGCTGCCATATCTGCCGATTGTAGTCTGGTGCGACTATATTCTACTCCTGTATTAGAGAAACTATTTGATATCCAAACAAAAGGCACACGTCCGGTGAAAATACCCAATCCTCCACGAAGTAGGGTGTGTTTTTCTTCATCAGCATTCCATCTGAAACCTACACGAGGCGAGAACATTACTTGTGTCTTAGGCATTTGGTCTGTTGCTACTCCATATTCTTTGGCGATTGCAGAAGAATTGAAGGCTTCGTTTTTACCCGGTTTATCAAGAAATATAGGTAAATCAATTCTTAAACCATAAGTTAAGTTAAATCTGTCGTTTACAGTCCAATCGTCTTGTGCGTATAATCCTATCTGTGCAGCACTGAAAGAGGGTGCCCAATTTTTACTTCCGGTAATGTCTTCGCGAGAGAATGAATAGTTATACTCATAAGGAGCCTTTTCGTTAGCAGTACCTACCGATAAGAAGTCTTCCATAGAGTTATATGTATAAGATCCGAAGTTTTCTCTGATGAAAAGGTTCTTCATTTTGAATAACTCATTATGTGTACCGAAGGTGATGGTGTGATTACCTTTATACCAGGTAGTATTATTGGTCAATGTCCATACATCCTGATCTAGTGAATTGGCAGGAGAATAGCGTTCGGTCCCCAGTTCAATACTGCGAGAGTTCTCAAGATTTATTTTTACATAAGGTAATGCCTGACCCGAAAATTCACGATAATCACGGACGCGGGTATATCCTACACGAAATTCATTGAACCATTCTTGAGATAATCTGGAGTTTAATTCGGCTACAAATGAATTTGTTTTGTTATTCATATTGTATCCGTTGTCATTTAAACGAAGTGCATTTGCCGAGTTTGAGAAGTTAAGCTGAGAAGCTTCCAGATAACTGTATCGTATAGTTGCCTTGTGTACTTTATTGATATTCCAATCTAATCTGGCTAATAATTTAGTCGCTTTGGTATTTATATCTTGCTGACCATATCCACCTCCGTTGTATCCGCCTGTCAATGACGATAGTTTTTGAATAACCTGATCCGCTTCAGCTTTAGTAATGTTAGAACCTTCTCCTACATTATAAGAAGATGGATAAGTTTTTTCTACTTTTTCAGCATTCGCGAAGATGAATAACTTATCTTTTACGATAGGTCCGCCAACTGTAAAACCATACGTCTTTTCTGATTGATTAGTTAATTTAGTTCTGTTTTCAACATCTTTTCCGGCAGTTTTACCAACAAGATCCTGATTGTTGAAGTATCCGTAAAGAGATCCGTGTACAGTATTTGTTCCCGATTTTGTGATCGCGTTGATACCGCCCCCTGTAAATCCGCTTTGACGTACGTCGAAAGGTGCGATAACTACTTGAATTTCTTCAATTGCATCAAGCGAAATAGGATTTGCACCCGATTGTCCTCCGTTAGTACCGCTTGAAGCAAGTCCGAAAGCATCGTTATTAACAGCACCGTCAATCTGAAAACTGTTGTAACGATTGTTGCTTCCTGCAAAAGAAAGTCCCGATCCTGATACAACTGCCTGAGGTGTCAGTTTTGCCACATCATATATACTACGAGATACAGTTGGCATGTTTTCGATTTGTTGCCTATTGAAATTGCTCGCTGCTCCTGTTTTGTTTGCGTTAAATTGAGATACCCCTGTAATTACCACCTCATTCAGCATTTTGCTATCCTGATCAAGTTTTATTTGTACATCGAAGGTTTCTCCCAAGCGTAAATTAATTCCCGATTGAACATACTTATTAAATCCTAGTAATGAAACCTCTAAAGTATATGGCCCGCCAGTTCTCATTCCCTGAATAAGAAAACGTCCATTTTCATTTGCCGTACCATAATAAGTGGTTCCCGAAGGTGTATGAGTTGCAGTTACGACAGCTCCTGGTAAAACGTCTGTTTCATCAGAAACTCTTCCCGATAGAGAAGCTGTTGTTACTTGTGCAGATATAAATGAATTTATACCTGTTAAGAGGATGATGAGTAAAAGAATAAATTTTTTCATACATTAATTTAATTTATACATTTTGTTAGTACAAAAGAATAGCATAACTATTTCGTTAATGCGAACGATTGGTTACGTTCCAGTTAATTAACGTTGTAGTTAGTCTGTCTGTATGAGAAATATTCGGTCCTTATTTACGTAGTTATGATGCAAAGATCTGTAAAAAAAATGAGTAATATTTAACTTTGATTAGTAAAATATAGGGTAATTTTAAAAATTAAGAATTCAACTTCTTTTGAATTTTTTAGATTCGGAAAAACATATTGACAACCTTCAATTCTGATCGTTTTTAAGATGTTGATTATTAGTTTTCTGTGTGACTTTTGAACAATAAGAGTGCTTTTAATATTTTTTGAGCTAATCTCTCATTTGAAATAATTTTCTTTGTAGTGCAATGAATGAGAATGTACTCGAAAAGTTAAAAACGTTAGCCGAATCAGCAAAATACGATGTATCTTGCTCTTCGAGCGGTACTGTCCGTAAAAATATTCCGGGTGGTATTGGAAATACTGTTGGAGGGATGGGCATTTGCCATAGTTTTACCGAAGATGGCAGATGCGTTTCTTTGCTGAAAATAATGTTGACAAATAACTGTATTTACGATTGTGCTTATTGTATCAACCGAAGAAGTAATGATATCAGGCGTGCAACTTTTACAGTACAGGAACTTGTCGATTTGACGATTGAGTTTTATCGTCGTAACTATATCGAAGGGTTGTTTCTCAGTTCGGGGGTTATAAATAATCCCGATTATACCATGGAACGTATGGTGCGTGTTGTAAAAGAACTGCGTACTGTTCATCGGTATAATGGATATATCCACATGAAAAGTATTCCCGGAGCCAGTCAGGAATTGGTGAATACTGCCGGTTTGTATGCCGATCGTATGAGCGTTAACATAGAAATTCCTACAGAGACTAACTTGAAATTGCTTGCTCCTGAGAAAGATCACCTGAGTGTATATCAACCCATGCGATTTATTCAGCAGGGTATGCTTCAGAATATCGAAGAGCGTCAAAAATTCCGCTCGGCTCCACGTTTTGTGCCTGCGGGACAGAGTACACAAATGATTGTAGGGGCAACTAACGAAACGGATAAGGATATTCTACTTTTGTCTTCAAAATTATATAAACGTCCAAGTATGAAGCGAGTCTACTATTCGGGTTTCATTCCTGTTAATAGTTATGATAATCGTCTTCCAGCATTAAAGCAAGCACCTCTGGTGCGTGAGAACAGATTGTATCAGGCCGATTGGCTGATGCGTTTTTATCAGTTCAGCGCCGACGAAATTGTAGATGATGCTTATCCTGATTTGGATCTTGAAATAGACCCTAAATTATCGTGGGCATTACGCCATCCCGAAATGTTTCCTGTTGATATCAATAAGGCAGACTATGCTTTAATTCTTCGTATTCCGGGAATTGGCGTGAAATCGGCTAAATTGATTGTTACTTCCCGAAGATATGGAAAGCTAAATGCATATCAGTTGAAAAAAATGGGTATAGTAATGAAAAAGGCTCAGTATTTTATCACCTGCAATGAATTGGCGATGCATAATACCATCAATGAAGTGAAGCCCGAATATCTACGGAAAATATTAACAGAACCCAAAAAGAAAAAAGGGGAAGGTGATCAGCAGCTTTCTATAATTTTTCCTGATTAAAATTACAGTTCTCTAGATGTTTGTTTTATGATTGTATTTTTCTACGATAAAACATTTGAAGGTTTACTTACTGCTGTATTTGATGCTTACAGTAGAAAAACTTTTCCTGATAAAATATTAGGTGAGGGGAGTATTGCTCCTATGTTTTTAGAAGAAAGTTATACCGTGATAACTCAGGATGATAAGTCGACAAGAGTATGGGAATCTCTGCAAAAGAAGTTGTCGAAGATGGCGTGCAATATGCTCAATTACGTATGGCTTTCGGAAGAAGAGGGCAGTGATGATTTATTGTTTCGATATATTCGCAAGGTCTTTGATAATACCTATTCTATTGAGATGAATTTTGGCGATGCTGATGTACTTCAAATTCATCAACTAGCAAAAAAAGTATCTAAAGAGAAGCATTATTTGATTCAGTTTATCCGTTTTCAAAAAGCGGCTGACGGAATCTATTTTGCACCTGTATCTCCTATTTACAATGCCTTACCCTTAACTATAAATCACCTGAAAGACCGTTTTTCCGGTCAAAAATGGGTGGTTTATGATTTGAAACGGAAGTATGGTTATTACTATGACCTGCATACGGTTGTTGAAATAACATTGAGTGACGACGAACATTTGTTAAGTGGAAAGTTGGATGATGCTCTTATGGCAGAAGATGAAAAGCTTTTTCAGGAATTGTGGAAAGGTTATTTCAAGTCTATGACGATCAAAGAGCGGATTAATCCGAAATTACATCGTCAGCATATGCCTAAACGTTTTTGGAAATATCTTACAGAGAAACAATAGACCTTAGAATCAAATAACCGCTCTATTTTATAAGAAATAGGGCGGTTGTTTGCTATTATATATAAACTGAATATTATTATTCAGTTTTTATTTTTTCATTACAATTGCTGATATCTACATCTCCACGGTAAGCATGTAAATGTTCAGATTCAGATTTTTTTTTGTCGCTGCATAGACCTTCGCTTTTTTTCATCGGAGCTCCTAGTCTACTGTCTAAGTCAGCTTTGGCGGTATAATCTTTTTGTTGAGCCATAACAGTGTTTTTTTTAGTTAGATGGTAAACGTCTGATTTTTATTCTAAACCCTACCAATTAAAACAAAATAGGAGTGTAAATTGTTTAATAAGAAATGATTATATAGATCAAGTTTCAGCAAATTCGATAGATCTGTATATAAATACTAACTTAAAACTTATGGCTATGATTAAAGGAAATGCATTACAAATATTACAAGATAGGTATAGTGAAATTGAAGAGGATATGACTTTCAGAGAATTTGTAGAACAACAAGCTGATATAGATCCTGATTTTTATAGAACTTTATTTACTGAAAATTCAGGTAGTGCAGCCGGAAGTTCTTTAAACGAGAGACAACTTCAAGCTTATAAAGATTTTCTGGATAGTATATAATTAAATAATCTTTTATACTTGCTAAAAAAAGAAAGCCCTGAAATTTTCATTTACAGGACTCTCTCGGCTTGCGGATATTATGGAATACTACTTTATGCGTCTATCAGTTTCGGATTCCAAGCCAATAGGCTTGCACCCAGAATAACTGCATCTGAGTCCTCTATATTCGATGTAAGTATCTTTGTTTTTCCGGAATATATTTTCAATACATTTGCTTCAAACGACTCGTTGATAGCTTGTCTGAAAAATTCATTCGATTTGGCTACTTTTCCCGAAAGAATAAAGGCTTTGGGGCTTGAGTAGGCAACCAGATCAGATAATAATTGCCCTAGTAAATCAGCAGTAAAGTGATACACCTCTTTAGCTAACTTATCTTCTTTTAATAAAGCCTCGTATACATTTTCAAATGCTAATTCGTTTTGTGGTATATTGCGTAGGATGCTGTCTTCTTTGCTCGATGCTAATAATTCGAGAGTTGTTGCGACTATTCCGTCCGTAGAGCAATATGCTTCGAGACAATCTTTTTTACCACATTTACAAGCTCTACCTCTATCGTTATGTACATTTATATGTCCTGATTTGCCCGTGAAAATTTTGTGGCCGTATACGATCTCACCATTTGCTACAGTTCCTCTGGAAACTTCGTTATCAAGGGATAGAAGAATAAAATCTTTCATTCCCTGAGCTATTCCGTATTCCATTTCTCCCATTGCAGCTGCATTGGCATTATTGGTTAAAGTAATAGGAAGGTGCAGCTTTTTGGTTAGTATCTGAGTAATAGGAGTATTGCCATTCCATTTATGATCAGGAGCAAACTCTACACATCCTGTGAAGTAATTACTTTCGGACGAGGCTAAGCCTATTCCCTTTATATTTTTGACTTCTCCTTGCTGTGCGATTAAAGCCGACAGGTGATCGTATATTGCGTCTATATATTCGGTGATATTCTGATAATCAGAACTAATACTGCTTTTGTTTATAACATTACCTTGTGTATCCACAATACCTATCGAAGTAGTGGTATTGCCCATATCAATGCCTATAGCATATGTTTTACTCATGGTTGAAATATAAAAGTGGTTACTGGTTTTCGGTATTCAGGTTTGTTATTTTTATACTTAGACCATGGTTAACGAACCGCGAGAAAAAAATAACGATCAAAGGTCAAAAATAGTGAGGGAAGAAAAAATGATATATATCAAATAATGATGCTTGAAATCTTAAAAAAAAGGATTGTGTTGTTACCATTGTCCTGATCGAACACGACTTAAAGACTCGGGAGTCATCAGCAGATAAGAGGCAATATGTGCTATGGGTGCACGTTTGGCAGCTTGCGGATATTCTTTGATAAAACGTTCGTAACGTTCACGAACACTTTCGAAACGCCACGAATCGGCTTTTTGCTGCGATAAGATTAAGGTTGCTTCTAAGAAGCGACGGTATAATATACCTATCTCGGGTTCTTTTACGGCTAATACTTCGATCTTATTATATGGGATACAATATAAGATAGTTGGCTCTAAGGCTTCTATTAAGAGACGTGTAGGTTCCTGACGAAAGAAACTCTCTATACATACCGCAACATTATTTTCACAAGTAAAGTGTTCCGTTACATCGCGTCCGTTTTTATAATAGAATTGCCTGACTAGTCCTTTGTCAACATATTGTATATATTTGCTTATTTGACTATCGTTAAGAAATAGCTCTCCTTTCGGTAACTCTTTACGTTCGAGTATCGAAGCAAAGCTCTCCAGATCTTTATTGGAAAGCTCATGCTTATACTTTACCGATATTTTTTTAGCTATTTCTATTTGATTGTGCATATATGGGCTATGAGCAATACTTAGTCGTTATAAACTTTGTTCAACATATCTAGAAATGAATCAGAAGGTTGAGCTCCGGATACTGCATATTTACGATTGAAAACAAAAAAGGGTACACTCGTTATTCCAAATACTCCGGCTTCCTGAATATCTGAAATCACCTTATCTGCAAAATCGTGGCTGTTAAATAGATTTTCGAGCTCCTGTTGGTCTAAGCCTCCATTTATGCCGATCTTTATTAAAGTATCTTTGTCGTTCATATTTTTGCCCTCTGTAAAATATGCCCTGAAAAGTAACTCTTCTATATCGTTTTGTACTTTTTTGCTCTTGCTTTTTGCAAAGTGGCTCAGTCTATGAGCATTGATTGTATTTGCTACGATTACTTTATTCATCTGAAAATCAAGTCCGGTTTGCTTTGCCATGTTAACCACATTTGCAAATAGACCTTCTGCTTGCTGCTTAGACATACCTTTTTCTCTTACAAAAGAATCAATTAAAGATTCTCTGTGTGTATCTTCAGGTACATTAGGATTTAGCTGGTAGGCTTTCCATTCCAATTCGACTTTGTCTTTATGTGCAAATTGTTCAAGAGCTTTTTCGAAATGATGTTTGGCTATATAACAGAATGGACATGCAATGTCGCTCCATACTTCTATATTTATTTTTGCGAGAGTAAATGACATAAAATTATTTTTTACGATTATGATCCTCCAAATAGTATTTGAGATCTTATTGTAAATATAACAAATAAGTGGTGAAAAAGATTAGCATTTAGAATGAATGCTTGCAGATCTTCTTTATAACTTCCTTTAAATAATTAGGGGAATCTGCGATGATCCCCCTAATTGTTTAGATTGTTACATCCCTTTATTTCTTGAAAAATAATCAGGACTTTAGAATTCAGATGTAAAATGGAAACGTATATTTTTAAAATCCTGTTGAGCCATCATAAGCACATAGTTTGAGTCTGCAAGAAATACATCTCTGCCTTCCTTATCTTTGGCCATATACTGAGCTTTTCTTTTCTTGAAGTTTTCAATTTCCTCTATGTCGTCACTTTCAATCCAACATGCTTTATATAGGTTGATGGCTTCCCATTTACATTGTGCACCATATTCATGAAGTAATCGGTATTGAATAACTTCAAATTGAAGCTGCCCTACAGTACCTATAATCTTGCGTCCATTGAATTGATTAGTGAATAGCTGAGCAACACCCTCATCCATCAACTGATCTATACCCTTTTGAAGTTGTTTAGTCTTCATCGGATCAGCATTCTCTATGTATTTGAACATCTCGGGCGAGAAGCTTGGTAATCCTTTGAAATGTAGATTTTCTCCCGATGTAAGGGTATCTCCGATCTTAAAATTACCTGTATCAGGTAAACCGACTATGTCACCTGCATAGGCCTCATCAACGGTTTCCTTCTTTTGAGCCATAAATGCCGTTGGAGATGAAAAACGCATTTGACGGTTAAATCGCATATGCTTGTAATTGACATTACGTTCAAATTTCCCGGAGCATATTTTAACGAAAGCGATACATGACCGATGGTTTGGATCCATATTGGCGTGTATCTTGAAAATAAATCCGGTGAAAGCTTCTTCATTCGGGTTCACTTCTCTTTCTATTGCTTCGATAGGACGGGGGGATGGAGCTATTTGGACGAAACAATCCAGCAATTCTTTCACTCCAAAGTTATTTAGAGCAGAACCGAAAAATACAGGTGCAACCTGTCCTTTCAAGTATCGATCCATATCTAGTTCGGGATATACACCTTCGATAAGCTCTATATCTTCACGAAGTTTTTTAGCCAGAGGATCACCTATATGTTTTTCCAGTTCAGGATTATTGATGTCACTAAATGCAATAGACTCTGTTACCGTTTGTTTACTAGGAGTATATAAATCGAGTTTCTTTTGAAATATATTATATACACCTTTAAACTGCTGCCCGCTATCTATAGGCCAGCTAAGTGGGCGAACTTTTATTTTAAGTTCTTCCTCCAATTCGTCAAGAAGATCAAACGGGTCTTTACCGTCTCTATCCATCTTGTTTATAAAGATCATTACCGGAGTATTACGCATCCGGCAAACTTCCATAAGCTTGCGTGTTTGTGCTTCCACCCCTTTGGCTACGTCAACAGCAATAATTACACTGTCAACGGCTGTAAGCGTGCGATAGGTATCTTCGGCAAAGTCTTGGTGACCGGGAGTATCCAGAATATTTATTTTATACCCGTCATACTCGAAGCCCATAACAGATGTTGCTACCGAAATACCACGTTGTTTTTCGATCTCCATCCAGTCGGAGGTTGCAGTCTTCTTTATCTTATTCGATTTTACAGCTCCTGCAACGTGTATTGCACCTCCGAATAATAGTAGTTTTTCGGTCAGCGTTGTTTTTCCGGCATCAGGGTGACTGATAATCGCAAATGTACGTCGTCTTTTTATTTCTTTTTCTAATTCGCTCATATAATGATGTCTACTTTCTTCTTTATCGAAAATGTTTTTTGTTGAATATCAGTGAAGTATTCCAATTCAACTACCAGTAATTAATTGGTTATTACTTTTGTTTGAAAGTGCAAAGATAATATATAAACTAATAGGTAGAAAGCAATTAAATAACTCGTTTTGGGTTTATGTATGATGATACTTTTATTATCGTATTTCCTTTCAATAAATAGCGGTTAGGGTTGAACTTCTTAAGTGATTAAATAGTTTGAGATCTTAAATTATTTTCCATTAATGAAATATATATAATTTTAAATCTAGATGTGTTAATTAACGCATTCTTTCATAATCAAAGTTAAATTATGGCTATTTTGTGTAGAATTTACTCTATTTAGTTTTGAAATTAATAATTCATATCTATATTTGCACCGTGTTTTTCATAGTATTAGATTTAAGGTTAATAATTGAGGAGTAGGTTGTCGTGATGACAACCTCTTCTTTTTTGTACCAACTTCATGTTATACAACATATGAAATGCCCTAAAAACAAAGAAAGATGCAAATCTTAATTTGCATCTTTCGAGACTGTTATCGTGACACTCTCATTTATAGATTTCTTTCTTTCCTGCAAGAAGAGTATTTCGCATTAATGAAATAATTGTCATTGGACCGACACCTCCGGGAACAGGGGTAATGAATCCTGCTTTGGCTGCAACTTCATCAAAAGCAACATCACCTTTTAGTTTAAAGCCCGATTTGGTTTCGGTTGAGGGTACTCTTGTTGTGCCAACGTCTATTACTGCTACCCCTTCTTTTACCATATCTCCTTTCAGAAACTCGGGAACGCCTAGGGCTGCTATTATAATGTCAGCATTTAAGCATATTTCTTTGATGTTAGGGGTGCGACTGTGACATACTGTAACAGTTGCGTCTCCCGGGTAACCTTTTTGCATCATAAGAGTCGCAACAGGTTTACCAACTATATTGCTTCTGCCTAATACTACACAGTTTTTTCCTTGAGTAGGTATTTCGTAGCGTTTCAGTAATTCAACAATACCTGCAGGTGTTGCAGATACGAAGCAAGGAAGTCCTATTGACATACGACCGACATTGATTGGGTGGAAACCGTCAACATCTTTGCGATAATCAATCGCTTCTATTACTTTTTCTTCTGAAATATGTTTGGGTAAGGGTAATTGTACAATAAAACCATCTATATCTGCATCATTGTTTAATCTTTCGACACAGGCGAGTATTTCTTCTTCGGTCACATCGTTCTCGTATCTGATAAGAGTTGATTTAAAGCCAACCTCTTCACATGTACGAACTTTGTTTGAGACATAAGTTTCGCTACCTCCGTCGTGGCCAACAAGAACGGCAGCCAGATGAGGTGTTTTTCCTCCTTTTGCTTTTATTACACTTACTTCTTCGGCAATCTCTTTTTTTATTTGAGCGGCTATGGCTTTTCCATCAATAAGTTGCATAGATATTATATTTAATTGGGGATAAGATCGCAGACCTTTTTGCTGCTTTGGTGAGCAATCCTAAACTAAAGTGAATGGTATTCTGATTTTAAAACTCACAAACTATAAAAGTAATGTGTATTTGAAATTACTGATATTAAAAAGAGGAGCACAATGACTCCTCTTCTCAATTTATTTTATCGCTTCATTCCGGGCATCTTCGACATCAATTTGCCTGCACCTTTCATTTGGGTCATCATTTTCATCATCTTGCGAGTTTCGTCAAACTGTTTGATGAGTTTGTTTACCTCTTGAATAGATGTTCCGCTTCCTTTGGCTATACGTTGGCGGCGGCTTCCGTTAAGGATTTCAGGACTTACTCTTTCCTTTGGACTCATCGAGTAGATAATTGCTTCGATACTTTTGAAAGCATTGTCGTCAATATCTATATCTTTCATCGCTTTTCCAACACCGGGAATCATAGCAGCCAAATCTTTCAGGTTACCCATTTTTTTGATTTGGTGTATTTGAGATAAGAAGTCATTGAAGTCAAATTGGTTTTTTGCAATTTTCTTTTGAAGGCGACGGGCTTCTTCTTCATCGTATTGCTCTTGAGCGCGTTCTACCAGAGAAACAATATCACCCATTCCCAATATACGGTCGGCCATACGTTCGGGGTGGAAAATATCCAGTGCATCCATCTTCTCGCCCATACCTACAAACTTGATCGGTTTGTTTACTATAGAGCGGATAGATAAGGCTGCTCCACCACGTGTGTCACCATCTAATTTGGTAAGGATGACTCCGTCAAAGTTCAGTCTGTCGTTAAATTCTTTGGCAGTATTTACGGCATCCTGTCCTGTCATAGAGTCTACAACGAACAAAATTTCGTGAGGTTTAACCGCTGTTTTGATGGCTGCGATTTCGTTCATCATCGCCTCATCAATAGCCAGACGACCTGCTGTATCTATAATGACAACATCGTTGCCATTTGCTTTAGCTTGTTTTATTGCATTTTGAGCAATTTCAACAGGGTTTTTATTTCCGTCTTCAGAATATACAGGCACATCTATTTGTGTTCCTAATATTCTTAGCTGCTCTATTGCGGCAGGACGGTATATGTCATCTGCAACAAGCAGAGGTTTTTTTCCTTTTTTAGTTTTAAGAAGATTGGCAAGTTTTCCGGAGAAGGTTGTTTTACCCGACCCTTGTAGTCCGGCCATAAGTATAATGGTAGGATTACCATCCGTACTTATATCTACTGATGTGCCTCCCATTAGCTCAGCAAGCTCATCATGTACTATTTTTACCATCAACTGGCTTGGCTTAACGGCCGTAAGCACGTTTTGTCCTAAAGCTTTTTCCTTTACAGTTTCAGTAAATTGTTTTGCGGTCTTAAAGTTAACGTCGGCATCAAGCAAGGCCCTGCGCACGTCTTTCAATGTTTCGGCGACATTGATTTCCGTTATCTTACCTTCACCTTTTAATAACTTAAACGAGCGGTCTAATCTGTCACTTAAATTTTCAAACATACAATTATGGTGTATTCTTTTGTTATATTTTTTACTTCAATCTGATGAGATGCACAAAGATAATAAAGTTTTTTTGATCTCAATTGTGAATTAAATGATACATGGGTTGTTGTATCTCTGATTACTATATATAAAATTTGAGTAAAATAAGTATCTTTGTTTATCACAGACGAAATTTACAGATATCGGAACTGAAAATGTAAATCTTTTAATAGGGGCATTTTCATGGAAGTATCTACTATTATATAAATGATTAAAAAGAATATGGACAAAGTAATTATTAACTCATTTGAGGAGTTTGAGCAATATGTTGGTAAAGAAATCGGTGTTTCCGATTATTTGAAAATTACACAAGACAGGATTAATTTATTTGCTGATGCAACATTGGATCATCAATGGATACATGTTGATGTCGAAAGAGCTAAGAGTGAAAGTACATTTCATAATACAATTGCTCACGGTTATCTGACTTTATCGTTGCTTCCACACTTATGGTCGCAAATTATTGAGGTTCGTAACCTTAAGATGATGATCAATTATGGTATGGATAAGCTTAAGTTCGGTCAGGCTGTTGTTGTTGATAGTGAAGTGAGGATTCGGGTGAAACTTTTATCTGTCGTAAATCTGCGAGGTACAATAAAAGCTGAAATGAAAGTTACTATGGAGATTAAAGATGCTCCTAAAAACGCTTTTGAGGCAACTGTGTTTTTCTTGTATAATTTCTTGTAAAATATTTAGATTTATAATTTGATATGAAAAGAACCCTGCTGTCGGTCTCTATTTGTTTAATGTGTACTCCGGCTTTTAGTCAATGGACTTCCAATGGTAATATTATAAGTACCACTCAAAATGTCGGAATTGGAACGACGGCTCCTGCTTTCAAATTGGATGTAAATGGAGATATTAGGTCAAAAAATATAGTTTTGCCATCTGAATGTCAGATTTCAAGGAGTCTGTTAGATAATTTTACTTATCAAGCGCGGAGTGTTGGGCAATATTCTTTTGGTTGGGTACCTGATTCTTGGTACTCAGGAGGAGGTACATTGTGGCAAAGTGGGTATGCCGGTATTAAATTTTTCACAGAGGGTAAGCCTCGTCTGAGTATTAATATTTCTGGTAATATCGGTATTGGAACGGAAAGTCCTTCGCAAAAGTTAGAGGTAAGTGGAAATACAAAGACATCAAATTTACTTCTTCCATCAGAGGGCCAAATTACCGTGCAATTGTCAGATGTATTCGTGTATGAAGGACGTAGTATGGGGCACTATGCTTTAGGATGGATGGCTGATCCTTGGAACTCAGGAGGTAATACTTTATGGCAAGCAGGTTATGGCGGTATCAAATTTTTCACAGCAGGTCAGTATCGTATGGGGATTAATAGTGCTGGCAATGTTGGAGTCGGAACTGCTACCCCGACACAGAAATTAGATGTAAACGGTAATATTAAAGGGACTAATTTTTATGCTAACGGAGCAGTATTTGCCAATGAAGTAAAAGTTGAAGCAACAAAATGGTCAGATTTTGTGTTTGATAAAGAGTACAAGTTACTGCCTTTAGAGGAAGTTAAAGCTCATATCGAAGAGCATAAACATCTCCCTGATGTTCCTTCCGAAAAGCAAGTGCTGGAAGAGGGAATCAATGTAGCCGAAATGCAAGCAAAATTGTTACAAAAGATCGAAGAGTTGACATTATATGTAATTCAACAAGATGCGAAGAATAAGGCTTTGGAGCAAGAGATGAAAGAACTTAAAGCTTCTTTGTCTAAAGAATAAAGTTTTTCTAAAAGACGATTATCATGAAAATAAAAGAAATACTACAAACAATAGAGCATTTGGCTCCTCTGCCTTTGCAGGAGAGTTTCGATAATTGTGGAGTGCAGATTGGTGATGTAAGCCACGAAGTAAAGTCCGTACTTTTATGTATAGATGTTACCGAAGATGTAATGGATGAGGCTATTCGTTTGGGGTGTAATCTTGTTATATCGCATCATCCCTTGGCTTTTCGTAGTTTTAAATCTTTAACAGGCAAAAATTATGTAGAACGTTGCATGATAAAAGCTTGTAAACATGATATTGTTGTATATGCTGCACATACTAATTTAGACAATGCTGTTGGCGGAGTCAATTATCAATTAGCCAAAATTCTCGATTTACAGCAGGTTAAGATTCTTGCACCGCAGAAAAGTAGTTTAATAAAACTGGTAACATTTGTTCCGGTCGATTATGCTGAAAGTGTTCGTACAGTATTGTTTAATGCCGGAGCGGGAAATATTGGTAACTACGATGCATGTAGTTATAATATAGCAGGTGAAGGAACTTACAGGGCTGGCGAGAATGCAAATCCATTTTTAGGAGAAAGGGGAGAATTACATCGTGAAGCCGAGATTCGTATAGAGGTAATCCTTCCGGCCTTTAAGCAAAAAGAAATATTAAATGCTTTACTGGCAATACATCCTTATGAAGAACCTGCTTATGATTTCTATAAGTTAGAAAACTCATGGTCGCAAGCCGGTAGTGGTATTGTGGGAACTCTGCCTGATCCAATGGAAGAAGAAGATTTCCTGTATTATTTAAAAGATACTTTGCATTTGTCGAGCATTCAACATTCCACCTATCGGGGAACTATGATTCATGAAGTAGCTTTGTGTGGAGGAAGCGGAGCTTTTCTTATTCCTCAGGCGATTGGTTACGGAGCAGATATTTTCATAACAGGTGAAGCCAAATACAATGATTTTTATGATGTAGAGGATAAAATATTGTTAGCAACCGTAGGACATTATGAATCGGAAGTATGTACTAAAGATATATTTTATGATTTAATTTCGGCAAAGCATCCCGAAGTAGAATTAAATCTCTCTCAATTTGATGTGAATCCTGTGAAGTATCTGTAATTTAAGTTCGCAGAGCGTTTATTTCCTTAACGGGCAAGTCAGTGATAGATAGTTTGTTCTTGAAATATTTTCTTTTGCTTATAGCTGATATTATAATGAAAATATAGTATCTTTGTATTCGAATTGTGATAAGTAAATAACAATTCTGTGTATGGATGTGGTGATATACTCCCTCTGAAATACTGCAATGTAGTAAATAAAGAAGCGAAATGTTGAGCTTTTTGTTTGCTGCATTTTTTTATCTCCTGTGCAGTGTAGTAATAACTTAAAAACAAAATATAAAATGGCAAAGAAACAAGCTGAAAAAGAAATTGCTGTAGAAGATAAGCTAAGAACGCTTTATAGTCTGCAAGAAAAATTATCTGAAGTAGATAAAATCAAGATTCTTCGTGGTGAGTTGCCTTTAGAGGTTGCTGACTTAGATGATGAGATTGCAGGACTTAAAACCCGTGTTGGAAAATACGAGTCGGATCTTAAAGAATTTGAAGCTGCTGTTACTCAACAAAAACAAAAAATTCAGGATTGTACTTTGAAAATCGAGAAGTATAAAGAACAACTTGATAATGTACGTAACAATCGTGAATACGATCACCTGAGCAAAGAAATCGAATTCGAAACGCTGGAAATCGAATTGTCAGAAAAGCGTATCAAAGAATTTACACAAAATGTAAAAAATTTGAAAGAGCAAATCGAAACAAGTCATACTTTTCTTACTGATCGTTCTGCTGACTTGGCACAAAAGAAAGAAGAGTTAGATGAGATCGTTTCGGAAACAAAACAACAAGAAGAAGTTTTGAGAGAAGAGATAAAAGGGATCGAAGCAGAGGTAGAACCTCGCCTTCTTCAGGCTTTCAAACGTATCCGTAAAAGTGCACGTAATGGTTTGGCAATTGTTTCTATTGAGCGTGGAGCTTGTGGAGGCTGTTTCAATAAAATACCACCACAAAAACAAATGGACATTAAACTTGGAAAGAAAATCCTGGTATGCGAATATTGTGGACGTATTATGGTAGATACCGAATTGATAAACAATGTAGGTTTCTTACCTTTAGATTTGTAAGAAAATCATACTACAATAAAACAGAGCCCTTTGAATAATTATTCAAGGGGTTCTTTGTTTTTATAAAAGTACTTTTATACCTATTAAAAAGAGTAACTTTTCATTAAAAAAGTATCTTTGTCATTCAGAGTATAATTTCTATAGACTATAGGCGTTATAATTTTAACTCGGTTTTCGCGTTTTTACTTTTTAGGTAAGTGTTATAAGTATAAAAAAACAATAAATGAAGAGATATCATTTTCTACTATTCATTGGAATAATCATTCTTTGTAGTTCGTGTGGAACAACAAAAAAATTCTCATATTTTCAAGATTTAGATGAGTATCTGCAAAAAGAGGTGGCGATGTCCGATTCGGTTCAGGAAATAAGAATAAAACCGAATGATCAGTTGGCAATAGTAGTATCATCCGTAAGCGCTCAAGCTGTAGCACCATTTAATCTACCCACAGCCGCAGCTATGTCCCCTAATGGTTTAAGTCAGAATTCACTACCTTCTTATTTGGTGGATAGTGAGGGCGAAATTAATTTCCCAACTTTAGGTAAGATCAGGTTGGAAGGACTATCATTGGAAGAAGCGGTCGGTTTGTTGCAAATGCGATTGGAGGATTATGTGAAAGACCCGATTGTTAATATTCAGATACTGAATTTCAGAGTGTCAGTCCTTGGCTCGGTTAATGCTCCGGGACCTTTTTATTTTACA
Organism: Dysgonomonas sp. HDW5B; assembly: GCF_011299335.1. Lineage (GTDB taxonomy): Bacteria > Bacteroidota > Bacteroidia > Bacteroidales > Dysgonomonadaceae > Dysgonomonas_A. Next base: position 2,579,397 of record NZ_CP049858.1, read on the forward strand.
GGACAAAGAGTATCTATATTAGATGCAATAGCTAATGCCCGTGATCTGACTCTTTATGGCAGGCGCGATAATGTATTGTTGATTCGTGAAAATGGAGGGAAAAAAGAGTTTATACGTTTCGATTTGACTAATAGCAATAGTGTATTTTCTTCGAAATATTTCTATCTGCAACAGAATGACATTGTTTATGTAGAGTCCAATAAGGAACATCAGAAAGATTCACAAATGAGTCAGCAGAAACAATTTAATCTGACACTGATAAGTACAGCTATAACGAGTGTTATTGCTACCATATCGTTAATCATAGCAGTGTCTAATAAATAGAGTATAACACTTTTTGATATGAGTGCAAAAAAGAAATCGGAATTTGTCAATGTAGGAGATGTAATCCTCAAATATACACGATATTGGAAGTGGTTCCTTTTGTCGGGAATAACTTGTCTGTTTATCGCTATCGCTTATCTGAAAACGGTAGATCCTACTTATTTAATAGTTTCGAATGTAAAACTAAGAACAGAAGCTGAGGGGGCTAAGATTGCCTCTTCCCTTGTGCGTAGTTTCGGGTTAGGAGGTTTAGCGGATTCGGACAATATTGACGATGAGGCGGCTGTTATGTCCTCACAATCGCATATGCGTGATATGATTTACGAGTTGGGATTATATACGACTTACGACTTGAAGAAATTCCCTTTCGATAAATCCATGTATAATACCTCTCCATTGGTTATTAGTGTCGATAGATCGGTTATGGATACTTTATCGATGCCTATTAAGTTTAAGATTGATGTAAAGGGTAAATCTGTTGAGGTAAAAGCCGAGATTGACGGGGATAAGGTAGGGGAGTTTCAGTTTAACTCATTACCTGCCGATGTTAAGACTCCCTATGGCAGTTTTTCTTTAAACTATTCGGGCAAATCTATTGGTAAAGATAGTTATACGATAGAAGTATTTTTATCAGGTTTAGACTATGCAGCTGAGAAGTTCCGAAGTCGGATTATGATTGGTGCAGCAGGTAATAGTTCGGATATAATCAGCTTGAGCGTTAGAGATGTAAATAGAGAACGGGGCAAAGATATACTGAATAAACTGGTAGAGTTATACAATATCGATGCAAAATCGGATAAGAACAGAGAAGCTGAAAATACTGCCGATTTTATAAAGGAGCGTATCAACCTTTTAGCTTCTGAATTGAACGATTTAGAGAAATATCTTGAAAACTTCAAGAAACAAAATAATATAACAGACATTACGGCTGAATCTACTGTCTTTATTGAGAAATACAATGATCTTCAAGAGAAAAATACGGAGATTGATATTCAATTGAGTATAGCCGATATGTTGGAGAATTTTATTTCTGACCCTAAAAATAAATATGAACTGATTCCGACTAATACGGCTGTTTCGAGTAATGCTTTGGAGGCAATTCGTTCATATAATGCTGCTTTATTGGAAAGGAGCCACTTGTTACAAAATAGTACAGATAAAAATCCTGCTGTTGTTGTAATGAATGAACAAATCGGATTACTGAGAAAGAATGTAGAAACCAGTATTCGCAATGCACGTAAAGATATTAGTATTCGCAAGAAAGATTGGGCAGGGCTTGAAGGAGAGATGCAATCTCGCATGTCAGAAATGCCCAGACAGGAACGTGAATATCTGGAGATTGAACGTCAGAGAAAAGTGAAATCAGACCTTTATATATTCTTGTTGACAAAAATGGAGGAAACTCAATTGACGTTGGCTTCGACTACGCCTAAAGCAAAAGTAATTGATGGAGCGTATAATATATGGAAACCTGTTGCGCCCCGTAAGATGATAACGTTGGGTATTGCTCTGCTTTTTGCGGCAATGATTCCTATTCTGATTATTTATCTGCTGGATATATTTAAAACTAAAATAGCATCGAAAGACGAATTGGAAGAGGCTACATCAGTGCCTGTCTTGGGTGAAATCTGTCTTGATAAAAATGCCGGAAATGTTGCTGTTGCCGAGGGCGTGAGTACTTCTACTGCCGAGTTGTTCAGGTTGGTGAGAACTAACCTTCAATTCTTGATGAAGAAAGATGATAAGGTAATTTTGGTAACATCAAGTGTGAGTGGTGAGGGTAAATCTTTCTTTACAGTCAATTTGGCACTATCGTTTTCATTGATTAAAAATAAAAAAGTGGTATTGGTCGGGCTGGATATTCGTAACCCGAAACTGACCGAATATTTAAGTATAAACAGAAAAGATGGTATGACCTTGTATTTGGCTTCGGATGATATGAAACCCGAAGAGATTATAATACATCGTCCCGATCTGCATCCCAATGTATATGTAGTTCCTGCGGGACCTATACCCCCTAATCCATCAGAATTATTGCTGAATGATCGCTTGGAGGAAATGTTCACCTATTTGCGTGCGAACTTCGACTATATAATAGTCGATACGGCTCCTGTGGGAATGGTTTCCGATACATTCTGTCTCGACAGGGTTTCCGATACAACAGTATATCTGTTTAGAGCCAATTATACAAACAAATCGTATCTGAAATTAGCAGAATCTATTGTTGAAGAACAGAAATTGAAAAAACTGTCCATCGTAATAAATGGAACCACTACCAAAGCCGCTTATGGTTATGGATATGGTGCAAATACAGGCAAACCAAAATAACACAAGATATTGAGTAAAATAGTTATCACCAGAAAAGATGTTGTATGGGGATATATAGCTCAAGGCTGTAATATTGGGGCTAATATTTTCATATTGCCTGCTATTTTTCGTTATTTACCATCCAATATGTTGGGTATTTGGTACATTTTTGTCAATCTCGGCATGTTTGCCACACTTATCGGTTTGGTGTTTCAGACCTCTTTTTCCCGCAATATATCTTATGCTTTTGGCGGTGCTACTTCTTTGATTAAAGAGGGTATTGACTCCGATGCCGATGTTCTGGGCGAGTCTAATTTCCCACTGATCAAGAGTCTTATACATGCTATGCGTCGCTTTTATAGCTGCGTGTCGGCTGTTATGATCGTTTTTCTGATACTGATTGGTTCGTTATATATTCGCCACTTGTCAAGAGATTTGCACGATCAGGATGTTATTATAACTTCTTGGATTCTCTATTCATTGAGTGTGGTAGCCAGTTTTTATTGCCTTTATTTCAGTTGTATTCTTCAAGGACGCGGATATATTAAAGAATTTAATCAGCTTGTTATCATCAATAGGTTGGTATATATGGTTTTGGTTTTCGGACTGTTGTATTCGGGATATGGAATCTTAGGAATTGCAATAGCCAATTGTATCTCTACTATTATTAATTTTATTGTAGGAGATATTTTGGCATATAAAGATGGATTAAGACAAACACTTAAACAAACCGAAATACAGGCTAAAGACCTCATGGGGATTATTTGGCAAAACACCTATAAATTGGGTTTGGCTAATATGGCATTATTCTTTTCCACAAGAGGAAGCTTGTTTTATGCTTCTTTGTTTTTGCCTCTGGCTACTGTAGCAAAATACGGGTTGAGTATACAAGTGGTAAATGTCTTTGGAAGTGTATCTCTATTATATTATTATAGCTATTCAACTTATATTTCGCAAAGTTGGGTGACTAAAGAACTGGATGTTATTCGTCGTATTTATTCCAAGAGTTTGGTGCTTTTCTTATTCATATATATTATAGGTTGTATTTCAATATTGCTCTTGGGTGATTGGGCGTTAGATTTTATTGGTAGTGGTACTACGTTTTTACCTACTTTGCCTTTGGCGTTATTATTTGTAGTGTACTTACTGGATTCTAATCAGACATTGGCGTTGAATTTAATATCTTCCGAAAATAAAGTACCTTATCTGGCATCATCGTTATGGTCGGCATTAGGGATTTTCATTCTGATACCTGTTTTTATTCGGTATTTTGATTGGGGTATCGTAGGAGCTATCTTAGCGGTTGGTGTTGTTCAGCTTTGTTATCAGAATTGGAAATGGGTGCTGACTGTTTCCGAAGGGCTTGGTATGAGCTATGTGCAGCAGATTAAGTACGGAGTGTCTAATTGGCTAGGTAAAGAAAGGAGCTGGTAATGAATGAAGTTTTAGAGAAAATAAGACGACCAAGTATATTCATTCTGTTATTGATTCTCAATCTCAGATTCCTGTTTACGGTTGTGTTGGGGGAAAGGCAAGAGATATTGACTATTCTCACTTTTTTCTTTTTCCTTTTGTCGTTCGATTATACAGCCATGCGTCGGGAGTATTTATATTGGTTGGGGATACTTATTATCGTATCTCTGGCACAATTCACACCTTATAAACAGAATGTGCTGACCCCTATTGTTTTGATGCAATGTATATCGACACTTAATCTTAAAACCTATTTACGATACAACATAATTATATTGGGAGGCACAGCCTTGTTAATGCTTCTGTTTGTGGGAACAGGACAGATGATTCAAGCGGAAGCCATCAGTACAATACGCATACGTTACGATTTTGGATATGGGCATCCCAATGCAGCGGCACTTTATTATTGGGGACTGTTTATCTCTATATTGTTATATTGTTATATCTCTAAGTATCGTAATTTTATATGGATACTGTTAGGCTTTTTGTTCCTAGTATCTGTGTATTTGTATGTGGAGACCGATTCACGTAGCTTTATTATTGCAGTAATCAGCTTTGTTCTGGTCTTGTGTTATTTTAGTTTGCGATCAAGGTTTAAACGAGATTACAGAATAGGTTATTCCCGATATGTACTATATCTGTTGCCAATCGTATTTGCAGCATTGACTATTTACTTTGCCATAAATGTAAATGATTATCCTGTCTTAAATATCCTGTTGAGTAAGAGACTTACTTTATATAAAGAATTATTGGATGGGTTAACCCCTTTGCAATATCTTTTGGGTACAACGGCATTCGATTATATTATAGTTGATAACTCGTATCTGCATTTGTTATTTGAAGCAGGAGTTTTAGTCTTTGTTTATTTTGTGTGGCTATGGTTCTTTGCGGTAAAGAATATGGTAAAACAACAGAATTTTATTTTAATAGCGGTTTTTATCAGCTTTTTGGTATATGGATTGATGGAATCGTTGTTATTATATAGTGTGATAATTGGTAATAATATTTTCTGGGTATTATTATATCGTTATCGATACGAAGAAGATGAGTTATTTGATCCTGAGTCGAAGGAAGATTGAATATAATGATATGAGTTTGAAATAGTGATCAAATATTTTGTTATATAATAATCTGTTAAATTAAAGAACAACTCGAGAAATGAAAATTGTATATTGTCTCATAGATTCTTCTCAAGCGGGAGGAATGGAGCGTAGCATCTGTTGCAAGGCTAATTACTTTGCAGATGTTATGGGATATGATGTGACTATAATTACAACAGACAGGGAATCAAGAGAGAACTTTTTTGACTTCTCCTCTAAAATACATTTTTTCGATTTAGGTATAAATTATCGAGAGTTAGATGGACTTCCTTTCTCCAAACGACTAAAGAATCAGATACATAAAAGAAAACAACATAGAATTCGCTTAGAGCAGATATTAAGAAAAATACAAGCTGATATTGTTATTTCGACTTGTACGCATGAGGTATCTATTCTTTGTAAGATAAAGGATGGGAGCAGAAAAATAGCTGAGAGCCATTTATCTAAAGACCATAAAAAAATAGAAGTGAGTTTGAGTAATCAAACGTTATTATCGAAGCTTTTTACTTTGATAACTGATTTTCGGAGAAAGCGATTTCTTAAATATTACGATGCTTTGGTCGTACTTTCTGAAAGTGAAAAAAGACTTTGGGCGGGATTTAATAATCGCATTGTGAGTATTCCTAACCCTTTACCTTTTTTTCCCGATTCTACGACCGATTGTACTCAAAAGAAAGTAATAAGTGTAGGACGTTTGAGTAAAGAAAAAGGTTTTTCGTATCTGATTGATGCCTGGCGATCAGTCTCTCAAAAGCATTCCGATTGGGAATTAGTAATTTTCGGGAACGGTGCAGAACTTGAAAATTTACAAAAACAAATTTCAGATTTAGGACTAAAAAATAATATACGAATACATCCTTCGGTGAAAAATATTTCAGATGAATATCTGAAAAGTTCTCTCTATGTGATGCCTTCAATAAGCGAGGCATTTGGCTTGGTTCTTCCCGAGGCTATGTCTTGCGGATTGCCTTGTATTGCTTTTAAATGTTCGGATGGATTATCTGAAATTATAACAAATGGAGAGAACGGTTTTTTAGTGGAAGCTAGAAATATAGATAAACTGTCTGAGAAAATATCTTTTTTAATTGATAACGAGCAATTAAGAAAGCAAATGGGGCAAAATGGAAGAGCAAGCATACAGTGTTTTCTCCCTGAGAATATTATGCCTCAATGGGTAGACTTATTTTCTGAAATAAATGAAGGATAGGAGTATATATGAAACAGAGAATAACAATTATAGCATGTTATTATGGACATAAGTTGGGAGTTGGGGTATTCATGGAAAGATTGCTTCCTCTTTTGATTGAGAAAATATTAGGTAAAGATTATAGAATAACATTAATCGTTAGTAATGATTTTTATAATAATAGTGTACATCTGCTGCCCCAAAATAAGGATTTAGCAATTGTCAAACCTATATTACTACGGAAAAGTATTTTTTCTAAATTTTACTTTTTGTTTATACTGCCATTCTTGCCTTACGTGAAAAGAGCAAAATACGTTTTGTATTGTTCAGATGCTATAGTTGGAAAATCTGTAAAAAACTCAATCCCTATAATTCATGATTTAAATGATTTTGAAGAAGAAAATAAATTTGGTTTCTTACGGACTTTGTTTAGGAAAAAGATGATAGAATTATCATTAAAAAGAGCTTGTAAGGTTGTTGTTATTTCAAAGTTTGTAAAAGCACAGATTGAAAAGGCATTTCCAAAAGAAGTGGATAATAAATCCGTTAAAGTAATATACAATGGGATTACCCTTTGTCATGAAGTTATTTTATCAAGTAATGAAAAAGATTCTGATTCTAATGAGGTATATTTTCTGATAGTAGGCAGGCTTGATCCTTATGCAAAGAAATTATATGAGGCTGTAACTTTATTTCAGACTTACAAGAAATTACATTCTTCAATTAAATTGAAATTTGTTGGGGGAATTAATGATTATTGCAAGGAGGATGCAGAAATCTTTCTGCAGTATATTACAAATGATAAAGATATATCATATTTAGGATTTGTATCTGATGAAGAATTAGATGTCCTATATAAAAATGCATTGGCTACTATTTTTCTTTCCAAATATGAAGGCTTTGGTTTTCCCCTCTTGGAGTCTTTTGCGAGAGGTTGTCCGGTCATTACTAATGCGGAAAATGAAGTAAATGACGAGCTATCCTCTGGAAAAGATATAAAGATTTTAGAATCAGAGTTGTCTAATGAAGCGATTGTAGATAACAAAATAAGTCAGATTTATAATGTAGATAGAAATGAATTGATAAAAATTGCAGGGAATTTTACTTGGGAGAGAGCAGCTAATGACTATCTCGGAGAACTAATGAAGAATTGATTATCTTTAAATAATAAATGAAAATAGCCATACTAGGAACCAGAGGCATCCCCAATAGTTATGGGGGATTTGAGCAGTTCGCAGAATTCCTGTCTGTCGGATTGGTCGAACTAGGACATTCTGTGACAGTATATAACGTGCATTTTCATGAATACGATCAGCCGGAGTTCAGAGGTGTTACCATCAGAAAGATATATAGTCCTGAGAAGCAAATAGGTGCGGCCGCTAATTTTGTATATGACTACCTGTGTATGAAGGATGCTTTGAAACAGGATTTTGATATTATTTACGAAGCCGGCTACCATAGTAATGCACCCTCTTATTATTTGCTAAAGAAAAATTCGCCCATTGTAATTACCAATATGGATGGGATAGAATGGAAAAGAAGCAAGTGGAATTATTTTACTCGCCAACTGATTAAGAAACTGGAGAAAATAGCAGTTCGTAAATCTGATTATTTAGTTTCCGATAATTCAGCAATCCAAAAATATTACAAGAAAGAGTTTAATGCAGAATCGTTTTGTATTGCTTATGGGGCTGACATAGTTGAACACTTCGATGAGAATTTGCTATCTCCCTATAATGTGACAGCTAATAATTATTTTCTCGTGATCGCCCGTTTAGAACCTGAGAATAATATCGAAATGATTCTTGATGGATATATTTTGTCGAATGATTCCCGGCCATTTTTGATAATCGGTAATGCCGGAACAAAATATGGAAGATTTCTTCAAGCAAAATATCGTAATGTTAATATTCATTTTCTGGGTACAGTGTATAAAAAAGAGGTATTGGATAGTCTTCGCCATTATAGCACATTGTATTTTCACGGACATTCTGTGGGAGGTACCAACCCGTCATTGTTAGAAGCAATGGCTTCTCAAGTATTGATTGCTTCACATGATAATGAGTTTAACAAAGCGGTGTTGAACATTAATGCTTTATACTTTGTTAAGGATACAGAAGTCGCCTCTATGATTTGTAATATTAATTCTTTAGGTGACGAAAAAAAGAAGATTTTTATAGAGAGTAATAAAGCACAAATTATCAATAAATATTCGTGGAAGTCAATAGTGTTTCGGTATGAGAGTCTATTCAATGAGATTCTGAAAAAGAAATAGTATTAGATTTAAGGATTCGATATGCAATGTTAACAAATATTTCAGTTTGCAGCATGCTGTATTTATATGTTATGTAGCATTATTTGTGTTTTTTGCAACCTTAAAATCTCGAAAAATTAGATCGTAATTGGTATTCAGTAGATTACTAGATATAAAAAAATTCTATCTGATTTTAATAACTTAAAAGAATGATTCCTTAGATACTATCTCTTATATTTGTAATATGAAAGAATTTACGTCCCATATAGATTACCTGATACAGAAGCATGACTGTGTGATTATACCGGATTTTGGAGGTTTTGTATTGAATCGTGAAGTGGCTAAAATAGCTGCCGATGGTTCTATTACACCACCAAGGGTTACCGTTGGTTTTAACCCCGATCTTAAGTATAACGATGGTTTGTTGGCGGAGTCATATATGAATGCATATTCTATATCATATGATATTGCTTGCAAACGTATCGGAGATGTGGTGAAGAGGTTGAATACGATCCTTGCTTTAAGACAACCCATACAATTAGGATTGTTGGGTAAATTGTCACAAGAAACGGATGGCCGTTTGAGCTTTGAGCCTAATCATAATATCTCAGCCTCTCATTCAGAAACATTTGGATTGTCGGTGCTGGATATTAGAAGATTGGTTGATATTCAGGAAATACAGAAAGTATCTATTGTCAATAATAGACGCTCGATTTATAAAAGAGTATTTGCCGGAGTTGGTGCAACTGCAGCGGCTATTCTGGTCTTTTTTGTCACTTCTACTCCTATTTCTGAGAACGAAAACAATAATGTACAGAAATCAGGATTTTTTACAGATTTGATTTCGGCTTCCGCTAACCATTCAAATTCTATCGAAATTTTATCTGATAGTTCATTAGATATCTCTTCTCCGGAGGAAATTATAAGTGAAACCGATGTTGAAGCTCCGATTACAGAAGTTGAGGTAAAGAAAGAAGAACCTAAAATAGAAAAGGTTGTTCCTGCTGTTACTCAAAAAGCAGAACCTGCAAAGGTTGCCAAAGCTACTACTGTTGCAGAAACTCCTACCGTGAAGAAGGCTGTTGAACCAAAATTCTTTGTGATAATAGGTAGTGCTGGCAGCAAATCAGAAGCACAAAAAGCTCTTAAGACGTTTAAGGATAGAGGATATAAGGATGCTAATATAGTTAATTCAGGAGACCGTAATAGAATATATGTAGCGTCTTTTGAAGACAAAGCTCAAGCTGAAAAATACTTGGCTTCATTTAAGAAGAGCAATCCTAAATTAAACGATGCTTGGGTGTTTACAAAGAGAAATTAATATATCCTATATTATAGAAATAAAAAAGAGCTGTCTGTAAAGGCAGCTCTTTATATTTGTACATATTACTTAACTTGAAGAGGTATTCCCGAAACCATCAGATATACCTTATTGGCTTTAGATGCAATATATTGATTTATCCACCCTTGCAGATCCATAAATAATCTTTGTGCTTTATTTTCAGACGTTCCTCCTAATCCGATTTCATTACTAACGAAAATAAATTGAGCTTCTTGCTGAATTAGCTTATCAAACTCTTCCTTTATCATAGCTAGAGATAAATCTACATCCGAATTGTTGTCAAAGAAAAAGTTTGTAGCCCATAAAGTAACGCAATCTACCAATACAACCCTGTTTTCAAGCCGATGGTTGCTTAATTGCTTCTCTTCTTCTATATTAGTCCATTCAGTGCCTCTGTCTGCTTTGTGGCGTTCGATACGCTTTTGGTGTTCTTCGTCCCAAATTCGCGAAGTTGCCAGATAGACCGGGTTTTCAGATAATGATAGAGCTATTTGCTGAGCATAGCTGCTTTTTCCGGATCGTTGTCCTCCTGTGATAAATATAATTTCTTTAGCCATTTAGTCATCATTCTTTTTACGTTTATATAAAAAGTCGTGCCAGCGTTCTTCATCTGTTCCTTCTTGAAACATATCGAATCGAGCCATCGTAAAGAAAAGATCAGACAGACGGTTTATAAATTGCAGTATATTTGCCGGAACTTCATCTTGTTTATTCAACGTCCATAAACGGCGTTCGCTTCTTCTTGCAATGGTTCTTGCCAATTGTAGATGAGCTGAAGCGAGTGTTCCTCCCGGTAAAACGAAGGTTTTACTTTCGCCCATTCTGTCAGTCATACTATCCATACACTCTTCACAGAATTTAGCAAGATCTTCGGGGAGCTTATTCGGATTCTTTTCCCGCATTTCGGAAGGGGTTGCCACATGAGACATAACCACCATTAATTCGGTTTGGATCTTGAATAATACAGCCTGAAATTCGTGTTCTCGTGGAAGGTATGCCCGTACTACGCCGATCATCGAGTTTAATTCATCAATAGTTCCGTTAGCTTCGATACGAATATCATCTTTATCTACTCGTTGACCTCCGTGTATTCCTGTTTTGCCTTTATCGCCACCTTTAGTATATATTTTCATGATCAATTTAATTAAGTAAAGGAAATATATTAGTGATACTCAATGCGATGATTATTAAAATCATAAGTATTTCTGTTCGTTGATTTATGTTGACTGCTACCTGCATATCTTCAGTAGTAATATCTCTGTCTGTAGTTCCTATATAGGGTTTATCCACTAATTGACCAAAATAATGGTTTGGTCCTCCAAACCGGCAATTGAGGATACCTGCTAAAGCAGATTCGGGATACCCTGAATTGGGACTGGCATGTTGTGATCCATATTTAGAAATGAAAGATAGTAAAGACAGTCTACTACTGACAATAAGCATTAATAGGGCAGTTAATCGGGCAGGAATATAATTGGCAATATCATCTATATGTGCTGCCCAACATCCAAAATCTTTGTACCGTTCGTTTTTGTATCCGATCATCGAATCCAGTGTATTGATCATTTTATAGGCGACCATACCCGGTACTCCTAATAATAGGTACCAGAAGAGTGGTGCGATAACTCCATCGCTTAGATTCTCTGATAAAGTTTCGAGTGCAGCCGTCCGTATTTGTTGGGGCGATAATTGAGATGTATCTCGTCCTACAATTCGTGCGACCTGTTTGCGGCCGTCTTCTGCCGATTTGTCGGTTGCGATGAAAACGTCTCTTACTTCATTTGCAAGAGTTTTTCCTGCCAGACAGAAGAATACCATTACAGCATTGAATCCGATCGCTAAATATGGATTTATAGAGATCAGTACTTTATTTAGATAGAAGAAAAGAATAAAGCATCCTACAATCAAAAATATAGAAAAAGCTGCCCCTTTGAATATTCTGGACGTACCTTTATTCAATAATTTTTCTCCCCTTGCTATTATTTTCCCAAAGGCTACAACCGGATGAGGGAGTGATAATGGGTCTCCAAACAACCGATCTGCAATCCATCCAATAATGAGAGGTATTATCAGTAAAAGAATACTACTATTGGTATATTCTAAAGTCATAACAGTCTTTGTTTTTTATACTACCCAATCAATAGAGAGGTCTGAGACCTTGTCCATTCTTTGATCGCTTTTACGAGTAGGTTATTATTTGATTTTTCTTGCACTGCAATGCGAAAGTAGCTTTCATTCAGTCCTCTGAAATTAGCAGCATCTCGAATTAGAAAACCGTACTTTTCGACTAGATACTTTTTGAGATCAGCAGCTTTGCCTAGTTCTAATTGGCACAGAAAGAAGTGCATTCCCGAAGTATGTACTTTGACTCTCGATACTTCCGCCAATTGCTTTTGTACACGTTGAGATTCCTGTAAGTAATCAGAGAAATCATATGATACATTGTCTAATAAATATAAACCTGCTAATTGAGCCAATTGATTCACCGACCAAGGCATACTGTAATGCTTAATCTTGTCTATCTTATTTTTTTGAGCAGTAATATAGCCCAAGCGTAATCCGGGAATTGCATAGCATTTAGTTAAAGAATGAAGCAAAATGACATTGTTGAATTTCAACGCTTGCGAAGCACTCCAAATAATATGGTTAGTAAATGCTGCATACGATTGATCTATAACAAAACAAGTGTTCGGATTGTTTGATATTATTCTTTCCAGGTATGCTTTGTCATATATTTCGCCTGTCGGGTTATTAGGGTTACACAACCATACCAATTGTGTGTCGGGTTGAATATCTTCTAGTGAGTCAATATAGTAGAGATTGTGGTCATGTATCTCGCAAGCATCCTCATATTCTCTGAATGTCGGGATCAGTACCGCTGTTTTACTCCCTCTAAAGGCTTGAGCAATGAGGTAGATTGCCTCTGTAGCTCCGTTTGTAACGCCTATTTCGTCCTTTGAGATTCCCAACTTTTTTCCGATCAACTTTCTCAATGTAAGTGCATCGGGTTCAGGATAAGAATGTATTGAGGAAATATTTGTCCACAGATACTCTTTCAGGTCTTTCAGATCAAACTTATTGTAGACATTAGAGCTGAAATTACTTACAATCTTGTGGTCGAATTGATAGGCGTCATCGCCATGTCCTGTTATCATCTCAGGTCGTCAATATTTTATACACCAGATCCATATTTACATTTTTGCGTACATGGTCGGCCAATTTGTTATACTGTTCTTCTTTGTATGCTTTAAAATCGAAAGGCTCACTTGATAATTTCTCAGCATAAGGTTCGAGTAAAAAATCAATAAATACTCCGTTATCTAGGATACCGTGAATGTATGTGCCGAAGCATTTTCGGTTAAGGTAAAAGCCATCGGTAGTTCCGTCGGTCAAACGATTGAGGGGATTTTCTTTAGCACCTTCAACAGGAACTGTTGTACCCATGTGTATTTCGTAGCCTTCGCATGACGACTCAGAATCAAGAAACGAAAATTGAACTTGTCGTGTCACTTTCTCGCCTTGCATTTCCGTAGAGATCGGCAGAAGTCCTAATCCCGGTAATCGTTCTATTGATCCTTCTACATGCAATGGGTCACATACTTCCTGCCCCATCATTTGGTAACCTCCGCAAATACCCATCACTGTGGCTCCATCTTTATGAGCTTTGACGATGCTTTGGGCAACGCCATTGCGTCGTAATTCGTAGAGATCCGAAAGTGTACTTTTACTTCCGGGAATAAGTATTATATCGGCTTTCTCAATTTCATCAGTATTATTAGTGTAATATAAATGAACACGGGGATCGCGTTCGAGCATATTGAAATCGGTGAAATTGGACAAGTGCCTGAGCAGTATAACCGCGACATTTACTTTATCGTGCGATGCCTGTAGATTCTTGGTCTGGAGCATAACAGAATCCTCTTCTTCGATGTAAATGTCTTTGTAATAAGGCACAACTCCTATAACAGGAGTTCCACAAAGGTCTTCTATTATCTTTACACCCGATTCAAAGAGCCTCATGTCGCCTCTGAATTTGTTGATAAGAATACCTTTGGTATGTTTTCGTTCTTCTTCCGTCATAAGCATTATGGAGCCGTACACACTTGCAAATACTCCGCCACGGTCGATATCCGCCACCAGAATAACATCAGCTCCCGCATGTATAGCCATAGGGAGATTTACAATATCGGTTTCGCGTAGATTTATTTCTGAAACACTTCCTGCACCTTCCATTACGATGGGATTGAACCGCTTTTCTAAACGATCGAATGCATCATTTACTGCATTTCGGAGAACATCACGCCCTTCTTTCTTGAAGTATTGATAAGCACTTTGGTTGCCATATGGTTTTCCGTTTAATACTACTTGAGCTACTTTATCGGTAGTCGGTTTCAGTAGCAACGGGTTCATATCCGTATGGCAAGGAATACCTGCGGCTTCTGCCTGCACGGCTTGTGCCCGTCCTATTTCCAGCCCTTCGGGGGTTGCGAAAGAGTTGAGAGCCATATTTTGAGCTTTAAAAGGTGCGGGATGATAACCATCTTGCAAAAATATGCGACAAAAAGCGGCTGCAATTACGCTTTTGCCAACATCGCTGCCTGTTCCGGCAAACATGATTGGTCGGAGTTTCTCCATGAGATCAAATACTAGTCTAAATTTAGATACAAAGGTATGAATTTGCGCTTAAGTAGGAGTCAAGTATTGAATGATATATTTCAGAATTGGAACAATCTCCGGTTGTTATGTTTGTCAAGACAGATAAAAGGTGTGTGCCTTTAAAAGGTACGTATTTGATCGATTTGTTTCTACAAAAGAATATGTAATGAATTATGTACCAGTTTAAACTATCACTCTGTATAGGATATCAGGCTATGTCATAGTTAAAAGAACAAAAAAGTTCCCATTTGTTCAAAAAACGTTATTCAGTAAAGAAATAAATGTTAATTTTACACCACCTATAAATTCGAAGCCGTAAATACTGATTAAGTCAAGATCTTGACTTGCTGTTTATCCGAATTTAATAGTATACTATGAAATAATTTACTGTAATCTATATACGAAAAATAATTATAATTAACCATATAAAAATATTCCAAAACCATGAAAACTGCTGCAATCCAAGAAAAATTTCAGTCATTATTTGGCGAAGGTGGTGTAATATACACTGCTCCCGGACGTATTAACCTGATTGGTGAACATACCGATTATAACGGTGGATTCGTATTGCCGGGTGCTATAGACAAAGCTATGTATTGTATAATAAAACCCAATGGTACACCTGACAGAGTAAGAGCATATGCTTTAGACCTCGAAGAGATGGACGAATTTGGATTAGATGATATTCCAATCAAACAATGGGGTAAATATATTTATGGAGTATGTCTGGAAATGATCAAGAGAGGAGCCAAGATACAGGGCTTTGATGTTGTGTTTGCAGGAGATGTGCCATTAGGCGCAGGAATGTCTTCTTCGGCAGCACTCGAAAGTTGTTTCGGATTTGCCCTGAATGATATGTATAACTTAGGTTTCGACCGTTTCGAACTAGCTAAAATAGGACAAGCTACCGAGCATAACTATGTAGGAGTAAAATGTGGTATTATGGATCAGTTTGCATCCTGCTTCGGAAAAGAAGGATCGCTTATCCGTCTAGATTGTCGATCATTAGAATACGAATATGTACCTTTCAATCCTAAAGGATACCGATTGGTTTTAATCAATACATGCGTGGAGCATGAGCTGGCATCTTCTGCTTACAACAAGCGTAGAGAGTCGTGTGAAAATGCAGCCTCATATATCCGTAAATATCATCCCGAAGTAGAATTCTTGAGAGATGCTACATTGGATATGTTGAAAGAAGTAGCTAACGAGGTAAGTGCAGAAGATTATATCCGTGCAGAATTTGTGATCGAGGAAATTCAACGCCTGTTGGATGCTTGTGAAGCACTTAAGAAAGGTGACTATGAAACTGTCGGCAAAAAGATGTATGAAACTCATATCGGCTTAAGCCGTAAATACGAAGTGAGTTGTCCTGAATTGGATTTCTTAAATGATGTTGCCCGTCAGTGCGGTGTAACCGGCTCTCGTGTTATGGGGGGAGGTTTCGGAGGTTGTACCATTAATCTTGTGAAGGATGAGTTACATGATGGTTTTATCAAGCGTGCAACCGAAAGCTACGAACAAAAATTCAAAATCAAACCTAAGGTTTATGATGTGATAATCAAAGACGGTGCAAGAAAATTGTAAGATAGCCGACCTTTGGACTATTCTGTTAAGTGAAACACATCTAGAAAGTTATAATGCCCAAATATAGCAATACATATTTTTCGGTACTTATAAAAAATCACAGATGGTCGATAAATTTTATTTATAATTGAGGTTTGACTTATTTAAATAATTGCTACTTTTGTTTTCTAAAGAAAGCTCTTTATGTCTAAAAAAAGTTTTTCATAAAGAGCTTTTCAGCATATAGGTCGTATTTAATATGTATAGCCTTGTTTTCAAGGCGTAACTGTCAAATAGACTAATGCTTACCAAAATAATAAAAGGTCTGAGACCTAAAACTGATTAATTATAAATAAAATTATCCTATGCATAATTGGTTTGAATGCAAAGTTTCCTACGATAAAACGATGGAAAACGGAACGCTGAAGAAAGTAACCGAACCTTATTTAGTGGATGCTTTGTCATTTACAGAAGCCGAAGCTCGTATAATAGAAGAGTTGAAGCCATATATATCCGGAGATTTTACAATTGCTGATATCAAGCGAGCTAAATTAGCTGAATTATTCTTTAACGAAAATGGCGATCGCTATTTTAAAACTAAGATCTATTTTATCACACTGGATGAAAAGAGCGGAACTGAAAAGAAAACTGCAGTGAGCATGTTGGCTCAGGCTTGTGATCTTAAAGAAGCTTTGGCCGTGATTGAAAAAGGAATGGAAGGTACCATGGCTGATTATGTGATTGCATCAATCAACGAAACTATGCTTATGGACGTTTTTCCTTACGAAACAGCAGAGAAGACGAAGATAGAATATCTGAAAGAAGAATAAATATGAGTATAAGTGCAAACCTGGATGCTGTAAAATCTTTACTGCCCGAAGGCGTAAAGTTGGTAGCGGTGTCTAAGTTTCATCCCAAAGAAGCTTTAGAGAAAGCTTATGCAGCAGGGCAACGGGTCTTTGGAGAGAGTCGGGTGCAAGAACTTGATAGTAAGCAGGAGGTTTTACCGAGAGATATCGAGTGGCATTTAATAGGGCACCTACAGACTAATAAAATAAAGACAGTAGTCCCTTATATTCATACAATTCAGAGTATCGATAGTTGGAAAGTATTATCTGAAATCGATAAATCGGCATCCAAAGTAGGTCGCAAAATAAATTGTTTGCTTGAAATCTATATTGCTCAAGAGGATAGTAAGTATGGTTTTACTTTTGATGAGTGTCGAGATTTACTGGAAAATGAAGATTGGAAAGCTCTGAAGAATATTCAGCTTGCAGGTGTAATGGGGATGGCAACCAATACTGATGATGAAAATCAGATTAGGCAAGAATTCAGATCACTAAAGGTGTTCTTTGATGAGCTTAAACAGAAGTATTTTAAGTATGACTCCTGTTTCTGTGAGATATCTATGGGTATGTCGCACGATTATAAGATTGCTATTGAAGAAGGATCAACTATAATCAGAGTAGGGACATCTATTTTTGGGGAAAGAGAATATTAAGGTCTCCGACCTTTTTATTGCTTAGGTAAGTAGATAACCGAAGCATGTTATGACTAAACAATATTGCAGTAATATTTGCTGCCTTTAAATTGATAATATCCATTAGTTAATAATGGTCATTTATTTTATCGCATATGAACATACAACAGTTGGAATACATTATTGCGGTTGACAATCATCGTCATTTTGCAAAAGCTGCCGAGGCATCTTTTGTGACGCAACCCACATTGAGTATGATGATACAGAAACTTGAAGACGAGTTGGGGGTGAAAATCTTTGATCGTAGTCAATTGCCTGTGCAACCGACACCTATCGGGACTCAGATAATAAATCAGGCTCGTGTTATAGTGTCACAAGTAAAGCAGGTGAAAGAAATAATACAAGAGGAAAAAGGAATTGTAAAAGGCGTCTTTAAGTTGGGAATTATTCCGACTATTGCCCCTTACCTTCTTCCTAAACTAATGCTTAGACACGAAGAAAACGGATACGATATAGAGCTCTTTATAGAAGAGACTACAACAGGGCAAATTATTGATGCCCTCCTTAATGGATCATTGGATGGAGCTATTTTGGCAACACCTTTGAAGAATGATAAGATTAAAGAGCATCCTATCTATTACGAACGATTTTATGCTTATGTTTCACCTCGTGAAACTTCTTTGTATGCAAAAAAAGAACTCGAAGAGGATGATCTGAATATTAATCGTTTATGGTTACTTGAAGAAGTTCATTGCTTCCGCAGTCAGATATTGCGTATTTGTAACCTGCGTAAACGTAAGAGTTCACATTCACTATTTACTTACGAGGCCGGTAGTATCAGCACATTGATAAATATTGTGGATAACAACAGTGGTTTAACCATTATCCCCGAGATGGCTATTGAGCAGCTTAACGATAAGCAAAAGCAAAATATCCGCCCATTGAAAGGTATATCTCCTGTTCGTGAGATTAGTCTTGTTACACGTAAAGAATTCTTACGCGAACGAGTTCTAGGTATTATTATTGATGAAGTAAAAGGGTCAGTACCTCCCGCTTTACTGAATGAGGATTTAAGAAAATTTGTTGTGGATATTTAATCTGCCATATATCGATATACTTAAAAAGGAGGTCAATTCGATCTCCTTTTTTATTTGTGTAAAGAATGTATCGAAAACTTGAAATTGCTATCTTTTCTTATTCTCGTTTTTCGAGGGTCTTCCTGTTCTTTGTCCAAATACGCAATTCTCGGAGAGATAAGGACGGGCAATTTCTTCTTGTTTTGATCTCTATAGTTTGCCTATAAATGAGGTCTCCTGTGGCGTTTAAATAGGCTTTTGTTAGTCTGTTTTTATGATCTTTTAGCTAGAATAAGTCTTGCTTTTATCTCAGTTCAAAGGTGTTTTTTTACTCGTTTTAAATTTATTTTCTTGTTTTTTGATTCTTTACAATTATAGCAATATATTTATCTATAATATTTATTCATTTTTAATTAATATACTTTTATATAAAAGTGGTTTTATATTCTTGAACGTATTTATAATTGCTTATTTATGATGTGTTTATCTTAGTCTCTTTCTTTCAAATAGTTTTTTGGAGATTGTTTGATAAACAAGGACGCTGAAAAAACAAAGTCCGGATGCAACTAAGAAAAGTACCTCAAAAGAGTATATTCCCGATATGTATCCACCCACTAACATACCTAATGCTAAACCTAAATCGAAGCCTACTAGATATGTAGAATTAGCTGTTCCTCGTTGATTGTTCTCTGCCATGTTTATATAGAGTGTTTGAAGTGCAGGAAACATCATCCCAAAACCTATTCCGATGAATAATCCGGATACACAAAAGGCAACAATATTATGGATTAAGGCAAAGCCTAAAAATGCGATGGCAACAATTCCCATTGCCGAAGTATTAACTAAATGGATGTATCCTTTATCTACTATACGTCCAGAGAAAATGCGGGAGACAATAATCCCTCCGGCCCAGAATAAGAAAAATATACCGGCGTTAGGTATATTTATTTGTTTACCATATTGAGCCACGAACGGTCCGATAGTGCCCCATGCGAAACTCGGAAGCAATTGGTTTAGAAATATGGGCCAGGCAGGGAGTAAAAAGAACCGGTCAAAAGATAGTTTCTCTCGTTCCAGCTTTGGACGTTCGGGTGCTTTGATAAATGATGCAGCTGCAATCCCGAGGATTCCCATAAAGATGGCACAATACAGCAAAATCTGGAAACTATAGTTCTGATAGATGTGAATCGCAATAAAAGGGCCTATAGCCATAGCTACGTTCATGAAAGTGCCAAAGTATCCTATTCCCTCCGCTCTTCGCTCAGATGGCACTAAATCGATTGCGAGAGTGCTTGACGATACGGTTGATAATCCCCAGGTAATACCATGAAAGAATCTAACGATTACAAATACAAAGATGGTGACCGCATAAAAATACCCGAAAAATATGGCAACATAACAGATAAAGCTAATCAGCAGGATTTTTTTTCGGGAATACAAATCAACAAGGTACCCCGAAAAAGGTCTGATCATCAGAATTGCAATGGCATACGATGCAAGCACAATTCCCGTTTTGGTTTGTGGAACACCCAGATGTTCGGTGATGTATAGAGGAATGGAAGGCATCAGCAGATTAAAGGAGCATGCCATCAGGAAATTTGCTACGCAAACGTTCAGATAACTTAAAGTCCACAATTTAGGTTTAGAAGACGATTCCATATTTTATTCTTTATTGTCCGAGATTATAGAACGATATAAATTATTTATGACAATCACTAGCTTAAATAGTTAGCGTTAAATATTTAATGTGATATTTCATCAGCATAACTGTCTCTAGTTGTTATACTTGCCAAAGCAATAAAAAGGTCTGTGACCTTAGTTATACAATAGGGTGACAAGAGTTATAAAAAGTAAACAAAAGTGACCGGTAAATGATGTATAAGTGTCACTTTTGTGGATTTTGTAAGTGTTTGTAATTCAGATCCCTATTTTCAAAAAGGTTACAAAGGTTACAAAAGTGACACTTTTTTTACGAGTTATATTTTCTCTTGCTCATTCTTGTTACTTTACTTATATTATAGATAAACAATTCAACTTAGTTGATGATTCGCATTATTACTGAAATCATAAATAAGGTCTGAGACCTTAACAAAATCAGCATATATTTTGTTTCTGTTTTGCACAACGAAGTTATAATCTTTTCTTCAAAGAAACAGGAGTTTATAGAAGGGAAAATGCGTATATTTTGTACCAATCAAGAAAAAGGTTTATTTTTGTTTAAATATTAATCTCAGAAAATGCAAGCATCACTTATTCTTATCCCTGTTCCATTAGGCGAAACTCCCATTGAGCAGGTTTTACCTGATTACAATAGAGGACAGATTCTTTCCATAAAGTATTTTATTGTTGAGAACATACGTTCGGCACGTCGTTTCCTGAAAAAGACAGATGCTTCGATAAATATTGATGATCTTACTTTTTATGAGTTGAACAAGCATACGAATCTGGAGCAGATAGAAGCTTATCTTCAACCCATTGCCAATGGCTATTCAGTAGGTGTCATCTCGGAGGCCGGATGCCCGGCTATTGCAGATCCCGGAGCGGATATTGTTGCCATTGCCCAACGCAAAAACATTAAAGTAGTTCCCTTGGTCGGCCCTTCATCAATCTTGATGTCATTGATGGGCTCAGGCTTCAACGGACAAAGTTTTGCTTTTCATGGATATTTGCCCATTGATGCAGGCGAGCGCCTAAAGAAGATTAAGCAACTTGAGCAACGTATATACAATGAGCAGCAGACCCAGTTGTTTATCGAAACGCCTTACCGAAATCATAAACTGGTTGAAGACCTCATTAAAAATTGTACGCCTTCTACTAAGCTTTGCATTGCCATGAATATTACATGTGAAGACGAATATATCAAGACTCTCTCCATTAAAGAGTGGGCAAAGCAATTGCCTGATATGAACAAGAAACCATGTATCTTCTTATTATACAAATGAAGGATTGAAACCTTTTGGCTTTTTTAGCTATACGGTTTCTAATCATATTAAATTACTTACAATCTGATAACTTAAAACGAATATGAAAATCAAAAACATCGGGTTAATTTTTCTAATTTCTTTCTTTTGTACAGCATTGTATGCACAACAAGAAAAGTCAGCATCTAATAATGAGCCGTTACGTTTAGGAGTTGTAGGATTATCTCATGGACATCTGTGGGAGGTAATAAGCAGGCTTGATCGGAATGATTTTAAAGTTGTAGGAGTTGCCGAAAAAAATACGGCATTGTGGAATAACAAAGCTTTAAAAGAAAAAGTAGCGAGTGATCTGTTTTTTCAGGATCTGGATGAAATGCTTGTAAAAACCAAACCTCAGGCTGTTATTGTTTATGAGAGTATTTACGATCATCTGAGAGTTGTGGAAGCTTGCGCAAAATACGGAGTGCATGTGATGGTCGAAAAGCCTTTGTCTACGAATGTCAAAGATGCAAAGCGAATGCTCGATCTGGCGAAGGAAAATAATATCTTCCTTTTGACTAATTATGAAACAACCTGGTATCCAACTATACATAAAGCTTATGATATGATACAGGATGGTTTTGTAGGCAATTTATCCAGAATTAATATTTATGACGGACATGGAGGTCCAATTGAAATAGGCTGTGGTCCCGAATTTACAGACTGGCTGACCGATCCTGCATTGAATGGGGGAGGTGCTGTTATCGATTTCGGATGTTACGGAGCAAATATCAGTACATGGATGATGAAAGGACAGAAGCCATTATCGGTCTATGCAGTGTTGAAACAACAGAAACCAAATGTTTACCCCAAAGTTGATGATGATGCAACCATTGTAATCGAATACCCCAAAGTAACTGTAGTTGCTATGGCATCCTGGAATTGGCCCATCTCCCGCAAAGATATGCACATATATGGCGATAAAAGCTACATATATCAGGACAATAAAACTTCGATGCGTGTTTATCAGGATGATAAAGAGACCCTATTGGATATTCCCGAAATGGCTGCTCCATATAATGATGCCTTCCTTTATTTTAAGGCTGTTGTAAATGGAGATATTTCCGTTAAACCTAATGATCTTTCGGCTCCCGAAAACAATCTTACAGTAGTCGAGATTCTGGAAGCTGCCATTGAGAGCAGCAAGACGGGTAAGGCTGTAAAATTACAATAAGGATTTGTTAATAATGAGCCGGTTATAAGGCTAAAATATAGCTATAAATTTTATTCATTACTAAGATATGAAATTCGATCCTGAATTTAAGAGTGCAATTTTGCAATTACCGTCTAAAGAAAAGGACAAACTCCTTTTGCGATTGCTGAAACGAGATGTGATTTTAGCCAACCAATTGCATTTTGAACTGATAAGCGGTGACAGCGTTCAGGATCGAAGAACCAGAATGGAAGCTCATATAAAACAGAAAATAGAGTGGGCAACAAATCGTTTCTCTTCTTTAGACTCTCTGCTGGTTGATATCCGTTCCCTGAGTGCAGATATTACCGAAAATGTGAAGATAACTAAAGATAAATACGGCGATGCAAGCCTGAATTTGTTGATGTTGAATGAACTGTTGAAAAACAATAATGCCAGAATAGCACAGTCGAATCTTAAAAAGACCTCTGCAATAAGCATATATATAATAGCCCGGATTTTTAAAATACTCATATCAATCAAAGCCTTGCATGAAGATTATCTGATTGAGTTTGAAGCGGGATTAAACGAATTAGCACAAGCAATCGAGAAAAATCCGATACTGCTGAATATGGCTATTAATACCGGAGTGGATATTAATTGGCTTGCAGATGCTGAAGTTCCCGATAATATAGCAGAAATACATAAAGAAATCCGCTCGAAAGGTCTTTTGAAGCGGAATGTCAAAATGTTCTAATTTGTAGAGACACAGTTGTGTTTAATGATGTATTTTGCTATTTCTTAAATATTCAATTACTGACAGATTCCTCCAGCTCTTTAAATGATATTTCAGATTTATAGTTGAATTCATGGATAGGCCACGACTGAAAAATGGTCTCTACATTCAGGTTGAAATTTCTGATAGCTTCATATAACCCTTTTTGTCTGTTGCTCGCTTTTCGGGTGGGTCTGCCATCGTTGGGTATCCATACCAAATCACCTTCGAAAATTACTTTTTCTGCCGGAAAATAGAATATGAGATAATCTTGGGTGTGGTGTGAATATTCTCCGATATTGATAATTTGCATCGAGTAATTATCATCAGTAATAGTTCTTCTTTCTCCCAGTATATTTATTTTCAGAGTTTTTCTATCCAATTGTAAACTGTCGGGGTTCAATGTACGTGGATTCCTTGCTAAAAAAGATACATAATCAAAGTCGCCCATTGCAGATAGAATGGTTGCCTCGTCGTGAATAAAGGGTCTTACTCCTCCTAAATAATGAGGGTGATGATGCCCGAAAGCGAAAAATCGAATGGGTTTATCAGGGAAATTTTCTTTAATAGTACTGATCATCAAGTCTCCATTCTCACTATTGAGAGGTGCTTCGGCTACTAATACGAAGTCTTTAAATGCTACAACCAAACTTTTGCTGTCGGTATGTTCCGAGTATAAGAAATAGATATGCTCATTGTATCTCTCCAAACTAATTTTACGAATAACAGGCGTTTCCTCGCTGAGAGAATACCGTGGAGGCATTGTTAACAATACAGGTAATTTGCTCTCTATCTTAAATGAATGAAGTTGAATAGTATCTTGCAGCTTTCCGTCTATTTTTGAGATTAAAATCTCTTGAGGAATAAATACGGATTGCAGGTTTGTATAGTGATATTCGAAGGTTGAGTTTACATCCCCAAAGAAATCGTCATTTTCCAGAATACTTATTTTATCAACTAAATCACTCGTTTTATTGATAAAAAGCCGCACTCTCGCTTTGCTGATTGTTTCAAGATAAATATTGTATAGTGAATCCCTGCCTGACTCTAACCTTGTTTTTCTGTTTTTGAAATATTCCAATAAAAGAGTAGGGGTGTACCTTGCCGTTTGGTACAATTGTCGCTGATGTTGATCTACTGTAACTGTCGATAATGTATCACTTCCATAATCAGAAACCAACATGGTTCGTTGATTGTATTGTAATAAGGAAGATTCAACTTTCCCATTAATGGATTTCGTCTCTTTTTTATATAAACTTTGAGGTGTGATCCAAATGTTGCCTGTAGTCTCGTACGAAGTTTTATCCCAAGGAGCATAACTGTGTTCTAATTCATTCCTTTTCTCTGTAAATGAAAACGTTACAACCTTATTCCGAATTGATCTGTTTTGTTTTTCCCACGATCGGTTTAAGTTCCCTTGTCCGTATATGTTTAAAAAGGAGCAAAGGAAAATAGTTATTATATATGATGCGTATTTCATTCTGTATGTTTTATGAATATCAAAGTGTAGCTGTTCTAGCAAATATAGATAAATGTGTTTAAAGTTGATGTTTTCTTTGATCTTTGTTTGAATTTCTTCCCTGAATGTTTCTTTTTGATTTTAATTGTGATTTTATTTTGTCTTTATGTGTTTTGTTTGTATTTTTGTGTGTGCAAATGATTGTTTGTGGTTGGTTATTCTTTCTTTATGTTTGTGTTTTGGGTGAAACCGCATGATATTGAGATTCAAATAAACAAAGAAATACATTATAAGGGTATACGGAGATATGGAAAACTATAAAAACGAAGTGTTTTTAGGAGAGTTCTATTTATGGTATTGCAAGGTGTGTTTGGCTTCTTTGTAGTTGGATATATTTCCCGTATCCTTTTATCTAGGATATGAATTGAGTTTGAAAAATCAGTTTTTTACAGATGTACTGAGTAAAATAAAAGATTTAATGAAACATTAAAGAATCTAACTATTTAGCGTTGTTTTGCTTACCAAAGCAACCAATAGTTGTGCGAACCTAATACTTATTAATGCTATGAAAAGGAGGCTATTATCAGATATTTGGTATAGCCTCTTTTACTTTTATCTTTATTGCTTGTTTTTGTTGTATACTACGAATGTGTGTGCATACTTGTTTTTATCATCAGCTTCATTATTAAGTCGAGAGCTTTCAATCCACTTATTTAGATCTATATTCGGAAAAAAGGCGTCTGTGCCTTCGAATGTGTGATGAATGTTGGTAATATATAATTTATCAGCAAATTCGATGGCTTTAGCATATACTGTCGCTCCTCCGATAATGAAAACCTCCGACTCCTCTTTGCACAAAGTAATCGCATCTTCTAATGAATCTGCCATCTCACATCTTTCAAGTTGCAAATTCTCATTTCTGCTTAAAACAATATTTCGGCGATTGGGTAATGCCCCATTGGGTAGAGACTCGTAAGTTTTTCTCCCCATAATCACTGTGTGACCTTGTGTAACGCTTTTGAAATACTTCAGGTCGTTGGGCAAATGGCAAAGCAGCTGATTGTCTTTGCCGATAGCGTTCTTTTCGTCAATTGCTACTATAATGGATATGATAGGCATATGTTCTTATTTTAATAAAAGACTTTATAAAACAATATTCTTAGCTTCGTTCCAAAGAATATCCATCTCTTTGAGTGTCATCTCTTTCAGATTTCGTCCCTGCTTTTTAGCTTCTTGCTCTATATGGTTGAATCTGTGTATAAATTTCTGATTGGTACGTTCTAAAGCATTATCAGGATTTACTTTGTATAATCGGGCTGCGTTTATAAGACTGAAAAATAAGTCTCCGAATTCAGCTTCCATCTTATCGGTATCCATAGAGCTGATTTCAGTTTCCAGCTCGTTTATCTCTTCTTTTACTTTAGCCCATACATCTTCTTTCTCGTCCCAATCGAAGCCTGCATTGCGAGCTTTGTCTTGTATGCGATGTGCTTTGGCTATAGATGGCAGAGAAGCGGGTACACCTTCGAGTACGGTTTTGTTTCCTCCCTTTTCCTTTAGCTTCAATTGTTCCCACGATTGTTCCACCTCGCCTGCTGTTTTTGCAGCATCATCTCCAAATACATGAGGGTGGCGGTAGATGAGTTTGTCGCAAAGCGAATTGCATACATCAGCAACATCAAACTCGTCTTTTTCTTCACCTATTTTCGAATAAAAGACAATATGGAGAAGTACGTCTCCCAGTTCTTTTTTTATCTCTTGATTATCGTCTTTTATAATTGCTTCGCACAATTCGTAAGTCTCTTCAATGGTGTTTGTTCTAAGACTTTCGTTTGTTTGCTTTACATCCCAAGGGCATTTTACACGTAACTCATCCATAATGTCGAGCAAGCGTCCAAAAGCCTCCATTTTTTGTTCTCTTGTATTCATTGTGATATTAATGAAAGAAAATAGCAGACTTATTACAATCTGCTATCTTCGAAAAGTGTGACTTATTTTTTATAATTATCGACTCCTGTTTTCAAGAAGTTTAAATATTTATCTACATTTTCATCGTATGCATAAGATGGACCGATGGGGTTACCTGCATTGTCGAGCAATACATAATAGGGTTGAGAATTAGTTCCGAATTTATGACGTTGCAAATAGCTCCATTTATCACCGATTGTTTTTAGCTTGGTGGTTTTGCCATTTTCTTCCACTTCTATCACTTCGGGTAGTTTCTCTTTGTCATCCACCATAAGAGTAATCAGTACATAATCGTTTTCCAGCGAATGTTTTACACGAGGATCAGTCCATACCGAAGCTTCCATTTTACGGCAATTTACACAACCGAAGCCGGAGAAGTCAATCATAACAGGTTTGTTGTTCTTCTTGGCATACTCCATGCCTGCCTCGTAATCGTCAAACTTAGCATGCACGCTGCCTTCATACAAATTGAAATCTTGTGTAAAGTGAGGCGGAGCAAATGCACTTACCGATTTTAGGGGAGCACCCCAAAGTCCGGGAACAAGATATACAGCAAAGGCAAGAGATATAATTGCCATAAACAATCGGGGTACAGATATATATTTAAGATCACTGTCGTGAGCAAATTTCAGTTTTCCCAAAAGATACAATCCTAATAATGTGAAAATTACAATCCATAGAACTAAGAATACCTCACGGTCGAGAATTCCCCATTTATAAGCAAGGTCTGCAACCGATAAGAACTTAAGAGCCAATGCAAGTTCTAAGAATCCCAGCACTACTTTTACCGAATTGAGCCATCCTCCCGATTTTGGCATACTTTCCAATAACGAAGGGAATATGGCAAATAAGGCAAAAGGAATAGATAATGCAAAGGCAAATGCAAACATACCTACCGCCGGAGCTATAATATCACCTGAGCTGGCAGCATCTACAAGTAAAGTTCCGATAATTGGACCGGTACAAGAGAATGATACCAAGGCAAGTGTAAATGCCATAAAGAATATGCTGATAATTCCCGTTGTAGAATCGGCTTTGCTATCTATTTTATTAGTCCATGAAGCGGGTAGTACCAACTCAAATGCTCCCAAGAACGAAATCGCAAAGAATACCAGTAATCCAAAGAATATCAGGTTGAATAAGGCACTGGTAGATAGTTCGTTCAATGCACTTGCTCCGAATATAGCCGTGACTAATAATCCTAGCAATACATATATTACGATAATAGACAAACCATATATAATGGCATCTTTAATGGCCTTGCCTCTGTTTTTCTTATTTCTTTTCAAGAAGAAACTTACAGTCATAGGTATCATAGGCCATACACAAGGAGTCATTAAGGCAATAAGCCCTCCAATAAATCCTGCACCGAAAATATACAGAAGCGATCTGTTAGATGTATCGCCTGCCGCACCAAAAGCTTTAACCTCTTCTATGACAGGAGTCCAAAGATTAGCATCTTGAATTTCTGTTGTTTGTGCCTGAGATATACTATCGTTGTTGGCTACAGTAGCTGTGTCAGCAATAGTTTGCGAATCGCTTGTCTGATCTGCAACAGCAGTGGTGCTTACTGTAACACTTGCAGGAAGGTTACCCGAAGTAAAGCCGAAATCAACAGGGATAGGAGGGGTACATTCTCTGTCATTACAAGCTTGTGCCCTGACATCACCTTTCAATACAAATTTGCTTTTGTCGGTTATTTTGAATTTTTGAACAAAAGTGGCTGTTTTTTCATAATACCCTATTTCCATCTCAAAGACTTTATCAAAATCTTTATGGAGTTTCGAGTTCACCGCGTGAAATGATCCCACAGCAACAGCACCTTTAATTTCATCAATGGATATGGATGTCGGAAACGGTCCTCCATCAGGTATTTGTGTGTCGTACAAATGCCATCCTGCAGCGATAGTTGCGTTGGCTACCAATTCTATTTCGCCATTGCCTTTGTCTGCTATACTCATTTTCCAGGACACAGGTCCATCGGCTAAAAGCTTTCCCGAAAAGAAAGACAATATAAATAGCAGAACTAATATTCCTTTTTTCATATATTTTATCTATCTGATTTTTGTAAGAAATACAAAGTTAGTAAAATGTGTATAGGATGATTCTCTGTTTGTCAATTTTTATATTGATTAAGATATATCCCTCGTTTTTTTAGTTTTTTGAGATAATAGGAAGATTCGGCATGAAAAAAATAGCTGACCGGAACCCGATCAGCTATTCATTACATATAGAGTATTTTATCCTATATAATATATCTATGTAAGAAAATACCTTTATTTTCCGACGATCAGTTCAGTGCTGCGTTTGATGAAATTGCTTAGACTTTCACCCTTCAGCATATTGTTGGATAATAATGCCAGATCGACCAATTGTTTGATTACAGGATTTTCCGAAGCATATTTGCTTGCAGCTTCCGCATCTTTACCATCTACATCAGTAATAATTTGTTTTACCAATGGATGGTTGGTGTTTATAACCATGGTGAAGTTGTCGGGCATTTCTCCGTAGAACGACATTCCTGTTTGCATGGCAGCCATTTCCTTCATACGACGAGTATACTCGTTTTGCGTAATTTGGATGGGTTGAATGTTTTCTTTCAAAGCTTTGTAATCGAATGAAAATTCTACTTTTTCGATTTTTGGCAATTGAGATTTGAAAGTTTCGTTCAATTCCTCTTTCTGTTTATCAGTCAAGTCGGCATCAGCAATATCTTCTTTCTTAATCAGATTATCAACGATGTCACTGTCAACACGAACAAAGCGGCTCTTCTCGAATTTGCTTTCTAACATTCCTGCCAAATGCACATCCAATTGTCCATCCAGAAGCAGAACATCATATCCATGATCTTTGGCTGCATTAATATATGAATATTGCTCATCTCTGTTGTTTGTATACAGATAGATCAATGTATCTTCTTTGTCGGTCTGATTGCCTGCTATCAAAGTTTTGTACTCTTCGAATGTAAAGATGTTGCCATCAGTATTTTTTAGCAAGCAGAATTTTTGAGCACGGTCATAGAATTTTTCATCGGTAAGCATACCGTATTCTATGAATATTTTCAAGCTATCCCATTTTTCTTCAAATTGAGGACGGTCGTTCTTGAAAATATCTTCCAAACGATCGGCAACTTTCTTGGTGATGTGAGAAGATATTTTCTTCACATTGTGATCGCTTTGAAGATAAGATCTCGAAACATTCAATGGAATGTCCGGAGAGTCAATCACACCGTGCATCAAAGTTAGGAATTCGGGAACGATGCCTTCTACCGAATCGGTAATGAATACCTGATTAGAATATAATTGTATCTTATTCTTATTTGGATCTACATTACTTTTCAATTTCGGGAAATAAAGAATACCCGTCAATTTAAAAGGATAATCCACGTTCAGGTGTATCCAGAACAAGGGCTCATCCGTAAACGGATATAAATCCTGATAGAACTTCTTGTAATCTTCGTCTTTTAGATCTGCGGGTTTGCGAGTCCATAAAGGCGTAGTGTCATTAATGACATTATCTTCTTCCGTTTCTACCGATTTTCCATCTTTCCATTCAGTCTTCTTGCCGAATACAATTGGAATAGGTAGGAAACGGCAATATTTCTTGAGCAATTTGTCTATTTCGCCTTGTTCAAGGAAATTTTTATTGTCATCATCTATATATAATATAATGTCGGTACCTCTATCAGTCTTGTCCGATTTGCTTAGCGTAAACTCGGGAGTACCATCGCAGCTCCATTTTACGGCTTCAGCCCCTTCCTTGTGAGAAAGGGTTAGGATCTCAACTTGTTTTGAAACCATGAATGCCGAATAAAAACCTAATCCGAAGTGACCAATAATTGCATTCGCATCGTTTTTGTATTTATCCAAAAACTCATTCGCTGATGAAAGAGCAATCTGGTTGATGTATTTGTTTATCTCCTCCTCTGTCATACCTATACCGCGATCCGATATAGTTATTGTGCCTTTTTCTTTATCCAGTGACACTCTTACCGAGATATTTCCCAGCTCACCTTTAAATTCACCCAGCGACGATAATGTTTTAAGCTTTTGTGTGGCATCTACAGCATTTGAAACTAATTCTCTTAAAAAAATTTCGTGATCGCTGTATAAGAATTTTTTAATAATGGGGAATATGTTGTCTGTTGTGACCCCAATATGTCCTTTTCTTTCTTCCATGATGTTATATTTTATATTTTGTTGTAATTCTAAGGAACGTTAAACCAAAAAGGATGCCATCTTGTGAGGGACTGTCATTTTGTCAAATGTTTATGATTAATTTCTATTCGTTAAGTTTGTTCATAGATGAAGTTTATGTCTTATTTTTTCTGAAATTGGTTTATTGTGTCACTATTTATATGTTTGTAAATTAGATTTTTATGATTTTTTTTAAAGGTGATTAATTTTTGTTTAATTAAAAAAACATCATTTTGTTTTCTTACGTCCGAAAAGATTGTATATTTGTGTTATAGGATTATCCGAATATTTTATGTATAATATAACGGTTGGTCTTTTTAACACTAGAAAACATACGGTTATGAAAAATGAAGAAAACAACGCAAACGGCTTCGAAGGCAAATTAATTGCACTTCAAAACAATATGATGAACTTTGCTCTAACCCTTACAACAAATAGAGAAGAGGCTAAAGATTTACTACAAGAAACAACGCTTCGTGCATTAGATAATAAAGAGAAATATTACGAAAATGTAAATTTCAAAGGATGGGTGTTTACAATAATGCACAATATATTTGTAAATAATTATAGACGTATTGTTCGTACGCAAACAGTTGTAGATCAAACAGAAAATCTTTATCATCTTAATTTGCCGCAGGATTCTGGTTTTGATACACCCGAAGGAGCCTATACTATTGCTGAGATAACAAAATCTATCAACAGTTTCTCGGATGAATATAAAGTTCCTTTCACAATGCATGTTTCGGGTTATAAGTATGAAGAAATAGCTCAAACCCTAACTTTACCTATCGGTACTGTTAAGAGTCGTATTTTCTTTGCCCGTAAGAGATTGCAAGAAATGTTGAAGGATTATAAATTCCAAGACAGAGAATAAGATTTTACTCTGTTATTATTAGTATTACCTTTGTAAATAATATAATGAGAGTCACACTTGAGTAATCAATGTGACTCTTTTTAATCAATAAATATCAGTTTATTTAAAATGAAAAAAAGTATTTTTTTAACCGTTTTGCTCTTTTTGTCCGTGGTTATGTTTGCTCAGGATAAAAATGATAATGCAAATAAAATAATTACTCTTACTGCCAAGTCATATGAGCAGGAAGTGTCAAAAGGGCTGGTTCTTGTCGATTATTGGGCTGTATGGTGTGGTCCGTGTCGCAAAATGGAGCCTGTCTTAAAACAAATTGCTGCCGAAACTGATGTAAAGGTAGGGAAGTTAAATGTTGATGATTATAAAGCTTTCGTCAGAACTAAAAATGTGCCGACAATTCCCACGATGATAATTTATAAAGAGGGAAAAGAGGTGCAACGACTCGTAGGAGTGTATACCAAGGAAGAGATACTGAAAGTTCTCGACAATTATAAATGATATAAATAAAAAGAACCGGGGATAATTAATATTATCTCCGGTTCTTTTTATTATTTCTTGATTATTCTCTTACGTAGATCTGTCTTTGGCGTCTTTTTGCTCACTTAATGTCACGAAATGCTCGATGTTACAAAGTTTCCTGTATATTATTGAATACAATCTTCAGCATTGAGCGTACTTGGTTGAGACCTTCCTGATCTATTCCTGCAAAAGCGTATTGCATGGTCTCATTGACAGCTTCATTGGCTTTCTCTTTGATGCTTGCTCCTTTTTCCGTCAAATATATTTGATTCGATCTCCGGTCTGTAGGTGTTGATCTGCGTTCTACTAGCTCTAATTTAGTGAGATTGTCCACTAAACGAGTCATGCTGGGTTTATCTTTGAACGTTGCATCACAGAGTGTTTGCTGAGAAACACCATCCTGACGCCATAAGAATGAAAGAACCGTCCATTGTTCCGGAGTGATATCCAAACCATGTTTCCGGAAATTACGGTACATTTTCCGATTAATAGCCATCGAGACCTTGCCGTTGATGATTGGGAAAATATACTCCAATTCTATTAATTCGCTATTTTCGTTCTCTTGATTCATATCTTTTGTTTTTCCCTTAAATTATGTCCAGAAGATTCACAAAGGTATAATATCTTTAGATTAGATGAAATATTTAACTCCATATTTTGTTTTTAGAGCATATTGTCTTACCTTTGCGGCTCGAAAAACTTTATTGTTTAACAAGTTTATATTAAATTATTTATGAATCATTACGAAACCGTTTTCATTTTGACTCCCGTTTTGTCTGATGTTCAGATGAAGGAAGCGGTAGAAAAATTCAAAGGCATTCTGACTGAGGAAGGTGCTACGATTGTTAGTGAGGAGAATTGGGGGCTAAAGAAATTAGCTTATCCTATTCAAAAAAAATCTACAGGATTTTACGCATTTGTTGAGTTTGATGCAGACCCATCGGTAATTGCTAAGTTGGAACTACAATTTCGTCGTGACGAAAAAGTTATTCGTTTCTTAACTTTCCGTCAGGACAAGTATGCTCATCAGTATGCTGAAAAAAGAAGAAATCTTAGATCAACAACTAAAAAAGAAAATTAATCATGGCACAACAATCAGAAATCAGATATTTGACTCCCCCTTCAGTGGATGTGAAGAAGAAAAAATATTGCCGTTTCAAAAAGAATGGTATCAAGTATATCGATTACAAAGATCCAGAATTCTTGAAAAAATTCTTAAATGAACAAGGTAAAATTTTGCCTCGTCGTATTACTGGAACATCGTTGAAGTTTCAACGTCGTATAGCGCAAGCTGTTAAGAGATCTCGTCACTTAGCATTGCTTCCTTACGTTACTGATATGATGAAATAATTAAAAAAAGGAGGAAAAAGATATGCAAGTTATATTAAAAGAAGACGTTGCCAATCTTGGTTACAAAGACGATGTGATAACTGTAAAAGATGGTTATGGACGTAACTACCTTTTACCACAGGGAAAAGCTGTGATAGCTACAGAATCTGCTAAAAAGATGTTGGCTGAAAACTTGAAACAACGTGCTCATAAATTAGAGAAAATCAAACAAGATGCGCAAGACCTTGCTGCTAAACTTGAAGGCGTTACTCTATCTATCGGTGCAAAAACAAGTTCAACAGGAACAATCTTCGGATCTGTTACTAATATCCAAATAGCAGAAGCTTTGGAGAAAAAAGGTTATAGTGTTGATCGTAAGGTAATCATTATTAAGGAAGCTGTAAAAGAAGTTGGTTCTTATAAAGCTCTACTTAAACTTCACAAAGAAGTGTCAGTAGAAATTCCTTTCGAAGTAGTTTCGGAATAAGGACCTTTTATATAAAATAAAAATGGGCTGCTCTTTAAAAGGGCAGCCCATTTTGTATTATTAAATAGTGTGTGTTTATTGAATAAATTCGAGAATCAAAGAACATTGATCTACCATATTTGCATTACTAGCACTGGTTTCGTTAGTGTGTACTGTAATATTGTTTCCAGCCGTAAAAGTTAGGATAGATACAAAAGTGGGGCTTATTCCCCAAGTGTTACTATATCCCACAATACTTCCGTTCCATACTGAAGTTCCATTTACATATATATGCGGAGCAACCAGGTAAGGATTGTTACCTACTCTGTTTGTTCCCCAGTGCCCGGTTATAGTAACCCTGTATCTTCCCGAGTATGGAACCTGAATAGTTCCCGTACTGCTATTTGCGCTTCCTTGTAAAGCATTTGAGATTACACTTGTGGTGAAGTTGGTTAATTGGCGAATTGTGGTCGATGTCTGATAGGTTATAGGCCAGCTACCGTTGAGTATGGCAAACCATGACCCTATAACCGATCCCCATGTACCTACTCCGTTTGCGTCTGATACGAGCATTTTGCCTACTCCCTCTGTGGTGTCTGCTATTCTTATTGCTCCTCCTGCCGATTGGCTGATAATATCCAATTTTGTTGTAGGGGCTATGGTTCCTATGCCTACATTTCCCTGATTTGTTATAACTATATCGTCTGCAGCCTGAGCTGTTGTGATATTGCCTGTTGGAGGGTTTGTGGTTGCAGGAGTCGAAGCCCCATCTATGTGAAGTAATGTTTTGGGATTTTCGGTGTTGATTCCTATTTGAGCCATGCATATATTGCATATCAATAGTGAAATGTATGTAAGGATTATTTTATTCATGATTTTTTATTTTACAAATTCTACAAAGAGAGTTAGATTTGATACCGCATTTGCATAACCTACCGAATTTTCTATACTGTAAACATCTAATACATCGTTTTGAGACAAGTATGCAAATGAGTAGTAGCTGACGTAGGGCGATGATGATATTTGCGTGTATCCCAGTGAATGGGGACTCCAAATGCTGCTGGTATTTTTTCTGACAGCATAGTATCCGGCTATAAAATATCCGCTGGCTCTGTTCATTAGTGATGTGCCAAATAGGGTGAGTCTGTAAGCACCTGTGTAGGGTATTGTTATGCTGCCGTTGGCGATATTGATACTGCCCACACCGGGTTTGGATATGGTTCCACCCGTGAAGTTGATTTTTCGTGAGGCTGTTGTTGTCGTGTAAGGTAGATTCCCTCCTGTAAGCGAAGCATTCCAGCTACCTATTATATTTACCCAGGTAACTGCACCGGTTGAACTGCTGGTGAGCACTTTTGTAACGCCTTCACTTGTATCTGCTATTCGGATTGCTCCCGGAGTTGAACTTATTATCTCCAATTTTTTTGCGGATTTGTAGTTCCCACCCCTGTGTTGCCGTACTTGTTTACAACAACATCGTCGCTAACATTGAGGTTGCCGTTTGTATCTCCACGGCTATCGATGTGCAGCAATCCTTGCGGGGATTGTGTGTTTATTCCAACTTGAGCTTGCATTAGCCCAATAAAGAATAATCCCATTATCAGTAAAACGATTTTTTTCATTGTTATTATATATTTAGTGTGATTTAAAAACAAAAGGCAGTAGCATGTAATCGCTACATACCACTGCCGGACATAGTTGTACCCTAGGTAAACATCTTCTTCTTGCTGATTTTGAACGACAACAAAAAACAAATCAGTTACATGAAGGTGTGTACCGAAACAACTATTGATATATTTATTGGGGAAATATTCGTAATGCGGTAAGCTTGTGTGCTTATGACGCGAAAACAAAAAAAGACGGAAGAGTCCGCCTAAAATACTTTCATTACTAACCTGCTTGTTGTTAGTTAGTCTCTCTCTCTCTCTCTCTCTCTCTCTCTCTCTCTCTCTCTCTCTCTCTCTCTCTCTCTCTCTAATATTTCAACGCATATATCCAAACCTAAATAGTTAAAATTTAGATCCTTGTAGACTGGTATGTTTGTTAAATTAGATGCCATTGTTTTTGTAAACAGTTATTTTACAGATGCAAATATAGAAAATATTTTTAGAATCAAAATCCTTTTATAAACATTGTAGCTGTATGTGGGTTGTTTTTGTTTTATCAGCACATACTTTTTTAGAATCAAAAAGAAGTCGTACTTTTGTGAAAAACAATAAATATATATAGATGAACTTTGTTGAAGAATTAAGATGGCGTGGTATGATTCAAGAAATTATGCCGGGTACAGAAGAACAGCTACAAAAAGAATTGACCTCGGGATACCTTGGCATCGATCCTACTGCCGATTCATTGCATATTGGTCACCTTGTAGGAGTGATGATTTTGAAACACTTTCAGCGTGCCGGGCATCGTCCTATCGCTTTGATAGGGGGAGCGACAGGTATGATTGGTGATCCATCTATGAAATCGCAAGAGAGAAATTTACTTGACGAGGAAACTTTACGTCACAATCAGGAGAGTATCAAAAAGCAGTTGGCTAAATTTCTGGATTTTGAATCAGATAAACCCAATAAAGCTTTGTTGGTAAACAATTATGATTGGATGAAAGATTTTACTTTTCTTGATTTTATTCGCGATATAGGTAAGCATATTACTGTAAACTATATGATGGCGAAGGATTCGGTAAAGAAAAGATTAAGTGGAGAATCATCCGAAGGAATGTCATTTACCGAATTTTCATATCAGTTGTTGCAAGGATATGATTATTTACATTTATATAGTGAATTAGGCTGCCGTATCCAGATGGGAGGATCGGATCAGTGGGGAAATATAACTACCGGTACTGAGCTGATTCGCCGAAAAACAGGAGGTGAAGCTTTTGCTTTGGTATGCCCTTTGATTACAAAAGCGGATGGAACCAAGTTCGGGAAAACCGAATCGGGTAATGTTTGGTTGGATCGTCGCTATACCTCTCCATACAAGTTCTATCAATTTTGGATGAATGTCAGCGATGAAGATGCTGCACGATATATAAAGATATTTACATCCTTATCTAAGGAGGAGATTGATGCTTTGGTTCTTGCTCAGCAAGAAGCGGCTCACCTACGTCCCTTGCAAAAGAGACTAGCTCAGGAATTAACCGTAATGGTTCACTCTCAGCAAGATTATGAGGCTGCAGTAGATGCTTCGGGTATATTGTTTGGCAGTTCTACAGCAGATGCCTTGAAAACATTGGACGAAGAAACTTTGTTGCAGGTCTTTGAAGGTGTTCCTCAATTTGAAGTAAGCAAGGTAGAATTGGAGGATGGAATTTCTGCAATTGATCTATTGACACAGGTAACAACGGTTTTTCCTTCCAAAGGAGAGATGCGTAAGATGGTACAAGCAGGAGGTGTTATGATGAATAAAAATAAATTAGAAAATTCTGATGAAATTATTGATCATTCGTATCTGATTGACGGTAAATATATTTTGGCTCAAAAAGGCAAGAAAAACTACTATTTACTGATTGCAAAATAAAAAAAGTATAGCTTAGGTATTGCATATGTCAAATTGATTATATACTTTTGTATCGCTTTAGAAAAGCAAATGTTTGTCTCATGGTGTAATGGTAGCACTGCAGTTTTTGGTACTGCCTGTCTAGGTTCGAATCCTGGTGAGACAACTGATTAAGAAAATAAACGATTGGATATCAATAAGATATTCAGTCGTTTTTCTTTTTGGGGGGAGTTGTTTTGTTCTTTCATAAAACTTAGATCATGCCTAATTGGTTTATCCTCATAGATAGATGAATTTTATTACTCTCAGAACTTTTTTTATATGTATCGGAGATTTCAATACCTGTATTTTCTAATATTATTATAACATTCTTGTTTTTAAGTAACCCCAAAAAAGAGGTATATTGCATTGATATGTGGATTATTTGAGAGTCATGGATAATATTGTGTTCTACGCACTTCTTCTAAATCAAAATTCAATACCAGATAATCCCATGAATACTTTCCCAATCTTCCCAATCTTTGCGTTTTAATTCTGTAGAGTATATAGCCACCCACAACACTTAGTGAAGGAGGTTTATGCCAAACTTTTTCT
The DNA here is from genome assembly GCF_011299335.1 of Dysgonomonas sp. HDW5B. Lineage (GTDB taxonomy): Bacteria > Bacteroidota > Bacteroidia > Bacteroidales > Dysgonomonadaceae > Dysgonomonas_A. The sequence goes on from NZ_CP049858.1 coordinate 2,617,931, forward strand.
ATTGAATTATATTTTTTGCTTGATATGGTTTCAATTGCCATTATGTAGCATTATTTGCATAACGATAGGCCTATTCCATGAAAAAGGTTACAATCTTATATTTTCAAATATCTATATAAGTGTTTGAAAAATAGTATATTCATTATTGAATACTCTTTTTTAAAACATAATGAAAGTTAGTTTGTTTATAAGAGAAAGTCATAACTAAATTTATATAATTTTCATTAAATACTTATTCATATATGGCAAATATTAAGCAAACAGTAAAATTGGGAGTGTTTACGCTGGCGATAATGAATGTCACAGCGGTTGTGTCTTTAAGAGGTCTCCCTGCTGAAGCTACTTATGGATTAAGCTCAGCATTTTATTATTTATTTGCAGCGTTGGTATTTCTAATACCTACCTCTTTGGTTGCGGCTGAATTAGCTGCGATGTTCAAAAATAAGCAAGGAGGAGTATTCCGTTGGGTCGGCGAGGCTTACGGTAAAAAATGGGGTTTTTTGGCTATTTGGTTACAATGGATAGAAAGTACAATCTGGTTTCCAACAGTATTAACATTCGGAGCGGTGTCTTTAGCATTTATTGGAATGGATTCAGCTCATGATGAAGTTATGGCAAGTAACAAATTTTACACATTAATAGCAGTGCTTGTTATTTATTGGGCAGCTACATTTATTTCGTTGAAAGGAATGGGTTGGGTTGGAAAAGTTGCTAAAGTAGGCGGTTTGGTTGGTACTATTATACCAGCAGGATTGCTCATTGTCTTAGGTATCTATTATTTAGCAACAGGCGGACATTCTAATTTAGACTTTAGCGGAAGCTTTGTTCCCGAATTTAATGGCTTAGGAAGTATCGTGTTGGCATCTAGTATATTTCTTTTTTATGCAGGTATGGAGATGAGTGGTGTCCATGTCTCAGACATGCAAAATCCAGGGAGAGATTATCCTAAAGCTATATTTGTTGGAGCACTAATAACAGTGCTTATTTTCGTGTTAGGAACATTTGCTTTAGGTATTATTATTCCTGAAAAAGATATTAACCTAACTCAGAGCTTACTAGTAGGATTCGATAACTATTTTACCTACATCAGAGCTTCGTGGTTATCTCCGATAATTGCAGTAGCATTGGCATTTGGTGTATTAGCAGGTGTATTGACCTGGGTTTCTGGTCCTTCTAAAGGAGTATTTGCAGTAGGTAAAGCAGGATATTTACCTCCATTTTTTCAAAAAACAAATAATAACGGTGTACAAAAGAACATTTTATTTGTACAAGGAGGTATTGTATCCATACTCGGATTGCTATTTGTGGTAATGCCATCAGTACAAAGCTTTTATCAGATATTATCGCAATTGACGATCTTATTATATCTGATTATGTATATGTTGATGTTTACGGCTGCTATTGTATTAAGGTATAAAATGAAAGATATTGACCGTCCTTTCAAAATCGGTAAAAAAAGTAATGTCTTGATTTGGATAGTAGGGGGAGGAGGTTTCTTAAGTTCATTAATCGCATTTCTCTTAAGCTTTATCAAACCTAGCCAAATGACGAATATAGAACTATCAACGTGGTTAGCTGTTCTTATTGGCGGTGCTTTAGTTGTTGTGATAGTACCATTCTTTATTTATGCATCGCGAAAGGCATCGTGGAAAGATCCGAATACCGATATTGAACCGTTCCACTGGGAAGAGGGAAAATCTACAACCACAGATAATCAATCGAAGTAAAATAGGTTTTGTCAAATTTCAATATTTCGGTAAAGCCTATTTTGTCTCAAATATTTATCTTTTAATACAATTAAGATATGACAAGAAAAATAACGATAAGTCAAATAAAGGATACCGTTCAAAAAGCTTATGAGCAGGTAAAAAGTAATACTGATGGCAAAAATGCTGATTATATCCCTTATCTGGCAAACGTCGATAAAAACTTATTCGGTATAACTGTCTGTTTACTCGATGGGCAAATAATAGAAGTGGGTGATACTGCATTCCGATTCGGGATAGAATCTGTTTCTAAAGTTCATACTGCCATACTAGCTATGCGCCAATATGGAGCCGATAAAGTGTTGGATATGATTGGTGCTGATGCTACCGGGCTTCCTTTCAACTCTATAGTAGCTATTTTGCTGGAGGCTGATCACCCGTCGACCCCTTTGGTAAATGCAGGCGCAATATCAGCATGTAGTATGGTTAAACCTTTGGGTGATAGTGTCGGAAAATGGAAAGCAATAGTAGATAATGTTACCGATTTGTGTGGCGGTGCTCCTGAATTGCTTGAGGAACTTTATAAATCAGAATCAGACACTAATTACAATAACCGATCCATTGCATGGCTACTGAAAAATTACAACAGGATATATGATGATCCGGATATTTCGCTCGACTTATATACTCGTCAATGCTCGCTAGGTATAACAGCTACACAACTGGCAGTGGCAGCAGGAACCATTGCTAATGGCGGAGTTAATCCGGTTACAAAGAAGCAAGTATTCGAGGCTGAACTTTCTCCTAAAATTACATCCATGATTTCTACTGTAGGATTTTACGAACATACCGGCGATTGGCTGTATAGTTCCGGAATTCCTGCAAAAACAGGTGTCGGAGGCGGTGTTATGGGGGTATTGCCTGGACAATTCGGTATTTCAGCATTTGCTCCACCTCTCGATGGTTCAGGAAATTCAGTTAAAGCACAATTAGCGATTAAATATATTATGAATGAGTTAAGTCTTAATATATTTAGTGGCGAAAATATAGTGATTTCAGAATAACAAATAAATATAAGGTTGATCTTGTGAAACAATAATAAAAAGCACTGTTTATCTATGATAGACGGTGCTTTTCTTTTTGAGGTTATTCTCCTATATGAATTCTTATTAAGATGTTTGGCTTGGTATTCACATCCTAAATTCAATAGAGTGCTTTCTTTTTTTTCTGTTGTTTGTTTTATCTAAAGTCGTATAAAGTTTTTTACAACACGATATTTTTTTTATAGTATCTTTGAAAAAGGTTATACCAATTTTGTAAATAGATTTATTAAAAGATGAGACAGATAAAAGATATTGAAAATATAGATGATATAAAGAAAATGGTCAATACGTTTTATGCCAAGGTGCAAAAAGACGATCTGATAGGGCCTATATTTAATGATAAGATACAAAACCACTGGCCTGAACATTTAGAAAAATTGTACTCTTTCTGGCAAAGTATCCTGTTGAACGAGAGAACCTATAATGGGCATCCGTTTCCTCCACATGCTCAACTACCAATAGGAAAGGAACATTTCGAACGTTGGCTATCTCTTTTCGTAGAAACCGTAGATAATCTTTTTATCGGAGAAATTGCTAATGAGGCAAAGTCAAGAGCCTATAAAATAGCCGATGTGTTTCAGGGGAAGTTAGCCTATATTCATCGGCGATCAGAAGATCAGTCTTTTGATATAGACTGATTTATATGTGGTTACCATTCACCCGATGATAAACTTTTTATTCGGTTTTTTGTTACATTTACAAACAAAACTAATTGAAATGAGAAATCTGCTTTATATATTATTGACAACATGCTTGTTAGTGTCTTGTTCCAGTAATAACGATTCAACAGTCAATACAAGCATTATTGGAAGGTGGAATTTTGGATATTCGACTCCCTATCAGGTTGAATCTAACAATGTTTACGCAAATCAAACTATAGATTCACATATAAGGAATCGTGGTCCCGAATATATCAGCTTTATTTTCACCGTAGGTGGTAAAATTAGAGTTATAAGAGATATTGATCGAGAAGAAATAGATGGGACGTATACTATCGAAGGAAATAAACTTACCATAAATTACACCGATTTAGATAACGTTTCTAAGACTTTGGTGTATGAGTTTGTAGTGCATGACAATATTTTTGTCCTAAAGCGTGATGATACTGACTTTTATGCCCGTGAAATACCCTATTTACTTCCCGAGATAAGGGATGTGTTAGTCACAAAGGTATTAGTTGAAGTCACTTATATAAGGGACTTGGGTGCAAATGTAAATTGATTTATCAGGCTGCTGAACTATTGATGGTAGTTTAAAGTAATAAAAAACTCCCTCTAAGACTTTAAATCTAGAGGGAGTTTTTTATTTATACTCTTATTATTTAGAATTTTTCATCTTTAGAAAAAGAGTAGGGGAAGTCATTGACCTCAGTTCCTCTTTCTTTATTAGGTGTCGAAGACATTTTATAATCTATTACAGCCCCGTTTAATAACTGTTCGTGTGTCAAATAGTTTTTACTATAAGGCTGCCCGTTTACAGTCATACTTGAAATATATATATTGTCTTTGTTGTTATTGGGTGCATTTATGATAACCTGTTTTCCGTTTTCCAGATGTAATGTCACCTTTTTAAATAAAGGAGAACCTAAAACATATTCATCTGTTCCCGGACATACGGTATAGAATCCTAAAGCAGAGAATACGTACCATGCGGACGTTTGACCATTGTCTTCATCTCCACAATACCCGTCGGGTGTTGCAGAGTAAAGCTTATCCATAATTTCACGCGTCCAATACTGAGCTTTCCATGGTTCCCCCGAATAATTATAAAGGTATACCATGTGCTGTATAGGTTGATTGCCATGAGCATATTGTCCCATATTCATTATTTGCATTTCACGTATTTCGTGAATTACTGTACCATAATAACTGTCATCAAAAAGAGGAGGCATAATAAATACCGAATCCATCATTGTATTGAATTCCTTTTTTCCTCCCATTAAATTGATTAGCCCCTGAGGATCATGAAATACTGACCAAGTGTAATGCCAGCTATTTCCTTCGGTAAAAGCATCTCCCCATTTCAATGGATTAAAGGGCGATTGAAAAGTTCCGTCTTCATTTCGGCCTCTCATCAGTTTAGTTTCATGGTCGAAAAGATTCTTGTAATTCATTGCTCTTTTGGCAAAAACCTGAATTTCTTTTTTTGGACGATTCAGTTCTTTTCCCAGTTTGTAAATAGTCCAGTCGTTATAAGCATATTCGAGAGTACGTGCAGCACTTTCGTTGATCCCCACATTGTAAGGGACATATCCAAGTTTATTATAAAATTCATGACCTAATCTTCCGGTCGAACCTACTTTCGGATGCACATTTTCGGCACCATGCAAAAGAGCCTTATACAACGTTTCGATATCGTAACCTCTTAAGCCTTTCAGATAAGCATCAGCTACTACAGAAGCCGAGTTATTTCCGACCATACAATCTCTGTGCCCGGGACTTGCCCATTCGGGTAAGAAACCGCTTTCTTTATAAGTATTAACTAATCCTTCTTGCATTTGTGTGTTGATAGAAGGATACATTAAATTTAAAAAAGGAAATAAACTACGGAATGTATCCCAAAATCCTGTATCGGTAAACATATACCCCGGAAGAATTTGTCCGTTATAAGGACTATAATGTATGATTTTTCCATTAGCATCTACTTCATGAAATTTACGAGGGAAAAGAAGAGAACGGTATAAACAAGAATAAAAAGTACGTAGATTATCTATGTTGTTGTCTTCCACATCTATTTTACCCAATACCTCATTCCATGTCTTTTTTCCGTTTGCTTTTACCGTCTCAAAATCATTATTTCCAAGTTCTTTAAGATTCAGTTCTGCTTGTTCAGGGCTAATAAATGATGATGCAATTCTGGCGTGTACTTTCTCGCCTTTTTTAGTCGAGAATCCGATAATTGCTCCCGAATGGTCGGCTTTAGCTTCAGTCTCTTTTTCTAGAATTTTGTTATCGGCTACTGCTGATACATACGTAAATGGCTTGTCGAATATTATAACGAAATAATTTTTGAAATTATCGGGAACTCCACCACTGTTTTTGGTTGTGTATCCTATGATTTTATTTTCTTCCGGAATTACTTTTACGTAAGACCCTTTATCGAAGGCATCTATTGTTACAAATGAATTGTTGTTTTCGGGAAATGTGAATCGGAACATTACAGCCCTTTCGGTAGGTGTGAATTCTGTAACCACATCATAGTCTGCAAGATAAACCCTGTAATAGTAAGGGTTGGCAACCTCAGCTTTGTGAGAGAACCAGCTTGCTCTTTCGGTTTCATTAAATATTGGTTTACCTGTAGTCGGCATTATTGAAAACTGCCCGTAATCGTTGATCCAAGGACTTGGCTGATGGGTTTGTTTAAATCCCCTTATTTTGTCTGCATCATAGCTGTATGACCAGCCATCACCCATTTTTCCTGTTTGAGGCATCCAAAAATTCATACCCCAAGGCATAGCTATTGCCGGATAGGTATTACCATTGGATAGCGAATGTTTTGATTGTGTTCCCACCAAAGGGTTGACATAATCAACAGGGCTTTTCGAGTCATTGGCTTTTATCCCAAAGACACAAAGAAATGTAAGAAACAAGTAAATGCTTATTCTCTTCATGATTTATTATTTAGATTGATTTTGCTTTGTATCAATTATTCGCTGCATTAAAAATATCCTTATAGCAGTACGATCTCTCCACTAAAAGTGGAGTTATTTTGATAACAAATCTAGCCATAATTCTGCGAAAAATAAAAGGAAGAGTCTTTATATCTGTTAAATCCTGTCGGATTTGCGACTATTTAATAAATGTACAATATTTATAATTTTGCCAAATTCTTAAAAAAAAGTAAATAAAAATTATATACTCTATCTTCTCAAAATTAGATGGTTAACGATTTTCGTTAGTTGTTTGTGCAAACGTTTGCATAACAAAAAGCTTGTTTTATTGTTATCTAATGATAAAATACAAACTCGACATGTCATATTTGTAGTATGATTTAGGCTTGTTAAAAAAGTGAAACAAGTTTTATCCATGAAATTAATAACATATTAATGTTAATCTTAATAATTTGCACATGAAAGAAAAGGTAAGAAAAAGTTGTATGTCAATATTCCTCTTTTGCTTGATGGGAATATTGTCTCTAGCAACATCGTATGCCCAAAGTGGTTCCGTGGGAACTATCAGCGGAAATGTAAAAGACTCACAGGGCGAAGCTATTATTGGAGCTAGTGTTGTTGTAAAAGGAACAACAACTGGTACAGTAACAGATTTTGATGGTAACTTTCAAATTAATGCTTCGGCAGGCAGCACACTTGTTATTTCCTATATTGGATATAAACCACAAGATGTTGCAGTCGGTAATCAAAAAAGAATCAACATCGTCATGCAGGACGATACCGAATTACTCGGTGAAGTAGTGGTAATCGGTTATGGTAGCGTAAAAAAGAACGATGCTACAGGATCGGTTGTTGCTGTTAAAATCGATGAAAAAGAGCACGGATTTGCTACGACAGCTCAAGACCTGTTGGCTGGTAAAATTGCCGGGGTAGGAGTTACAACCAGTGGAGGCCGTCCAGGTGATGGAGCTACTATCCGTATTCGTGGAGGTTCTTCTTTAACTGCTACTAACGATCCATTGATTATTATCGATGGTGTTTTTATGAGTAACGACCTTGCAGGATCTTCGAATCCTTTAAGCTTGTTAAATCCTAATGATATTGAAACCTTTACAGTATTAAAGGATGCATCAGCCACAGCAATTTATGGATCGAGAGCTTCTAATGGAGTTATTTTGATAACAACCAAGAAAGGTACCGGAGGTAAGTTAAAAGTTACGTATGACGGAAACTTCTCATTAAGCACAAGAAGAAACAGCGTTGATGTTTTGAGTGCCGATCAATATCGTAATTTTGTTGATACCCGTTTTACCGGTGATGACAGACATAGCGTAGTAATGTCTAAACTTGGTGAAGCAAATACTAATTGGCAAGATGAGATATTTCAAACTGTTTTTAATACTGATCAAAATGTAAGTGTATATGGATCAATAGGAAAAGCTGTTCCATTCCGCACCTCAGTAGGTTATACAAATGAAGAAGGAATTCTTCGTACTTCAGGTATGGAACGTGTTACGGCCAGTGTTTCTTTAACTCCAACTTTATTTGACGATCATTTAAAATTAAATATTAACGGTAAAGGTATGTATTCTCATACCCGTTTTGCTGATACCGGAGCTATCGGTTCGGCTATAAGTTTCGACCCTACACAACCTGTAATGAATGGCAGTCCATGGGGTGGTTATTTTACTTGGACAAACGATGAAGGCAAACTTGCTTCTATCGCAGGTAAAAATCCTGTGGCTATTCTTGAAATGCAAAATAACAGAGCAAATGTTCGAAATTTTGTAGGAAACGTTCAGGCTGATTATAAACTGCACTTCTTCCCTGATTTAAGATTAAACTTAAATTTGGGTATGGATATTGCTACAACAGGCGGTACAGATTTTAAAGACCCATTCAATCCTACAGCTTATAGCGAAAACGATCAGCAAAGTGGTCAAAGAAAAAACTTCACTAATTTCAGAAATAATCAGTTAATGGAGTTCTACGGCCAATACATGAAAGATGTAACATCTTTGAAGAGTAAGTTCGATGTAATGGGTGGTTACTCATGGCAACATAATAAGAAAACGAGCGACCAAGGCTTATGGTATGTTTCAAAAGAAGATAACTCAAGTTTAGCTGAGATGAATCCCGGTATAAACTACTATAATTTTAAAGAATATTATTTAATCTCTTTCTTTGGACGTTTCAACTATACATTTAATGATAAATATTTGTTGACAGCTACAGTTCGTCGAGACGGATCATCACGCTTTAGCCCAGATAACCGCTGGAGTGTATTTCCTTCAGTTGCTTTAGCTTGGAAAATGAAAGAAGAATCATTCTTAAGAGATGTATCGGTATTAAGTGATCTCAAACTACGTGTGGGATGGGGTAAAACAGGTCAACAGGATTTAGGTGATGATTATTATTACCCATCTACTCCTTCTTATCAAATTGGACAAGGACAAGCCTATTATCCAATGGGATTAAACCCCGATGGATCGACTAATTGGGTGAAACTAATGAGACCAAATGGTTACAATCCTGATTTGAAATGGGAAACTACCACTACTTGGAACTTTGGTGTCGATTATGGATTCTTAAATAACCGTATCAATGGTGCTGTAGATGTATATTTCCGTAAGACAACAGACCTACTAAATAGAGAAGCTCCTGTTATTGCAGGAACAAGTCCGGCTGAAAGATTGCCTCAAAATATTGGAGAAATGGACAACAAAGGTATTGAGTTTGCTATTAATGCCCGTCCAATTGTTTCAAAGGAATTTGAGTGGCAATTAGGATTCAATGTTGCTTATAATAAAAGTGAAATCACGAAGTTGACAGCTACTCAAGATCCAGGGTTTACAGGTATTGGAACAGGATCAACAGGTGGTGATGGAGGTCAAAATGCTCAGGTATATATGACCGGGTATGCTCCTAAAACATATTATGTATATGAACAAGTGTATGATAATAACGGAAAACCACTCGAAGGTGTATATGTCGATAGAAATGGAGATGGTGTAATAAATGAAGATGATTTATATTACCATAAGAAACCGGCAGCAGATGTGCTTATGGGATTCAATTCGAAATGGACATATAAAAATTGGGATTTAGGGTTTAACGGACGTGTTTCTTTAGGTAATTATGTTTATAATGCTACAGAGGCAAATAATGCAGATATTAGTTTAGCGTCTATCTATGCTAATAATATCTTCCTTACAAATAGACCAACATCAGCATTAGAAACTAATTTTATGTCGAAACAGGCTTTGTCGGATCACTATATACAAAATGCATCATTCCTTAAAATAGATAATATTACTCTAGGGTATACATTTAGTGACCTGTTTAGAGGTAAAACATCGGCTCGTGTTTATGGAATAGTTCAGAACCCGATTGTAATAACTAAGTACAGAGGCTTGGATCCTGAAGTATATGACGGAATCGATTATAACTTTTATCCAAGACCATTGATATTTATGTTAGGTTTGAATTTGAACTTTTAATAATTGAAGACTTATGAAAGATAGAATAATAAAAAGTAAGAAATTACTATATATAATGTTGTCATTCGCTTTGGCAATACCATTCGCTTCGTGTACTGACGATTTGAATACAGTACCTAAAGGTCCTAATATCGAATTAGATCCTTATGCTGATGCTGATAATTATCCGCTGTTGATAGCAAAAGTATATTCAGGTTTTAGTAAATTAGGAATAACAGGACCCGATAAAGACGGAGATATTCCTTCTTCTGCAGACCAGGGAAAAACCACGTTTCTAAGAACATATTTCAATATACAGGAACTTACCTCTGACGAAGCAAAATGTGCTTGGAGTGATCTAGATGAGAAAAATTATTCTCAAACATTGCTTACTCCGGATAATTATATCGGATATATGCTTTATCAACGCTGTATGTTGAATATTGTATTTGCAAATGAATTTTTGAAGAATACTCAAGTTCCACAAGTAGAAGTTCCTAATCTGGATCGTTCAAGAGCTGAAGTTCGTGTCCTAAGAGCAATGAACTATTACTTCCTTCTTGATGTTTACGGAAATCCGGGTTGGGTTACCGAAGAACAGCCGGTGACATACATACCTCAACAATTGGGACGCGAAGGCATGTTCAATTGGGTGGAAAGCGAATTATTGGATGTTGAAAAAAGCGGTTTATTACTAGATCATTCTGCTTCAACTTATGGATTGATAACTAATCAGGTTGTAGAAACTGTTTTAGCTAAAATGTATATTAATGCAGAAGTTTATACAGGAAAAGCTCGCTGGAACGATGCTTTGACATATGCTAAGAAAGTAACCTCTTATTCAGGATTACAACTTGAAGGCAATTATCAAAATCTTTTCTGTGCAGACAATAACCGATCAAAAGAGATCATATTTACACTTCCTTATGACAATAAACTGGCTACAGATTGGGGCGGAATCGTCTTTGTAATTGCATCTTCGACAAGTGGCGATATGCTTAGCTTATTAGATTTCACTGCATCATGGAGTGGAAACAGAGCGACTCAACAATTGTCGAGCCTATTCGCTAACAATGATAAACGAGCATTATTCTTTAAAACAGACCGTGATCAGAATATGACTGAGCTAGGTAACTTTAACAAAGGTTGGTCTGTGATGAAATTTACAAATAAAGGATGGGATGGTGCTGCAAATGTGAATGGTGCCGGACAATGGGCTGATACCGATTTCCCTCTATTCCGTTTAGCTGATGTAATACTTATACAAGCTGAGGCTGAACTTCGATTGGGTGATGCCAATGCGGTTAATACATATAACAAAGTACATGCTCATCCAAGAACAGGTTTAAGTGCAGCAACATCTGTTACTCTACAAGATATACTTGACGAAAGAGGTCGTGAATTATATTGGGAAGGTCAAAGAAGAACTGACTTGATTCGTTTTGGTAAATTTACCAAAGGTTACAATTGGGCATGGAAAGGTGGATCGCAACTTGGAACTGATATAGACGATAAATATAATCTTTTCCCGATCAGTACAAAACATCTTACAGGTAACCCTGCTTTGGTACAAAATCCATTATACAAGTAAGATTAATTAATAGTAAGGTATAAGTACAGTACTTCAACAAGTAAATATGATTATCTACTGTACTTATACTTGCCAAAGTAACAAAAAGGTCTGAGACCTTAATAAAGAAAAAGCATTATGAAAATAAAAAATATATTATTCTTAATGGCCGTTATATTTGCTTTTGTCTCATGTAACGACGATACAGATCCTGTTCTTCCTCAATATAAGGCTTCGGAGTTAACTCATCCGGATAATAATACGCTTTATGAATTAAAGCAGGCAAATGCAGCAGAAACCATGTTGACATTGAATTGGAAAGCTTATAGACAAAACGATCTGATGGTAGGTGCTGTAACATACTGGATACAAGTTGATACAGTAGGGAATAATTTTGCCAATGCGCAAACTTTACAGCAAGTCGCTGCAGTAAATGAGGACGCTGAGTTTACTAATTATACGGCTTCTCTGAATGTTGAAGAGGTAAATAAAATTCTAGTTAATAGCTTAGGCTTTCCTGTAGGAAGTGTATCTAGTCTGGAAATCCGTGTAATAACTCATATTGGTAATATTCTGGTTCCATCATCGGCATCTAATGTCTTTCAGGCAAGAGTTATACCATACAAAGCAGTTGATACATCTTCATTATATATGATTGGAGCAGATTTTGGAAACTGGGACTGGGCATCACCCGGTATTGTTTCAATGGTTCCTGTAAATGGTGTTGATGGAGCATTCTGGTGCATAAACTATTTTACTGCTAAGAATGGATTTAAATGGGCTCCGAAAAAAGCTTGGGGTGATGATTTTGCCGAATTAGCAAGTAAGTCTGGTTATACAGTTGCCGATGGAAATGCCTTTGTACCGGCTGACGGGTTATATATGGTTTATGTTGATTATACAGCAGGAAAGATAACCATTGCACCGGCAAAAGTATATGGCATGGGAGATTGTTTCGGTGGTTGGGATGCAGATAAATTCGTATTTACCAATGATGGAAAAACTACATCTATATTAACTACCGGTGCAGGAGAACTAAGAATGTATGCTGGATTGCCTGAAGGAGTTAAAGGATCTGATTGGTGGACAAGAGAATTCATCATTCTAGATGGTAAAATTTCTTATCGTGGAAGAGGTGGTGACCAAGATCGCGTAAAAGTAGAAGCCGGTAAAACAGTAACTCTTGATTTCAAAGCAGGTAACGGAACTATCAAATAATGATACTTACTATAATCAATTATGTAGTTGAGATAAGATATCCTGATTAAGGGGATAAATTAAATATATTGATGTAGTAATATTGTCAAAATAAAAGAAGGAGTGAGTTAATTTACTCCTTCTTTTGTTAAAGATGCCCACAAACTCATTTAATAACGAATACCATGAAGAAAATTATTTATTTTATCCTGCTGCTATTTGTTCCGCTGTGGATACAGGCACAGATTATAACAACAAACCCTACTTTTCTTACGGACGATGTTGCTGCAGAAGTTATATTCGATGCATCATCGACTGCACTTAATAATTATACAGGTGATGTATATGCACATACAGGAGTTATTACCGATAAGAGTGCCTCCAGTTCCGATTGGAAATATGCACCTAATTGGTTAGATAACAGTGAAAAATACAAATTAACCTCCATCGGAGGGAATAAGTGGAAATTAGTAATGCCCTCAGGTGCTCGCCTATATTATGGTGTTCCTGCAGGTGAAAAAATAGTGAAGCTAGCCTTTGTATTCCGTAATGCCGACGGATCAAAGGAAGGAAAGGATAATGGCAAAGACATATTAGTAGATGTACACGAAAAAGGTCTATTGGTAACATTTGAGACACCTCAAACAGAACAATTGCTGGATAAGAATACTTCTTTAGCTATAAAAACTACAAGTTCGGAAATAACTACATTAAAACTTTATCTGAACGATACTCAATTAACAAAAGTAGATAATTCGACATCTTTATCATATACTTATAAATTTTCAACCGAAGGGGCTTTCTGGCTGATAGCAGAAGCAGGAACAAGCCCGTCTACAGTAAGAGACAGTATTTATGTAAATGTAAAGAAAGACCAAGTAAGCCTGCCCTTACCTTCGAATGTAAGAGCAGGAGTTAATTATATAAACGATAATACAGCTACTGTTGTACTATATGCACCTAAAAAGAGTAATGTATATCTGGTTGGAGACTTTAATAACTGGAAAATCAATAATGCCTACATGTTCAATAAAGCAGGCGACTTCTGGTGGTTAACTGTTTCAAACTTAGAAAAAGGAAAAGAATACGGTTTTCAATACTTAATAGACGGAACGTTGAAAGTGGCAGATCCTTATACCGATAAAGTACTCGATCCTTGGAATGATTCTTATATTCCTGCCGCAGTATATCCTAACTTGAAACCTTATCCAAAAGGTAAGACCGAGGGTATCGTTTCAGTTCTTCAAACAGGGCAAACGCCATATACCTGGAAAACAAAGAATTTTACCCCTGCCGAAAAAGAAAAGTTAGTTATCTATGAACTATTGATTCGTGATTTCACTGCGGAGCATAGCTTCGAGTCTACTATGCAAAAACTGGACTACCTTCAATCTTTGGGTATAAATGCAATAGAACTGTTACCGGTTAATGAATTTGAAGGAAATAGTAGTTGGGGATATAACCCTTCATTCTATTTTGCAGTAGATAAGTATTATGGAACCAAAGATGCTTTCAAAGCTTTTGTTGACGAATGTCACAATAGAGGAATAGCCGTTATAATCGATATGGTACTGAATCATTCTTACGGACAATCTCCATTCGTGAAAATGTACTGGGACAATGCAAACAATCGTCCTTCGGCAGATAATCCGTGGTATAATGTAGAGTCTCCAAACAGTTCTTACAGTTGGGGATATGACTTTAACCACGAATCGGATCAAACCAAAGCCTTAGTTGATAGCATCAATAGCTATTGGATGAAAGAATATCAGGTAGACGGTTTCCGATTCGACTTTACAAAAGGTTTTACCAATAAAGTAGGAGATGGTTGGGCATATGATCAGTCGCGCATTGATATTCTGAAACGTATGAGTTCTGAAATCTACAAACGCAATTCAGATGCTATTGTCATAATGGAGCATCTGGCTGATAATTCCGAAGAAAAAGTGCTTTCCGATGCCGATATTATGCTTTGGGGAAATATCAATAATAACTATTGTGAAGCAGTAATGGGATATACCGAGAGTAATAAATCGGATTTATCGTGGGCTATATATTCAAAACGAGGCTGGACAAAACCAAATCTAGTAGCTTACATGGAGAGCCATGACGAAGAACGAGCTGTATTTAAAGCCAAAGCATATGGAAATGCTTCGGGAACATACAATATTAAAAATGAGGCAACAGCATTGAAGCGAGCCGAACTTGCTGCAGCATTCTATCTGACTTTACCCGGACCTAAAATGATATGGCAATTTGGAGAATTAGGCTACGACTACTCGATAAACACCTGTAGCGATGGTACTACTATTTCGAACGATTGCCGTGTTGCCGAAAAGCCAATCAGGTGGGACTATTATGACAATAAAGAGCGTAAAGACCTTTACTCTGTTTATTCGAAACTGATCAATCTGAAAACCGAAAATAAAGTATTCGAGTCAACAGATATAAACTATTCATTAGAAGGAAAACAAAAATATATCGTTTGGAAAGGCACGGATATCAATGCTTTTGTTGTGGGTAATTTTGATGTGGTAAGTGCGACTGCTTCCGTAACCTTACCTCGCAGTGGCGAATGGTATGATGCTTTGACAGGTGCCGCTGTAACTATCCCTTCAACAAGTTATTCGGTGACATTAGCTCCGGGAGAATATAAATTTTACGTAGATAAAGGGAGTGTTGCCTCTATCGAAGATATGTATGCAGATAATCAAACTGTAACAATTCTTGACGATCGTATTGAATATACCGATGGCATAGCAAAATCGATAACTATTTATGATTTATCGGGAGTTGCTCTTTTGAACAAATTAAATACCCAGTCTATCGAAACAACATCGTTATCGAAAGGTATCTATATCGTAAAACTGAAATTAGACGGTAAAGCTGTTTCTCAAAAGTTTATAAAGAAATAAGGATGATTAATTTCTAAAATAAATAACCCCGAACTATATAGCTCGGGGTTATTTTATCTTAGAACAATCTTTAAGTGAAATCTTTCCTCTAAATACCGGTAATGACAATATTTTCTATTGCGATTTTTGCTCCACTAGCATATTCATTGCCTTCGGTAGAAAATTCGAGTTTGTTTATTTGTGTCCAATTAAATAACCCCGCTGGAGTATGCCAGGTATTACCATCCATGGTTCCTTTTTCCTTGAATGAGGAGAGTGGTATTGTTACTTCAAACCATTCATTATCTGTTCGGATATTATCTTTTTTAGTCAAAATATATGTAGTTCGCCAAGGTATGGAATTGGTTTGATATTGAATAAATCGGATATGCAAGTTGTCAATACCTACATTGGTTCTCATATCAAATTTAAGATGATAACCTGCATTAAGATGTTTAGACAAATCAATCACCGGCCATATTTCAACTGCCATTGATGACCATTTCTTCTCAATTGTCCATCCGATAGAGTTTTTCCCTTTGTATGGATAAGTGGTATCATGGAAGTTTATATTTGTTTTATTCTCAGAACTAACACCGTGCATTCCCCAATAGAAATCATCCGAGTAAAAAGGCATGTCAGGAATGAAATCTTCGCTATAAGAACGAGGTGCTGTAAACCCCAAAGCTTTAACTAATCCGAAGTTAAGGTCGGTTTCAAACCTTTCATCACTACCTTTTGTAAATAAGCCAAAGGAGCTGTGATAGTCCCACATTGTCCAGGCAATGTTATTTTCTTCGAGATATTCCCGAACCATTTTATACCAGGAGCATCTCTGGTCGTTGTTTGCATAAGTCATTAATACACCAAACTCGCCACAAAACAGTTTTATATTCTTCTCCTTGGCAAAAGCTAACCAATTGTTCAGATTATTCTTTATATACTCCTCTGTACTTGTTTTACTGTAGTTGGTGTATAAGCTTGGGTCGGTTATCGACTCGGGACATTCGGGCATACTTTTACTATCGTATGGAAATGGAATATTTCTTGCATTCAAAATGGACGTCTTGGCAGCACCTTGGTGCGTAAATAAAAATGGATCATACATATGAAATGTATAAATGAGCTTATCATCGTTATAATCGGGAAGGTCTTTTAATGCAGGCGTGCTGGTTGCCGATACTATAATATAATGTTTCGAATCGATGGCACGTATTGCCTTAATCATCCGACCTTGTATCTCTGGCCAGTTTTCTTTTAGATATTGTCCATCGGGTTCATTCATCAGTTCATAATAAACATTCAACCGTCGATCTTTACAATGTTTGGCAACTTGTTCCCATACCTTTGTCATTTGAGCCTCTCCATATGCTTTTGGAAACGTATTATAGCCAAAATAAGAATGATTATCAATGATAATATTGACTCCTACTTCTTCAGCTAAATTCAGTGCATAATCAAGCTTTTCCCAAAAATCATTTTTGATTTTATATTCGGGAGCATCTCCTGTCATTTTATAAAATCGAATAGGTAGTCTTATAATATCTACACCTAAGCTTTTTGCCTGTTCGAAATCAGGCTTTTTATATAATGTTTTCAATATTCCATCTACGGAATCAGCTAAAAACCAGCCGGAGAAATTTACTCCTTTGGTAAATTTAATTTCATCAATATCAATTGTTTTTGCCCGAGTCTCTCCTTCGTTTATTATAGTGTCGTCATTGCATGATATATTAATCAGGGGCAATGAAATGAATATCAAATAAGGTAGTAGTTTGCATAAGTTTTTCATAATTTAATGTGTCTGTTTCTTTCTGAGAAATTAAAAATCGCATCAAAATTAGTAACAATTACCTCGCTAAAAAGACTCTGATCAGAATTCAGAATAAATCGACTTTTTTGTAGGGAGTTATACACAAAATCATTTACTCTCTTGTCTTAGTTTGCAGGTTGCAAACGTTTGCAACCTTTTATTGTCAGTTAGGCACTATCGCTCAGTGTAAATCAGACTTAAATAAGCTTTTTTTGTATAACCGAAAATAGGTCTGTCACCTAATATATCATGAGATACAAATTCAAAAATAATAGATATGTTTAAAAAATCCCTTTTACTTATTGGCTTGTGTTTCCTCTGTGGAATCATACAAGCTCAGGAGCTAAAGTCGCCGGATGGAAATTTGGTCCTGAATTTTCAGTTGACCGATCAGGGCGTTCCTACCTATAATCTTACTTACAAAAATAAAGATGTCATTAAAGACAGTAAGTTAGGATTCGCTATTGCTTCAGGTACAGGACAACTCGATAAAGACTTTAAAGTTGTAGATGTAAAGTATACCTCAGAAGATTCTACTTGGAAACCTGTTTGGGGCGAACAAAGTGAAATTCGAACCAATTATAACGAAATGTTAGTAAATCTGACTCAGGATAATAGATCTATAGATATCAGATTCAGATTGTTTGATGATGGTTTAGGATTCAGATATGAATTCCCGAAACAAAAGGACTTATTTACTTTTGTTATAAAAGAAGAGCTTACAGAGTTCAACATGGCGGGAGACAATAAAACTTTTTGGATTCCAGGAGACTATGATACCAATGAATATGCCTATACTACAACTAAAATTACAGGTATAGCAGGAGCTATGAAAGAGGCTACCCACCATGTATTGGATCAATCTCCGATCAAAACATTGGCGGTGCAGACCCCATTGATGATGAAGTCCGATAATGGCTTGTATATCAATATACATGAGGCGGCATTAGTTGATTATCCTGCTATGCAATTGAATGTAGACGATAAAAAACTGGGATTCAGTGCTCACCTTGTACCAGATGTATATGGAAATAAAGGAGATATGAATACTCCCGCTCAAACACCTTGGCGTACCATCGTTGTAAGTGACGATGCACGTAATATACTTGCTTCGAAAATGATTGTAAATCTGAATGAACCATGTACTTACGAAGATGTTTCGTGGATTAAGCCTACAAAATACATCGGTGTATGGTGGCAAATGTTTACAGGCAGAGGCTCATGGGCTTATTCGGACGATAACAACATCAAATTGGGTGTGACCGACTTTTCCAAATTGACTCCTAACGGAAGACATGCAGCTAATACTGCGAATGTGAAAAAATATATTGACTTTGCTGCAGCAAACGGATTCGATCAGGTATTGGTTGAAGGATGGAATATTGGTTGGGAAGACTGGATTAATCCTGTAAGAGAATACCTATTTGATTTTGTAACGCCATATCCTGATTTCGACGTAAAAGAATTGCAACGTTATGCCGCTTCGAAAGGTGTAAAAGTAATGATGCACCATGAAACAGGAGGTTCTGTAGCCAATTACGAGCGTCACCAGAAAGACGCATTCCAATTTATGGCAGACAATGGTTACAATGCTGTAAAAACGGGTTATGTGAGCAGAATCAGACCAAAAGGAGAGCATCACGATGGACAGTCGATGGTAAACCACTATATCAATACTGCAAAACTTGCAGCTAAATATAAGATAATGGTAAACTCGCACGAAGCAGTACGTCCAACAGGATTGTATCGTACCTATCCTAACTGGTTGGCTCAAGAGTCGGCACGCGGAACAGAGTTTGAATCTATGGGCGGATTGCCACCTGAGCATACAACTATTCTACCATTTACACGTATGATGGGTGGTCCTATGGATTATACTCCCGGTATATTCCAAACCGATTTTACATATTACAGCCCGGATAATCATAACAGAGTGCGTACAACATTGGTTAAACAGTTGGCTCTTTATCTAACAATGTACAGTCCTCTGCAAATGGCAGCCGATCTGCCTGAAAACTACGAACGTTTTCCCGATGCATTTCAATTCATCAAAGATGTAGCTGTAGATTGGGACAATACCTATATATTGGAAGCGGAGCCGGGTGACTATGTAACTATTGCCCGTAAAGCTAAAGGTAAAAATGAATGGTTTATCGGTGGGGTGACCGACGAAAACGCGCGTGAAGCATTAATCGACTTCAGTTTCTTACCCGAAGGAGTTAAATATACAGCAACAGTGTATGCTGATGGTAAAGATGCAGATTGGGAAAAGAACCCACAAAGCTATACAATCAAAAGTATTCCGGTAACCAGCAAAACCAAATTAAAACAAAGGTTAGCTCCCGGAGGAGGACTTGCAATCAGTATAAAATAATGAATAGAGAGTAGTTCTTTTTTTTCATGGCGAGAAGGGGGAGTATATGGTTTCATATGCTTTCCCTTCTTTCCTTAAGTGGAGTCTATATTTTTAAGCTGTTCTAATTAACATTTTGTCGAAAGAGGCAATCCTCTCTTTGAGGGGAAAAAGCTATCTTTACTTCCAAACCGGCTATTAAATACTAAATATTATTTATATACTTTAATCTAGACGAAAAACTATGGAGAAAACACAAAGAGAAACTATTGCCTGGGTAGACCTGTTGAGGATCATTGCTTGCTTTTTAGTCATTCTTGCACATGCTTGTGACCCGTTTGTTGGTAAATTTGATGATAATCCCTCAGAATTCCTTTCCGGAGCTCTTTTTGGCAGCTTAGTAAGATCGTGTGTGCCCTTGTTTGTCATGATATCAGGAGTGCTGTTATTACCCATAAAAGCAGATATGGGAACCTTCTATTCAAGAAGGGCAAAAAGGATACTTATCCCTCTCGCTTTTTGGTCTATACTGTTGCCTGTGCTTTATTATCTCTATTTAAATTTTGGTGTTGAGGCAACAGTCAATCCCGGTATTGTTATGGAGAATTATACATTAGAGGCAACTCTCACTAAAATGTATACTTTTCTGTTTAACTTCAATTATGATACTACTCCGCTTTGGTATCTGTATATGTTGATTGGTCTTTATCTGATTCTTCCAATTATTAGTGCATGGCTAACACAAGCCTCGCAACGAGATATCAAACGATTTTTATATATCTGGGTAATAAGTGCTATTGTGCCTTATATTCAAATGGTTGCTCCATCATTAGGCTATACCGGAAATTACGGTAGTATGGGCTTATTCGGCGAATGTTACTGGAATGGATTTGGTATATTTTATTATTTCTCCGGATTTCTGGGATTTGCAGTTTTAGCCTATTACCTGAAACGTTTCCCCTTAAATTGGAGTTGGAAACGTACTTTATCGATTACTATTCCTCTATTTCTTTTGGGATATGCAATTACCGCCTTAGGTTTTATTCTTACTCAGAAATATTTTCCGGGAAGTTATGAAAATCTTGAAGTCGTGTGGTACTTCTATGGGATAAATGTGTTGATGATGACAGTTGCCGTGTTTATTACGGTTCAAAAGATAAAAATATCACCATCTCCTCTGCTTAGTAAAATAGCCGGACTGACATTCGGAGTGTACCTGTGTCATTTTGTAGTAGTACAATTTGCATACGATTTGGTTTATCCAAATCTGAATCTGCCCCCCTTTATACAAATACCATTAATTGCTATTATTGCATTTTTTGTATCTTTGTTTATTATTTGGTTGATGAGTCTTAATAAGCTTACCCGAAAGGTAATTCAATAAGATCTACGATTAAAAAAGGATATAACAATAAATAAATGTAAAACCTGATGAAATTAATAATTCAGCAGGTTTTTATTTGTCAAAAGCGAATCTAACTACGAGTTTATGCAAACTATGCCTATTTGCAAACGTTTGCAACCGAGTATTACCTTTTTGTATTTGTTTTATCCTAATTATGAAATGCTAATATCTTTTCTTTGTATATAAGAAAGTGTAAATCTTAATTAACAGTAAGTATTCGATTTAAAATGATTGAATAATAACTTTTGGTTAGCTTATACTTTTCGAAGTAACAAAAGGATTTAAAAACAGAATCCTATAAAGAAATTACTAGTAAAACTAACAAAAAGGTCTATGGCCTTAATCTTAAAATGAAAAGATATAAACCATGAGAAAATTAATCATTTTGATGTGTTTGTGTATTGTCAGTCATTGGGCTGTAGCACAAGAGTTGAAATCTCCAAATGGCGATTTAACGTTAAAGTTTTGGCTTCAAAGTAATGGAGAGCCTACTTATAGCTTGACTTATAAAGGTAAAGATGTTATTAAGCCTAGTAAGCTCGGGCTTGAACTTAAAGCTCAAAAAACGCTTAATAATTTTGACGATTTTTCGGTTAAAGAAACCAATGGAGAAGGAAATCTATACAGTGGTTTTTCAATAACTGGTACTGAAACAGCAACTTTCGACGAAACTTGGAAACCTGTTTGGGGCGAAGTGAAAGAAATTCGTGACAATTACAATGAACTAGCTGTAACACTAAATCAAAAAGCAACAGATAGAACTATAGTAATCCGTTTCCGTTTATTTAATGATGGATTAGGTTTCAGATATGAATTTCCAGTGCAAAAGAATCTTACTTACTTTGTTATCAAAGAAGAAAAGACTCAGTTTGCAATGGCCGGAGACCACACAGCATACTGGATTCCCGGTGACTATGATACTCAGGAGTACGATTATACAACTTCTAAACTCTCTGAAATCAGAGGTTTAATGGAAAAATCGGTAACAGCTAACGTTTCTCAAACCTCATTCTCAAATACAGGTGTACAAACAGCTTTAATGATGAAAACTGCTGATGGTTTATACATCAATCTTCACGAAGCAGCTTTGATTGATTATGCTTGTATGCACTTAAATCTGGACGACAAAAACATGATTTTCGAATCGTGGTTAACTCCCGATGCAAAAGGAGATAAGGGATATATTCAAGCACCCAGCCAATCGCCTTGGCGTACAGTTATTGTAAGTGACGATGCTCGTGATATCTTAGCTTCACATATTACATTAAACTTAAATGAACCAAGTAAAATTGAAGATACTTCATGGATCAAACCTGTTAAATATGTAGGTGTTTGGTGGGAAATGATTACAGGTAAAAGCACATGGGCATATACCGACGAATTACCGACAGTACAATTGGGGATAACCGATTATTCGAAAGTAAAACCTAACGGTAAACATGGTGCTACTACCGAAAACGTGAAGAAATACATCGATTTTGCTGCTAAGCACGGTTTTGACGGAGTTTTAGTAGAAGGATGGAACGAAGGATGGGAAGACTGGTTTGGTAACTCTAAAGACTATGTATTTGATTTTGTAACTCCGTATCCGGATTTCGATGTAGTAGCTATCCGTGAATATGCAAAAAGCAAAGGTGTAAAAATGATTATGCACCACGAAACATCAGCCTCTGTTCGTAACTATGAGCGTCATATGGATGAAGCCTATAAATTTATGAAAGATAATGGCTATGATGCAGTAAAAAGCGGATATGTAGGAAATATTCTTCCACGTGGAGAAAATCACTATAACCAATGGATTGTAAACCACTATCAATATGCAATTGAAAAAGCGGCTGATTATAAGATTATGGTAAATGCTCACGAAGCAGTACGTCCAACAGGAGTGGGCCGCACATGGCCTAACCTTATCGGAAACGAGTCGGCTCGAGGAACTGAATATCAGGCTTTCGGAGGAAATAAGCCAAACCATACTACAGTACTTCCATTTACACGTCTGATTGGTGGCCCAATGGATTATACTCCCGGTATTTTCGAAATGGATATAGAGAAAATAAATCCCGATAACAAATCACATGTAAATACTACAATTGCTAATCAATTGGCACTGTATGTAACTATGTATAGTCCATTGCAAATGGCTGCTGATTTCCCTGAAACGTATGAGAAATATATGGATGCTTTCCAGTTTATCAAAGATGTAGCTTTGGATTGGGATGACAGCAAATACCTTGAAGCAGAACCCGGAGATCATGTGACTGTAGCTCGTAAGGCAAAAGGAACAAATAACTGGTTTATTGGTAGCGTATGTGGTGAAAACGGATATACTTCTAATATCACATTCGATTTCTTAGATGCAGGTAAAGAATATGTAGCCACTATCTATGCAGATGCAAAAGATGCTAACTACAAAACAAACCCACAAGCTTACGAAATTCGTAAAGTCGTGGTGAATAACAAATCTAAATTATCTCAACGTTTAGCACCCGGAGGGGGTCTTGCCATCAGCGTAATCGAAGCTGATAAAGCAGCCACTAAAGGATTGAAAAAGCTATAAGTAAGTAGATTCTGATTCTAAAAAATTATCCCCGAATAAGACTTTTACTTATTCGGGGATAATTTTTTATGTTGCCTTTTCGTATATTTTTCGATTTTCCATAATCAATTCCATATTGTCGCTTGCCCACGCAAGCATTTGGGTTACGAATGGAAGTAAACTCCTTCCTAAATCCGTTAATTGGTATTCTACACGTGGTGGAATCTCCGGATAGATAGTTCTTTTAACTAAACCGTCAGCCTCTAAAGATCGTAGCGTAACGGTAAGCATCTTTTGCGAAATATCTTTCAGGAACTTTCTCATCTCGTTGAAACGTAGTACCTCTTCGTCGCCCAAGAGAGTGAGAACCAAAATAGACCATTTATCGCCGAACCGTGACATTACCAATCTTACAGGGCAATGGCTGTGATCTTCAAATTTTTTTATTTTTTCTTCATTCATAACTCGTTCTTTTATAGTATTGGTAACTTATTAGTAACTATCTAACGTTTTAGAGCCTTCTTGTGAGTTCGAAACAAATATCTTTCCTTTGGTATATAAAAGTTACTAATAATACAAATGTAGACTAAAATATTGAAAAATGAAAACGATAGTTATTCTTGCTCATCCTAATATTGAGCAATCTCTTGTAAGTAAATCATGGATAAATGCATTGAAAGAAAACCATGCAGAAGTGAAAATTCATAATATATACGAAGCGTATCCTGACTGGAAGATTGATGTTGAGGCAGAGCAAAAATTGGTAAGTGCATATGATCGCATTATATTCCAATTTCCGGTTCAGTGGTTAAACATGACCCCGTTGATGAAAAAATGGTTTGATGATGTTCTTTCTTATGGTTGGGCTTACGGTCCTAACGGAGATAAGTTAGTAGGGAAAGAAATAGGTGCAGCAGTTTCGGCAGGAAGTCCCGAAGAAGCCTATCAACTAGGTGGAAAGAATCTTTTCCCGTTATCTCAGTTGTTAAGCCCTATTGAGGCTACAGTAAATTTTGTGAATGCAAAATATCACTCTTTCCATGCTTTCTATGGCGTATTTTCCGATGATTTAGAAAATAGATTGAAAGTAAATACTCAAGAGTACCTGAAATATGTAACTCAGTAAGCTTTTTAATTCTATTATATTACATGTCTCCGTAATAAGTACTTGTGCTTATTATGGAGATTCTTTATGTTGTTTTCATTGAAAAAGGATGATCGCAACGTTCGCAAGGAAAATTATATCCTTTGTATTTTGAGAAGGCTTCAAATTGTTCAAGTTCGGGAGTCATAGGGGCAAAAATAACTTTTTCCACGTAGTCTGATAAATCAGCTTCATAATCTATATGCATAGTATTGAATGTACATGTTTCGCCATCTCTTTTAGGACTAATAATATCGGATGTATTTAAATTTTCGATGTCGAAAATACGACATTCTTGTTCTTCTTTAAATGCTGCATGTTTGGTTAAATGTCGTAGAGGAAGAAGTAACTCACTAATTATAGATTCGTTCAAGTCAGTCTTGTGCTTTCTTATATAGCAATTTAATTGTTTTAGTTGATCTTTTACTTGTTTTAGTTTTTTACCTATTTCTTTCTGATAGTCATTTATCCCCTTAATTAACTTTTTACTCTCTGTAAATGTTTGAGGTTTATTGTTTTTGATTTCTCGATAAAAGCAATCAATTTCTTTGTGACCCACAGATATAATCTTTTTTGTTTTAGGGTCAATGTAAATACATCTATATAAGGAATATTTTTGTATTGAGGGTTTCTTTATTTCCTCTTCTGTTATTTTGTCATTTTTTGCAATAGATAACTCTTTGGACTGCTCATTGTTGGCATGAGATATATTTAAACTAACAGAATCACTGAAAAAATCCCTATTGACAATAATACTTATGCCGGTAGCTTCTCTATTATCTTCTTTTCCATAAAGACGAAATTGATTTAAACTCTCGTGGTTGAATGTAAAGCAAGTAATAAAAGCTTGATAAGGAGTTTGCAGTTTATCACCTTTGTTTATTTCGAGAAAATCTAATAATGTAATACCCTCTTTAGGGTCGTTTGCCCCTATTACTGTGCTAAGTCGTAATGGTGATTTTGCAAATAGCATCTGTTCTGCAACCCATTTTCGAGTATAATGAGCCACTTGTTTTTCTTGATCTGAATCTACATGGAGTAGATTTATTATGTATAATGATTTTATAAATATTTCTTTGTATTTCTCTTTATTATCAATGTCTTCCTTTATAGTTGTATTAAAAAAATCATCCGTTTTGCTGTCTAATATTTGAGAGAATATTTTTTTAATTATAGATATTTTTATAAACTTAAATATTGGAAG
Source organism: Dysgonomonas sp. HDW5B (assembly GCF_011299335.1). Classification (GTDB taxonomy): domain Bacteria; phylum Bacteroidota; class Bacteroidia; order Bacteroidales; family Dysgonomonadaceae; genus Dysgonomonas_A. Next base: position 2,643,945 of record NZ_CP049858.1, read on the forward strand.
CATTTCAAATATATCTTTTTTTGAATTAATAAATGCTTTTGATGCTTCATCTATGTGTTTTAGTTGGATATAGGTAAGTGCTATTATCCATTGAGTCTTATAATATGCTTCATTTTCTCTAGGAATTTCCATCCAATATTCTATTGCTTTTTCAAAACTCTCTAAGTTGTCATAAGCAAGTCCTATATTTAATTGAGCCCTATGATAAGAATTGTCTTCTCTAGGAATTTTTGTCCAAAATTCTATTGCTTTTTCAAATTTTTCTGAATTATAATAGGAAACTCCTATATTTAATTGAGTTTTATAGTATAATTTATGTTCCGTTGGAATTTTCTCCCAATATTCTATTGCTTTTTCAAATTCTTCTAAATCTTTATAAGTACTTCCTATATTTAATTGAGCTTTATAATAAGAATTATCTTCTCTAGGAATTTTCGTCCAATATTCTATTGTTTTTTCGAGATTCTTTAAATCTTTATGTGCAATTCCTATATTCCATTGTGCCTCATAATATAATTGATGTTCTCTAGGAATTTTCGTCCAATATTCTATTGCTTTTTCGAGATTCTTTAAATCTTTATGTGCAATTCCTATATTCCATTGAGCATCATAATATAATTGATGTTCTTGTGGTATTTTTCCCCAATGCTCTATTGCTTTCTCAAATTCTTGATTATCATCTGCTTCGTTTCCCTCATCAAAAATCAATTTTGCTTCTTCCTCAGTCATAGTATTTGTATTTATTGTGTTAATATAATAATAGACTATATTCTATTTCTCCTTCACCGGATCATTTATAAATATAACAGAAACAGCACCGATAAGAAGTGAAGCTCCTGATACAAGGAACATGGCGAAAGGTCTACCTCCTGCAACATTTGTAAAAAGGAAATTTCCGAATAAACCACCTGCTATCTGAGGAATTACTATCGTGATATTAAGAAGACCCATGTACAATCCCATTTTGTTGGGAGGCACTACATTGGCAAGTATCGAAAAAGGCATGGTGAGTATCATAGCCCAAGCAATACCAATGAAGAGCATAGGCAATAAGATGAGGTATTGATCGTGAATAAAAAACATCGACAGCATACCAATCCCTCCTAATACAAGAGAAAATGCATAGAAGTTTTTTCTTCCGAATTTATCAGTAACCTTAGCTAAGAAAATCGAAAATATAGCAGCAATAATACTATATACTCCCGTTAATATTCCAAACCAATTACCCGCATCATTGTATTCTTTACTCAGAGGATCACTCGTATTCCATATTGTGCTGGCGATACCATCTGTAGCATATACCCAGATATAATAAAATGCAAACCACGAAAATAGTTGTACAATAGATAATTGAAGTATCGTGATTATAGTTTTTTTATTGTCCGTAGAAGCAGTATCAGTTGTGCTTTTATGAGCAGTTTCACTTTTGTTGTATTCTGCAAACTGTTGGGGAGGATATTCTTTAACCGTGAAGCATGTCCATAGATTAGTAAGTACAAGAAAGCCTATACCAATATAAAACGCCCATGATACGGATGGTGCTATTCTTCCTTCCGAAGCCTGATTGCTGAAACCGATATAAGCAAGTAAAAAAGGAAGGCATGAACCTACAATAGCTCCCAGATTGGAAACAATCGTTTGTACCGAATATCCAAGATTACTCTGCTCACTATTTACCATATCTCCAACGAGCGAGCGATAAGGCTGCATGCTAACATTGAAGGCACTTTGCATAAGAAACAATATACATACTCCTGCCAGTACGGGAGGCATAATACGCGATACGATGTACGAATTGGGCATCAGGAACATCATAATTGCCGAAACTACAAGTCCAATAAGTATATACGGTATTCTTCTCCCCAGCTTCGTCCATGTTCTGTCACTGAAATAACCAATCAAAGGTTGCATAAAAAGTCCGGCTAAAGGAGCTGCAAGCCAAAGAAAAGCCAATTCGTTAGTATCTGCACCCAATGCCGATAATATTCGGCTGGTATTGGTCATAACAAGAGTAAAACAAATCTGTGTACCCAAAAATCCGAAGTTTATATTCCAGATTTGTCGATAGGCGAGAGTGGGTTTATTCAGCATAAAGTATCTATTTCGATATTTTTCTTGGTACTGTTAACAATTTATTACTCCAACTTAAATTACAGGCGTTTACTTTGTATCATGGGTAATAAAAACGAATGAAGGGCTTAAGCTTGCTTTAAATGATCGGGTAGAGGCCGTGTGGTTTCTCTTATAACCAAGCTTGTTTTTACTATTTTGTTCTTTTTCTCGGTACTCTCAGGATCTTTAACCTTCTCCAGTATCAAATTCATAGCCTCTTCTCCTACTTTTTGAGGATGCTGATCTACTGTTGTAAGCATAGGGTCGGTATCCTGAGAAATATTGGAGTTAGAGAATCCGCAGATCGAAACATCTTCGGGTACCCTTAATTTTAGCGTTTTAGCTGCAAGTAAAATACCTGAAGCTGTATAATCGTTCATTGCCATGAAAGCATCCGGGCGTTTTTCAGTCTGAAGAAGTTCCATAGCTCTTTCATATCCAAGTTGCTTGTTATCTGCTATCCGGATAAGATCTTCATCAATAGCGAAATGATGCTTTCTTAAAGCATCCAGATAACCGTTTTTTCTGTTTTTAGATATCTCAAGATGAGGAGGTGCCCCAAAGAATGCAATATGTTTGCATCCGGTTTGAATCATATAATCTACAGCATGAAGAGTTCCCGAATAATCGTCAACCACTACTTTGCCGGAATCGATGCCGGTGCAAATGCGGTCGAAAAAAACGACGGGTATATTGTTATCTATTAATTCTTTAAAATGGTCGTATTTGATAGTTGTCTTCGATTGAGAAATAAGCATCCCGCATACACGTGCCTCTATCAATGTCTGCACATTGCGTATTTCTTTTGTATATTCTTCTGACGATTGACACACAATTACATGATAATCATGATCCTCTGCGATAGTCTCCATTCCCGATAATACGGATGAGAAGAAATGATTGGCAAGCTCAGGAACAATGACCCCTATAATATTTGAATGATTATTACGAAGGCTTAAAGCAAGAGAATTAGGTTTGTACTTGTGTTCATTTGCATAGTCTTGTACCAGTTTTCTGGTTTCCGGGCTGATATCAGGATTGTTGTTAAGAGCTCTGGAAACAGTCGATGCGGAAATATTCAGATTCTTGGCAATGTCTTTTATCGTTATACGTCCTTTTTTCATTGTATGGAAAATAATTAACTATTGTAACGTTTTTATTACCATATTGTTTGGTCTTATATGTTTTGTTTATGAGCTCTCCAAAACTATAAAAACGGGCTTATGATATTCAGGGATTACTGTCCGAAATGTAAAAATAGCTAAAAAAGAGATTCCCGTCAATTTTTCTTTCAGATAATATTTCTCAGAATCTCTTAGATAAGATCTCAAGCCGACTCTTTTCAATGTGAAAAGTAGGGGTAAAAGATGGTTATAATTGAACTGTACTATACAAAATTCTTATATCAACTAAGGTTTGAGGGTGATATAATATGAAGTTCTTGTTTATCTCACAGCTCTGCCTTTTCCTTTTTCTTTGCCTTTAGTATCCGCTTTGGGCTTAGGTTTAGGTTTGTTGGCTGCCATTTTTTGTTTTCCAACCCTTAAACCGCTCGAAGGTTTTCCTTTGGTCTTGGGTTTAGGCTTCTCGTCCGTATTATCATATGGTGCCGAACTTTTTTTAGGCTTTTCGGTATTTACCCTGTCTGCCTTCTTTGCATTTAAGCTGGCTTTACGGTAATTTGTCTTTATGTCATGCTCCTCAAGAGCTCTGTTAAATGACTTGTTACTGTTTGAGGGAGCCTTTCCTCCACTTGTTTTCTCCGAACCTTCAAGCATATCAAACAATCCTTCCATTTCCGAAGCAGTAAGGTTGCGCCAGTTTCCTTGTCCTAATTTATCAAGCTTGATATTCATTATCTGAATACGTTCGAGCTTAAGTACATCATAATTAAAATATTCGCACATACGTCTTATCTGCCTGTTAAGACCTTGTATCAGCGATATTTTGAATGTATAAGGATTAATTTTCTCAATCTCACATCTGCGTGTAACCCTATCTAAAATAGGTACGCCTTGCGACATGCGAGTCAGAAAATCGGATGTTATCGGTCTGTTTACAGTTACAATATAATCTTTTTTGTGATTATTGCCTGCACGTAATATTTTATTGACGATATCTCCGTCATTGGTCAGTAGTATTAATCCCTGAGAATCCTTATCCAACCTGCCGATGGGAAATATACGTTGTTCATGTCTGATAAATTCGATGATATTATCACGCTCCAATGGATTGGTTGAACTTACAACACCTACAGGTTTATTGAACGCAATGTATACAGGCTCTATTTTATTCTCAATCAATTCGCCGTTTACCTTTACTTTTTGTCCGGGCAAAACACGTGAACCTATCGTGGCCTTCTTACCGTTTACGGTAACATTTCCATTTTCTATATATTTATCAGCCTCTCTTCGAGAACAATATCCTGATGCACTGATGTATTTATTTAAACGATATTCCATTTTATATACGTAAATGAAGCTATTTAATGATCTGTTTCAGAATTATAATTGCTTGTCGTATGTTTACTACAGCAATAAAAACTCCGTGAGCTTAAGTCTAAAGAACTAATCTAATAATGCATTTTGCTATTTTTTTAGATTTTTCATACCCTCCTGTTTTCTTCAAAAAGTCAATCATTCAATTGATTTATTGTTAAGCTAATAGGTGTATAGCAAAAAAAGACACTTCATTATCTGTAAGTGTCTGGTCTTTAAGCGGAGAAGAAGGGATTCGAACCCCCGATACAGTTACCCGTATACTTGCTTTCCAAGCAAGCGCCATCGTCCACTCGGCCACCTCTCCATAGAATATATTCCTTATAATGGCGACAAAGATAAAATATATTTCTCGTATAACAATAAACTAAGTGAAAGTTAGAGTTATATTTACCATAAATAAGGTCTGCGACTTTTATCAGTCTATCGAAAATAGTTTTTTTGCATTGTTGGTTGTTATTTCTGCTACTTTCTGGGGAGTAACACCATATATCTCAGATAGCTTGTTTGCAATATGAATGGTATAAGAAGGCTCATTTCTTTTCCCTCTGTAAGGCACAGGCGGTAGATAAGGCGCATCTGTCTCTATAATGAGCCGAGAGAGGTCAGTTGCCGTTAAAACCTGTGGAAGTGTGGAGTTTTTGTAAGTTACTGTTCCATTTATGCCCAGATAAAAGTTTTGAAGAGCTAATACACTTTGCAATTCTTCAGCATTTCCGCCGAAACTATGAAATGCTCCTCTCAACTTCGATGCTCCTACACTTTTTATGCATTCAACAGATTCACTTATCGCGTTTCTGCAATGAATGGATACAGGTAAGTTAAATTCAATACTCCATCTTAGCTGTTCTTCAAAAGCAGCTTTCTGTTCCTTCTCTAGGGACTTGTCCCAATAAAGATCTATCCCTATCTCACCGACGGCAATGTATTTATGTAGAGAAAATTGTTCTTTGATTTTGTTCAAATCCGATTCCCAGTTTGCAGTTACACTGGTCGGATGTAGTCCCATCATAGGTAAACAATATTGTGGATAGCTTTCAGCAAGCCGGTTAACCTGCTCTATAGACTCTATGTCTACATTTGGAAGCAGAATATGGGTTATACCCGCTTGTTTAGCTCTGGATATAACATCTTGTATGTCGTTCTCGAAGCTTTCGTCGTATGTGTGTGAATGCGTATCTATAATGGTCATTGAAATTCTATATTATCCAACAAGTAAGCATTTGATTCACTATTGAATATAAATGCCGATTGTCCTTCTTTAGTGACAGGCAGCCCTGCTTCTTATGAATTACGAGTCAATAAACTTTCAGCTAATTCTCTTAGCTCTTTTTTCTTAGCATAATCAACACTTACTAAATCGAGGAAGGATATTCCTTTTTCGTAATAAGAATGAATGATGTCTGCCGATGTTTGTTTTAAGTTCAGTTCATTGTATATGGTTGTTACCGCTTTAATTTTCTCCGTTTCCTCAAAATCAGTTTTATTTATCCAGTCCAGTAATTTAACTTTACTGTCTTCGTGTTGAAGAGCTGTAATTTGTAAAAAAGTTTTTTTGTTGCAAAGAATATCTCCTCCTATTCGTTTACCGAAGGTAGCCGGATCTCCATAAACATCAAGTAGATCATCCATTAATTGAAATGCTAAACCTATATTGATCCCGAAATTATATAGAGCCTCAGCATCTTCTTGTCCGGCTCCGGCAGCAATAGCTCCGCACTTTAGAGCACAGCCTAATAGTACAGCTGTTTTTAAACGTATCATTTCGAGGTATTCAGCAATGGATACATCCAGACGTTTCTCGAACTCCATATCCAATTGCTGACCACAGCATATTTCGGTTGCAGTAGTTGAAAATAGAGACAAGACTTCCGGCAAATATACTTTATCAGTCTTTGCAATTTCTTTATAAGACTCAATCAGCATTGCATCACCTGATAAAACGGCTGTGTTGTCATCCCACTTTATATGTACGGTAGGTTTACCCCGGCGTTTATCGGCTCGATCCATTAAATCATCATGTAGCAAGGTGAAATTGTGAAAAATCTCAATACCCAATGCAATAGGAATTGACTTCTCTATATCGTCTTTGTATAAGTTATAAGCCATTACAGCAAGTACGGGGCGAACACGCTTACCTCCAAGTTCGAGGATGTAATCTATTGGTGCAAATAACGATTCGGGTTTACCCTCAAACTTAAGGGTGCTTACTTCGTTATTAATCTTGTTGAGTATGTCGGAAAATGTATACAGCATAATTCTATATTTGATACCCAAAAGTACATATTTTATGCTGAAATTAAAAGCTGAAGATATTTAATTAGAGTAAATCAACTATAGCCAGATAGCTATAACAGTTAATATTGCTGCAACTACAAGTACTAATATTGCTCCGAGTATTATTTTTTTTATAGTTAGCTTAGGCGGTAAATTAGGATCGTTTTCTTCAAATGCTATTATATCATCATTTAATTCACCGGCTTTTATCCCTCGGATTAAATCTCCAACGGTTAAATCTGTGCGTGTATTGCTAAGGAGGTCTTGACTATCTGCGGATGGGAAATATTTAACGAAATCAAACGAGGAAATGTCAATATTGAATTGCTCTGAGTATGCTTGGATGAAGTCAAAAGCAGCTTCGTTCTTAATATTCAAGTCTCTAGAAATAGAAGTGTTGTCATATATAGTATTGCTATATCCCGAGTATTGCAGAATGAATTGATCCAAATCTTTATTTTCTATCATCGTTTTGCTTCCTTATTATTACTAGATATTGCAAATATATAAAGAAAAAAATACTATTTGGTAATGGTCGTATTAATCTTTAGGTGTATGTTAACACTCCTTTGTTTCGAATTGATAAGCGATTTGTGAGAAAAATGGTTTTATGTTTTTGTATTAGATTGTCGGTAGGGTATCTATTAATATATTATAAAGGTTGGTGAGATTTATGCATTATGAAATAAATGGGAGTGGTTGTGTTTTGAGGTGCTCATCTTTAATGGCATACTTTCGAGAGTTCATCATTGTATTGTATGAAGATTGATGGGTTTAAAAATCTAAATATTTTTTTAGAAGTTTAAGGAGGCTTTATTAGACCGAAGAATAGTCTGTTTAACAGTATTCATTATGGAGTTGTATTTAGCTTTATCTTGTTTGGTTAATTAGTTTTTCTCTTTCTTTTATAATAAAGTACTCTTTTTTCTTTCTTTTTTTGAATTTAACATTTTTATTTTCCTTTGTTTTTTTAGTCAAAAAATAGCCTTTATTTTTCTAGTCTAATTATGTCTATCTATCGCATAATTAGGATGTTTTACGGTTTTTGTTTATTGTTAAATTAAGTTAAATTATAAGGTGGGGATAAGCAAGGGTGTTCTAAAACTGAACTAAATGATTATCTTTGGAGCTTAAATACGGAACTCTCTAGGATATTGTTTTTAAATGTTATAATCTCCGAGCCGCCAAATGTTATTCGTTTTTGGTTTTTATTGGCTGGTAATGAGATGGTTAAGACTAAAAAGGATTAAACAGAACAAAAATAAGATATGAAAATAAAACTACTCTTGCTTGTAGGAATTGGATTTGCGCCGTTTGTATTAGTGGCTCAGACTGCTTTTTTATATAATAAAGGAGTTATGTCAGTTAAATCAACGAATGTTAATAATACAACCTTGTATATTAATGGCAATTTCATAGCTGGTCATGATGCAACTGCAGCTTGTAATATTACATTAGATAATTCACAGACGGTTCTTACCGGAGATTTTATTCATGACTTAAATGGCGGAACTCCTGCTAATACTACAGTTTTTAATTACACTGCAAGTGATGCTTCTCGCTTTGTATTTAGAGGAACAGCCGCGCAGACTATTAAATTAGCTACAGGATTGACGTACGGCGCTAATTACTCTCAATATTTAAAGGGTCAGAATAATATTAAATTTCCGACTTTAGTTGTTCAAAATAGTAATCACGTAACTCTTGTTCCCGAATTGGCGGCACAAGCTGCCGGTTTGTCTTTAGAAACAGGACGATTGATTCTTGAATCAAGAAGAGCTATTGCTACAGATTTTACAGGTGTTGCTCCTGGTAGTACAATACATAGTACAGCTAATTCTACTATGTTGGCACATTTTATGGTTGGATCAAAGGGGGTTGCTACACCGAATAATAATCCAACTTTTGCTGGTACTGCTACTAGTAATAATCAATTTGGAGCAGTACAGGTAAATCTTCAATTGGATAATCCCATTGATTATACAAATGGAACCAGAGATGAGAGATATGGTCGTAGCCTTATAGGTATGGGAAGTCCCTATAAAGAAATGAAATCTGATTACTTCTTTTGGAATTTTCTTATGATTCCTAAAAATGAAAGTATAATCGGAGGAACTCCCGGTAATACAATGACAGATCCTCAACGTACATTAAAAGCGGGCGAAGGTTTTGTTATTGGTATAGATTTAAGAGGAACTAATCCTGCTAATTATGAATATGATTTGCACCCAATATACAAGGCTGTTACGCCTGCTGAGCAACCTCTGTTTTCAGCCCGTGTGACAGAGAAATATCAGTTTAGCCGTTTCGGTCCATTTTTTAATAACAGGAATAACGTTCGTCAAGCTAATGCTTGGGGAGGACACTCTGCTGTAACTAGTTCAGTTATGGCTGCACCTAATGGCGTAAATGGTATAAACGATGCTTCTTATGCAAATGAAGTACTTAATTATGGGGATATAACAGGTCTTACTATTTCTCAAGGATATAATTATTATGCAAATCCTTATACTGTACCTCTTGATCTTAGTCCTATTGTTTTTGGGGGAACTTTGCCAGCTTGGGGGAGTAATGGTGGTATCATTGTTGCTGATGCTAATACTACACCTCGTGATTTTACTAATAAAGTGTGGATTTTAGATCCTTCGTCGGTAGGATCGGGTTCTTATGATATTCTGAGTCCAGGTGGCATTGGTCCGGGTAATAAGTGGGTCATGGTTAATGCGAAGTATCGGGTTATGAAGGCTGTTGCTTCAACAGTTAATCCTTATGATCCGGGCAATGGTGATCCTAAAAATTTTATACTTGCCCCTCTGCAGATGTTTGTTTTATACTCACCTAATGGAGGTGTTGGGGGTAAAACTCTTACAATACCTGCATCAGCCAGAGCTATTACACAGAATGCTCTTTTCTTAAGATCAGCTTCTACATCTAATCAATTAATAGATGACTTCATTTTTGAGGTTAAAGATGAAAAGATTAAAACTTCAGATAGAACGGCAATTGCTATCAGAACGCCTCAGGATGTTATGACTAACGCTGATTATGAAGGTACTAAAAAATTAGTAACTCTAATTTCATCTGATCAGACAACTACACGTTCTACTACCGAAGAAGGGGCTGTTACTCAAACCAATATGAGTACAGTTTATACTAAGAGCGATGCCGGAATTGCTTTAGAATCTAATATATTAGGTGTACCTCAGTCTGCCCAAAGCGAAACAGTTACATTATATGTGACTCCAAGTCTTACAGCTCAGAATATAAGTATAACAGCAGGGCGTTTGGAGACAGCTTACAGAGTAAAAGGTATAATGCTAAAAGATAAAGTGAAAAATAATGAGTTTGATCTATTCACCGGAAAAACTTATACAATTGAATCTAAAGCTACAGATCCAGTTGACAGATTTTCTCTAAGGTTTATATTTGATACTTCGGGTATTGAAGATGGTGATAATGGCTCGGAATCTAAGTCTATAACATCTTATTATCTAAACGGAACATTAACTGTTACAGGATTTGATGATGCAGATTTTGGAAGTGTAATTTCTGTATATGATATACAGGGAAGAATGGCAGCTCAGGCTAAGGTAAATGATACAACAGTGGAAATTACTCAACCATTCTCTCCCGGAGCTTATATTGTGAAAGTTGTAGGTAATAAGTCATATGCTGCTAAATTTTTGGTAAAATGAGAAAGTTTTTAGGTTTTATTATATTTGGAATACTATTTTGTGTAAGTGGCATTGTGCAAGCTCAGGATTTATTGCCCTCTGATTCTTACTATAAAGATAATATTGCAGTAAATGAAGTGCAAGCAGAAGCGCCAACTTTAAAAATGCCAGACACTGGAGATGGTGGTCCGGGAGATGGTAATCCTGAATGGGGAGGCGGAGGTTTCGTTGGTTCTCCCGTAGGAGATGCCGTATTGCCCATCGTAATCGCAGGATTGATCTATGGATCGGTTTTATTCCTAAGAAGACGTAAAAGTTCTATTTAAGAAGAGTAATTTATAACTAATAAAAAAGAGCAGGTATTTTAATATCTGCTCTTTCTTATTCATATCTATTATTTGTGGTAGTGTTAGAGAAGTGTATAGCCTAAGGTGGCATTAATTTATCTTTTGTAGTAATCAAATAAAAAGAAAAAAGCGTGAAGTAAGACTTCACGCTTTAAATTTGCTATTAGTAATAATTATTTATCCCCATGGCGTTCCGATGAACATGTCTTGAGTGTCTGTTGCGTTTGATAGATCGAGTTGAGGTTTTACTGTTAATGAGATACAATTCTCAAACATATTATTAAACGTTTTCCCTTTAGATGTATTTAAAAGTGGAATACTGGTTAAGGATTCACAGTAAAAAAACATGTATCTGAAGTCTAGCCCCATTGATGTATCTATGAGAGGAATGTTGGCTAAAGATTTACAGCCACTAAACATTCCACTAAACTTAGTTCCTTTAGATGTATTAAATAAAGGAATAGTCGTTATAGAAATACAATTTCCAAGCATACCTTCAAAAGAAACTCCTTTAGACGTATCTATAAAAGGAATAGTAGTCAAAGAATAACAACTTGCAAGCATAGATTCAAAATTTGTTCCATTGGATGTATCTAGGTGCGGAATATTAACTAATGAATAACAGCCATAAAACATATTACGAAAGTTTACTCCTTTTGATGTATTATAGTGAGGAATAGAGATTAATGATTCACAGTGAAAAAACATGTGACTAAAATCTGTAATATTTGAAGTATTAAACTTAGGAGCCTTTTTAAATTTAGCAGCCCGCATTGCTTCATAATGAAACATAGTATAGGCACTTGTCAACTGCTCACCATCCGAAACATCCGGTAAGTATTCTTGTTTTATTCCAAGTTCTGTAATTCTCAATGCTGTTTTAGTAGCATCAGTCCAAGTGAAATAACCGGCATCAACCCAAGCTTCTTGGATAGTAGGCAGTGTAGTAGCCGTTTTCGGATATAGGCGGGCAATAAAGGCTTTGTCTCCTTCCGACAATTCATAGTTTGCCAATAGCTTAGTCGTTTGCTTACGGTTGTAATAAGGCCATGCCATTACCGAAAGCTCATCAATTTCCTTTGTTTCTAGTAATTGATTAGCAGTTGCTTCTGTCAGAGGTTCAAATACGTATTGGCGTATCTGGCTCCAATTCATACTGTAACCTTCGAACTGATCTTCCCAATAAGCTTGTAATTGAGAAGCATCTTTCCAATAGCCGTTTTTACTCCATTCTTGGTGGCGTTGCTCATATTCCAAACCGAGTATTTGCCCGAATAAGCGAAGTACATCTCCCTTAAACTCTGTGTCATCCAAGTACTCTATGCCTCCAAAAACAGCCGTAGGCTGGCTTTGGTCAATTACCGATTTGGCATCGTTCCCGGTGTAAGACCAAGTCAGCCAATCGTTGTTGTTCCAGTCGAAAGCGATACGTACATCCGCTTTTTTGTCTTGTTCAACGAAATGGAGTTTAATACCCGCATACTCTTCCCATTCAGCAGCTGTTTTTTTTACCCTGTTGATGATTGTCTGGTCAGCAGGAGTATTGATAAACTTAATGTAAATCCCTGCATCCTGATTCCAGCGTTTCGAGCCATCGGCAACACCTCTGGTTTGCACTCCTTCGGATAACTTAGCTCCGTACCAGCGAATTTTGTTTGATTGTGCGTTTTTCCCTCCGGATGCATAGTCCTGATCAAGTTCATTTTGACTGCAACCTGCTAATAAGAGAAGCAGGCAACTTAAAAACAATAATGTTTTCTTCATTTTGTTGTTTTAAATTTGTGAATAATTAATGTGTAGAAATACGCTTTTGCGTAAATCTCGAATTGTATTTGTTTGCTATTATGATGGATCGGTAATTATTAACATTTTGAGTTTGTGTTTGTAATAATGGTTTCTAGTAGTGCTATACAAATATACATTAAATCAAATGACTAAAAAAGTATGTTAAAAAGATTTTTCTTGTTTTTTAGGACAACAAAAAACAAAGAAGGATATCCATTACGGATATCCTTCTTTTCTATATTAGAGAATAATGTATGTTTATATTTAATCTCTTTTTGTTATTCAGGAAGATTCTTAGTTTCATTGAAACTATCGAAAGTTCCCGCAGCCAGACGTTTGTAGCTTTTCCAACGCCAAGTAGCATTGTTTTGAGCTGCTTCATATAGACTGGTTGCCTCTGTCGGATTCGATTTTTGAAGCGAAGTATAACGTACTTCATCTCCAAGGAATGCTTGGAACTTACTCCAGTCAGGATCTTTACTATCCATTATGAATGGGTTCTTGCCTTCTTCTTCCAACATTGGGTTGTAACGCCACAAGTGCCAGTATCCGCATTCTACAGCTGCTTTTTCTTCGTCCTGAGCTTGTCCCATACCTTTACGTAATCCGTGGCTGATACATGGAGAGTAAGCGATGATTAAAGATGGTCCTTTATATTCTTCAGCTTCTTTGAATGCTTTCAAACATTGCATTTGATTTGCTCCCATTGCTACTTGAGCAACGTATACATAACCATAAGTTGTTGCAATCATACCAAGGTCTTTCTTACGAATCTTTTTACCTGCAGCAGCAAATTTAGCAACAGCAGCAACCGGTGTCGATTTCGAAGATTGTCCTCCTGTGTTTGAATAAACTTCAGTATCCAGAACCAAAATATTTACGTCTTCACCCGAAGCAAGTACGTGGTCAAGTCCACCGAAACCTATATCATAAGCCCATCCGTCACCACCAAAGATCCAGATCGAACGTTTGATAATATATTGTTTCAGAGATAGTAATTCTTTGCAAATCTCACATTTGTCAGCACCGGCTTCTATGATAGCTAAGATTTGAGGATGTAACTCCTTAGTTTTCTCAGCCTCTTGTTTATTATCAATCCATGCTTGGAATACAGTCTTAGTATTTTCTGAAGTATCAGCCATCGAAATAGCTTGCTTCATCAATCTTTCGATTCTGTCACGCATAGTGATATTAGCTAAAGCATATCCTAAACCGAACTCAGCATTATCTTCGAATAAAGAGTTAGCCCAAGCCGGACCTTTGCCCTCTTCGTTTTTACGATATGGAGTAGAAGGAGCCGATCCACCATAGATAGATGTACAACCGGTGGCATTTGCGATCAACATTCTGTCACCATACAATTGAGTTACAAGTTTGATATATGGAGTTTCTCCACAACCCGAACATGCACCTGAGAACTCAAACAATGGAGTTGCAAACTGTGAGTTTTTAACGTTTTGTTTGATGTCTACCAAGTGAGCTTTGCTGGTTACGTTTTTCACCATAAAGTCCCAATTGTTTTGCTCTGGGTATTGAGTACCAATCTCAACCATTTCAAGAGCACTTTGTCCCTTTTTACCAGGACATACGTCAACACAGTTACCACAACCAAGGCAGTCTAAAACGTCTACCTGGATACGGAATCCCATGCCATCGAATTGTTTACCTTGAGCCTTAAGCAAAGATGCACTTTCAGGAGAATGTGCTTGCTCGTTAGCGTCCAATACGAAAGGACGTATTGTTGCGTGAGGACATACGTAAGCACATTGGTTACATTGTATACAATTATCCATGTGCCATACCGGAACGAATGCAGCTACACCACGTTTTTCGTATTCGGTAGTACCATTATCCCAAGTACCGTCTTCGCGACCTTTAAATGCTGATACCGGTAGATCATATCCACGTTGAGCATTTACCGGACGAACTACATTCTTGATGAAATCAGGAGCATCGTCTTCTGCTACTGGAGCACCAATCGTAATGTTGGCCCATTCAGCAGGAACATCTACTTTTTCTATTTCAATACCACGATCAACAGCAGCATAATTCTTATTAATTACATCTTCTCCCTTACGTCCGTAAGATTTAACGATGAATTTTTTCATCTGCTCTACAGCCAAATCGTAAGGTACTACACCTGAGATTTTGAAGAATGCAGATTGAAGAATCGTATTTGTACGTCCACCAAGACCTATTTCAGTTGCAATTTTTGTTGCATTGATGATATAGAAATTGATGTTATTAACAGCCAGATATTTCTTTACGTTATCAGGAAGATAGTTACCTACTTCGTTTTTATCCCACACTGAGTTAAGAAGGAAGGTACCATTCTTTTTCAATCCTTTAGTTACATCATAAAGATGAAGGTAAGCAGGTACATGGCAAGCTACAAAGTTTGGAGTATTTACCAAATAAGTAGAACGGATAGGTTTGTCTCCGAAACGAAGGTGAGATGCCGTGAAACCTCCCGATTTTTTAGAGTCATAAGCAAAATATGCCTGACAATATTTATTCGTGTTTTCACCAATAATTTTCACTGAGTTTTTGTTTGCTCCTACAGTACCGTCAGAACCTAATCCGTAAAATTTAGCTTCGTAGTTGTTATCATCAACCGAAACTTCTTCTTTCATTGGAAGAGATTTGAAAGTTACATCATCTACGATACCTATAGTGAAATCGTTTTTAGGCAATTTCATGGCAAGGTTCTCATAAACCGACATAATTTGAGAAGGAGTAGTATCTTTTGACGAAAGACCATAGATACCACCAACGATAGTTGGAGCATCTTCAGCTCCATAGAAACAATCTTTAACATCAAGATAAAGAGGTTGTCCCGGAGCACCCGGTTCTTTAGTACGGTCTAGAACTGCAATTCTTTTCGCTGTTTTAGGTATCAAAGCCATGAAAGCTTCAGCTTTAAACGGACGATATAAGTGTACAGATACAAGACCTACTTTTTCACCTTTAGCATTCAAGAAATCGATAGTTTCTTTAATCGCTTCGGTTACAGATCCCATAGCAATGATTACTCTGTCTGCATCTTCTGCTCCATAATAATCGAATAAGCCATATTTACGGCCTGTTATTTTATAAATTTCTTCCAGATATTTTTCAACGATACCGGGTACTTTATCATAGAATGGATTAGATGCTTCACGAGATTGGAAGTAAATATCATCATTCTGAGCAGTACCACGTGTTACAGGGCTTTCAGGATTTAGAGCTCTGTTACGGAATGCTTTAAGACCTTCTTGATCGATAAGAGGAATAAGGTCTTCTTGGTTCATTAATTCTACTTTTTGAATTTCGTGAGATGTACGGAATCCATCAAATATATTCATGAAAGGTATGCGAGATTCTATTGTAGCCAAATGAGGTACAGCAGAAAGATCCATTACTTCTTGAACCGATCCTGAGAAGAACATTGCAAAACCTGTTTGGCGAGCAGCCATTACGTCTTGGTGGTCTCCGAAAATAGATAAAGCCTGTGCAGCTAATGCACGAGCCGAAACATGAAATACACAAGGAAGAAGTTCCCCTGCAATTTTATACATGTTAGGTATCATCAATAGAAGACCTTGCGATGCAGTGTATGTCGTAGTCATTGCACCAGCCTGAAGCGATCCGTGAAGAGCTCCTGCAGCACCGGCCTCAGATTGCATTTCCTGTACTTTAAGTATTTCGCCGAAAATGTTTTTTCGTCCGGCAGCAGCCCATTCATCAACATACTCTGCCATTGTTGATGATGGTGTGATTGGATAGATCGATGCTACTTCGCTGAACATATATGATATGTGAGCTGCAGCTTGATTACCATCACAGGTTAAAAATTTTTTCTCTTTTGCCATACTCTGTAATAGTTGATTATTTAGTTGTTTATCGAACCGTTTTAAATACAAGGATTAAGCTTGAAAGAGAATGGATTATTTTTATTAATCAGTGGTCTTATGCTTAAATCCTTAATTTGATTTGACTGATATTATTTATTTAAAATTTATATTACACTGAATATACTGTTATCTCTTAAAACTGTAACCGTTCTTAAGAGCTCAATATAGAAATCCAAAAAGCCATAGCGGAATTGTATTACCTTCGCCTACTTCCATCATTTCGGCCGTATTATAGATATCCGATTTTTTGTTCCCTTTGGTTTTTAAATTATCTACTTTGAATATATAATTTTCGTTTTCATCTTCTACAAGGAAAATTCCTGCCTTGCTTCCCTTTTTTAATTTCGAGTTATTGTGATGTAATTGATTATAGAAAAAAGTTTCTCTCAATGTCTGATCATTCGCGACCCCTGGTTTCATGGCAAATATAAGATTGGTATTATGCATGTATACCAAATCGGGTTTCTTGGGAAACTCTTCTCCTTCGCGATATAATAGATTTATTAAGCGGGCACTTTTAAGGTAATCCAAATAATTAGTTACGGTAGCTCGTGATATTTCGCAATCAACACTAAGTTGACTTATATTAGGTTTTCCGGGTGCTGTTATCGAAAGCAAATAAAGTAATTTTCTTAATTTCGACAGATAAGATTGCTCTATTTGTTTTATGGATAGAACATCTATTTCGAGCATCATATTGATGGTCTTTAGCAAATTCTCCGAAAAGTTGCGTTTTTCTAAAAAGAAAGGATAATAGCCATGATGGATATAATCTCTGAAATAGGCTAGGGGTTTTACTTTCGAGCAAATTTCCGCAGCTATTTCTGTATGGTTATTAATGATATCCGGCAATGAAACCGGCTCAAGTTTACTATCAGTTATGATATTTAAAAACTCTCGAAATGAGAATCCTCTCAGATTGTAATGACGAACAATTGATGCAATTTCAGGATTTTCATCCAATTGCATGACAGTTGAGCAGGTGAAGATTATTTTAAGTTCAGGAAATTTATCATAACACGATCTGAGCTCACTGGCCCAATCGGGATATTTAAATACCTGATCAATCAAGAGGGTTTTTCCTCCTTTGAAACAAAATTCTTCGGCAAAGTCGTATATTGTACGACAAGTAAACGAGAAATTGTTCATATTGATATACAGACAATCTCGTCCATCCAAATCACTGAATTTTGCTGCGTATTGCAACAAAAAAGTGGTTTTACCGACACCTCGTGTTCCCTTAACAGCAATAAGACGATCGTTCCAATTAACTTCGTCCATAAGACGCCTTTCGACGGTGCTGCCTAAGTGCTCTACTAAATATTTATGCGTTCTGAAAAAGGATTCCACAATCTTACGATTAAGTTTACGAAGGTAATTTTTTTTTGTCTTATTGCAAAGTCTAGTTTGCATTTTTAATCAAATTTCATCATAATTACACTCAGATAATTAATGCTTCTGTTTTTTTATTCAAAAAATACTCATTATTAGGTTAGATTATCCTGGAGTGGAGTTCATGAATGAAAATTATCCTTATTTATAATACCTTTTTAATATATTCTGATATTCTTGTGTTGTTTTTATTTTTTTTATCCATGTATTTAAAGAATCTAATAGAATAGGTGAGTTGGCTCTTACCGCCCAACCTTCGAAGTGTGTAAAGCCAATATCTGTTTTAATATCCAATTCGGGAATCTTTGCAGACAGGCTTTCCGCTGTTTTTACATCGCATACGGTATAATCAATTTCTCCAGCAGCCACCATATAGGCGAGTTGATTTGCCTGATAAGTTTCATTTTCAACAATAAATATCGAATCGCCTATCTCATGGGATAAATTTTGTAACCGCAATATGCTTGGAGAGTCTTTAGGTACATACAATGTTTTGTGAGACAGATCGAGGTGGTTTCTGATAGGCTCAATACCATTATTAAATTCAGCTTTGCGTTGGACTAATACCAAACGGTTGTTGAGTATAGCTTCAGTGAAACTATATTCATTGCGGAGATTAGAATTTATGGGGATATTGCGAGCTATAAGATCGTATTTTCCTGTTTTAAGACCTTCGAAGCTTTTCTCAAGACTGTTTTCTACAGATATTTGAAAAGAGATATTAGTATAAGTTTGCAATGCCTGAAGAAGTTCGTAATTAGATCCGGCTATAGTATCAGAAGATACGAAATACCCGATTGGATTTAAGTCGGTTACAATATGTAATATTCCTTTCTTTTCTATTTCCCGAAAGTCACGATTGACAGGAGCTTTGTTATACTGTACTATTATATAGACAATAATAACTATTGCGGCTATTATGGCTCCTGAAATTATTCCGAATCGTTTTTTACTTTTCATAGCTTCGGGTTATAAGCACATTGTATTACGTAATTTCAACTGTTTAATGACCGCCTCAGAAATAAAAGCTCCGCGAGCCGATCAATTTGTGAAGTTCCATGAAAGTCCGAATTTGAAAATCATCGGATTTACAGGGTAATTAGGAACTGTGTAATAGTTCGAATCTCCATAGTTTTGAGCAATGTTGTACATCATAAGAAAGAATCGTGTCTTTTTTAGATGAAGATTGATGTATGCTGTGGAAAAAGGAAAATTACCTACCAGAACATCAGTTTGATTGACAAATTGGCCTAAAGCCGGGTCATAGCCTTGTGCATGATATTTTGTTTGATAAAGAGCATCTACACCCAATTGCATGGTTAAGACCTTGGCTAATGAGGTCTTAATATAAAGATTGGTATATATACTGAATCTGGGAACAGGAATAACTTCGTCTTTTGTACTTTTCTGAAAAGCTACTTGATTATCCCAGTGTAGAATTCCGTAATGTAATTTCTGATCGAGGCGTAGTGAGAATACTTGTGATTCGCCTTGTTTGGGTTTTATTCCTAAAGACGATTCGCCTTGATTGCGTTGTATATAAATATAGTCTGTTAGATTTTCTACACCTCCGCTTATTCGGGTTTGTGTATGAGGTATGTAAATTTCTCCTCCGGCATATATACGAACTGTATTGTTTAAAGAATCTTTTTCGCTCCAGTTATAATATTTGGATGTAAAATACCTTTGAAAATATTGAGGTACTAAATGTTTAATATATCCATTTGCTTTTACTATGGCTTTTTGTCCTTTTATGTTGATAGTTGTGCTTATATCTGCGTTGAGTTTAAATGCGCCTTGATCGTATCCTAAGACTCCAAATTCTGCACCAAGATTGTATTTTAAAACTTCTCCTTTTTCTTTGGCTAAGATCCCCCCGATGAATGTAGATGACTCTTTTTGATCAGTCGTAGCTAACCACATCAATTGCTCCATTGGTTTACGGTACAATCTATTGTCTTGCTGTATGTAAGCAGTTAATCCAAATTTGACCCAGTCTCGAAATCCTTCATTCAGAGATATTCCCAATGTGTTTTTGAATGAGTAGTAAGCCATTTGGTCATTAACAGGTTGTCCGTTGCTGTCTGTGAAATTATAGAAATCATTTAAGCCTTCTATATCCTTACTGTAAAACCGACGGCGTTGATCAGTATAACTGTTGGTCAGAATGACACTGGCAACGGGTATGAATTTTTGAGTACCTTCTTTTTCGTAACCGAGGTTATACTTATTTGTTGTATAAAGGTGTTTGCCTCGTAAATAGCTCCAGGTATCTGAAAGGTTTGTAGCATAATTAAGTGAATTTCCTTTTCCGAGCGGATCAGAATCAGGATTATTGAAATTTACACCTCCGTCTTCGGAATGTGTGTAATTATTATTAGCTACAAACGCATGCATCTGATACTTGTCGCTCACATAGGCAGCATAGAAATCGTAGCTTATTTGTTTATCAGCATTATATTGATAAAAACCGCGTGAATAAACATAATCGATATCGAAGCCAACAGTCAAATTTTTATTGAAGCTTATTGACATCTCTCCTGTAAACCTTTCTTCCTTGCTTTGACGGCTTCCTCCCGATTGGTACATAATATTGGAGTAAGGCTGCTTGGTGCTTAAAAATCGCTGGTTGCCTGGAGTTTTATAATAGAATTTATAAGGTTCCAGAAATTGGAATAACGAAGCTTCTTCTTTTTCGAAGAAGAGTTTCGATTGAGCCGGAGAACCCCAGTTGCCCAGATAAGCTATTGCCAGGCCTTGCCCTTCAACAAGGCTTTCCCTATGAAAGTCATATAGCATGGTATCCATTGGTACGGGAATACGTTCGCCCAGAAGAGGATTAATTTTCCATGAAGGAACTGCCGGTGGTATCTTATTTAAAGAATCGAGCTTTAGTGTGGCTTTATTAATTATGGGTTGATCTGCTTTAGGGGTAGTCGCAGCAGCAAAAGTACTGTCGTTATCGAAAATGAAACGAGGTTCTTGTGCGTGAATTGCAAGCACAAATGTACATATATATATAAGGGTAAAAGCGATTCTTTTCATCGCCACAAACTTACATAAAAAAACAGAAATAGGCGAAGCGTTTATTTCTAAATTATAGTTAAGGTCACAGACCTTTTATATACTTATGTTTACCTAAGCAACAAAAGAAGCTGTGACCTTATGTGCCTTATTTTACTCTAGTCCATATTTGATTTCGACCAAAAGCTGAAATACCGACATAGCCTCTCACTTTTAATTTGTCGTTACCATCAAGTGAAACAGTACATTTATATAGTTTCCCTGAGCTTGGATCTAGAATTTTTCCGTTCGAGTATTCTTTACCATCTTTAGATAATCCTTTAATGACATACAATCCTAAGACCGGTTTATCTTTATCTGAATCCGGGCAATTGTTGCATTTTGCATTTTTCTTTTCAGGATTAAGTATTTCTATTACTTTTCCGTAAATTTTACCGTCTTTTTCGGTTATTTCTACAATCGATTTAGCATCCCCTGTTGCATCATCAAAGGTTTTCCATTTTCCAATAACGCTTTGAGCGTTTACCGAAAATACGCTTACCAGAAATACCAATAGAATTGAAATTTTTATTTTTTTCATTTGTTTGAGCTTGTTGCCTTTTTTAATTAATATAATTGTTTAATACTTTATGTTGAATTGGTGTCTTTTTGCTAACTGTTTATTCTCCTAGTTACGTTTAGTCAATACCAGTAGTTGGGTTACTACTTCGGGTATCTCGTCTTCATAATGTGTTACATATATCAATGCCTTATCATTGGTGCAAAAATCCTCTATAATCTTTTTTATGCGATATTTGTTTGCAGCATCCAGTCCATGTAAAGGCTCATCGAGAATGAGTAAATCAGGATTCTTTACAAAAACACGTGCTAATAATACCAAGCGCTGCTCTCCTGTTGATATATTGAGAAATGATATGTCTTTAATGTTTTCAATACCAAATATCTTCATCCATTCTAAAGCAACAATTTCCTGTTCTTCACTGCACTTCTTGTAAAGACCGATGGTGTCGAAGAACCCTGATCCGACAACGTCAAGGCAGCGTACATTTTTCAGATAATAAAGGTGCATTTCGGGTGAAATATATCCGATATGTTTTTTTATATCCCAAATACTTTCGCCCGAACCTCTTTTACGGTCGAACAAAGTTATATCATTTGCATATGCTTGAGGGTTATCTCCCGAGACTAAACTGAGTAGTGTGGATTTTCCCGATCCATTTTCTCCTAATAAAGCCCATTTTTCTCCTCGCTTTACCTGCCAATTAAGCTCCTTTAATATCGTACGTGTTCCGTATCGTATATGTATGTTTTTAAATAAGAGAGCATTTTCGAATGAAAATGGATCTGTGGAGTTATCAAGAAGAGCTGAAATATCAGCTTTATTTTCTGTATTAAACAGATTCTTCTGTAGGCTTGCATCTTTTAAAAACTCTTCGCGGCTTATAGCAGGCAGTAAAGATTTGTTCTTTATGGGTAGAATATGTGTAATAATTGCAGGTAAGTCCTTTGGGTGCGAAAGGATTAATACGATTTGAAGATTTTCCAATCGGGATAATTTCGCCAAAACTTCATTAAGCATCTCTCTTGATTTGGCATCTAATCCAATAAATGGATTGTCTAAAATCAAAATACGAGGCTTTGTTAGCAGTGATCTTACAATCAGGGTTTTTCTGAGCTCTCCACTTGATAGTAGATTGATCGGTTTTTCAACAAGATCTTCAATCTTAAATGCAGTGATAAGCA
The DNA here is from genome assembly GCF_011299335.1 of Dysgonomonas sp. HDW5B. Taxonomy (GTDB): domain Bacteria; phylum Bacteroidota; class Bacteroidia; order Bacteroidales; family Dysgonomonadaceae; genus Dysgonomonas_A. Next base: position 2,666,690 of record NZ_CP049858.1, read on the forward strand.
TCTTTACCCATTCTTCTTCTCCTTTCGAAAATAAGTCTCTTACGATGGGTATCTCATGCTCGTCACCAGCATTCCAACGTTGTTGATAGTAACTGTTTTGTATATCGGCAAGGCTATAAATATCACGAAAGGCAACACACTTTACAATGGAGTTGATACTGATATTATTCTTACTGATTATTTCTCCTGATCTTAAGGCGTGCTTTCCCAATAGAATATCTATCAGTAAAGTCTTGCCTCCTCCATTGGGTCCGATAATAGCCCAATGTTGATTGTCTTTTACAGCCCAGTTGATAGGTTGTGAGAATGCTAATGTATTGATGCGGGGAACCGCATTTTTTATTTCTACAAGATTATCTGTTTCCATCTATTTTAATTTCCGATTGTAAAAGTAGTTATTTTGTTGGTCGCAATAAATAAAAAAGTATCACCCATTTTGTGGTAATACTTTTTTATATACTCTTAAAGTGAATTCGAGACAGTCCCCTTTTTAAATAATATTTTACTTTTAAAAATTTAGTCTTTTTTATATCACAAGCTAGTACAAATACTCTGTAAACAGGAGAATCTTTTCCATAATATGGTATTTCATCTTGAAAGTATTCTATTTCCATATCAGTTAATATATGGCATAATTTATCAGATTTGTATTTATTTCTTGTAAATTCAATACAATGAGTCCATGCCCACTTGTCAGATTTAATTTGTGTATATGCGTACTCTATAATTTCTTGCTCTGTTTGAAATGTTTTTACTTGATTTTTTATCCCTTTTTCTGTATAGAACCAAGTATAGAGTCCGCCAATTATTTCAATTCCAAAACCTTCATAAATAGAATTTCCATTGATTGAGTAACTATCGAAATTGCAATGGTTCTCTTTCATCCAATTGTATAATTCTTTTTCGGTTTTAGGTATCTCAATATCATTCATTAAAAGAAGTTTTTCTAATTTTTAGATAATACAAGCATTGGGAACATTATTCTAACATTGTTCTCAATTTGTGAAGCCAATACATCTATTGGTATCTCCAATGTATTTGCCACTTCGTTGTATATATCTTCAATAGATATTTCCGAAATATCTGTTTCACAAAATAGCCTGTCTAAAGGTATTGCTCGGATAGCATCGTCATTAAAACGATCATTAACCGAGAAGTAGAATCCGTGAGACAATAATTGTTTCGCTAGTTCTATTTTTCCTTTGTAGCCATGAATAATCCAAGGTTGGCGTGGCTTATACATTTTTTTGATATGCAGTAATTCGTCCCATGCCTTAACACAGTGAATAATTAAGGGCTTTTGCAGTTGTTCCGATAATTCGACTTGCCGTTCGAATAAGGTTTGCTGAATAGTCAGTTCCGGGCCTTTTAATTTATCGAGTCCTGCTTCTCCGATTGCTACAATACGGGGATCGCCTGCAATTTCTTTTAAAAATTTAAGTTGGGGTTCTGCATCTTCTGAGTACCAGGGATGTACTCCGCACGAAAACCAAGGATAGTTATCGTTGTCTTTGGCATATTCAAAACCAAGAGGATATACATTTACAATATTAGTAATGTTTTGCCTCAGACCCTCGTCATCATCCGGGTTCGGTGAAGGAGCGTCATGCGTATGTATGTCATATAAGTCCATAAAACAATTAAGAATTCTGAGCTTTGCAAGTTAGCCAAAACTTTCAGACTCTACCAAATAAATGACAATTTTTTTAGAAAGTAATTTTATAAGCCCCTAAGTAGCTTCTAAAAAATTACTTTTGTAAATTCACATTCTGTTCGGATCTCACGCCTGTTTGTTGTTTCGGAAATTATAATAACAATGGCCTATTATGGTCCTAAAGTATGTCATTAAGTACGTTCATTTATTTATGTTAGTTATATGCTTACAATTGAAATTTCGGAAAATATAAAATCTCATTGCCCCGATTTTGTTGGTGTAGCTATAATGGCTACAGTGAAAAATACAAAGTACAATCCCGACCTCTGGGATGAGATAAAATCCTGTATCGAAGAGTATAAACGCACTTATAAGATTGAAGATATAAAAAATATATCAGGAATAGACGCTACTCGCAATGCTTACAGGCGATTTGGGAAGGATCCCAATAGATATCGCCCATCCGCAGAAGCTCTGGGAAGGCGTATATTACGTGATTTGCCACTTTATCAAATTGATACGTTGGTTGATCTGATTAACTTAGTCTCAATTCGTACCGGATATTCAATTGGAGGTTTTGATGCAGATAAAATAGATGGTGACAAATTAATTTTAGGAGTTGGTAAAGCTAATGAGCCTTATGAGGCAATAGGCAGGGGACTCCTGAATATCGAAGGTCTGCCGGTGTATCGTGATCTTTCAGGAGGTATAGGTACTCCGACCAGTGATAACGAGCGGACTAAAATAGATTTGGGTACGACCCGTTTTCTGGCTATAATCAATGGATATGACGGAAAAGAAAGGTTACCCGAGACGGTCAATTATATGCAATCGTTGTTGACTCGGTTTGTGAACTCCGACGGTGGCGAAGTAATTTATTTTTAAGTTTACTGACTTTTTATACTTACCATTTAATAGAATATAGAGAATGAGTACATCAATTATAGCGGATCTACGTCTTCATAATCAGCTTCTGAGAGGATCGAATTTTACAACTCCTCAGGAAGTAGTGTCTTGGATGGGAGCAGTTCAAGCACAAGATTTTAATATGGCAAAATGGGCTCTTGGGGTGCGTCTACCTGTGCTGACAAATACTACGGTTGAAGATGCTTTAAATAAAGGAGAGCTTGTTAGGACACATATATTACGTCCTACATGGCATCTTGTTGCAGGTAAAGAGATTCACTGGATGTTGAGCTTATCGGCTCCCCGATTAAAAGCCATACTGAAAACGTATGCAAAAATGCTAGAGCTGACTGATGCTGCAATTGAAAAAGGAAGCGATATCATTCAACAGGCTTTAAGTGAAGGTGAACATCTAACCAGACCTCAATTAGGCGAAAGGTTGAAAAGTAAAGGGATGGATGTAAATCCACATCAGTTGAATCATATTATGTTTAGTGCCGAACTGCATGGTATAGTTTGTAATGGAGAAATAAACAAGAATAAGCAGACCTATTGTTTACTGGAAGAAAAAATACCCAAGACAGAAGTATTTGATAAACAGATTGCCCTTGAAAGATTGGCTCGTAAGTATTTCACCAGCCACGCACCGGCTACACTGCAAGACTTTGTATGGTGGTCGGGTTTAACGGTTGCGGATGCAAAAGCAGCTATGGAAATGATCAAGCCCGATTTTGTTGTCGAAAAAATAGATTCATTAGACTATTGGATAAATAATTCTTTTACAGAAACTAAAGAGAGTCAAGAGTCTGTCTTTTTGTTGCCTGCATGGGATGAGTTTGTAGTTAGTTATAAAAACAGACAGCATATTGTTGCTGATGAACATTACTCGAAAGTAATTTCCAGGAATGGGATCTTTAAGCCTGTGATTGTTAAAAATGGGCAAATCATTGGTATGTGGAAGCGGTTGAAAAAGAAAGATAGTATTTCAGCGGGTATTGAGTTATTCGGGGATGTTGATGTACCTACTGAAAACTTAATTAAGCAAGCATCCCGGTCATTTGAATTGTTTCACATCTGACTCTGTCTGCTAACATTCAGATGATTATCGAAGTGAAGTTGCCTATGCAGACTGTGTTTAAGCCAAAGCAATAAAAATTCAGAGATACTTTATGGAACAGGATCGTATCCATGACCTCCCCATGGATGGCAGCGTGATATTCTTTTGATTGCAAGCCATGTTCCTTTTATTGGACCATATTTTTTGACCGCAAGTACTGCATACTCCGAACAGGTAGGGGCATAGCGACAAGTGGGAGGTTTGAGCGGAGAAATACAATATCGATAAAAGTATATCGGTATAAGTACTATATAGGATAGTATTTTACGAATTATTTTCACTTTTTGATTCTAATTGGTTCTTTCCGTTTAATGTATTTATCGTTTTCAATACAGCCTTTTCTATTTCAGAATATGTAGGCAATTCGCTTTTGAGATACAGAAAAGCTATATCAAAGGATTTGCCTGATTGCGCTGCAAACTCAATAAATTCGTTTTTATTCAATCGGTAAGCCTCACGAATTAATCGTTTAACTCTGTTTCTTTTCACAGCTCGTTTGAAACGCTTTTTTGAAACACTGGTCAGTATTGAAACAGTTGGTACCCCGTCTTCCAAATTACATTCACGAGTTATATAAACCACTCTTAAAGGATAGGCTATAAAAGAACTGCCTCCTGCAAAAAGGGCTTCGATTCTTTTTTCGGCATAAAGCCTCTCTTCTTTACAAAGTGTATATTGATTTTCTTTTTCAGGCATTTTTTTATACTAATAGCAACAAAGATACGTTTTTTGAATGAAGCATATATCAGTTCAATTATATTTCTGAGAGAGTAAAAAAAACTGTATTTTTGTGAAACAAGTAAACAAAACAACAATAAAGATTTAGAACACCCATTAAGTGTAAAGTAAAGGATGGCTGATACAATAACATGGTACGTAGATTATTTTGACGATTTAGATATTCATAAGTTATACAACTTGCTTTATTTACGTGCTGAGATATTTGTCGTGGAACAAGAATGTCCTTATTTAGACCCGGATAATAAAGATCAGAAAGCTTTACATTTACAAGGTTATCTGGGAGAAAAACTTGTAGCTTACTGTCGGTTATTTAAACCGGGCGACTATTTCGCTGAGGCGTCTATCGGTAGAGTTGTTGTTGCAGCTGATTTTCGGAAGTATGGTTATGGACATCAGTTAATGACGAAGGCAATAGAACTTCAGGCATCTTTACTGAATGAAACTCAGATAACGATATCGGGGCAGTTGTACCTGAAGAAATTTTATGAAAGTCATGGTTTTATTCAGACCTCCGAAACTTATTTAGAAGATAATATTCCACATATACAAATGAAGTTGAATTAACGAAAATATATAATATCACTATGAAAAAAAAGATTTTAGTAACAGGTGGAACCGGATATATAGGTTCACATACAGTTGTTGAATTACAAAATGCAGGGTATGAAGTAGTCGTTGTTGATAACTTGTGTAATTCGACTGCTGACAGTATTGATGGTATTGAGCGTATCACCGGAATTCGTCCAGCATTCGAGAAAATAGATTGTAACGATGAGGAAGCATTACGCAAAGTATTCGCGAAATACTCTCCAATCGGTGGGGTGATCCACTTTGCAGCTAATAAAGCTGTTGGAGAATCGGTTGAAAAACCTTTGTTATATTATAAGAATAATCTGGTATCATTAATCAATGTTTTGGAATTGATGCCCGAATTTAAAGTGAAAGGTGTTGTGTTTTCTTCATCTTGTACAGTTTATGGAGAGCCTGATGTCAATCCTATTGATGAAACAGCCGCTATTAAACCGGCTGCGTCGCCCTATGGTAAGACTAAACAGATCAATGAAGAAATTATTCAGGACTTTGTGGCTTCCGGAGCCAATATTAAGAGTATAATCTTACGCTATTTCAATCCGGTAGGTGCGCATGCTACTGCTGAGTTAGGCGAATTACCCAATGGTGTACCTCAAAACTTAGTTCCTTTTATTACTCAAACTGCTATGGGTATCCGTAAAGAGTTGAGTGTATTTGGAGACGATTATGATACACCTGACGGTTCATGTGTTCGTGACTTCATCAATGTGGTAGATTTAGCTAAAGCTCATGTTGTTGCAATGGATAGAATGTTGCAAGATAAATCTCCGGATAAAGTGGAAATTTTTAATTTGGGTACAGGAAACGGTGTGTCAGTATTAGAACTTATCCATATTTTCGAAAAAGTATCGGGTGTGAAAGTAAACTATAAAATAGTTGGACGTCGTGCCGGAGATATTGTCAAAATATGGGCAGAACCATCTAAAGCCAATAACGTATTGGGATGGACAGCAAAAGAAACTATTGAAGATACAATGGCATCGGCCTGGAAATGGCAGCAAAAGCTTAGAGAAAAAGGTATTATGTAATTCGGCAGAATGAGAATGTATATAAAGAGGGGATTGTTAAAATCCCCTCTTTATATTATATAGGGGCTGAGAACTTAAAACAGAACTGTCAGGCTAAACTTTATATATTTCTCTTTGTTTTATAAATAGATAAAATCAGGTTATAAATTTATTTATTTCTAAAAACTGATAAAAAATGGACTCTTCAGGTTTCTGTGCATTGCTTGGATCTATCAATTGGCTCTGGTATATAATAGCCGTGATAGTCGTATTTGTACTTGGGGGAATATGGTTTTCTTTCTTGTTTAAGAATATGTGGATTAAAGTATTTAAAATTGAGATGCCTGAAGGTAAACCCCAAGGTGTCGTATTCACAATGATAATTCAGCTTATCGTAACAGCATTGTTCGGGCTTGTATTTTTTATTTTGGTAAAACTATCCTTCTGGGTTGCCCTTTTAGCTCTGATCGGATTTTGTGGATGGCAAAAAGGCAGCCTCAAATTTCGCTATACGAAATGGAGTGAATATATTCAAGCTGCTATCGTAGAGGCAGGATACACCTTTCTGGCTGGGATGGTTTTTATATTATTGGGCTTGCTCTAAATTAAAGATAATGTAGATAGACTTCCTTGTCGAAAACTATTACTTTGGGGATACCTACATCTGGTCAGTCAGCCGAAGATATTGTGATAAATCCAGCCGGATCACGATTGTGGGTTCGCTCAACCATTTGGTTAATAAAAGATTCCGTCTTAATAGACGATATTGCTAATTATCAAGATTACTCGAGTGTAGTTCTGATCAATGTAGGTACATTGACCGATAATAATAGTATGATTGCTTTTCGAGTAACTTATTCGTAAGTAATAACTATTGGTAAATTCAAAGTTATGCATGTATGATTTTATGACTTGCTTATTAGGTAAATAGAGGTATTTAATATTATTTATTAAATTGTAATCATCTGTCAATGTACTGTTTGACTATATGTCACATGCTACTGTTGCTTTTTAATTCATTTTTTACTGCAAAATGGTGTCTATCTTCTTCTTAAAAGTCGTATTTTTGCATATCCCAATCCATAAGGCAAAATGATAGATACAAATGCCAATATACTATTGATTTATACCGGAGGAACCATCGGTATGGTCGAGAATAATGTCACAGGCGTTCTCGAGGTGTTTGATTTTGCTCATCTGACAAGTCATATGCCCGAGTTGCAGAGGTTTAAATACCATATTAATACCATTGTATTTGACCCCCCTATTGATTCATCGGATGTATGCCCATCTCATTGGAGAAAATTGGTGCATATTATTGAGGATAATTATGCCGAGCACGATGGCTTTGTAATATTGCATGGGACAGACACAATGGCTTACACTGCATCGGCTCTTAGCTTTATGATTCAAAATTTGCAAAAACCAATCGTTTTGACCGGAGCTCAATTGCCCATTGGTAAATTAAGAACAGATGCAAAGGAAAACCTGATAACTGCAATGGAAATAGCAGCATCAAAAGACTCTATTGGCTATCCTATAGTGCCAGAGGTCTGTATTTTCTTTCAGACTAATCTAATCAGAGGAAATCGATCGACAAAGATAAATGCAGATAATTTTAATGCGTTTAAATCCTATAATTATCCGGGATTAGGGAAATCAGGAATACAAATTCGTTACGACAGAGATAAAATTTTGACTCCTAATTATGAGAAAAAGGTATTTTTTCATTATCTGATGGATAAAGATATTGTTATCTTGAAAATGTTTCCCGGAATTACGAAATCAGTTGTAGATGCTATATTGAATGCAAAAGGGGTAAAAGCCGTAGTTTTGGAAACATATGGTTCGGGTAATGCTCCTAGATACGACTGGTTTATAGAGGCATTATTGGATGCCGTAAAGCGAGGGATAATTATTGTGAACATAACTCAGTGTGAGATGGGTTGTGTAGAAATGCAACGGTATGAAACCGGTCACGAACTCTTAAAAGCCGGAGTTATTAGCGGATATGATGCTACGGTAGAAGCTACTGTGACAAAGTTGATGCACTTGTTGGGGCATAAATACTCACGTGAAGAAATAATAGTAAGAATGCGCGTGCCATTGGCAGGAGAATTAACCCGCCCCGACGATGACCGACAAATCTGATAAGTATAAAAAATTGCCTACTATGGCAGAGAAAGATACCTCTGAGTTCCTCTTGTATTTTAAGAAGAATAAAAAGAGGCTTGATAAGATGGATACAATTGTACACGAGTTGCATAATCGTTTTTCGTCAGAGATTGATTGTCTACAATGTGCAAACTGTTGCCGTTCGCTAGGTCCTGCTATTTACGATAAAGATATTGATCGTATGGCAAAGGCTCTTCGAATGAAGCCTTCGGATGTTGTCGCTAATTATTTAAAGATCGATGAGGATGGAGATTATGTATTTCAGTCTATGCCCTGTCCTTTTCTTATGCCTGATAATTACTGCTCAATTTACGAAGCTCGTCCCAAAGCATGCAGGGAATACCCTCATACCGATAGAAAGAAATTTAGTCAAATATATAAATTAACTGTCAGAAATACACAAACTTGTCCTATTGCCTATGAGGTTTTAAAAGAACTTGTGAAAAATTAGACCATCTGACTTTGTTTGCGTGATATAGATTCATAACTTTACCAGTTTAATCATACCTAGTTATTGGAACCGAAAAAAATGTATAACATAAATAAAACTAGTAAGATAGCTTTTTTGTTATTTTTGCTTACTGTTACTAATATTGCTGTCTTGTTGGGGCAGGAGCTACGAGACCATACAGAACCTCGAGAGTATAAAAAATATAAGTGTAAAGGCTTGTTTGCTCCGGACTCTACAGCTCAGTCGCGCTTTAATCAAAAAGCCGATCAGGTTTTGAGTTCTGTTTTTAGGCCTGATCCTGAATTTGTTGCAGATAGTTTGATTAAGGCGTTTGATGATTCTCCTTCATTTGGAATCTATAAAGATAATTATGTTGTTATCGGTACTGAATTGTTTCGTAACCCCGATCGTTATAATTCGGATGCGAAATTTCAGATAAGCGTTTCTCAACGTTTGACTAATAGTATACTGCCCTTCCGAACGTATTTGTTTTTAACATATACTCAATTGGCATTTTGGGATGTATTTCAAGAGTCGTTTCCTTTCAGAGATATAAATTTCAATCCGACTATCGGTTTAGCTAAGCCTTTGGTATATAAAAACAGATACCTAGGAGAAATTGCTTTCCAGATGGAACATGAATCAAATGGAAAGGATGGCGACGCTTCACGCAGCTGGAATAAGGTTAGTTTTTCAGGGCAGTTCAAAATTAATCCTCACTGGTCTTATTTTACTAAGGTCTGGATACCTATTGTTGATGGAGAAAATAATCGGAATATTGTAAGATATAGGGGATGGGCGACTTCCGCATTAAGTTATAATCAGAAACAAAAATTTAATGCAAGTTTAGTTGTAAACAAGCGTGGAGGGGCTGTCTTAAATGCCAATGTTACAGTTAATTTTGCATATAGACTGTTTCACGATGAAAATCAGTATTTGTTTTTTGAATACTACGATGGTTATGGAGAAGGCTTACTGGATTTTGATCAATACCATCAGCGTTTTCGTCTGGGATTCGTAATTAAGCCCAACTTCAGATTTATATACTAGGGTTAAATTTTTTTCAGAGGTAGTAATCCTCAAATCGATATATTGTACAGCTATTAAAACTCAGTTTTAATAGCTGTATTTTTTTTCATAAATGAGGTGTAGTGCTCATGGGAAATTTCTATAAGCCATCAATAGAAGGAATGGTAGTCTTGAACTTTCTTTATAAGTCTTTTGTTATAAAAAGAAATGCTACTTTTTAGAAGGGGTTTTAGAAGATTTGTTTTTTTTGTCTTTATTTTAGAATGCTTTCTTTAACTTTTTTTATAGTAATGTCGATTCTATTGTGTCAGTGTGGGAGTTGTATTTAGTGTTATTTTTGTGTGAAAATACGTCTGGAAATAATAGACTCAAATTTACAATAACCCCTTGCTTTTTCTGGTTGGTCAGACTTAGAAACTATTATACAATAGGACGGAAAAATAGAAATAAAAATAACATTAACAACAATATTAAGAGTGACAAAGATGATTTTAGGTAAACGATTCTTTTATATAATAGCTGTAATGCTATTATGTTCCTCCCCTTTGTATTCACAAGTGGGAATAAATACAATAACTCCTCATGCTAGTTCAGCTTTAGACGTACAGAGCCCCGGTAATAATCAAGGAGTATTATTACCACGAATGACTACGATTCAAAAGAATGCAATAGTTAATCCGGCTGTGGGTTTATTGGTATATGATACCGACCGCAAATGTATCTCTCAGAACGCAGGTACTTCGGCTAGTCCGCTCTGGGTCTGTTTGATGGCTCTGGATACTCATACAAAAACTTTTTATATGCCATCAGTTGCTGTAGACGCTTCTGTTGTTGCAACCAATCAAACTTTGGATTTGTATGACGAATATAAAAAACAATTTGGAACTCCTACTGCCGTAAGTACGGGAGCTCCGGCAGGTCTGCCGTATTTTCCATCTCCCACAGATTTGTATTATTATGTTACACAATACGACACATCTGTCTTGAATATTACGAGTATAAATGCTAGTGGAGTTATGACTTACGATGTCATACAGGCTGCAGCTTATGATTCGTTTATGAACGTAGTATTCGCCGTTAAATAATTGAAATTAGTAACAAATGAAACTCAAATATTTTATATATACTTTCTTACTTTTAGGTAGCATTAATGTTTCTGCTCAGCGCGAAGCCAGCAACTGGTTCTTTGGCTATACTGGCGGTCTTACATGGAATACAACTAGAAGTCTTACTGGGACTCCCGTTGGAGGAACTACCGGGGGAAGTGTAGTTCTAAGTGAATTACCTACAGTAATACCATCACAAATATCTACTGTTGAAGGCTGTTTTTCATTATCTACAGATCAGGGATTATTACTTTTTTATTCCGATGGAGAACGTATCTGGGATAGATCTAACACCATTATGCCTAATGGAAGTGGGCTTCAAGGGGATATTTCTTCTGCCCAGTCGGGTATTATATTGCCTTATCCGGGACAAAATAAAAGATATATTAATGTATCCATAGGTGCGGGTGCCGCATCGCATCCTCCGTATTATTCTGTGATAGATATGACTTTGCCCGGAAACGGCACGATTGCTAATCCATTAGGGGATGTTATTCCTGCTCAAAAAAATATTCAATTTACGGGAGCTTCAGGTACAACTGGCGAAAGTGTCACTTCGATACTTCATGCCAATGGTACCGACTATTGGATAGTTGCTCCCGGAAGAGGCAGTACGGTATACTTTAATGCTTGGTTGGTAAGTAGCTCCGGTCCTCAACCCGCTTCTCCGGTTGTAACTTCAATGCCGGGATTTTCTATCACACCGGGTAATTCATGTGGTTACATTAAGTTTAGTGCAGACGGTAAACATTTTGCCTGGGCAGATGATGATCAGTATGTCGTATTTGGCGACTTTAACGCTGCAACAGGACAATTTAGCAATCTTAAATATATTGATTATGCAACAGATGGAGAGGATGAACCTTATGGTATCGAATTTTCACCATCAATGCAATATTTATATGTTGGAGGACGCCAAAAACTTTTTGTTTATGAACTTGATGTTATATTGAATTGGCCGGGCACTAATGCTGGTGCTGCACCTGTACGACAATTTAACTTTGGAGTTGAGGTTAATGGTCTACAACTAGCTCTGGACGGACGGATCTATGTTACTGCTTTTCAAAACTCTTTTCTTTATGTAATAACAAACCCTAATACGCCTGCCGATCTTAAAATATACCAGCTTCCGAATAGTTTTTTGCTTCCGGGTTCTTCGGCAATCGGTTTGCCTTCGTTTGCTGCATCTTGGTTTAGGTATGAGCCCGAAGTGGCAGCATTTAGTTGCGCAGGGCATCCGGCATCAATATCGATTCAGATAGATGATACTGCGGGATTGACTGCTACGCTCGATTGGGATTTTGGCGATGGAAATACTGTAATTGGGCAATCGGTTACAAATGGTGTTACCGAATATAACCAAATGCATACTTATGCAAATGGAGGAGCTTATACAGTAGTTATAACTCCTCGTCGGGCAAATGGGACTGCATTGGAAACAATAACAGTAGTTGCTGATATTGTGGAATGTTCAGTGAAAACTAATCGAATGATCCGAACTAATTTGTTGAATTCGGATACGAAGTCCTTAAGATAATTATTCTAAAGAGTTTATTGATATGACTGCTTTATATAAGAAAATATTAAATATATTCGTTTTACTCATTATGAGTATGACATGTTACTCTCAGGTTGGAATTTATAACGAGAATCCGGATCCAAGTGCGGTTTTAGATATAACATCAACCGATAAAGGCTTCTTAATGCCTAGTTTAACAACTTCTCAGAAGTTGGCAATCAGTAGTCCGGCACAAAGTCTTTTAGTCTATGATTCTGATTTGAATTGTATCTCACAGAATGTGGGAACAGAAGCAAGTCCGTTATGGACGTGTTTGACAGAATTTGGTCACTATTTCTTTTATATGCCATCTATAAATATTCCTACAACATCAGTAGGGGTAACTACCAATCTTGATTTATTCCAGATTTATAAAGATCAGTATGCATCGCCGGGATATGCAAGTACTGGTGCACCGGCTATAATTCCTCATTATACGTCGCCCTCCAGTTTGTACTACTATGTGACATACCATGATCCCAATATAATTCGTATAAATAGTATAAATCCAAGTGGAGTTATGAATTATACTGTTCTCAGTAAGGCCAATTATGATAGTTATATGAATGTCGTTTTTGTAACTAAATAGAACTTTATTCTGTAAATAAAGTATTTCCTGCCTTTAGATTGTATCTATGAGGCAGTTTTTTTTGTTTAATCATGTCGATAAAGGATGTATCTTTGTTCAAAAGCTTCTAGATATGATCCCTTTTCTCTATAATGTGGCACAGGTTTATTACAAACAGTATGGACAAGAAGTAAGTAACTTTACATTTGTGTTCCCCAATCGTCGTGCAGGATTATTTTTTCAGAAATACCTTTCGGAGATTGCCCGTAAACCGATATTTTCGCCCGAAATATTAACCATTGCCGACTTATTCAGCCGTTTAAGTGGATTAAATACAGCTGATCGTATAGAACAGCTATTTATGCTGTATAATATTTATAAGAAGGTAAGTGGTTCACTAGAAACTTTTGATGAATTTCTTTTCTGGGGAGAGATGTTGCTCAATGATTTCGATGACGTAGATAAATACCTTGTCGATGCACAACAATTGTTTTCAAACATACAGGATTTAAAGGAGATTGATGCCGGATTTAGTTATCTCACCGAAGAGCAGATTATTGCTATCCGTCGTTTTTGGTCAAGCTTTATTCCGATAGGGGAGAGCGATCGTAAAAAAGAATTTCTGGAGATGTGGCAGGTCTTATTTGCATTATATGCATCGCTACGAGACGAGTTGCGGGCAAATGGATTGGCATATGAAGGAATGATTTTTCGGGAAGTTGCAGAAAAAGCTAAGGCCAAAGAAGAAATTATACTTCCTTTTGATCGGATTATATTTGTCGGATTAAACGGGCATAGCAAGTCTGAAGAAGAACTGTTGAAATATTTACAGGGTAGGGGAATTGCTGATTTCTATTGGGATTACTCTTCCTCACTCGTTAAAGACCCTGATAATAAAGCCTCTTTTTTTATTGATAAGAATAGAATGCTTTTTCCTTCCCAATTGATGTTAGAACCGGAGGTTTTGGAAATGGAAAAGCCCGTTTTAGAAGTTATCGGTATTCCCTCGGTTGTTGGTCAGGCAAAATATATACATACAATTTTAAAGAAGCTCATCGATGAGGAGCAAATAATGTCTCCAGATAAAGCTCTGAAGACAGCGCTCGTATTGCCTGACGAAAATTTGCTGCTTCCTACCTTGTACTCCATTCCCGAAGAAATAGACAAGATTAATGTTACTATGGGGTATGGTCTTGTAAATTCGTCTATTGCCGGATTGATGGATCATATATTCGAACTGCAACGAAATATACGGGTTGTTGCAGGCAATCCCGGATATTATTACCGTTTTGTATTATCCATTCTTAATCATCGTTATATAACAAGAGTTGCAGGAGATGAGGTAAAGTCTCTGCGTAGTGATATCATAAAGTATAATAAGATACTAGTATCTGTTGAGGAACTTAGTATTCACCCCTTGCTAAGTCTTATTTTTAAGCCTTTGGAACATTGGAGTGATACGGCAACTTACCTGAGGGATATATTGTCGTTGTTGGAGCGATCGCTGTCTTTATCCCGATTAGATAAAAACGATGATGATACCAGCACCCGATCTATAGATATGGAATGTGAGTTTGTCATAGAATATTATAAAACCATCAATAAGATGGAGGATGCTTTGAAAAATGTGGATGCAGAGATGTCTGTGGATACTTATTTCAAGCTACTGAAAAAACTGATTGTAGGTATAACAGTTCCGTTTAGTGGCGAACCTTTATCTGGATTACAGGTAATGGGTGTACTCGAAACACGTGCTTTGGATTTTGATAACCTGATTATGTTGTCGATGAATGAAGGTATCTTCCCAATGAAAAAGGGAGCTAATTCGTTTATACCTTATAACCTTCGTAAAGGCTTTGGATTACCTACCTATGAACATCAGGATAGTATTTTTGCATACCATTTCTATCGCCTGATTAATCGTGCTAAGCGAATTTACCTTCTCTATGATACTCGAACCGAAGGTTTGCAAGGAGGTGAAGTAAGCCGCTATTTTTATCAACTCAAACATTTATATTCTAAGATGTTTGATATACGTGAACGTTTGGCGGTTTATGAAGTTTCGTCAAACGAAAGTGTATCTATCTCTATACCCAAAACTCCTCAGATAATTGGTAAGCTAAGTGCATTCCTTACAGGAGAGCGAAGCCTGTCGGCAAGTGCTATAAATATGTATTTAGACTGTCCTTTGCAATTCTACTTTTCGGTAGTGGAACGTATGCAGGAGGAGGACGAGATTGCCGAGACAATCGAAGCCAGCACATTTGGAAGTATATTTCACTCGGTAGTAGAATGGTTGTATCAGCCCTTTCAAGGTAAATTGGTAACCGCCGACTTATTGCATAAAATATCTAAAGATGATAAGCTTCTTTCTGAAACTATTGAGAGATCATTCTCCGAAAATTACTTTAAATCGGGCAAGCTCAAAAAACTTACAGGTCAAAATTTCTTGACAGGAGAGGTTATTAAACGATATGTGAAGAAGGTTTTGGCTACAGACGCAAAACTGACTCCTTTTATTTATGTAGAGTCCGAGAAGAGGATCATGGTAAATTATGCCTTGCCGTCAGGTAGAACAGTTTCACTGAAAGGCTTTATTGACCGGATAGATGAGGTGGGAGGTCATACTCGTATCATTGATTATAAAACAGGAAAAGGTGTACTTACTTTTAAGGATATGGATCATCTTTTTGATAAGGATGCAAAAGATCGTCCAAAAGCAGTAATGCAAGTGTTTATGTATGCCCATCTGTATATGCTCGAATATCCCAATGTGATATTAGAACCCGGAATATATTATCTGCGTAATCTATTTGATTCAAGTTTTAGTCCGGCAGTAGAGCATAGACCTACACGAATAGACAAAAATATTGTCACAGATTTTTCTGAGTTAAGAGACGATTTCAAAGAACATTTTGATTCATGTTTAGAAGAAATATTTTCTATAGATACTCAATTTACTCAAACTACAATAGGAAAGCCTTGTGAATGGTGTAATTTTACCAATATTTGTAAAAAATAGAGTTCGTTTAAATAAAAATGATGCAAATATTTTGGAATTAGAAAAAAGTGCATATCTTTGCAACGCTTTTGAGGAAAAGTCCTCTGTTTAGAAGCACTGGAGAGATGGCAGAGTGGTCGATTGCGGCGGTCTTGAAAACCGTTGTACTGCGAGGTACCGGGGGTTCGAATCCCTCTCTCTCCGCCAAAAGGCTAGATAAATAAGCCCAAAAAGAAAAGTTCCACAAATCACTGATTTGTGGAACTTTTCTTTTGTATTCATTTAATATAGAAGTCCCCCCCAAAAAAAAATAACATAGCTGAGTAGCCTATTGTCAGAAATTGGTTTATAGCTGTCCATCATATAATTTTTATTCTTTTTTCAATTGATACCATTCTTTAAATTGGGATATACACCTATTCCTTTTTAATGATACTTTCAGAATGTCAAGAACAGGTTACTACATGCTATTGGTTTTCCAAATGCAGCTAATCACATTAGTTCACCTGTTAAGTTATAAACTTGGCTATTGAACCTATATATTACATTATATATCTTTATCTGAAATACTGCATACAGAACTGCCTACCTTTCCCATATCAAAACCTGCATCAAGACGTTTAGAGGTACATTATTTATGTTGTTGAAACGCCATCATATTTTTTAACAACACTGTTAAACTGTCCTCAATCCAGTCTTCTAAACTTTCTTGTATGTTTGGTTACATATATAAATAGAGTCATTATGCAATTGTTTAACCTATTCTTATATAATTTATACCAGCAATATCTTCCTTCGAGAATACATTTCGTCCATCAATAAGTAATGGGTCTGTTGCCATGGAGCGTTTAATAGCTTCCCAACTAGCCAAACGAAATTCCTTCCATTCTGTAACATGAAATATTGTATTTGCATCTATCACGGCATCATACATATTATTTGCATATTTTACTTTATTACCCATTATTCGCTTACATTCGGGCATGGCAATGGGATCATAAACGGTTATAGAGCATCCCACATCAAGTAAACTTTTCATTAAATTAATTGAAGGTGCCTCTCTCATGTCATCAGTTTCTGGTTTAAAAGACAATCCCCAAATTGCAACTTTTTTATCCTTAACTTTTCCGCCGAAATGATTTTGGAATTTTTTAAATAAGATGTTCTTTTGTTGTTCATTAACAGCCTCTACGGCATTAAGGATTTGCATTTCAGAATCATTCAAATGTCCTATCTTTATCAAAGCCTTTACATCTTTCGGAAAGCACGATCCTCCATAACCACAGCCAGAGTAGAGAAATTTACTTCCAATACGATTATCACTTCCCATACCTTTTCGAACCATACTCACATTCGCTCCTACCAGCTCGCATAAGTTTGCAATTTCATTCATAAAACTTATCCTTGTGGCCAACATCGAATTAGCTGCATATTTGGTCATTTCAGCAGATGCTATATCCATGAAGATAACTCGGAATGTATTCAGATGCATTGATTTGTATAGACGAGTTAAGATTTTTTTAGCCCTTTCCGACTCTATACCGATAACAACTCTATCAGGCTTCATAAAATCGTCAATGGCGTTTCCTTCTTTTAAGAACTCTGGATTACTGGCAACATCAAATTCAATACTTAAGTTACGCTTGTCCAATTGTTCTTGAATGGTATTCTTTATCTTTATTGAAGTTCCTACCGGTACTGTGCTTTTTGTTACTACAACCAGATAGTTTTTCATATTGGCACCAATTGCCTGGGCAACATTTATTACATATTTAAGATCAGCACTTCCGTCTTCATCCGGAGGGGTTCCTACGGCAATAAAAATTATATCGATATGATCCATAACAGAAGCCAGGTCAGTGGAAAAATTTAGTCTCTTGGCTTCTACATTACGCTTAATCATGGCTTCTAGACCGGGTTCATAAATCGGAATGTTTCCAAGTTTTAGATTCTTTATTTTATTCTCATCAATATCAATACATGTTACATTTGCTCCGATTTCAGCAAAACAGGTTCCTGTTACTAAACCGACGTAGCCACTTCCAACGATTGCGATATTCATACGTTTTTAAATATATAATGTTATACAATAAAGTAATTTAGCTTTAGTTCGAAAAAAGGGGATTATTCTTGTAAGAATTATAAGTTTGTGATTTTATCGACCTAAGATTGATATTCCCAATATACAATCGTTTCACCAATAATAGATCTGAAAATTTCAAGATCGAATAATGATAACGGATTTAATTATATTCATGTTTTTATGTAATTAGATAATAGTTACCATAAGATAGAACAATTTATGCAATAAATTGTTTATTTGTATGTTACTATTAAAATGACCTTTAATTTATACTGCATTAGTATAGCATTGTATTAACTTTCCCACAACTCATAATTTACAAATATACACTATATGAAAAAGAAGATTTTGGTTACAGGCGGAGCCGGATTCATAGGTTCGCATTTATGCAAGAAACTACTGGAATTGAATAATGAAGTAATCTGCATGGATAATTTTTTTACAGGCACAAAAGATAATATAGCTCAGTTGTTTGATAACCCTTCTTTTGAAGTGATGAGGCACGATGTGGTTCTACCTTACTCACTCGAAGCTGATGAAATATACAACTTGGCTTGTCCTGCATCACCTACACATTATCAGTTTGATGGTGTTCAAACTATTAAAACTTCAGTGATGGGAGCTATTAATGCACTGGATATGGCTCGCCGGACAAGGGCTAAAGTATTACAGACTTCGACTAGTGAAGTATATGGTGACCCTGCTGTGCACCCTCAAGTTGAAAGTTATTGGGGGAATGTAAATCCTATTGGTATTCGTTCATGCTATGATGAGGGGAAACGCTGTGCCGAAACATTATTTATGGATTATCATCGGATGAATAATGTGAGAATAAAGTTAATACGTATTTTTAATACCTATGGTCCTAATATGGATCCAGAAGATGGGCGCGTAGTATCTAACTTTATAATCCAATCTCTCAAAGGTGAGGATATCACAATATATGGAGATGGTTCCCAAACTCGTAGTTTTCAGTATATTGATGATCTGATTGATGCCATGGTGAAAATGATGGCAACCAACGATTCGTTTACAGGACCTGTTAATATAGGTAATCCAAATGAAATGTCAATGGTTGATTTGGCAAATTTGATTATTGAACTTACAAACTCAAAATCTAAAATCGTATTCAGTGATCTTCCCCTTGACGATCCAAGAAAACGTAAACCGGATATTTCATTGGCTAAGCAAGTCCTTAATTGGGAACCGAAAGTTCCTGTTCGGGAAGGGCTTCTTGCAACCATTGAATATTTTAAGAAAATAATCTAATGCATATTGCTTAGTTTTATGTAATATATAGCAAATACCTACTTTATTTATATAAAGTAGGTATTTGTCAGTAACAGATCGTTTTATAACTTTAATTTTTTAGGCTGAAGTTTTGGTATAAGAATATAAAATGTCGAACCAATACCTTTAATGGAATTGAAACCGAGATGACCTTTGTTTTTAGTAATTAATTCCTTCACGAGTAGAAGACCTAAGCCCGATCCTTCTTCTTTAGCAGTGCCATAGCTGGTATAATGAGTTTTTGGATTTAATAGTTTTTGGATTTCCTCTTCATTCATTCCACATCCAAAATCCTGGATTGCTATTCTGAAATAATCTTTCTCCTCACTAAGCGATACTACGACCTTCGAGTTTTCATAGCTGAACTTAAAAGCATTACTCATTAGATTACGTATACAACTCTTTGTCATCTCTATATCTACGTTAACCATAGCCATAGGTATAGTATTAAACTCTACTTGAATGTTTTTTACAATCGCCACTTTCCTGAATAATTCAACTCCCCCTTTTGTAATGTCAACCAAGTCTATTTCCTGAAATATTGGAGTCATGCTCCCCGATTGATTTTTTGCCCATTTCAGTAAGTTGTCTAACAGCATGAAGAGTTCTTCTGTTATAAAGTTTGCTTCGCGAATCATTCTGTATAAAGTATCCTCTACTATATTGTCAACCGTGTTTTCGGTCAATAAGTTCATTATCATTTTTATAGTGCCAACCGGCGATCGGAGATCGTGTGCAATTACCGAATACATTCTATCTCTGGCAATAACCGTATTGTAGAGTTCTCTGTTTTTTTCTATAATAATACTTTTAGCTACCAGCATCGATAATTGATGGTTTATTCTGGCCATTAATACATCGAAGTTAAATGGTTTTGCCACGTAATCATCTCCACCAACTTTAAAAGATTCTATTATATCATTAGAATCTGTAGATGTTGTTAAAAAAATTATAGGTATCCTTTTTTTATTAGGATTTTTACGGATGTAACTACATATTTCGAATCCGGATATATCAGGCATTGAAATCTCTGAAATAACCAAATCCGGACGCTCTTTGCGATATATTTTGATAGCTTCTTTTCCACTTTGTGATTTAAGAACTGTAAACTTTTGATCTATTAAAACCTGCTCAAGCTCCAGAAGTTGTTCTTCAGACTCATCAACTATCAATATCTTGTATTTTGAATTAATTACTTTCATAATTGGTTATTTTTTGCGTTTTGATTTTTCCCAAGCCCCACTTTTCTTTTTGATTAAATAGGAAACTCCTTTAAACATACTGATGTTCATAAATATAAAATAATAGGGTATAAACAGGATTTTATTCTTTATTTTTCGTTTAGATAAAAGGTATCCCCAAAATCCCAGTATATAAAATAAGGCTTGAAGTAATAATAACAGTAAATATAGGTCTTGATGACTGCCTTCAGTCATTAGAACAATAAGAAGGTTTAATGGAAATAAAAGCACCAACGCAATTGGTGTTATAGTCCAACGAAGTACACGATGTGAAACATACTGAAAAGTCAAGATTCCGTAACGGAAGATATTGAGTAATTTACGAAGCCTCCATGTTGACTGTAAGCCTCCGGCGGCAATTCGTACTTTACGCTTTTCTTCCTCCTTCATATCAGCTGACCCCGATTCAGTTGCATATGCTTCGGGGCAATACGCTATTTTGTATCCCTCAGCTGCAATTTCCATCGAAAGCATAAAGTCATCAAGCAGAGCATCGCTGGGTTGTGGCTTGAAAAGAGAAGTGCGGATGGCATAAAGTTCGCCTGCTGCTCCTATGGTCGAGTATAGCCTCGAATCGAGAGCTTTCAATTTAGATTCGTAACGCCAGTAAAAGCCCTCGCCGCTTGAGGAAGCTGTATCTTGGGTTTCTACCGCAATACACTTTTCTCCTGCTACGCAACCTACTTTAGGATTATCAAATTTCTTTGCTATTTCTTTGATTGCCTGCTTGTTTAATAGCGTATTTGCATCCGTATAAACAGATATTGGCGATTTAACGAAAGGCATAGTCCGGTTTATAGCTTTTGTTTTTCCCCCTCGTTCGTCGATATGATATATGTCTATATTCGAATATTCTTTTAATCGTTCCACAGTTCTATCCGTACTACCATCGGTAACCCACACAATATGTAACTTGCCTTGTGGGTAATCGAGTTCGAGGTTATTATTCATTTTCATGTCGATGATGTCCTCCTCATTGTAGGCTGCTATAACAAGTGTAGCTTCGGGGTAGTTGTAAGTCTCTTTTGTTTCGTTATTATATGGAAATATCAGTTCCTTTATTTTCACGAGTGCCCACAGTAAAATACCATATCCCAGATAAGTGTAGAATATAAGGAAGGCTAAAATCCAAAACACATCGATTAGTATCATATATTAATCTTTTTTTTAGAAAGTTTAGGTCTGAGGTTTTATTGTTTGTTCAAGTATAGTATTAGATTCATTAGAGCATATTTGAATCTTCGTTGGTATACTTTGTTTCTTTCGTAAAATAATTCGACAGGTTTTTAGTTGCTTTGCTGATACGTTTAGCCAAACTGCTGAGGAGTGATCCGTCGGTATTTAAAGTTCCGCTAGATGTCATTATCCTTGCTTTGGGGTTTAAGATCAGTTTTACTTTACCCGATTTCTTCATTGCCAGTAATAACGATCCGTCTTCACCTCGGCGAATATCAGTTCTGAATCCAATTTGTTTAGCCAAAGAAGTATCGAATGCAAACACCATTCCTCGTACCGATAATTCGGGTCTTTTAAAGGTTTGAATCCGGAGGTGTATATCACGTATAAACTCATATATTGTAAGTTTAAATTTCGTGTTTTTCTTATTGGGAATAAAACTCCACAACGCGAATACAGCAACCATAGACGGGTTACTAAGCTCGGATATCATGGTTCGGATATATTCCTTAGGGTATATCGAATCTGCATCTATGCATATATAGTATTTTCCTTTAGCATGATCCAAGCCGCATTGACGGGCATATCCCGGTCCCGGTTTATCTTCGTAGAAATAATTTACTCCTACTGATTTGTAAACCTCCTTTGTATTATCTGTTGAGCAATTATCAATACCTATAATTTCAATCGGATAATCATGAACGTTATCAACTAGTGACCAAATACAACTCAATAATCTGCTGCCCTCGTTATGGGCAATAATAACAACCGAAACTAGTGGAGCATTGCTTTGCAGTCGGGTTACCTTTTCTTTTATTTTTAGTACCAGATCAGGATCAATCTCTGAAAATGGTTTTTCAAAGACCTCTAAGTATTTTGAATACCAAGTCATAACATTAATTTTTAGAAGTTGTTAGCGACTCAAATAAGCTTTTCCATTGCTTGCCGATGGTTTCCATATCAAAACGTTTTGAACTGATACGGGCTTGTTTTCCCAAGTTTTTTCTCATTTCTTCATTTTCGATCAATAAGCAAATAGACGATGCCAGTGCTTTTATATCTCCTGTTTCGACTAATAAACCGTCCGTTTCGTGTTTGATAATGTCCTTTGGTCCACAGGGGCATGCAAACGACACAGGTGGAACTCCGCATGCCATAGCTTCGACGATAACCATACCAAAGCCTTCGAAACGAGAGCTTAGCACGAATATAGAGCTTTCGACATACTTATCTGTTATAGTTGTAACCGGTTCTTCTAAGAAGCAGCTTTTTTCGAGATTTAATTTCAGGATCTGATTCATCAGAGATTCTCTGTCGCCTTCGCCATAAATAGACAACGACCACTCGGGATGCTTTTCGTTCACCAATTTCCAGCTATCTATAAGCATATCGAACCCTTTTTGATAAGAGTAACGACCCACAGCGATCACTTTTTTATTCGTACAATCGGAAGTTGTATCGGGAAAAAAGGGTAGGGGGTTGTTTATCACCATCGTGTTTGACAGTTCGGGCCAATTGGCTTTTTCCTCCTCCGTCAACAGAACAAACCTGGAGAGCTTACTCAGATTGTCCAAAAATTGCTTGTCCCATTTTTTTTTCAGAAAGTTCTTTATCGGATTACCTCCTTTTACGAGGTTTGTATGGTATGAATAGCGAGTCACATGAAATTCGCCGATTTTCACACTACCATCGTTAATAGTATTCAGAAAATTAAGCTCCCTGCGTAATGTTGAAATAGTTATATCAGGTTTGTATTGCAGTAAAAATTGTTTGAATCTCTTTTTAAACAAATAATACTTAAATGGGTATTGGACCACCTTCAACAGATAAGATTGATGTTTCTCAGTCCTGTCAAAACAAACGGATAAGTCAACATGGTTTACTTTGGACGAAAGTTTGTAATAAGGTTCTTTTCCGTTCTGCTCGGAAGTCAGAATAGTAACCTCATAGCCCAGATTATCGGCAAAATAATTAGCTTTAAAGGTAATTATTCGCTCCAATCCTCCCGACATATATAACGATGGTAAATAATAGACTATTTTCATATAATGCTATTTTTAAGTAGCGTTAAATATTTAATGAAATATTTAATCAACATAACTGTCTTTAGTTATTATGATTACCAGATCAATAAAAAGGTTTGAGACCATTATTTAATGGTACAGATTATCTGATTATTATATTCTATATCACCACTGTCATCTATCTTATTTCCGGCAAAGGCCTCATTTACATATTTCGATTTTATTTTCACTTTTTTTGTTGCTTTCATCCTAAACCATTCGTACTCAATGTCTACATGCCCGGCATCTATTGCCTGATAACCAGCTTTAAAAAGATCGTACGCCAGCACCGTAGCCGTTGGTCCAAGAGCAATAAGAAATAGTGTGTCAGACTTCTGTTTCATAGCTTCCGACACAATCTCATCGTATTTATCAAAGGCATTGGTTGGCGGACAAAGAATTCGTTTTATAGACTTTGCGTTTGCAAATAAATCGTTCCCGACACCTAATCTACTTTTTTCACCTTCAATGAAAACGATGTCCCGATCGTTCCATATTTTTTTTAATAAATCGAACCAAAGACCACACTCATCTTTCGATTTAAAATCCATGTAGGGTCTTGTAATAAAGGTATTGTAATACGATTGGGGTTTTAGGTATTTATCCCATAGGTTACCATAGAGGCAAAAGTGAGTTCGCCAAAATCGGGTTGCACTGCGGGTGTAACGATTTAGGTCAGTAAAGGTATCGGATATACAAACCAAATGCTTATCGTTTTGACTTGTTATAACTTCAATCAACTTTTTAGACAGTCGTGCATCAGCTTTCTGAAAACGGATGGGATAACCTGCTAAAACTAACATTTCTCCATCTCCAAAACGGCTTGCAGAACATTTCTCAGACTCAATTTTCTCAAGAGTCTCGACAATGGATATTACATTGGGAATAACCCTTTGTTTGGGGTGAAAATAATATAGAAAATTATACAACTCCATAGTGAAATTGTATTGTATTTTATGTTTTAGTTGTGCAAATAGTTCTTTCATACTGATTTTATGTTTAAGGGATTACATGATATATGGCATTCACTACTTTTTGAATTTGTACTTCCCAGCTCAAAAAATGTACAGATTGCCTGATCTCGGAAGGTTTTTTTTTCACCATTCTGTAAAATTCAATCAGGCTATCTATATCTATAGGGCTTTCGTCCATCGAAGCTTTAAATACATAGGGCATTGCCTCAAAATCATCATCTATTTCAGAATATATAAAAGGAATCCCCCGTGCTGCATACTCTCTGTTTTTTAGAGCTTTAAGGTGTGTTATATTACTTCTGTGACGGGCTAAGCTAGCTATTCCTATATCCGAATTGTCGAAAAGCTTGTCGAGCTGTTCACCAAACTGCGATCCGTGAAACCTTACATATTGGCCTAAACTGTTGTTTTCGACCATTTTTTTCAGATCTTCAATATAGGCTGCAACCCCGTAACCAACTATGTCGTAATATACTTTATAATCTCTCTCTGTTTTGTAATAGTTGGCAAGTCCGGCAATTAGTCGGTCGAAACCATGCCAGGGGTGTATCTCGGCTACACTAATCAGATGTAATTCATGGCTTGTATCATTCACATCGCTTTTCATACGTATTGCATTGAAATCAATTCCGTTGGAAATGTTTATAGTCTGAGTGCCGAATATTTTTTTATGATCCGAAAAAGTTACTATTGCATATAAATGCTTTGCTAACTGCTTACGAAAATACTGATCTATCATTAACTGAAATTTCATAGTCCGGGTAGCTCCTCTATATTCCTGATCATAAGGGTATGTTGGAATTTCAAGTACGACCTTTACCTTTTTTTTCTTTAAGTGTTTGACAGCCGAAATAAGGAAAGGGTTGGCATTATGATACGATCGTATATAAACAAATTCAACTGCATTTTTTTCGATATACTCCAAAATGGCAGAATAGTCAGTCCACTTTTTGAACTTGCCTTTCAACGAATGATCAAAACTTTCTATTACATCGTTATCTATCATTCTCCGTTGATTTCCTGCGCTGTCTATATCAATATAACACAGTTGCATGTTTACACCGCATTGCTTAAATCCATCGACCTGATAACGTATTTTTTTACTGATACCATTGTATGACTCCATTCCGTGAAATATAAGAAATAGTCCTTTCATTACTTTTTCTTTAATAATTTTATTGAACTCACTATATTCAGCTCTTTAGTCAAATGTATGTATAGCACAAATGCACTAGTATAAATAATTGCTTTTATGATGAGGCTTACTAACAAATGTAAATGGGGTATGAGATGATTGATAGCCAGTGAACATCCTATCAACAATGCCGTAAGTGCAATAGGTGATAAAAACTGTTTCCAAAACTGAGTCATACTTACTTTAAATACTACATGATACATGAGGGTATAGCATTGAACAAAATTGATGAGGAACGATATACAAATGCACATGGCGAGAATATTGAGGCTATTAAAGGCAAAAATACCTATCAGAATAGCCGCTACATTGAGTATGGCAGAAAGTAAACCGCTTATAAACAATACCTTTGTAGCATTAGCCGCTTGGAAAACAGGTCCAGAGCTAGATAATATAATTTGTATTCCTACCGACAGAGTTAAAATCTGAAAAGTAGGTACCGAAGGTTCCCATTGATTCCCGAAAACCAGCAACATAATTTCTTCAGCAGAAAACCAAAGGAAGGCAGAAAGAGGAAATCCTATAAAAGCCAGTAAACGAATTATTTTCAGATACGATCGTTCCAGTTGAGACAGGTTGTTTTGAAAGTCAGAAAGTATAGGGTGCATTACAGGGGTTAGAACGGCTGTAATATTTTGTAAAGGAAGCATCATCAATCGGTACGACTTATCATAGTACCCAAGAAGTGCCAGATTCATAAATTTTCCTATTAACAATTTATCAAGATTCCGACTAAAGTAATTGATTACATTGAAGAAAAACTGATACAGTGAGAACGATGATATTTTTTTCATGGAATCTAATCCCAAAGTAAATAGAGGTTTTAGAGGAAAACGGTGGTAGCTGAACAAGAATATGAATATGCTCGAAAATATCGGATTGATTAATAAAGCATATATTCCTGCTCCCATAAAGGCAGCAAATACAGCTACCGTTCCACCAACCAACTGTACAATTATGCTTCGTATGGCAATAAACCTAAATTCTTTGTTCTTAAACATCAATCCGTTGGGTACGATATTTACCGCCGCAAAAAGAAGATTTACAGATAATAGCTGACAGACCGATATCAGTTTAGTATTATTATAATAACCGGCAATGAGCCACGAAGAGCAAAAGAATATAATAGATATAGCCAACCCTACCCATATCGTGAAAGAGAAAATCTTATCCAAATCTTCTTTCAATAAATTTTTGGTCTGAATAATTGCGGGAGCAATACCCAACTCGCTGAATATGCCGAAAAATGTAATCAATACGGTGGCAACAGCTACAATACCAAACTCTTTTGGCGAGATTAGTCGCGCCAGTATACCTGAAATAGCCAGAGATATAAATATCCCCAGATATTGCGATACTGCCGTATACGACACTCCCGAGAAAAGTTGTTTAGCTACGTTGTTCATCCAAAGTATTATTTAATAAGAGATTTTACTTTTATAAGAAAAGGACATAGTAAGAGTAGTTTGTTTTTAGTTGTGATGTATTTCATCAATCCGTTATTTATGCAATAGTGTAGTTGCCCCAGTCTTTCGAGAAAAGAGAAAGCCGAAGCCCTGTAAATAGCAGGATTGAGAATATATGCACACAATTTGTCTATTATCGGTTTGTGCTTGCCGTTTTCCTTATCGACATATTTCATTAACTCCGATAGAACAACATAGTAGCAAGACATATTTTTTGTCGAAAATTTGTTCGATGTGATAGAGTTAGGTCTTATTCTCCGTCTGAAAAAAGGTATGGGGAGATATCCTACATTCTGTGCATTAATATGCAGAATGCCCGAATATAATTCGTCTTCATGAATAATTCCCGGAAAAAAACGCAAACCGATGATATCCAGATACTCACGCCGAACAAAACAAAGCCATACCGCAGATCGGTAGAGGTTGACATCCATTAGCAACGATAATACCTCGTCTCCCTTATAAATAGTTTCTTCTTTTAAGATATCTGATCGTGTATAGTAATCATTAACCGACTCGGTAAGATCTTCTTTAAATGCAGTTGCATCAAAGAAAACAAAATCGAGCTTATTCTTTTCGCACCTCTCATAACAAGTCCATAAAGCATCTTTTTCAAGTAAATCGTCACTATCCATGTAATATATGTACTGCCCTTTTGCTATCTTAAGTCCCATATTTCGAGCTTCGGAAGGACCTTCATTTTTTTTAGAAAATAGTTGAATCCGCTTGTCTAGGGCAGCTATCTGCGAAACAAGTTTGAGGCTGTAATCGGTCGAACCATCGTCGATGACAATGATCTCAAGATCTTTTAAAGTCTGTTCTAAAATAGACTCAATAGCTGCCGTTACGTATCTTTCGGTATTATATACCGGAATGATGACGCTTACTTTTGGCAAAGTCATTACTGTAGTTTCTTTACCCATTGCTTTTTTTCAAAATCGTACTCTTTAACTACTTGTGCCGGATTACCTACGACCACCGCATAGGATGGTATGTTGCGGGCAACAATACTGCCTGCACCTATAACCACGTGTTCTCCGATGGTTACTCCCGGCAATATCACTACATTCGCACCTATCCATACATTATTTCCTATAATTACAGGTTTAGTTGCAACCCCCTGATCTGATATTGGAGTATTTACGTCTGTAAAGTTGTGATTTAGACCCGATACCACTATGTTCTGTGCAAGATTCACTTTATCGCCTATTTGTACAGGACCTATAATTGTATTCGACATTCCGATACGAGTATAATCACCTATGGTAACGTCCCCTACAGCATTATTTAAAGTGCAATAATCTTCTATAACCGAATATCGTCCCAGTGAAAAATTATTGAACGGAACCAGATCTTTTCTGACGCTTCTGTATATAACCGACTTCTTCCCTCTTTTAAGATACAGGAACTGAAACAACCGTGTAGTCCAACGAGGTCGGGTTTTTACCGGATGCATTATTAGATTCAAGACCAGCCTCTTTAATTGGGGGCTGTTCTTAATTTTTTCTTTTAATGATATTTGTGCCATATACTGTAACGGTTAATGGGTATGTTCTGTTCGGTTAAAATTTTTATTTGCACCTTTTAGTCTGAAAAGATTCAAAACCATGAGAGTAAACAACCACGGCAACCTTACAATAGCTTTACAAAGTCGTTTGCTGATAAGATGGTCCGGTATTGCCACAAAAAAAGTCAACAACAAAAGAAACCATAGTCCCCACCATTTGAGAGAGACCGAAAAGGAAACCACTGTAGTTATTACTGCCAGCATACCAATACTTCCTAATAAGAGAATACGAGGCGGGATTATCCATTGAATTATCTTGTTATAATAATCGAAATTACGTTCACTCAAAGCCTTTGGTAAATCCTTCAAGGCCTTTGCAAGTATGGCATATTGTGCCGCAATCCATCGCTGGCGTTGGTTATAAAAAGTGTCCGAATTTTGAACTTTTTCGTCAAGAACGGTTACTTGGTCGAGGTATTCAATAAATATCTTCTGCTTCAGCAGCAATGCTTCAATTTCTTTATCTTCGCCCGAAGACGAAACTTCTTTGATGTTTTTAGCAAACCATGTATAATCGAAGGCCATACCCGAGCCGCTTAGTGCTGCCGAGAAACCTGCATTTACCTGACCTTTTCTGAATATTGAATTGTTTATTTCCTCACTGATTGCATCCAACAGAGCTATATCGGTATCCGTGTTTTTAGCGGTTCGATGTGCCTGAATTGCTTTTCTCCCCGAACTGTATACATCGTTTATCTTTTCTAGAAAATTAGTATCGACAATATTATCAGCATCGAAAATAACAACAATATCGTATGACGATGCGTCTAGAGAATCGATCGCAAAATTGAGTGCTTTGGCTTTGCTGCTTTTTTCGAATTTGACCTCCAATACTTTTGCCGATATTTCTTCTAGAGAAGCATTGGTTTCCATTTGCATGTGATCCGATATAACGATCACATCATACAAGTAGCGTGGATAATTTTGCTGTAAGAACGATTCTACGGAGTGCAGTATAACTCTGTCTTCTTTGTAAGCGGGAAACAATACTGCAAAACGGTGCTGTTTATCGGCTTTGCGGTAATGGTTCGCTCTCTTTTTCTTAGATAATAATGCAAAAGCAAACAGATATAAAATAACCAGCGTAAATAATATAAAGAGTAGATAATCTAATATAAAAAACACATAAGTTCCTATGTTCATCAGATAAATGTATTTAATAATATATGCTGGATTCATAATAGTTTATGTTTTTTATATAAGATGTAAGCTGTTCTTTAAATATCATTATTCGGTTTTATGAGACTTGCTTTTTTGTCACAAAAAAGCAGCTCCAACCCTTCAATGCAGCTTTAGCCAAATCAAATCTTCCGGTTATAAGTGACTTCACTATACTTTTTGGCAGAGCTATAGTCGTTTGATATGTAATAGCTAAATAACGATTAAATCCGCTAGAGTTACGCCATGCAAAAAGCAATCGGTTTCGGGTCATATAAAACATTTTAAGAGAACTATTGCTTCCTACACTCTTGCTCTCTTTATGATATACAGTACCACCAGGTACATACCACAGTTCATAACCTGCCTCTTTGATACGTTCGCACCAATCTAATTCTTCATAGTACAAAAAGTACATATCGGGCAGTATTCCTGCTTTTCCAATAACTTCTTTTCTGACCATTATGGCTGCACCGTGTAGAAACGCACTTCGTTTTGGTATTTCATATTGACCTTCGTCTTTTTCACCATAACCGATTATGTGATTGCGAAGTGTGATTTTAGAGAACGAGGCATATCCGGCAAACTGAATCTCGTCGGGGTAAAGAGCAAACTTTAATTTAGGAGTCACAGCTCCCACTTGCGGGTTACTATCCATAAAAGTAATAAGGTTGGACAACGAATTGTCAGTAACAAAAGTATCGTTATTCAGCAGAAACAGATATTTACCTTTTGCCTCGGCGATACCTATGTTATTGCCCCCTGCAAATCCTAAATTTTTTTCGCTGCGAATACATTTTACCCACGGATAAATCTGCCGGATACGCTCTGCATCGTTTACCTTAGAAGCATTATCCACAACTATAACTTCGAAAGAAAATGTAAGATGCTCCTTCAATGAGTCAATCATCTCACAAGTATCATCGAAGCCATTGTAATTGACGGAAATGATTGATAACAAAGGATCGGCTATGCCTGGGTTGTTGCTATACATTTTTGTTCTGCTATTTCTTTATCAAATTTTGGTCCCATAAAAATGAAGGCTTGTGCAAAAAATATAATGATTCCGTTGGGAAACTGCGCTATAACTTCGTTGCTGGTTGATGAGACCATTATCCCGAAAATGCCTGCAAGCAAACCGCCCAATATATATTTGAGTTGCTCGTCTTTGATTTTGAAAAACACAATGTATGCCCCTCGCATTTGTAGATAAATAAATATCAGAAAGTATAATCCTAAGCCTACAACTCCCGTTTCGACCCACAGAACAACTGCCCACGAGTCAGAGGCAATGGTGGTGGAATATTCTCCGGGCGCACTTTTTGCCGCTTTACCACCTGCCAGCCCGATACCGACCCCAAACGGTTTGTTTACTAAATAAGCTCCTAGTTTTGCTTGATTATCTTTTCTTAGTGTATATGAATTATCGTGTTCCGAATTAAATGCACTTCTCATACGACGTATTTGGGAGTTGCCCTGACCGATTGTCGTAAAATTGAAAAATATAAATGCTATTGCAACCATCACAGTTCCTGCTATGATAACTTTCACATTTCGCGAAAAGATGATATAAAATATAAACCCCATAAAAGGAATAATCATGGCACTGCGTGTTCCCGAAAGCATCATACCATAACCTGTAGCCAGACCGACAGTGATGTAATATATTTTCCACTTCCATTTTTTGCTATGTATTCCAATAATAGTAAATGCCACCATAGACATTCCCATGCCTGATCCGAAATTGGCTGCATCGGTAAAAAACGAAAAATACCTTATCCCCGATGATAATATATGGGTGCTTGCTTTTCCTTCTACATAGAGCCACCGCATTTCACCTGAATCAAAACCAACATTTTTTTGATACATTGCCTTTAAAAACGCTAATATGGAAAATATAGACCAGAGAAATATCACCTTTTCTAAGTCTTTATACTTGTTGAAGATAATGGGTACCAAAAATGATATAAACAAGGCATACATTGCCATAAACCTGATGTATGTTGTCCATGCAGAAACTGATGCGTGAGGATTGAAAAGTTCCAATGTGCAATATATCAGCCATATAAGTGATGCAAGCATAAACTCATTACGTCCGTTTTTCCAACAAACTTTGTTTCCTATGGAATAGATAATCAGGGAGATAAATGTATAAATAAGCAAAGCATCAGCAATTAAGCCAATGGATGGTATGGCTACATAACGGGTAACTCCCATGATGAAGTAGCTGGCTACAAACATCAACATCAATGGTTGGTAGGGGTTGGCTACTAGGCGGTAAGAAATAAATAGTGCTAAAGGTACTAACGAAAATACGATACCCCCAAGTGCTCCCAGGGTGATGAATAAATATACCATTATTATTAAAAAAATAGCTAATAGTATATACACTCCTTTCGTATATATAGGAGTAAATTCAAATATGATTTTTTCGTTATCTTTCAGCATTTTATGTTATTTTTTCTTTGGAAGTCAAACCAAGATGCAAAAAGCGGTATCCCATCTTTCGAAGTTTCGGATATGGAGGAAGTAGGCCTGTAAATCCTTCTACGACGGAAAGCCGGGCATTATTCAATCCGATTACTATTTGTTTATTGACAAGGCGATCTGTCAGGTTACTTAGCGTTACCCGGTCTGTTTCTTTCCAAGTACGATCTGCTCTTGTAATGAGTAAATTTAGATTTGCTTCATCTGCCAAATTACTCGATATGGGTTGATTTTTGAGAGGTGCATATTCTACCAAAATAATATCTTCATTCTCTATATTAATAAGCTCTTTCAGGCTTTTTCCTAAAATAAGTTCACGGCTTTTTGTTTTAAAATCAATCTTCCAATCAACTTGTTTTACTGTTAATCCTTGTGATCTCCAGTATTCTGACAAATAATGGGATAACTCCGATTTTCCTTCTTGTGGCTCTATACTCAGTAGGTTTATTATTTGAGGCGAACCTTCTTCGAAATAATAACTAATTGTGCTACCAAGTTGTTGAGCGGCAATTTTCTTTTGCTGTTCCTCATATTCTTTGTATTTCAGGCATGTATTTGCCGGAAATGCTCCTATAACTTTAAGTCCTGTAATCTTTTCAGTGCGAAGTTTGTCTCTAAGCGTTTGATCCAAAGACTCAACTATAATGAAGAAAAACAAAACGAAGAATAATGAGCCAAAGTATGCTGCAGCAATTGTAGCCTTTCTTTTAGTGGGCATGGCCGACAGCGGAAAAATGGGTGGAGTGACAACCTTTATGGTTGCTCCCATCATTTCCATATTTTTTTGTCTGAGCATAGCATCGTGTAGACCGTTTAAGATAGACAAGTAAGATGCTTCTGTGAAATTTATTTCCCGTTCTTTACGCTTAAGAACTGCTCCTATTGGCGAATAATATGAGTATTGACTATCGAGATTTTTTCTCCAGCTATCGAGTACATTTCTTTCGGCAGTATATCCCTCTAATTTCAGTAATTCGGCAAGCCATTCTTGAACAATCTCTTCATTCGGATAACCGTCTTTTGAATATTTTTCGTTGTAGTATAAATTAACAAAGCCTTTAAAATCATTCTCTGCATTTTCCAGCTTTTTAGAATAGTTTGCTATAATACCGTCTTTTTCCTTAACTGAATCTTTAGATAAAGATTCTGCTTCTGTTTTTAAAAATGTGAGGTCCGATATTTTCTGAAGTTTGTTTAAAAACTCGTTATTTGTTTTAAGTATCTTAGCATTGTCGCCAACCTGTTTCTCCAGGCTCTCAACAAGTGCTTTTGATGCATAGAATTTTAGATTATTATCTTCATACTGAAGAGTAAAATCTCTATCCATTGCTGCTATTTGCTTAGTTTGTTCACCGTAGTTTATTATTTTATTCTTAATGTTGTATTCGGTCAATTCATCTTCCGATTTTTGGAGGTTACCTCCTTGTTTCTTTAATTCCTCGTTGAAGAACCTAATTACATCGCTTGATCCAGCAAATCTCAGGGAATTATATTGATCAACAAATATTTCGTTTAATATTTTTAAAGTATTATAGGCAATCCCGGGATCATCTGCCGAATAATTAATTTTTAGAATCTCGCTGAATCCGATTCTCTTAGCGGTTATTTTACTCAATGCTGCATAGCTATAATGCCTGTGTTGCCAGTTAAATAAGCCATAAACATAATTGTCGGGATCTTTTTGGCTGTATTCTGTAAGATTTTTTATCGTTTGATCTACAGATGATTTGTCGATAAGTTTCTTCACATCTTCAGGAGTATTCATTTCTAGTTCGCGAAATGTTGAAGCTTTTATATATGTATTATCTTCATCGGGATTACCATATATCATATTCATAGCAAACAACTTAATAGATACCCTTTGTAATGTACTGGCAGAAGTAATGATTGTAATCATATTTTCCATCTTTGCATTCTGTACACTTGACATAGAAGATTCGGGATCATTAACGATCGTATTTTCTCCTGAAATAACACCTGTATAAATGGACGTTTCGACTGAATATTGTAATGTTTGATGTCGTGTAGACCAGGCAATAAGAATAGTTATAGCTATCGGCAGGCATAGTAGCCAATAGCGAAGATGATAAATAAACCGTGCTGTGTAAAATAAAGGATTCATTTAGTTTATTTATTAAGGATTTCGGTCTGTGAAAGTATTTCAAGTTGCAGTAATGCCATACTCAGTTCGGCCTTTGCTTGTTCGTAATTCACTCTAGCGTCGGTCTCTACACCTTTTCGGGCACTAAGATCTGCCGGATTTATTTTTCCATTGATAAAATCAGATTCAGCAACTTTATATTGAGCTTGTGCTATTACCATTGCTTCTGCTTTAATTTTGAGCAGATTTAAAAATAATTTAGCTTTCGAGTATGTTTCTATGATTCTGATTTTTTGTTCATCATGCCATCTTTCTACTTCAGCCTCAGTTGCTTCCATCTCCATTTTTTGCCTTCTAACTTTATTGCCCCTGTCGAAAAGTTCGTCAAGAGGTACTGATACCCCGACTCCTATATTATAGAAGCTCTGTTTGGTATTTGCTAAGTGGTTAATAGGAAGGGTTTGGGTTTGATTTGAGTCTGTTATTGTAGATAGAGAACCTACTATTCCATATTGATATGCTCCGATGATTTTAAAATATCTCAGCCATTCATTTTTAACCGTTTTGAGCATACTTTTTTCCGCTTCTTTGCGTGAATTATAATATCTTACTGTGGCGCTCGATTTGGCATTTTCAAATAATACCTCTAACGGTGGTAATTCAACATGGTTATAATCATCTAGCTCTTGTGCCTTAGTGGATAAGGATATGAAATAACATAAAAAAACAGCTATAATCTTAAGATATAGACTTATTTTTCTTTTTTTAGTTATCATAGGATATATTGTCATACAAACAATAGATTAAGAGTTTTAAACATTCTCTTTTTGAACAAATGAAAAGAAAGTCTTGAAAATTATTTTCATATCAAACCAGAAAGAGCAATGTTGGGCATAATAGATATCTAACTGTTTTCGTTCTTCAGCTGACATTATAGCACTGCCTCCTCTTTTCTCTACTTGCCATAATCCGGTTAATCCTGCAGGAGCTATAAACCGGTCGACATAGTTATCCGTAGTTAACAATTCGGCTTCATACAAGGGGAGGGGACGATTTCCTACAAAAGACATATCACCTTTTAAAATATTAATGAGCTGAGGCAGTTCATCTATGCTATACTTTCTAATAAACTTGCCTATCTTAATTATTCTTGGATCATTCTTATATTTTATGAATGAGTTTTCTTGCATCTGATGTCTATTTTCCAAATATCTATCTTCCGATATGGTATAGTCGTCCGCAATTAAAATGGTGCCGGATTCGGAACTTAAATCTTCATTGATCTTATCGCCTGATTGTTCTGGTAGATTTTCATCGTTATTCCGATTGTATTGATTTAATAACAGATATTCCTTTAAACGTTTATCTGCATCGGGGTACATGGATCGGAATTTTAGAAAATCAAATATTTTGTAGTTACTTCCTACGCGTTTCGATTTATAAATAATGGGGCCTTTACTTTCAATCCTTATTAATATTGCTATTATAATAAATAATGGCAATAATAGGAGCAAAGATATAGATGACATAACTATATCGAAAATACGTTTGCCTAATGGGAGATTAAAGGTTTGAAATTCTTGCTTATTTTGCTCTATTTCCGAGGAAAATGTTTCTTTCTTGCTGTAATAATCAATTATTTGCCTTATAGATTTATTTGTGGCATAGGGAGATAGGGTTGATCTGAGCCCTGATTCAAGGTACCTTACGCGTTCTCCTTTTGGTATTGACTTGTCTGAAACTAGAATTATATGAGCCTTCGTAAATATCTTTTTTAGAGAACAGAAAACATCTATATTGTAAGATATATCCATACTCTCAAGTAGTATATATTCTATATCAGCATAGGAGCCTATTTCTGATTCCAGAGGTATATATCCTTCCAAAACAACTAATTCACTCCAGTATTTTCTGAAATGGGATATGTAATCTGGGGTCTTTCCGATATAAAGGACAGGTGTCATTT
Source organism: Dysgonomonas sp. HDW5B (assembly GCF_011299335.1). Classification (GTDB taxonomy): domain Bacteria; phylum Bacteroidota; class Bacteroidia; order Bacteroidales; family Dysgonomonadaceae; genus Dysgonomonas_A. Next base: position 2,703,361 of record NZ_CP049858.1, read on the forward strand.
GAGTACTTTTTTTATTCTAACTTTCAATTCTGTGGGATTAAATGGCTTAAGAATATAGTCTTCCGCTCCTGATTCTAATAATCTTATTCTTTCAGAGCTGGAATCTTCACTTGAGAGTATTACAAACGGTATTTCTTTGAAGAGTTCATTGTTCTTGAGATACGCTAAAAATTCATCTCCTCTCATCAGCGGCATACGAATATCAGAGAGTATGAGGTCCGGAATATGCCCTTCTTCGAGCCAAGCTATTGCTTTCAGAGGATTTTCGAAATAAGTAACGTCATATTCCCCGGTAAAATAAATGGATATTATCTTAGCTATAGACTCTTTGTCATCGACAATTATAATTTGTTTTTTCATATTTAAAACTTAGATTCTATATTTTATTAATAGAGTTTTGTTTTCTTTATTAGAGTTTTGTGCTATGTATTTGTCTCGATAATAGATTATTGAGTTTTTCAACTTTATCTGTTGTTTGAAAAAGTAGAAAAAAGGTTATTTCATAAATGAAATTTATATGAAATTTAAGCTGACTATATAGGTATCTAAACAATCTATAAGTAAAATAGTTTATTTGATCGATAGATTTAAACATGTCTAAAGTTGAGATTAATTCTCTTCTTTGGGCTTATAATATATTTTGTGTCTGATTTAAGTGTACACTAATGTGTGCTATTGTATCCATCTGTCTGTAATGTGAGATTTCAAGTGCTTAGTATTGAGGTTTTTGTTCGCTTTTTGTGTTGTTATCTTAACGAAATATAGAATAAGCAATTATTATATTTCTCTGTTTGATTGTTTGAAAGGTACCGTTAATAAATGGGGAATTCATAAAAGCTTTTTGTTGCAAAATGATGAGTTTTGCTATTCTCTATAATCAAGACCGTAATAAATCTGGTCATAAAGAATTTTTTTTTCGATAAATTTTTAGCAAATAAATAATATTTTCATGAGGCCTATTTAACAGTTAATAAAAGCATTGTTGTCTTGGCAACCTTTTTGTGGAGAAATAAGAGCTAGCTTGATTTGCATTCAGCATTTAAACCATTAAAAAATATTACTTTTACACAATTCCCAATTTTCGAATAGAGTTTAATTTATTAAGATGGACTGTTGGCCACAAATGGACTAGTTGGTATAATATTTTTTATAGTATTGATGGTTAATATTTATCAAATATTTGAGCGGATTTTAATAATGCTGTCCTTTCTACGATCAAATAATACATACCGGATGGTGAACAGATAGTTTCATTTCTAGAGATCTGCTTTTTTCTTTAGCGTCCATAAAATATATATTCTCATCATTTTATAATCTGAAGCAGAAAGCGTATTTTTATCCGTTAATGGCTATGTCATATAACAAAGAGATACTCAATAGAATAAAGCACATCAAATAATAACTATCCTAAACCCTAATATTATGGTACATTTGGTTTATTGCGATGACAAAGAAAAAGTATTAGAAAAGATTCTTTCAGGAGAAAAAACAATGGTTGTAAGAGGAGCAGCCGGCAGGAAAATACCACACAGCAGAGTCTTTGCCGATGAAGTACTTTATTTTATGAAAAAAGGCTCTAAGAAAATAACAGCTAAAGCAAATGTTACCAATGTAGAGAATCTCACTAAACTATCAGAAGAAGAAATAATATCTACGCTGAAGGAGAATCAGCCCAAACTGAATCTTTCCGACAAACAAAAAGCCCGTTGGCATAAAAAATGCCTTTGCCTGATTGAATTTGGAAGCGTTGAAGAAATAGCACCCCTTGATTTTGATCATCAGGGTAATATGGATGACTGGCTGATCATCGAAAAAATAGAAGATGTAGTGGTAGGAACCAGCATACCCTATAACTATGATAACAGCAAGTTTAAATAATACAAAAACATTCCATAGTATGAAAACCCAAGACTCAATTCAACTTTTGCGGGACGAAGAAATAATACCAACAGAAACAGTATTAGAAGAAGCATTAGGAAAAGACGTTTTTTCAGTCTATACCAAGCTAAATGAAATTATCCGTACCGAGTTTCAGATAGAACCCGAATGGAGATATTACAAAGACGGTAAATCATGGCTTTACAAAGCAGTATATAAAAAGAAGACAATATTCTGGCTTTCTATATGGGAAAAGTTCATAAAAATCAGCTTGCTTTTTACTGAAAAAACACGTGGCGGAATTTATGATCTGGAGATCAGTAACGAAATTAAAGAAAGCTTCAAAAATGCACATGCTACCGGCAAATTGATCCCGTTGCTACTCGATATTGATAAAGAACAACAATTGGCAGATTTGAGCCAGCTTATAAAATACAAGAAAACACTGAAATAAATGTTACGTGATTTTGCAGCCATAGACTTTGAAACAGCCAACCAGCAACTATCCAGTGTTTGCAGTGTCGGAATCGTTATTGTCAGAAACGGTATAATCACAGACCGTTTCTATAGCCTCATTCAGCCCGAACCCAATTATTACTGCTATGGTAATACTACTGTTCATGGATTGACGGCAGCAGACACAGATACAGCACAGGTTTTTTCTAAAGTATGGAAAGAGATCGAACCACTCCTTGGAAATCTTCCGTTAGTTGCTCATAACAAGGGATTCGATGAAGGTTGCCTCAAGACCGCATTTAAAACGTACGGAATGGACTATCCCGATTACCGCTTCTATTGTACATTAGCCGAGTCACGCCGTCAGCTAAGACACTTACCCAATCACCAACTGCATACCGTAGCCGAAGATTGTGGCTACATTCTCATCAATCACCATCATGCTTTGGCTGATGCGGAAGCCTGTGCCGAAATAGCATTGCAATTGTTGTAATAATCCGTATACAAAAACAGGCTACACGAAATTATTCCATATAGCCTGTTTACTTACTGATATCGTTACGTTTATCCATTAACTTTCTTCATAGAAGCAATAGAATCTAGCACTTTGCATGAAAATCCCCATTCATTATCATACCATGCAACCACTTTAACAAAAGTCGGGCTTAATTGTATTCCCGCTTTTTCGTCAAAAATAGCTGTATACGGATTACCTATAAAATCAGATGACACAACTTCATCTTTAGTATATGCCAGATATCCTTTTAAAGAACCCTCCGAAGCCTCTTTCATCGCCTTGCAGATTTCTTCGTAAGTAGTCTCTTTAGCCAAACGGGCTGTCAGGTCAATGACCGAAACATCCAGAGTCGGAACACGGAATGACATACCTGTAAGTTTTCCATTCAGTTCGGGAATCACCTTGCCTACGGCTTTAGCAGCTCCTGTTGTAGAAGGAATAATATTACCCGCTGCGGCACGTCCACCTCTCCAATCTTTCATTGATGGACCATCTACTGTTTTTTGTGTTGCCGTTGTAGAATGTACCGTAGTCATAAGGGCTTCAAGTATACCGAATTTATCATTCAATACCTTTGCTACTAATGCCAGGCAATTGGTGGTACACGAAGCATTCGATATAACCTGTGTTCCCTTTATGTATTTATCATCATTCACACCTGGAACAAACATCGGAGTATCATCTTTCGATGGGCCCGACATGACTACATATTTAGCGCCTGCACTAATATGTCCCTGTGCTTTTTCCTTTGTTAGGAACAATCCTGTTGACTCTACAATGTATTCGGCTTCCACTTCATTCCATCTTAGATTAGCCGGATCTTTTTCCGCTGTGACACGGATTTCATTACCATTCACTATCAGTTTGCCGTTTTTGGTTTCGATAGTTCCGTCGAACTGACCGTGGATTGTATCGTATTTAAGCATATAAGCAATATATTCCACATCCATCAAATCGTTGATCCCAACTATTCGGATATCTTTTCTACTCTGTGCAGCACGAAAAACTAAACGTCCGATACGTCCAAAACCGTTAATACCTACATTAATTGTTTTCATAATTCTACTTTTTTGATTATTTATTACGCCATTTTGGTTCTACACTCACTCTTTCACCATCCTCTGAACTATACTGATTGAGAGATCCTTCTTTAGATTGAATTACTGCCAGTATCATTTGTTCGTCCGATGTATTGCAAAATCCCCTCTTTACAGCCGGTGCAATCCGAATCACACTTCCTTCTTTGATCGGGAAACAGTCTTCATCTACCTGAAAAAATCCCGAACCTTTCAGAATAATGTATGTTTCTTCATTTTCTATATGTTTATGAAAGTAAGGTAACTCACTCTTTGCCGCTAGTGTTTGGAATGATATTTCGGTGCCCGTTGCTTTGGTTGGCTCCTTTAGAAATACTTTTCCTTTTATTTCCTGTTGAGTTTTAGGATGAAGAAATGAGTACTCCTGCAAGCTCTCCAAAAGTCCAATGTTAATAGCTGAGTAACTATTACTTTCTGATATAGTTTCAATTTTTTTCATTGTTCTTATTTTTAGTTTTTTATTGTATTACAAAGATATACCATAATATGACTGTCTGTAATGACAAAAAATGTACAATTTCTGCCAAATCTGATTTCTTCTACCAAATAATACTTACTTTTAAGGTCTCAGACCTTTTTATTGCTTTGGTAAGTGCAATAACAATAGCCTGTTACAATTCGAAAGTATATTATTAAAAACTTTCATTTACTTAAATATTGAAATACGAAACATATGAATAAGCAATTAAAAATAAGACATATTGTAATACTGGTAGCTCCAGACTCAACATTGCTTACAACAGTAGGTCCTTTAGAAGTGTTCGCCAAAACCGTCGATCAATTTAACCTGATTCAGGATAAAGTTGATTTCAATTACAAGACCCATGTCGTATCAATGGAGAATACAAAGTTGATAAATACATCCTGTGGATTGCCAATATTAACTGAAGGTTGTTATGATGAGATAGATTATCCCATAGATACATTGATGATAACAGGATTGGCGAGACATCTTGAAGAATCTTCCATGAATAAAATGTTGGAATGGTTGAAGCAACAATCAAAAACAATCCGTCGGATATGTTCGGTCTGTTCCGGAGCGTTTATTCTAGCTGAAGCAGGATTACTTGATGGGAAAAAAGCTACAGCTCACTGGTCGAAGAACGAAGAGCTGGCACAATCATATCCCTTGATAGATGTTCAGATAGCCCGTATATTTATCAAAGACGGCAATGTGTATACAGCAGCAGGAATTACTTCGGGTATGGATTTGGCATTAGCCTTGATAGAAGAAGATCTCGGACAATCTTTTGCCTTGCATATTGCCCGATGGTTGGTTTTATACCTGAAACGTCCCGGAAACCAATCGCAGTTCAGTGCTTATTTGGATTATAAGAGTATCGGAAATCCGTCTATGAGAAAAGTTTGCGAATGGATATTGGAGCATCTGAGAGAAGACCTTACTGTAGAGGCCCTCGCAGAACACGTTGCGATGAGTCCCCGTAATTTTGCACGGGTTTTTGTCCGTGAACTGAGGATTACGCCAGCCAAGTTTATCAATAAGTTGAGGATTGAGAATGCCTGCCAGCATCTCATTGATACACAGTTTTCGTTAGATGAAATAGCATCATATTGCGGACTAAAGACCGCAGAAAACCTGCGTCGTCAATTTATTAGTTTTATGGAGGTAACACCTGCTCAGTACAGGAAGAGTTTCCAATCGTCTTTAGTTGATGCTTAATAGAAAGGGGAGGGATTGTTATTTATTTTGGCGTGTATTTTATACAGGTTTATTTAATCATCTTGCTCAATATTTTAATACCTTTTTCCAACTGACTTTCAGACAATGAAGCGTACCCTAAACGGATTCCGTCAACTTCACTGTCAAAAGAATAATTTGTCCAAGGAATTATGCTGACACCCGTAAGTTTCAATGCTTCATTTAGCTTGTTTATATCCTGCTTGTTCTTCAGTTTCAGCCAGAAAGCTAAACCTCCTTCGGGAACTTTGTAAGTAACCTTATCGGAGAGGTATTTATCAATCAAAGAAGCAAAGTAGTTCCGCTTATTCAGATAATATTTAGATGCTTTGCGAATATGTTTCTTGATAACACCCGATTCGATAAGTTCTAAAATAGCCTGCTCCATAATGTTATCTCCCTGCAAGTCGATTATACGCCTAAGATTGCCTACTTTTTGTATAATATCTTTATTCGCAACGAGATAACCCACACGCAAGCTTTCGGAAATCATCTTACTGAAAGTTCCTATATATATTGTATCATTAGCACCATCCAAGGACGACAATGGAGCTATCGGACGGATGCCGAAGTGAAAATCGCAATCGTAGTCATCCTCTATGATTGTGAATCCATAACGATTAGATAATTCGATCAATCGCAAACGTCTATCTAAGCTCAGAATCACGGTAGTAGGGTACTGATGATGTGGAGTTATATATATAGCTTTTATTTGTTGTGTGGAAGCAATCCGTTCAACCTCTTCTACACTAATGCCTTTCTCATCTATTGCAATCGGTATTAGTTCTGCACCGGCATGCCTGAAAGTTTCCCATGCAGGTCCGTAACCCGGATTTTCTACCAGAATTAAATCGCCTTCATTCAATAAAGCATGTGCTATCAAGAACAAAGCCATCTGGCTACCTCGTGTAATACATATCTGCGAATAGTCGGTATGCATTCCTCTAGTTTGATTCAGCATTCTGGAGACAGACTCTCTGAATCGAAGTGTGCCAAACTCACTTCTGTTTATCATGGGATTTATTCTGGCTTTGCGGTTGAATATTTGTCTGTAAGCACTGGCTAGTTCACGGATAGGTGCTATTTGTGTATCAGGTAGGCCACTATCGAAAATGACAATAGATTCCTTTCCTCGATCTGACAAATTTTCTTTTTGGACACCTCGCCTGTTCTCATGTCTTGCCCCAGCAGGTAGATTGGCAGATACAAACAAGCCTTTACGCTCTTCGCTATACAACCACCCCTCCGAGATCAGAATATCCAAAGCCTTGATAACCGTGTTTCGATTGATTCCCAACTCGGATGCCAGCAGCCTGCTTCCGGGTAGAGCATCTCCCGATTTGAGCGTTCCATTCTTTATCATATCGATGATGTGATCGGCAATTTGTAGATAAATTGCTTTCTTCGAATCTTTTTCGAATTGTATTTGAATAATCCAAGGGCGGAGCATCTGGTATATCTTATTTAATGATAATTGGTATACAAATATAGTCCATATAGTGTGTATTTTAGCCGGAAAAAAGAGCGATATGAATACTATAGTAGAAAATCTAACCTATATCCACAAACGTATAAAGATGGTATGTGAATCATCCGGCAGAGCAGAAAGTGATGTCAGGCTGTTACTTGCCACTAAAACCGTTGCCCCTGAAAGGATAAAAATAGCTTTAGACTGTGGAGAAACATTAATCGGTGAAAATAAAATTCAGGAACTTAGGGATAAAGACTCTGAATTGAAAGATTATCCGGTTAAACGTCATTTTATAGGTCATTTGCAAACCAATAAAATAAAAGATGTCCTTAAATATGCTTCCTGCATTCAATCTGTTGACAGAATCGATTTAGCTCAAAAACTCGATCAGCGTTTACAGTATGAAGGTCGGGCAATCGATATTCTGATACAAGTAAATACCTCATTCGAAGACAGTAAATTTGGTGTTGCACCTGACGAAGCTATAAACTTAATCAAACATATAGCTCAGTATGATACATTGAATATAAAAGGTTTGATGACTATTGGTATTCTAAGTTCCGATAATGAATCGGTACGGAAATGCTTTCGCTTACTAAAGAAAATACAGCAAAAAACAATTGCCGAACATATTGACAGAGTTGATATGAACGTATTATCTATGGGTATGAGTGGTGACTTTGAGGCTGCCATCGAAGAAGGTTCAACGATGCTTCGAGTCGGCACATCTGTCTTTGGGTCACGTATATATCCTGATAGTTTCTATTGGAATGAGCAGATCGGTAAATAGATCAGACATTTATAAAAAGTAAAAGAAAGTGATAAGAAAAATAATTTATCACTTTCTTTGGTTTATAATTACTTCCACCAATTGTAATAATTGTGTTCGTTGTCTAATTCAAATCCGCATTTGGGATACAAATTATTACCTATTTTGTTTGTCTTTTGTGTTTCGAGCAATAGCCCGCAAGCATCTGTTTCGTCGCAATATTGCTTGCAGCGATCAATGAGTGTTATTGCCAAGCCAGATCCACGATAAGTTGGGTCTATAAATAAATCGCTCAACAACCATTGACGCTTCAAGGCTTTGTAATGGTATAGAGGGTATAATTGTGCGAAACCGACATATTTATCATTTTTCTCAATTAAGAATGTAACTGTCTCATTGTTCTTTATACGTTCTTCCAGAAAAGACTTGCTTTTTTCCAAGTCCGATGGCTGTTGGTAAAACACACGATACTTATCGAATAATATTGCAAATTCATTCAGATGTTCTAATGTTGCTGTTTCAATCTGTTTCATAAAATAAATTATTTAGTTGGTAAAACTGAGACGCAAAATTAGAGCAATGAATTAGGTGTTTGGTATACCAAAAATAAAATACATAGACAGTCCAGTTTGTGAATATGACGTACTTCAGTGTAAAGATGTGCGATATTACCACGATTTATAAAACTTCTCACCATTCCTTATCATTACTATTGTTTTGGCAATTCGGTCTATCTTGGTTTGCTCTGTTTTTGCTGAGTATATCCATTTTACAAATGCTTTCTTCTCGGTATCACTATAGATATCAAATTTCCCCAAGATACCATCTTCGTACTCCATACACAAAAGTAGCTCTTCTGGAATTTCAGTAGGCATATTGTCTTCATAAATAACAATATGCACCGTATCACCAGCCTGCTTTTTTATTTTTTTCCTTACTTCAGACTTAACAGCCAAGCCCACATGTCCGTTTCCAAAAGGCATCAGGTGTACATTCGAAAATTCATAATCGTCTATCTTCCCTCTTACTTTCAGCATGCCGAAAGATGTCTTAGGCATGGGTATCTCGGGTAATTCGGCAAAAGTCCAACCTCCTTTACCTTCAGTTTTTTGTAAGAGATAATCTTTATCGACTAATGGTTTTTCCATCTTTCTTAAAATATAATTATTTGCTTTCTTCTTTCTACTCCTTGAAGGTAGTGAAATTTTTATTTTCAGGCTACCGTTTCCTGTAAGCGCTGGGTTTACAACCTATTGTTTGATAAAAAAGAGATTTGACTTTTCCTGATATTTAGATGTAAATTACTTTTTTATGAATCGACCTATTATTTAGATTAGTCTTGCTAATGTTTGAGTAAATAGCTTCGTTAACCCTTCCTTGATGAACGACTATAAATTGCTATGTAAAAAGGTGAATTTAATCCTTTTACTTTTCTACAATAGAATGCGTTTTTAAGTAGTAATTTAGAAATGAGATCGGAGACATTCATAATTGAATAAATGTCTCCGATTTTCTTATTGTTTGCTCTTGATTTAGTTGTTTGTGGTAATCCGAGTATCAGACTAAATAGGCTAAATTACAATCTATTACTTCACTCCTGTAACTGTAATAGAATAAATCCCCACATTCCCCGCTTTGTATTTAGCGATGGTTGCCTCATCCAAATGTTCCTCTAAAACTTCATCAGGAATAACAACCGTTTTTGTCCTTTCCACTTTGATATTAGTGAAGTTTGCTTTTTCTATTTCCTTTAAATAATCCTCTTTCTGAATAGCACTGGCTATACACCCTGCATACATCGAAGCATTATCGGTAAATTCTTTCGGAAATATACCATTCAGCACCACATCCGAAATACAGAAATGACTGCCTTTTTTGAGAACACGATAAATCTCTTTAAAAATCTTATCCTTTTCAGGTAGCAGATTCAATACGCAATTACTGACAACCACATCGGCAGTATTGTCAGGAACAGGCATTTCTTCAATATCCCCTTCCATAAATTCAACATTGGTATAACCACGTTTGGCAGCATTTTTGTGAGCTTTCTCTACCATTTGAGTAGAAAAGTCTATACCTATTACTCTGCCGCTTTCGCCTGCTTCGGCTCGTGCAATGAAACAATCGTTACCTGCTCCCGATCCTAAATCGATCACAGTATCTCCCTCTTTAATCCCTGCATACTCTGTCGGGAGTCCGCAACCTACACCCAAATCAGCATCAGCTTCGTAGCCTTTGAGTTGGCTGTAATCTTCACTCATAATGGTAAATACCTTTTTCGATGGTGTAGTTGGGTTTGTACCACAACAGCAACCCGATTTAAGTAAATCGCTATTCATGGCTAACTCGCTGTATTGCTGTTTTACCATTTCCTTTTTTGCCTGATTACTATTCATAGTCAATAATTCCGATATTTCTTTTTCGGTAGGCACTTTGCCCTGTATCATTACATTGCCATCAATCACGATTGAAGGAGTAGAAAGAACATTGTATTTCATTATCTCCATGATATCTTCTTCCTTCTTTACATTTGCTGTAACATTGGATTCAGACACTACTTTTTTTACTTTTTCGTAAACTTCTTTACATTTGGCACAACCTGTACCCAAAACGATTATCTCCATGATTCTGTTTTTGTTTAATTTGATAATAAAAGGTATGTGACCCTAAATATTGATAACTATATAATAAATACCTACCAGAATGAATACAGCTGATACGATACGTCTGAACCATACTTCAAAACTTTTCATCCGGTTGTAGAACTTACCCACATTCGACATACTGTAAGCCAGTAGATAAGCTATGATTATTACAGGCAATCCTGTTGCTATCGCAAAAACAGGAGGTAGTAATAAGCCCGAAGTTGAAGCCATTGTCATAGGAATAAGCACCCCAAAATACAATACACCACTATACGGACAAAAAGCCAAAGCAAACAAGACTCCCAAGAGAAAAGCATTCCAGTAGTTTTTCTTTAGTTTCTTTTCATTGACTTTTGATGTCAGGCTATTTAATATTGGTATGTTCACCTTAATTACATCGAGCATCAAGATACCAATGATAACCAGAGATATGCCCAAATAAAGCCCAGTGACATTTTGAAGTATCTTTGCAACCTGAAATTTACTTGCCCCTAAGTAGAATATCAAGCCTAGTGCCGTATAGCTGAAAGTACGTCCTAGTGTATAAAATATACCGTTAAGAAGCACTCTTCTTTTTTCGGTAATATCTTTGCTCAGATAGGCTGTTGCCGTAATATTTGTAGCCAATGGACAGGGACTGATAGCTGTCATTAACCCCAAGATAAATGCTGTTAGTATCGGAATATCCGAATTATCTACTATTTGTTGTAAAAACTCCATTAATCAACACGTTTATTTACTTCTTCTTTAACAAGGCTCGTAAGAGCATCAGGCGAGTTTACAGCATTAGCAAATGCCTGCTCTGTCAAATCCGTATAATCTTCGCCTTTGACTATCAATAAAGAACTGAAAGCTATTTCGTATTTTTCGACTATATCTTTGTTTTTATCTTCATCAATGTTTATTTCAACAAATTTGACTTTCTGATTATCTTTATAATTGTCAGCTATTGCTTTTTTTGTTACATCTTCGATCGCCAGACAAGTTTTACAACGTTGTTTACCATGAAAATAATAAACGTTTACGTTCGATGCATCAGCAGTTGCAACTGTTTGTTCGGGTGTAGTAGCTTCTGCTGTTTCTTGTTTGTTTTCTGTTTTTCCGCCTCCGCATGAGATTAGCAACAGGGCAAATAGTGAAAGTAAAAGTGTTTTCTTCATACGATTTATTTTATTGGTTTATAATTGTTCATTTTTATAATACTTCTTTCTCAACCAAAAAGCCACATTAACCAAAGCAATCAATACAGGCACTTCAACCAATGGACCCACAACCCCAGCAAATGCCTGTCCGCTGTGAATACCGAAAACCCCAATTGCAACCGCAATAGCCAGCTCAAAATTATTGCCTGTGGCCGTAAATGAAATAGAAGCATTCTTATCATAACTAGCCCCCATTGCCTTACTCACAAAAAAGCTGATAAAGAACATCGCCACAAAATAGATCAGCAAAGGGATAGCAATGCGTACCACATCCATCGGTATTTGTACAATCAGTTCGCCTTTTAGGCTGAACATTAAGATAATAGTCAGCAGTAAAGCAATTAAGGTGATAGGTGATATAGCTGGAATAAACTTCTCCTTATACCATTGTTCCCCTTTTAGTTTTACTAATATCAGACGGCTAAGAATACCCATCAGGAAAGGAATACCCAGATAGATAGCTACCGTTTCGGCAATCGTACCAATAGATATATCCACAATAGCACCCTCGAATCCAAAGTAAGGAGGCAGTATTGTTATAAACAGCCAAGCATAAAAACTGTAAAAGAATACTTGAAAAATACTATTGAGAGCAACTAAACCAGCTCCGTATTCGGTATTGCCTTCTGCCAGATCGTTCCAGACCAATACCATCGCTATACAGCGAGCCAAACCGATAAGAATAACTCCTACCATATACTCAGGGTAATTTTGCAGAAAAACAATGGCAAGTATAAACATCAGAATAGGGGCAATAATCCAATTGAGAAGCAAGGATATGCTTAATATCTTTACATTGGTAAAAACCTTTGGTAAGAGTTTATAATCCACTTTAGCTAGTGGCGGATACATCATCAGAATAAGTCCTATCGCCAAAGGAATATTAGTTGTTCCGCTTGACATGGAATCTACTGTTGCAGATACCGAAGGAAAGAAATAACCTATGCCCACCCCAATAGCCATAGCCAAGAATATCCAGATGGTTAAGTTTTTATCCAAGAAACTCATTTTCCTTTTACTCATTTCCTTTTATCTCTTTTAAGTAAAACTCATAAAACCCTTTCTTGATTTCGTCACGCACACGTATATACTCCGATTGGATAAACTCAGGTGTGCCTACAGCATCCGACGGATCGTCAAAGCCGATATGTAAACGGTGTTTTACCGTGCCTGTAAATGCAGGGCAACTTTCATTTGCACCTCCACAAACGGTAATTACATAATCCCATTCATCATTCAGGTATTTATCAACACTGTCGGATGTATGATGTGAAATATCTATCCCTGCTTCTTTCATTACTTCAACCGCTTTGGAATTTAGTTTTCCGCTTGCTTTTGTCCCTGCTGAGCAGACGGTAAGAGATGGATCGAACGATTGGAGAAAACCATGAGCCATCTGGCTACGGCAGCTATTGCCTGTACAAAGAATAAGTACTTTCATTGTTGTATTACTTTTTTATTTTTAGTTGTTTTATCATTTTACTATTAATCATAGGTATGCCTATACAGACAATTTGTTGGCCTAAGTCGGTATAGCCGTTTTTCATAAAGAAACCGTTAGCAGTAAGAGATACATCCGCACTAAGTTCTTCGATTCCGACTTCTTTGGCGTGTTGCTCGATAGTCGATAGCAGAGCCTTTGCAATGCCCTTCCCCTGAAAATCTTTGTGTACAAAGAGAGTGTTCAAATAACCATCGGGTTTGAGAGAGCAGAAGCCTACTATTTGATTTTCAATTCCACAGACGATGAAGTATTCTTCGTTTATACGTTGCAGCCAAACGTCATTATCCACTCCACGTTTCGCCCAGAGGTCAACCTGCTCGAATGTATAATCTTTGATGTTTACGGATAAGATTGTTTCCTGATAGAGTTTCTTTATTTGCTCTATGTCTTCTTCTTTTGCTAATCTGATTGTATTCATATATTGATTTTTATTTCTTTTTGACGGTTCGTTATTCGTGGAACTACGAATTGCACGAGCAAATTTTTTATGACTCGCAGCCCGAATCAAATTGAATGTCTTTGAAAAAAGCAGAGAATAATCTTTGTGCTGTTTCCCAATTGCCTCTATGGATGCAATACTTTACGGTGGGAGGTGTAATTGTTCCCTGTATCAGTCTGGCATCTTTCAGTTCATTCAAATGTTGCGAAAGGGTGCTTTTGGCTACGGGTAGTATTTCCGACATATCGCCATGGTAACAGCAGGTCTGACTTGCCAACAACTGAAGTATAGCTATACGCACAGGATGACCCATCGCTTTGGCAAAGCGTGCTAGCTGCTCTTGTTCTTTTGTTAAGTCTTTCTTGGACATCGGATATATTTTATTTTAGTTCGTAAATATACGAATAGTATTCGATTAATAAAAACAGCTCGGCATTTTTTAATTATTTTTTTGTACTATATGCTGTTTAATACTTTGCTTTTGGTTATCTATCAAAACAAAACTATTAGTTGAAACTGACTAATTTCGTATAATACAGATAATTGTTAGATTCGTTTTTCCATTCATCGTATTTCTGAAAAATAGAATTTAAGAAGATTATTATTATCTAACAGATAATATGATCGTGAGGATAAAAGTACTATTTTTACATGTAGGGTCATTTGATCAGCAATCTTATAAGAGCAGATACCTAAAACCATATATTTTAGAATAGCCTATTTAATTTTTTCGAAATAGAATTCTCCATAAGAGTGTAAGCTTAGAAATACAGAAGGAAATAACGTAACTAATGTTTTAGTGCTTCTAATACTATACTTAAAATGAAAATAGCAATAAAGACAGTGTTTGCAGCTGATTATTTTGGTGCTATACCCTATACCGAAGTTTGGGGAGCAAGAAATGCGGTATATGGCCAGCCTGTTAATCACCGAAATTTGATTTCATGGGGAAGTACTGCTGAAGAGCTTTATAATACAGGAATTGTTTCGTCGATACAGGAATATTATAACTACTATAAAAACAGTACAGCAACCAATTTAAAAGATGCAGATATTGCTTCTGCTGATGTTTTAGACGCTAGTTTGAAAACATGGCTGACTAGTTATAAGTTTAATGCAGCCAAAGCATTGGAGCAGATAGCAACTCAGAAATGGATCAATTTTGGTATCTTGCAACCCTTTGAATGTTGGGCTGAATATCGTGGTACCGATCTGCCGATTCTGATTGATGATATAGAAAACGGAACTTTATTGAATAAAGCGAATGCTCCGGTCAGATTTTTATATCCGGCAAACGAAGCTTCAATGAATTATGTGAATTTCCAAACTGTAGTCGATCAGAATTATATACCCATAAAAGGCTATGGTGGGATGTTAAGTGAAACATGAATAAGCAAAGATAAGGTACAATAAGTTGAGTATCCGGAAATCAAACTTTATGCCTTATTTCTTGAGGTAAAATTATAATATACAATGGCAAATAATTTAAAAGTAAAATTACTATTAACGGCTCTTATTTCATCGGGTTTAGTATTTAGTCAATCAAAGATTCTTTATAATAACG
This sequence comes from Dysgonomonas sp. HDW5B, assembly GCF_011299335.1. Taxonomy (GTDB): domain Bacteria; phylum Bacteroidota; class Bacteroidia; order Bacteroidales; family Dysgonomonadaceae; genus Dysgonomonas_A. The sequence continues at coordinate 2,718,602 of NZ_CP049858.1, forward strand.
GCTGGATTGACTTTAATAAGAATGGCAAAATGGATATTTACGAAAATCCGAAGGCTAATCTAAACGACCGTATAGAGGACTTATTAAGTCAAATGTCTATAGAAGAAAAAACAGCTCAGATGGCAACACTATATGGTTCGGGAAGAGTCTTGAAAGATGCTTTGCCAACCCCTCAGTGGAAGTCTGAGATCTGGAAAGACGGAATCGGTAATATCGATGAAGAGCATAACGGATTAGGAAGTTTTAAAGCAGAATATGCATTTCCCTTCTCAAAACATGTAGATGCTATAAATACCGTTCAACGTTGGTTTGTAGAAGATACTCGTTTAGGTATTCCTGTTGATTTTACCAACGAAGGTATCAGAGGACTTTGTCATTATCAGGCAACACTTTTCCCTGCACAGAGCGGGCAAGGGGCTACGTGGAACAAAGACCTCATAAGCAAAATAGCAGAAGTAACAGCCGTAGAGGCGAAAGCTTTGGGATATACAAATATATATTCGCCTATCCTCGATATTGCTCAGGATCCTCGTTGGGGTAGAGTAGTAGAATGCTACAGCGAAGACCCTTATCTTGTAAGCCAACTGGGAAAAAGGATGATTATGGGGCTTCAAAATCATGGATTGATAGCAACACCTAAACACTTTGCAGTATATAGCATACCGGTAGGAGGACGTGATGAGGAGACTCGAACCGATCCGCATGTGGCTCCACGGGAGATGAGGACATTGTTTCTCGAACCATTCAGAGTTGCGTTTCAGGAAGCTGGGGCGTTAGGAGTTATGAGTTCATACAATGATTACGATGGAATACCCATCACCGGAAATTATCACTTTTTGACTGAGATATTACGTCAGGAGTGGGGATTCAAAGGGTATGTAGTTTCGGATAGTGAAGCCGTAGAATACCTTTACAGCAAGCATAAAGTATCTAAAAATGCAGTAGATGCAGCCGCAGAGGTGGTAAATGCAGGACTTAATATTCGTACAAACTTTACACCTCCCGAAGATTTTATAATTCCGTTGAGAGAGGCGATAAAACAAGGAAAAGTTTCCCGACAAACCGTAGATTCAAGAGTTCGTGATATACTTCGGGTAAAATTTATGTTGGGGTTATTTGACAATCCATATACGGGAGATAAAAAGGTTGCAGATAAAATTGTTGCTTCTCCCGAACACAAAAAAGTCTCTCTTGATGCAGCCCGACAATCGGTTGTACTTCTCAAAAATGAGAATAATATACTCCCTTTAAATAAAAACACTAAAAAAATAGCTCTGATAGGACCTAACGCCGACGAACGTAAGGATTTTATTTGTCGCTATGGTCCAGCCAATCCGCCTATTATAACCGTAAAGGAAGGGCTGGAGGCATTGCTTCCCAATAGTCAGATTATTTATGAAAAAGGTTGTGATATAATTGACGAAAATTTCCCCGAAAGTGAGATTATCAAAGAAGCTATATCAATGGAAGATCAGCAGATGATAGACAAAGCTGTAAAAGCTGCACAAGAATCGGATGTGGCTATTGTTGTGCTTGGCGGATCCGAAAGAACTGTCAGAGAATATTATTCGCGCTCCAATCTTGACTTGGCAGGACATCAGGAGGCTTTACTGAAAGCGGTTTATGCTACCGGAAAATCCGTAGTACTAGTATTAATAGATGGCCGTGCAGTATCAATCAATTGGGCAAATAAATATATACCCAGCATTGTGCAAGCATCTTTTCCCGGTGAATTTACGGGTACGGCTTTAGCTGAGGTTCTTTTCGGGGATTATAATCCGGGAGGAAAATTAGCTGTAACATACCCTAAGTCTGTAGGGCAGATTCCTTTTGCATTTCCATTCAAGCCGGGTTCTGATACAGACGGTCCCGTACGTGTATCGGGTGCATTATATCCTTTTGGCTATGGGTTAAGTTATACAACCTTCGAATATTCCGATTTAAAAGTATCCCCAATTCAAGCAGGACTTCTTTCGAATGTAGATGTTTCTGTCCGAATTACAAATACAGGGAAAAAAGAAGGAGACGAAGTGGTACAACTTTATTTGAATGATGAAGTGAGCAGTGTTACCACATACACTCAGTTACTTAGAGGATTTGAGCGCATCAGCCTTAAACCCGGTGAAATGAAGGAGGTTAAATTTACACTTACTCCTCAGGATTTAGGTTTATGGAACAGACATAACGAGTTTGTTGTAGAACCCGGATTCTTTGAAGTAAGAATAGGAGCTTCGTCTCAGGATATCAAATTGAAAGAGCGTTTTGAGATCGTAGAACGATAAGAGAAAATCTTCATTCGAGAAAAGAATTTGAGTGAATAAGATAAACAGATATGGATAGCAGATCAAATCTCGATTAAAATTTGATCTGCTATTTTTTTAATCTATTATTAGCTTATTTTAAAATAAACGATAAATGTTTTATGTTTTATTTAAAATAAATGCTTTTATTTGTATTTGAATTATTAATTACAATTTAAATATTATAGTATGAAAGCAAAATCTATTCGGATTATTCATTTACTGAAATGGTCATTAAACATTATTTGGTATCTAAATTTTTTGTTGATTGTGGTTGCTCTATATTTTTTATCTAATGAATATATAGTGCAGGACACTTACTATTTTAATGAGAAGATAACAATTAATATGCATAAGGCTCTTTCAGAACAAGAACTGATATCCGGTTCTGAAACGACATCAAATATCAGGCTATTTAAAAATAGAGGTCGAATAATGATGAATGTCAATAATTCAGTATCTAATACTATTGTAAGTATTGTTTCATTATTATTACTGGAAGGTATTATTATAGGTGTATTGTTCCACTTACGCAAGCTTTTCAGCTCCTTTCAAAAAGAGTCTATCTTCTCGGTTGATAATATCAGGCACTTCAAAATTATAGCTTTGTATATTGCCCTCTATTCGCCGCTAAATTGGGGAGTACATTTATACCGAGATTGGATATTGACTGAAAATGTAAACCATTATAATTATCTATTTGCCTTAGACTGGATTCCTGATTTTGTGGGATTATTGGTAGGTGCTGTTATCTTTGCTATTGCAAAAATATTCAAGCTGGGTTTTGAACTTGAACAAGAAAATAAAGCATTTGTATAATGGCAATAATTGTAAATCTAGACATAGAAATGGCAAAGAACAAAATATCGCTCACTGAACTGGCAGAGCGTTTAGATATGAGCATGACTAATCTGTCTTTGCTAAAGAACGGAAGAGTGAAAGGTGTCAGATTTGAAACATTAAACTCTTTGTGTACCATCTTAAACTGTGAAGTTGGAGATATTTTAGAATATGTTCCTGACAGTAATTGAAACCTAAAAAGTCTGTTCTAAAATAAATCATTTGAGCTATGAATTTGTGAAGAATTAAAAATATTAATTGACTAAATGTATTGATAATATTCTTTTTGAATCTAAAAGATGTTAATCTACTTACTGGTTGAACCGTTAAAAAAATATTGAAATATTCTCTGTTAATACCGAAATACTGAATTCTTCAGGCCAGAGGAAGCTAAGGTCATCGAGTTAAGGAAAATATAAATAAATTATATTTAGATTCTTTCTTAGTACCTTTGCCCGCTGCATGGAATATAAGAAAGACATATTAAATTTTATGAAAGAAATAGCGGAGTCCGACTGTCCCGACTCGTTCCGCTTACTTTATAACCACTACTATACAAAGTTGTTTCGGCAAGCTCTTTATTATTTAAACAACAACCCCGATTATGCCCAAGAAGTCGTAGCCGACGTTTTTGTTGCTTTGTGGCAAAGCCGTAAAATCTTAGATACTATAACCGATCCCGATGCCTACCTCTTTATAGCATTAAAACATGCTGCGGCTCGTTATGTGGAAAAAAACTACCGGAAAAAGACTGAATTACTTATCGAAAATCTTCCCGATAATAACTATAGCAGCAGTGATGAGACTGATTTCGATATATTAGATATCGAATTACAAACGAAATATAAACAGGCATTGGAAAAATTACCCCCTCGTTGTGCCGAAGTATTTCGTCTGGTTCGTGAAGAACGAAAAAAATATTCCGAAGTTGCAGAAATGTTAGGAATATCACCTAAGACTGTAGATAATCAGATGAATAAGGCTGTGAAGCTGCTGTATGAAGAACTGAAAGAAAATCTTTTTATCGTATTTTTTTAAATTCTCAATAGGGGTATTTTTATTTTTCGTACTCTTTATTATTGAAAGCGATAAAACAGAGAGATAAAAGATGAAATATAATACTAAAATACAAAAAGCTCGTCAAAAATATCTGAAAGGATTACCCCTTTCGGAGCAAGAGCAGGCTCTCTTCGAAAAAGATTTATCAGACAAAGACTTTCTTTTTTTTACATCGGATGATGCTCCTCTTATACTTCCCGATAAATATAGAGCAGACATAACATTCCGACTGGTTGAAAAACAAATAAGATTGAATAAATCGATAATGAGTCGACCTCTTATTAAATATGCCGGCTATGCAGTTGCAGTATTATTACTCTTTTTAATATCTACAGTTGTATATAACTATGCGAAACAACCGGAAGTATTATATGTGACTACTTCTTATGGAGAGAAGAAAGAAGTGGAGCTGCCCGATGGTTCTTTAGTGATACTTAATAGTCTGTCATCGATTGCCTATCCTCAAAAAATGAATGGTAAAACCAGAGAAGTGTCATTAGAAGGAGAAGCCTATTTTGATGTTGTTAAAAATCCCAATCAAGCATTTATCGTAAAAGCGAAAAATATAGAGGTAAAAGTCTTAGGTACAAAATTTAATATAGATGCTTATGAAAATCAGGAACACATCACGACCACTTTATTTGACGGTATTGTATCTGTTGGGGTACACTCTGGATATACTCAGAAGCTTAAACCCGGCGAACAAGCTGTTTTTAGTAAAAAAACAGAGAAACTCGAAGTGCAGCAGTTGAAAGATCCGGATATTGAAAGAGCTTGGCGTAACAATCTGTTGGTGTTCGAAAACGAACCACTGATCGACATATTAGATGCCTTATCGCGTGAGCATAACGTAAACTTCGAAATTAACAATCAGACGTTGGCTCAGTTGCGTATAACAGTTCGTTTCGCTTCAGGCGAATCGATCGAAAGAGCATTGACTATATTAGGTCAGACAGCAGAGTTTACCTATATCAAGCAAGGTAATAAATATAAAATAGTGACCCGAAAATAAGAGTTTGCATGCATATATCTGTTAGGATACCTCTTTTGTTTTTTATCATTTGCTTCTACGTATTTACGGGATATGCTCAAACAGCCTCTATAACTATGGAAATGAAGAATAATACATTAAAAGAAATAGTCAGAAAGGTAGAGACAAAATGTAACTACACATTTGTATTTAATGAAAATCTGAATATGGAACAACGACAAGACATTTCTATATCCCAATCATCTATTGACGGAGCTTTGAAACATATTTTCAGAGGAACCGGTATTAGTTGGCAAATAGAAGGCAGTCATATTATTCTGAATAAAGCGAAGAAGATTACCATATCGGGCTATGTAACAGATCAAGGCTCAATGGAGACGTTGATAGGGGCGGCAATCAGTGACCGAAAATCGGGGGCAGGTAATTTTACAAACTCTTATGGATACTATTCGATTCAGGTTATGCCTGATAGTATTTATTTGCAGGCTTCTTATATCGGATTTAAATCTCTATCGAAAAGCTTTTTTGTGCAAAATGATACGATCGTTAATTTTCGGCTAAAAGAATCCAGTGCCATATTAGAGGATGTGACGGTATATAATACCAAATCATTTTCGCCATCAAGTGGTTCCTTCGAATTGTCAGGTACGGGAACTAAACCGATACCCGCTGCTTTTGGTGAAAATGACATATTGAAATCCCTCCAAGCAATACCGGGTATTAGAGCAGGAGTCGAAGGTTCGGCAGGAATGTATGTGCGAGGGGGAAGTCCCGATCAAAACCTGATTCTGATAGATGGAGTTCCTATCTATAATACAGGACATATGTGGGGTGTATTTTCAGTATTTAACGGTGATGCAGTTAAAAAAATGTCACTGCACAAAGGAAGTTTTCCGGCTCGTTTTAGTGGACGCCTTTCATCCGTTGTCGATATTCGTTTCAAGGATGGAGATATGCAAAAGTTTCATGGAGACTTCACTCTCAGTTTATTTGCCGCCAGAATCAATATAGAGGGGCCTATCATAAAAGGTAAAACATCTTACAGCTTTTCGGCACGGCGTTCTTTTCTTGATGGTATTCAGAGAATAACTACCACTCCGTTTTTATCTAATAGCCTGTTTTATATCTATGATATGAATGCCAAGGTAAATCATAAATTTTCGGATCGGAGCCGTCTTTATCTGAGCTATTATAGCGGTCGTGACAAATTAGATACAAAAAGTGAAATGACTGCTTATGAGGGAGATGAGGTAAAGTCTTATAATAAGACTAAGTACAGTTACGGATGGGGTAATGATATTATTTCTTTAAGATGGAATTATGTGATTAATAATAAGCTGTTCATGAATAATACTTTAGCATATAACAAGTATAAATTCAACTTCATGTCACATATAGATGAGAAGTATGAGGAGCAAAGACAAAACTATGCGAGTTTTCAAAAATCGGGGATTAAAGACTGGCAATTCAGCTCTGACTTTGAATATCAACCTAACAATAATCATTACTTCCGTTTTGGAGGAGGTTTGATCTTGCATCAATTCAGTCCCGAAATGCATGGATATCAGGTAAAAGAAATGAGCCATAACAATCAGGATTGGAAGTTAAACTATTATTTGTATGATAAAATAAGCGGGCAGGAAGTGTCACTATACGGAGAAGATGAATTTTTTATCACAAAAAAGCTAAGGACTAATCTGGGGCTTCATTTCTCGGTATTCAATGTTCAGAATAAGACATATCTGGCATTACAACCACGTATATCTTTGGGATACGAATTGTCTCCAAAAGTGGCTTTTAAAGCTTCATATACCAAGATGAATCAATTTGTAAACTTGTTATCATCTAATACAATAAGTCAGCCGACAGACCTTTGGGTGCCGATCACAAAGAAGTTCAGACCTATGTCGTCCCATCAATTTACAGGAGGTTTGTTTTTCGATACAAAAAGCGGATATAACTTTTCAGCTGAAGGATTCTATAAGAGGATGAATAACGTTCTTGAATACAAAGATGGTATGGCTTGGAAAGATGCCTTCACTTCGTGGGAAGAATATGTAGAATCGGGCAAAGGATGGTCTTATGGTATGGAACTATTTGCCCAGAAAACAAAAGGACGTTTTACCGGGTGGATTGGTTACACTTTATCGTGGAACGAACGCCGCTTCAAGACAATAAATAAAGGTCGCCTCTTTCCGGCTAAATACGATAGCAGGCATAATTTTAATATAACAGGTACATTTCAATGGAGTAAAAAAATAGATCTTGTAGCCTCATGGATGTATGCTACAGGAAGTAGAAGTACGCTGCCTCTTGAAGAATACCAGCCCTTACCAATCCGGGGGGGCGATCCTTCGCTATACTCTTTTGGCTATCCTCCGGTAGAGTATATCAGCGGACGTAACAATTATAAAATGTCGGATACACATCACCTCGATTTAGAAATGAAATATTACCGTTCGCCACGAAAAATCTGGACATTTGGTGTCTACAATGTTTATGGCAGATTAAACCCCTATATGGCACGTGTAGGAGGATACGATGAAAAGGTAATAATAGAGAGTTCATTAATAGGAGTAGTACCTTCTGTATCATTTACATATAAATTCAAATAAGAAATGAGAAAACTATTTGTCATATTATCACTGATCACTATTTTATTCTCATCCTGCGACTTTGAGAAGGTAGTAGATATAGGCAGTGTTCCTATAACTCCGCATCTGGTGTTAAACGGACTATTGTATGCCAATAGCGATACTAGTTATTTCTATATCACTAAAAGCCGTCCTATATATAGTCGGGATACAATAGCTATGGGGATCAACTATGATTGGGGATATGATATAATAGAGAATGCAGACTTTAGCTTAAGCGTAAATGGGAATGCTTCTCATCTAAAATATAGTCGTGCCGACAGTGCCTACATCTTATTCGGAAAACTGAAGGAAGGCGATGAAGTAAACGTACAATCGCTCTATAATGGACAAGAGCTGCAATCGATAGCTATTTTACCCCCTGCTCCGGAGGTTGTTTCGGTTGATACTGCGAGTTTCAATCGTATTGAGTATGGCAGATTAAAAAACTATACTATGTTTAAATTGACAATAAAAGATATGCCGGGCAGAAACGACTATTATCGTTTATTGGTAAATAACGAATTCTATTATCTGGAGGGTGATACCATTCAAAAATATTCACCCTATTATTCCTCTTATTATTCGAATGATCCGGTCTTGACAGACGGATATATGGGAAGCACTAACAATTCTGATATCGGATTAGCATCTTCCGTCTATAATTATTTTTCGGTATTTCGTGATGTGAGATTTGCAGGTAAAGAATATACACTTTCGTTCTATGTCGACAACTCTGTATCCTATTGGTATGGCCCGGAAGAAGCCGACTCTATAAAACGATATCTGACAGTAAGACTGCAATCGATAAGCGAAGACTTATACAAATACTACTCATCATTACAACGTAGCCGACAGGCATCTTCCGATAAAGTGTCGGAGCCGGTTGTTGTGCATACCAATATCAATGGTGGATTAGGTATACTCGGAGCATGTTATGAAATCAAAGTTTTCGAATATAAAAACTTCTAAAAAGGCGCGCGCTACAATACGATAAACAAATAAAATTTTATTAATTAAAAACAATTTGATATGAAGAGAATTTATCTGTTCACGCTACTGCTATGTGCTTTTAGTTCGGGTATTATTGCCCAGAAAAAAGAGTTTTTCAAAGACAATAAGCACGAACTTCGATTGTCGTATGGTTCTGTAAATGACGACAGTTATTATGATCAGTTTTATTACATGCAAAGCTATGGCTATTATTCTGGCGGAGGGTATTATCCCGGTTACGGCGGTTATTATGGCAGTGATTATTTAGGTGCAGCTACCTATAGCGGTGCCACGAAAACAACAGGTGTGTTTGGTGCTAACTATTTCTACAATATGTCCGACCTTCGCTTTTCGTTTGGAGGTGCATTATCTTATAGTGGCTATAATACCGATTTTAATAATCGTCTCGATGACTCTAAAGCGGGGTATAAAAAAGGGCATAATATTGCCTTTACTCCTATGATCAGGTATTCGTGGCTTTCGAAAGAGAAGTTTCGTCTTTACTCGGGTATTGGATGGAGTTTTTATTGGGATATAACCCGTTATAAAATGGACTCGAAGAGCGGTTCTTCTAAAAATAATAATACCTCATTTGGCAGCGAATTAATGTTGACTCCAATAGGCTTCTCGTTCGGTAAAAAAGTATTTGTCTTTGGAGAAGTCAATCTGGGAGGCCGTACCGGTAATTTTGTTGGAGGTGTCGGTTATAGATTTTGATACAACTAATAGCTGAGACTTGTAAACTGATACATCATTAAATATTTTCAAATACTAAATAAAAGAAAAATATGAAAAAAATAATTTATATACTGACACTGTTGTCTGTTACTTTACTTTCATCCTGCGAAGTCGAAGAAGGACAAACCGGATATCCTAAAACATTGCAAGGGAAAATTGCCTATGACGATGTTGAAAGTCGCCTTTCTCAGTCGATATACCTGTTGGACTTGATGGCAAAGGTTGATTACTATGCACAGGCTCCTGCCGATGAAAAAGAAGGTATCAAAAACTATTTTTTATCGCGGTATACAATTACAAGTACTGATAAAACATGGACATTGAATGACAATACTCGTGAGATAATATTCACCCATAATCAGAAATCTATCAATGAGAGTGGAGCAATATGGACAGCAAAGGTTATTACGAATGCATGGGAGAAGGGGATTATTGTCTTTGAGGATAAGAATTTCCGTGTAGAAAGTTTCGGAGACAAAGACTGGAAAATTACAACAAAAGACCTCCGATTTTATGATGTAATTTCAAGTTATGGCTTTTCTTATGATAATCTGAGTAATGCCGAGTTGCGAGTAAAAGGATCTAAAGCACACGATAAGTCACCAAGTCTCTACGATTTTAAGGTGGAAAGTGGGAGTGGAGATTTAAAACTCAATTCTACGAAGATTAACTATGAGATATCGGAACCACTGTCTTATGTATATCTGTCATCCACTTTCTCGAATCTATACCCTATCAGTGGCAAACTGAGTATCACAGCTGATGATGACAAAATTATCGCTCAAATAATTGCATCAGATTATGGTTCGAAGGTTGAGATAACATTTAATGGAGTGGCAGAAACTTATTATTAACCGGATTTAAATAGTTTATTTTACCAAGCACTATTCTATATCAATCCAATATAGAATAGTGCTTTTTTGATATGATCCGATTTTTTTAGAAGCAAAAAATATTATTCGGTTTCAGAATATCAGTTATGTAATGAGACCTTAATTGATCTTTGAAAGGCAAATTTTATCCAATTGCGATAGATTGGTCTCCAATAATTCACCATTACCCAAATTTTATTTATTGTAATTCTGAGGTTTCGAAAATGGTATAAAATGCCACATGGACTTGCTCTTTTCTGCTGTTTTCACTGAAAATGTCTTCAAAATATACTTATTAGGCAAAGTACGATACTGTGTATTTTGACATTCTCATCCGTTGTAGATTTTTACTGAGAATAGTCTTGATTGACATTGTGAATTATTAACATTTACGAAGATGTTTTTTTATTTAAAAATCTCTAGCTTTATTGACATGTTTAATCAGTCTAGTAGTTTTTAGTGCTGAATTGTAGCCTTAAATAAGAATGACTTAAACACAATGTAACTTTACTAAATATAACTTTAATGCTTAATCGTAAGTAGGAATAAATTTACCGTTTACTCCTGCTGAATTAAAAATACCTATGAATAAACAAATTATTTACACTCGTTCTCAAACATTTTGGTTAGTCTTGTTGAGATTATTAATCGGATGGCATTTCCTCTATGAAGGAATAGTAAAGATGATTAATACGGGATGGAGTTCATCCCCTTATTTAATGGACTCACAAGGTTTTCTGTCTTCATTTTTCCATAGCATAGCAAGTAATCCGGGAGTATTGTCAGTTGTTAACTGTATAAATATCTATGGGCTGATACTTGTGGGGCTAGGGCTCATCTTGGGATGTTTTTCACGCTATGCATCTATAGGTGGAGTTATCTTTCTTGCTATGTATTATTTATCGCATGCTCCTTTTATCGGAGCCGAATACATGATGCCAACCGAGGGGAGTTATTTATGGGTAGATAAAAATCTTATTGAGATAGGAGCACTTATGGTCTTAATCTATTTTCCTACCTCTCAAATTATAGGATTTGATAGATATATTAATACTTTGTTGAAGAAATAACCCGAAGAACACTATGATATCAGAAGATAATACACCACAGGAAAATAAAGAAAAAAAGAATAATACACCCGATAAAGAAACAGCGCTTCCCGAATCTCAGGGAAGGCGTAATGCCATAAAAACACTTGCAACTGTTCCCTTGCTGGGAGCTTTGGCATATGGAGCATACAAGAAACAAAAAAGTATCAAGACGCTGAAAGATGTAAGCGATGTGTTTAACCTTAGTAATGCATCTACATCCGTTCCGGCTATGCAGACCGATGGAAAACTGATTCGCTTAGGCGTTATTGGTTGCGGCATCAGAGGAAAGCAACTGCTAAGAGCTTTAGGCTTTGCCACACCCGAGCGTATGCAGATACTAAAAACAGAAGCGAAAGAAAACTCGTCGGACACTCGTTACAAAGACTTTTTAGCACAAGAAAGCCTCAATGTTCAAATAACGGGAATATGCGATATATTCGACACATTTGCTGAAGAAGGAATAGCAGCAGGAGGCAATATATATAAAGAAGTAGCTGGCGGAAAAATGGGACCTCAACCCAAACGTTATTTGAACTATAAAGAGTTGTTGGCTGCCGACGATATAGATGCTGTTGTGATTGCTACTCCCGATCATTGGCACGGAACGATGGCTATGGATGCAGCAAAAGCCGGAAAGCATGTTTATTGCGAAAAGCCTTTAACATGGACAGTACCCGAAACCTATGCGGTAAGAGACGTGATTCGTCAGTCGAACGTGGTTTTTCAATTGGGGCATCAAGGTCGTCAGGTCGACAGTTACCGCAAAGCAAAAGAGATAATAGACAAAGGGTTACTGGGACCTATTACTCTTATCGAAGTGTGTACCAACCGAAACGATCCCAATGGAGCATGGGTATATGATATCGATCCTACGGCAAATCCGAAAACAATAGATTGGAAGCAGTTCGAAGGTGATCCGCAAAGAATAAAAGAATATAATGAATATATGCTGAGTAATAACTTGGCAAAATATATGGGGCCTGATGAACGTGATAAATTCAGTCTCGAACGGTTTTTTCGCTGGCGTTGCTGGTGGGACTACAGCACCGGACTTAGTGGAGATTTGCTAACTCATGAATATGATGCAGTAAATCAATTGCTTGGAACAGGAATTCCTCATTCGGCAGCATCTTCAGGAGGAGTGTATTTCTTTAAAGACGGCAGGACTGTTCCCGATGTATTACAAACCGTATTTGAGTTTCCCGATAAAAATCTGACCATGTTATATAGTGCCACTTTAGCCAGTAACCGCAACAGGGGCAAGGTATTTATGGGGCACGATGCTTCGATGGAAGTGGGTAACACGTTGACTTTGAAAATAGACAGTGGATCGACCCGCTATAAAGAAAAAATAGAACAAGGTATTATTAAACCCGACGTTCCATTTTATACTTATGTACCCGGGCAGAGCAAGGTAGATGCTATTACATCTGCCACCGAATTATACTTTGCCGAACGTGGATTGCTTTACTCATACATGGGTGGTAAACGTTACGATACTACATTTCTACATCTCAGAGAGTGGCTCGAATGTATACGAAATAGAAATTTAAAACCTTCGTGTGGTATAGATGCAGCATTCGAGGAAGCCATAACGGCACATATGGGAACAAGGGCTTATCTCGAAGGACGTACCATGTATTGGGATAAAGACAAAGAGCTAATAGTAAAGGCATAACACAAACGATTGCCTTATCAGGATATTATCTGAATTTACAAAATTGTTAACTAATAAATTAAAATTATGGCATCAGAGATTTCGAGGAGAAAATTCTTGCAAACAGGAGCTAAAGCTGCAGTTGGACTGACGATTATTCCGAGTACAGTTTTAGGACAAAGTTTTGGATCAGTAGCACCCAGTGATAAACTGAATATATTGGGTGTTGGTATAGGAGGTCGTGGAGCAGGTGTGTTGAAAGGCATGAATACTCAGAATATTATCGGACTATGTGATGTAGACTGGAAATACAGTGGTCATGTCTTTAAAGATTATCCCAAAGCCAAAGCATATTATGACTACCGGAAAATGTTTGACGAGTTAGGCAAATCTGCTGATGCTGTAATGGTAGCAACGGCCGACCATACACACGCTATAATAGCCGCCGAAGCTATAACTATGGGGAAAAATGTTTATTGCGAAAAACCATTAACTCATACCGTTTACGAGTCGCGCTTATTGACCAAATTGGCCGATAAATATAAAGTGGCTACTCAAATGGGTAATCAGGGATCTTCGGGTGAAGGAGTTCGCAAAGTGTGCGAATGGATATGGAACGGAGAAATAGGAGAAATAACAAAAGTAGAGGCATTTACCGATCGTCCGATATGGCCTCAGGGGTTGAATCGTCCCGATGTTGTAGAAAAAGTACCTAAAACATTAAACTGGGATTTATTTGTCGGACCGGCACAATTCTGTGAATATAACTCTATATATACACCATGGAACTGGCGTGGCTGGTGGGAATTTGGTACAGGTGCATTAGGAGATATGGCTTGTCATATTCTTCATCCTGTATTTAAAGGTCTGAAACTTGGATATCCAACTAAAGTTCAGGGAAGCTCAACTTTGCTGCTAACAGCTTGTGCACCAAATGCACAGATGGTGAAATTTGTATTCCCTGCCAGAGATAATATGCCAAAGGTAGCTATGCCCGAAGTAGAAGTAATATGGTACGATGGAGGATTAAAACCAATGCGTCCCGAAGGTATGCCTGCAAACAAAGACTTGAATGACGATGGCGGAGGTGTTATTTTCCATGGAACAAAAGATACGCTGATATGTGGCTGTTACGGTAAAGACCCTTGGTTACTTTCCGGTCGTGTGCCGTCAGCTCCTAAAGTATTGAGAGAGGTAAAAACATCTCACGAAATGGATTGGGTAAGAGCTTGTAAAGAAGATGCATCGAACAGAGTAGAAACAGCTTCTCCGTTTAGCGAAGCAGGACCTTTTAATGAAATTGTAGTAATGGGTGTTCTTGCCATAAGATTGCAAGGTTTGAATCAGGTATTGGATTGGGATGGCCCGAACATGAGGTTCACCAATATAGATCCGAATGCAACGATAAGGACTGTCATAAAAGACGGTTTCGAGATAAAAGACGGTCATCCTACTTTTGATAAAAAATGGACAGATCCGGTAAATGCAACAGCATTTGCTCAGGAGCTGATTAAACATACCTACCGTAATGGATGGAAACTACCTGATATGCCTAAATAAGGTAACAGATGAATTTACTGTTTTAAATTATATAACTAAAAAAATAATATATGAATAAGTTAGTTTTAAGATTAAGTTGTTTTGCAATTGCAGGAACATTAATCGCTTGTGGTGGAGAAAAGAAAACTGCAGATAATGCAACACAGAGTACAGAACCAAAAACAGAAGAAAAGATGGCGCCTGCATATACAGTCGTAGAAAATCCGGTTGTTGATTTGAGCGAATTTCCTAAAGATAAAGACGGTTATATCACACTATTCGATGGTAAATCGTTTAAAGGATGGCGTGGATATGGAAAAGATAAAGTGCCTTCGAAATGGACTATCGACAATGGAGCAATCAAATTTAACGGTTCGGGTGCCGGTGAAGCTCAAGACGGAGATGGCGGCGATATTATATTCGCTTCTAAATTCAAAAACTTTGAACTTGAATTGGAATGGAAAGTTTCTAAAGGTGGCAACTCCGGTATTTTCTATCTAGCCCAAGAAATTTCGACTAAAGATACTGCAACCGGAGAGGTAAGAATGGAGCCTATCTATATATCTTCACCCGAGTATCAAGTATTGGATAATGAAAATCATCCGGATGCAAAACTAGGTAAAGACAATAATAGACAATCGGCATCATTGTATGATATGATTCCGGCGAAACCACAAAATGGAAAACCTTTTGGTCAGTGGAACAAAGCTAAGATTATGGTATACAAAGGTACAGTGGTACATGGTCAGAATGGCGAAAACGTAGTTGAATATCACCTTTGGACTCCACAATGGACAGAAATGCTTCAAAAAAGCAAATTCAGTCAAGAAGCTTGGCCTTTGGCATTCGAATTGCTAAATAACTGTGGTGGTGATAAAAAAGAAGGATATATCGGATTCCAGGATCATGGTGATGATGTATGGTTTAAGAATATAAGAATAAAAATACTTGACTAAATAAATCCTTTTCATTTTTTTCAAAGTTGAAGATCAAATCCATTGAAGAATTATTTTGGTGGATTTGATTTTTCAATGAACATGCACACCTATTCTATCTTAGAGTACTAATTTGCAGTGGTCGTTTATAATAAGTCATCATAATTAAAAGGTCTGAGACCTTAATTGTATAATCTGATATTTTTACCATGAAAAAGAATGTATTATTTGTACTAATTATGTTTATGTCAACAGTTTGTATGGCTAAGCAAAAAGTCAATTCGAAAGATTCTGCCCCGATGAAAAAAGAAATTGTTTTGCAGCTTTATTCGGTAAGAGATGATATATCTAAAGATTATGAGGGGACAATAAAAAAAGTAGGGGAGATGGGTTTCACCGATGTTGAGGCCGCTAATTATGATAACGGTTTGTTTTATGGAAAAACTCCTGCACAATTTAAGTCTGATATAGAAAAAGCAGGTATGAATGTGCTTTCTTCCCATACATCAAAAGAGCTATCTCAAAAAGAATTATCGTCTAAAGATTTCACGGAATCGCTCCAATGGTGGGACAAATGTATCGATGCACATAAGGCTGCCGGTATGACCTATATAGTTGCACCCTGGATGGAAGTGCCCAAAACTCTCAAGGACTTACAAACCTATTGCGAGTACTATAACGAGATCGGAAAAAGATGCAAGGCAAAGGGTATTTCCTTTGGGTATCACAATCATGCACATGAATTTCAGAAAGTAGAAGGACAGGTGATGTATGATTACATGATAGAGCATACGAATCCCGAATACGTATTTTTTCAGATGGATGTATATTGGGTAGTAAGAGGACAACAAAGTCCGGTCGATTACTTTAATAAGTACAACGGTCGTTTTAAACTATTGCATATTAAAGACAATAAAGAGCTTGGTCAAAGTGGTATGGTCGGTTTCGATGCTATTTTCAGAAATACAGATGCCGCAGGTACAGAACACCTGATCGTAGAAGTTGAGAATTATAACTTTACACCGATAGAAAGTGTACAGAAAAGTTTAGACTATCTGCTCGACTGTCCACTAGTAAAAGCCAGTTATAGTAAATAACGAGCTGCTTAAGATTAGTATGATAAGAGAAATATGAATGTAGTATTAGCCGATAATGGAGCCTGTTATTACAATATCCAAGGTAGAGCCGAGGGTACAAGCTATAATATAATATATCAATACGAAGGAAATCGAGACTTTCGGATGGATATAGAAAATTTATTAGCTGATTTTGAGAAATCACTTTCGGTATATGATGAGACTTCTATTATTTCCCGTGTAAACAGAAATGAAGATATAGAGGTTGATGATTATTTTTCTCACGTATTCAATAAGGCAAAAGAAATTAGTATTCAGGCAGAAGGAACCTTCGATATCTCTGCAGAACCCTTATTCAGAGCATGGGGATTTAGTTCGGAAAAGAAGAATATACCGGATGAAGAACAGATAGAAAAGCTAAAGGCTAATATTGGCATGGATAAAGTTTGGATAGATAACAAACGTGTTGTAAAATCAGCACCCAATGTTTTGCTGAATGTCAATGCTATAGCCAAAGGTTATTCGGCAGATATTGTTGCTTCTTATCTCGAAAAACAGCATTGTTTCGATTATTTGGTAGAAATAGGAGGCGAAATTCGAGTGAAAGGATGTAACACACAAGGAGAGGCTTGGAAAATTGGTATTGACCGCCCGTCGGAAAACAATCCGGTTCCCGGGCAAGATTTGCAGGTAATATTGCAGATTACCGATCGGGGGATTGCTACATCAGGGAATTACCGTCAGTTTTATATTGAAAACGGTAAAAAAGTGACTCATACCATCAATCCTGCAACCGGATATCCAGCAATACATAATTTGTTGTCTACCACAGTAATTGCTGATGATGCTATTACAGCAGATGCATTTGCTACGGCATTTATGGTTGGAGGTATGGATAAAGCTCTGGAATGGATCGAAAAGAGTCCCGAATTAGATGCTTTATTTATTTGCGATGAGGAAGGTGATTATAAAGTATACTATACATCGGGAATCGAAAGTAACATTGTATTGGAATAATATATATTGATTTACTTCAATTATAGTTATATTTAAGGACTGAAACCTTAAAAGATTATAGATATGTTTATTACTTTGGTAATCCTATTAAAAGAGGTCGAATAAGAAACGAATTAACAAGTCCTGAGGACTTTCAAGCAGTTTATTTGTAAACTGAGATATCATTAGAAACTTTTATTTATTACATAAAAAAATACAGAAAATGAATACACTTTTATTTTTAGGTAATCTTGGAACAGGAGAGATTGTCATCATAGCCATTGTTGTTTTATTACTTTTTGGAGGTAAAAAAATTCCTGAGTTGATGCGAGGCATAGGAAAGGGTATCAAAAGCTTCAAAGAAGGGGTAAAAGGACTTGAAGATGATATAGAGGGTAATGATTCAAAAAGAGATTGATAGAATACTCATCTATGAAAGAAAATAAAGAAATGACCTTTTGGGATCATTTGGAAGAGCTCCGCTGGTCTTTATTCAGGTCAGGAGCTGCATTAATTGTGTTTTCAATTATAGGTTTTATCTTCATGCCTTATTTATTTGAGAATGTTGTGATGGCTCCTACCAATTCAAACTTCTTCTTGTATAGATATCTCTGTGAAATAACATCTTCAGTATCTTTTTTGCCCGATTTTTGTGACAATACATTTCAAGTAAATATTATAAATATTAATCTGGCTTCCCAGTTTTTTACGCACATGACAACCTCCTTTTGGTTGGCTCTCATTCTTACTTTCCCCTATATTGCTTATGAGGTATGGCGTTTTTTAAAGCCGGCACTATATGCTTATGAGAGAAAAAGTATGAGGTGGGCATTTGTTTTTGGAACTCTTATGTTCTTTGTGGGTTGCCTTTTTGGCTACTCCTTGGTTTTTCCGATGACTTTACGCTTTTTGGCGACTTATCAATTGAGTGATATCATTGTTAATCAGATATCATTGGATTCCTATATGGATAATTTCCTGATGCTTATTTTTGTGATGGGAATAGTTTTCGAATTACCATTGCTATCATGGCTACTTTCTCAATTTGGGTTATTAAATAGATCACTCTTTACAAGATACCGGAGGCATGCTATTGTTGGACTGTTGGTTGCAGCTGCATTTATTACACCATCCGGCGATCCGTTTACTCTCTCCATTGTATTTTTCCCTCTCTACTTTCTGTTTGAGTTAAGTGCACTTTTTGTAAAAGCAGCTCCGGAGGAAGAGGAAGAAGAAAATGAGGAAGAAGAGCTTGATGAAGATCAAGAGGATGATAGCGAACAAAGGCTTGAAGAATTGCGGGTTGAATAATAAACGCAAAATAATGAGATTAGATTAAGTTCGCAGAACTATTTATTACTTTTGCGAGCAAAACAGCGATAGGTTGTTATGCCTTTAAAATGTATCATTAAATATTTTCTTTTACTTATTTTGAATTAATTCTATCATAATCACAGACTAAATAAGATTGATTTTTTTAATTCAAAGCGGTTGACAAATATGAAAATATTAGTCAACCGCTTTTGTTATAGATAAGGTTTACAGGATGATAGTCCGAACTATTACTCCATACTAATTGTTTAATGTGGAAGTGTAACAAAACACGCACGTTTTATTGTCAGTAAATCATAAAATTATGCCTTCATTAGCAGCTATATCTAAGATAGAATTTCCATTCAAAACAGATCAACAAAGTGTAAAAGAATATGCAAAAGGACTGTTTTCACCTTCTTTTCCTGAAGTGGTGAGAATGTTGAGTGCATTTGATAATACTGAAATAATTACGCGTAATTTATGTAAATCACTTGATTACTACTCGCAAGTTCACTCCTTTCAGGAACAAAATCTGGAATATATCCGGCTTTCTCTTGAATACTCCGTTCAGGCAATTGAGGATTGTATAGCTACCGCACAAATAAGTAAGGAGGATATAACCGATATTATTTTCGTTTCTACCACCGGTCTTGCTACACCAAGTATGGATGCTTTGATAACCAATAAAATGAAATTGAATCAGCATGTCAACCGTATGAGCATATTTGGTTTGGGATGTGGAGGAGGAGTTTCAGGCTACGCTAAAGCATGCACCTTGGCTAAGGCGAATGCAGATGCCGTAGTGTTGTTTGTGGCTGTTGAATTGTGTTCTCTCACTTTTTTGCGTGACGATTTTACCAAGAGTAATTTTATAGGCTCCAGTTTATTTTCGGATGGAATCGCAGCCTGTTTAATTGTCGGAGATAATTATGCAAATAAGGCTAAAAGCAAAATATCATTTCTTGCTAACGAAAGTAAACTGTATTTTGATTCGCTTGATATTATGGGATGGAATTTTACCGATAGTGGTTTTAAGGTTTTATTCTCTTCGGGTATCCCCAATATTATAGCTAATAATGTAAAGCACGATGTAAGTTCGTTCTTAGCTAAGAATAATCTGGTGATTTCAGATATAAAAAACTTTATATTTCATCCCGGAGGCAAAAAAGTGCTCACCTCCTATGAAGAAGCATTAGGAGTAGAAGGCGATTTTTTGAAGACAACAAGAGAGGTCATGAATAATTACGGCAATATGTCGAGCGCTACTGTATTATATGTATTGGAAAGATTCTTTACTCAGGATTTCGAAGACGGCTATGGTTTGATGATGTCGATGGGACCCGGTTTCTCGTGCGAAATGGTTTTACTTCAAATGACAAAACAATAATATGGCTTTTATCCTTTTTATCTCATTTGTGATTTTGTTGCGTATCGGAGAGTTAGTGCTTGCCCGTAGCAATGAACGGTGGTTGTTACAGCAGGGTGCGGTCGAATATGGGAAAGAGCATTACCCTTTTATGGTTGCACTTCACGCTTCTTTCTTCGTCTCGTTAATTATTGAATACACTCTGACTCAAACAGTATATTTCAATGTTTATCTGTTTATTTTATTTTTGATACTGATTGCATTTAAGGCTTGGATTATTTCGTCTTTAGGTAAATTCTGGAATACGAAGATATATCGTGTATCCAATTTTCCGTTGATAAATAAAGGTCCTTACAGATATTTAAAACATCCCAATTATATAGTGGTAATTGCCGAAATAGCCATTATACCTCTTGTATTTCAGTTATATTACACTGCAATTATTTTTACTCTGCTTAATGCTGTGATGTTGGCTTTCAGAATTAAAGAAGAAAATAAAGCTTTGAGGCTTTGAGTATTTTCTCAATTATTTAGTGCATACTTGAAACTAATTCAATTATTAAGCTTAATTGTTTATTTGTTCAGTATGCTCTCTTTTTGATGATTTACGTTTTTTGTTCTTCATTTCCACTATGTTAGTTATATATACGGTGAAAATAGGAAACATCATCATCCCCAATGCTGCCAAAACAACAGACAATATCCTTCCAACTCCCGTTTGTGCATAAATATTGGAACCTACGGTTGTGACATTCATAAACGCCCACCATAAACAATCAGAATAATTTAAGACCTGAGGATTTACTTTATGTTCCAGTACAAAGAACATAAGGCTGGAAAAGTATACTATGGCTATTAGGATAGTAATATAAGAAACAAAGAGTCCGGATATCTTATTCTTTGTTAGCCAACTGACAACAGTAGCCAAAGCATAACCACCTCTTATTAACGGTATAAAGCGAATCAGGTAGTTTACTTCGGGTGAGAATGTGATCTGATAATGTTCTATTATACTGAGATAAGGAATGGATATTATGAGAAATATGAAATTTGTACTGATGAAATGCCACTTGCGGTCGGATAGAATTAATTCTAAAACGAAGTCAAACAGAAAGAATATACAAACCCACAGTTGTATTTTCATATATGAACCTTGTGTAAGGAACGATATATTATTAAATGTATCAACAGAAATACATATTATCAGAAAAACAGAAAGCAAAATAATGATAATATGTAGTATATCAAGAAATTTATCCTTTGTGAAAGCATATTTTGTAAGCATCGAATTTATTTATTTTAGAATTTCAGATTATTCTTTTACAACTAAACAATATAGAATGAATAGTTGTTTAATCAGACGACTATTGATGTATGCAAAATTATAATAATATTTAAACAAACTTTATTGTGACTTAATTTGTTTATAGTGTGAGAACTTAAAAATTGACATAAATTTAGAAATATGAAAAAAGTTTTATTTTTATTAGCATCTATCGTGTTGATCTTATCGGGATGTAAAACTCAGGATCCTGCGGTTAAAGAGGCAAAAAATGCAGAGAAAGAATTCAAGTTTCAAAAAGCAGTACAGGCTTTAAATAGTAATGAATTTGTACTTGAAGCAGACCGTATTACTTTTAAAAATGGGCGTTATAGCTATGTATCTCCCAGTACAAATTTTGTCTCTATGACTGGTGATAAAGCCACTATACAGTTGGCATTCAACTCTCCGTACGCCGGACCTAACGGAATGGGGGGCATTACATTAGACGGGAGAGCATCGAATATCAAAATGAAGACAGACAAAAAAGGAAATGTTACTTTCTCTATGAATGTATTTGGTACCGGAGTATCAGCAGTGGTAACTATTAATATGGTAGCCGGCAGTAATCAATGTACAGCAATAGTAACACCCAACTTTAATAGTCGGGTTATAACTTTTTCGGGTTATTTATATCCGAAATCCGAATCGGATGTGTTTAAAGGTAGGGCACTATAATCGATCGTGAATATGGCTTACAATACATGGTAGTCTGATTTTTTTTTGAAAATATTTAAAAACTGACTTTTTGTTAAAATAAATATAAAAAACAAGATCAAATAATAACTTTATGATTAAATCGAACGCCAGATTTTGATTTTGTAAATATATTTATAGATTAAAATCAAACTATTCAATCATGTATATTAACGCTATAGGTTATTACGTTCCTGACCAACGAATTTCAAACGATCACTTTAAGGATATTAACGGACTCGATGCAAATTGGATATATCAACGAACCGGCATCCTGACCAGATCCAGAGCTACAGAAGAAGAAACTATGGATTATATGTGTACAGAGGCAGTGTTGAAGGCATTGCCTCTGTTACCATATAGCGAAACTGATATAGATCTTATTATATTTGCTTCATACACTTTGTCTGATACTATTGGTACAACAGCTCATGTTATTCAAAGGCAATTTGAAATGAGAAAGGCTAAAGTATTTCAGATCTCATCAGCCTGTTCATCGGCAGTGAATGCGATGGAAATTATACAATCTTTTTTTAAGACTCATATCGCAACAAAGGCTTTGCTTATTTGTGCCGAACGGAATTCCAGTTATTCGGATGACAAAGATTCTATGTCGGGTCATTTATGGGGAGATGCAGCTACTGCATACTTTTTTTCATCAGAAAAATACTCGGATGATGAATTAAGAGTTGTGGATATAACAACGCAAGGGTTAGCCCATATTGGGCATGGACCTAAGGCCGTGACTCTTGATCTGACGAGTGGTGACCTACGAATGCCATATGGCAGAGACGTATTTATGCGAGCTTGTACTTATCTGGTGCAAAATACGAAAGATATTCTGGATAAAAACGGATATGTTATTAATGACCTCTCTTACTTTATAGGACATCAGGCCAATAAAAGAATAATATCGCATGTACTCAAGGAATTGGATATTTCAGAGGATAAAACAATGACTAATATTGAGGAGTTAGGCAATACGGGATCTACAAGTGCCCTTTTGGTTCTTGCTCAAAATTATGATAAGATCCGTGAAGATGATCTGATTTGCCTCTCCGTTTTTGGAGGTGGGTATTCAGCCGGAACATGTTTGTTGCTGAAAAATTGATAGAGAATCATACCAAGATAGAACTATAATACAAAATTTGCGGAGATAACAACCTCCGCAAATTTTGTATTATAGCCTTTAAAAGGAATCGGGTTGATTATTTTCGGAAAGTCCCGATCTTTTTTACTGTCCAGTCAAAATCTTCACGCGAAATTTTAGCTTTATTTTTTGTTTTAGCCCTGTAGTTATAGATTGTATTGACAGAATACCCTAGAAAATTGGCAATTTTACCACTGTCATCAATTCCTAATCTGATAAGTGCATATATTCTAAGTTCATTATTTAGAGTTTCTCCCTTTTTTAGAATGATTTGTTCTTCATCCATCAGCAAAGAGTTGAATTTTTCCACAAAATCAGGAAACAGATGGGTAAACATAATATCAAAATTGCGGAACAGCTCTTTCAGTTCATCATCCTTCATATTGTTATTCTTGGTCATTTTATAAAGGCTTTCGATCTGCTTTTCTTGTATCTTTTTATTTATAGTCTTTCTGAGAGCATCTAGTTTATCTATATATTTAGAACATTCGTCCAGAAAATATCCAATGTATTCTTCTTTAATCTGATTGGCCTCTACAACTTCCATATTCAGCTTGCGAAGTTCGTTGTTCATATTATGTAATTTCTGATTCAGAGTATTTAATTCGAGATTGGCTTCTTTTAACCGCTTTCCGATTATGATTCCCTTTTTCATCTGCTTATACACATAAAAAATAGATATAGTGAGCAAAACCAACAATACGCTTATCAATATCAGAAAAAGCCGTAATTTGTTATTCTGTTCTACAGTTTTTTTTTGATATGCTTTTTCTATTATTGTTTGAATGCTTAGAATCTCCGAACTTCTGAAACGTGTATTGTAATCATTTATATTATCTAACGAGAAGCGGACATACTTGTATGCCCGATCGATATTTCCTTCCTGCATAAGCATGTTGGCCAGAATAGGTATAGATGCATTGTCTCTGATGGATGATTGAATGTCCGAAATGGCGGATAATATCAAGTATTTTTTTTCCATAATCGTATCGTTGTTTTTGCGGTACAATAAAGAGCGATTAAAAGTGACCAATGCATATTCAGGAGTTCCTATTACAGTCATACTTAATCGTCTGTTATTTACAAGTAGTGCATCCGAAATGCGTCCATCGATTCTTAATTGGATTTCCTCTATCCTGAGATATGCCTCCGATGATTTATCGGCAATATTAGATAATGTATCCCTAAAGGCTTTTGCCATTTGTTGATATCGTGATTTATCCCTGTTATTATGAGAGTATAAGCCTAAACTATTGTAGATGATTCTTTGGGTTGAATAGTATTCTATCATTTGTGATTTATCCAGATAATCTCTATTTACACGGTCAATCATGTCTATAGCTTCTTTGTACATCCCCAGTATGGCAAAAAGATTCGCCATAGCTATAGAGGTGTCGTTTATCTTGGTTTGATCTTTTAAGATGACAGCTAAGTCAAGATTTTTATTCAGATAAGCAATTGCAGAATCGGATATATACGATTTATATTCTTTGTACAGAAGAGTATTTAATGCATAGGCGTTGTTTATGGATAAATTAGTGCTGGTACTCTCCGTTTTTAATTCTTTAATTCTTATTTCTTTGAGTTCAATATAGATATCCTTTTTTTTTATCTTATTGTCTAATTCGATGAATAATGAGTCCAGTTCATTATTAGCCCGGCAAGGATGAATAGTAAGGAGAAAGAGAATAAAAAAGAGCGAAAGATTTCTCATAGTGATAATAATTTTAAGGTCTTAAACCTATTTGTTACTTAGGTAAGTATAAATGCAACTATCGATTTATAGCTGAGATGGAGTTGTATTGTATACTTACGATTACTTAAGAGTCAAAAATAAAAGTTTGGCTAAAAATTAGAACTGTTCAAAAGATGATCTAGTTTTATTAAGTAGACGCCTGAGCTGCCTTCTTAATTAACATAGAGCTTATAGAATTAAGGTTATAGAACTAAAACAGGATGTTTATTTATTTATCGCTACAGCTGCTGCACCGATTAGTCCTGCATCCTGAGGAGTAAATCGGCTTAATACGATATTATGAGGATCTAAACGTAAATTTGCTTTACTCAGTATTTTGATAATCCTTTGGTATATGAAGTTATTTGCCATAATAGTTCCTCCTATAATAACCTTATCGGGATTGCTTATTCTGATTAAGTTCATGATTAAACCTGCTATTCCATTAACAGCATTATCAACCAGTTGTGTGCAAAGACTGTCACCTTGTTGGGATAGAAAGTAAATCTCTTTAATATCTACTTTAACCTTTTCGTCGTGCGGTATATAAAGATTGGTTGAGTAAGTATTGCTTAATAATCGTGCGGATTTATCAAAACCGGCTTCTCCGGCAATACATTCCACACAATTGTACCGCCCACAGTTGCATTTGATCCCAATATCTATTCCTACATCCATGTGTTTCACATCTTGTATCCCAAAATATGAACTGTGAGTTAACTGTGTATCTACAACAAATACAGCATCGATATCGGAACCAATATTTATGTAGACGAAATTATCCGGATGCTTTTCGTTTCCCCATAATCTTTCAGCCTTCGTTATGCTCTTTATATTGGTCTCTATGTAACATGGTATACCATACACTCCATGTAAAGCTTTAGCTAAATGTATGGACCGGTTATCTTTTGAATCATTTTGTAACCAGACTCCATCTCTATTATTTACATTTCCCACTAGGCTGACTCCCATTGCGATAGGTCTTGATTCAGTAGCCCACCCATCCGTTACTATATAGTCTTCGAGCGATCGTTTAATAACAGCAAGGGTTGTTGTCTGATTGATATAACCAATTCCGTATCTTTTGGAGTGAAGAATTTCCCCTTTTGCATTTACCTCTCCGATATGTAATTCTGATCTGCCTAAATCGATTGCCAGATAGGTCTCTTTCATATTTATATTCTGATTTTCCTTTTATTCGAAGTTGTTTTAATCAAAAAGAATCCTGATATGCTCGGGATTCTGTATTTTAATCAAATATACTTTATTGCAGGAAACAAACCTCTGCGTGAGGATAAAATAGTGAATTGTTAATCTATTACTGGTGTTTTAATTTGTTGATTGCGAGTGGGTAGTAGCTGTGCTTGTTGTTGAATAAAGTGGGTAATATATCAGTCGTTTTTGTTTAGAATACTTCATTCAGGGAGATGAAAAGACCTTGTGAACCATTCGTAGCCCATCCATAATCTAGGTTGACATTCGAGCGGCTTTTCTTATTGATCATAACACGAAGCCCCAGTCCATAAGCCAGATTTATATTCTGAAAGAGATTGATATTCTCCGTGCGACTGCTTGCTGTAGTTGTGTTCGCAAAAATAACTCCGCCTAACAGATCGCTATTTCGCTGCAAGGGAAAACGATATTCGACTTCTGTATATACTAAATCTTCGCCTCTGAAACGCCCCGATGTATATGATCTTCCCGATCGGCTGAACATATCCCAACCGATGGCAGGCAAGTTCATGTAGGGCAAGTTGCCGCTTGTGACAAACCATCCGTAAGTCCATAACGCAATCATATGGCGTGGACGCTCTTCCGAAAGATTGAAGTAATCCCGATATTCTAACCACAGTGTACTCGAATTTTGTGTGCTTCCTATGAATTTGGGATTTATCCGCCAGCTGGCAAACGCATAGCGTCCCGAATAAGGGTTGGCTATATTATCCCTGCTGTCGTACATCAGGTTTAATGATACACCCGATACAGTATTGCCCGTCGTGCTGAAATTTTTAAGCCTATTATATCTATAATGTTGTGTTATCTGTTGAGGTATTGTATCCAGATTGAGCAAGTGATCGTCTATATCATATATTACATCCAAGTGGTAGCCTAAGCCGTAGAAAAAGCGAGTGTCTTCGTACCTTCTCAATCCCGTCATGTATGCCCTTATCAGATCATATTCCATCATCTGATGTTTTTTGAGATAATGCCTTTCCGAGTATCCGTAATCGTTATTTACTATCGGATGTATCGATCCGCTTCCCGTACCTAGTCCGTATGTTGGTTGAGAGGTCATCTGATACCTCAGGTCTGCCATAATGTTCCACTTGTCTCCCTCCAAGAAGGTATTCCCTCTGACGCTGAAAAGTAATTGCTGGTTAGTGGTATAAACCAGTGCACCTACAATGGACGACATGCTTGTATTTTGGCTATTACCCATATGCCAGGTAAATCCGGGAGAAACACCATAGGCAAATCCAACCGTAGGATTTGTTGCAATTACGGGAAAGGGTATAATATTTACTTTCCTTCCTTCTTCCTGACTTTTGGCAGTGAAAGATATGCATATACATACCATTATCAGGTAAATAGTTATTAAGGCTTTTCTCATGAGGGCTTCTTGAACAGTGATTATCTTATTGAACCAATTTCGGGTTAAATAGTTCACTGTTTAAAGAACTGTATTTACAATAAGAAGCTGTCTGTCAGAAGAGTTTCCAGATTTGAGCAACCAAAAAACAAACTACAAGACCCAATACAAGAGGAAGCAAAGAGGCAACCGCAGTCCATTTAGCACTTCGGGTTTCTTTGTAGATAGTATAAATAGTTGTACTGCACGGATTATGCAGTAAGCTGAACAGCATGAGATTTACGGCTGTAAGTAATGTCCATCCTCCCGCATGCAGAATATTTGCAACTTCATTCTCCGATCCTTCGAAAAGTACACCTGCCCCGTTGCCTATCCCCATACTGCTTAAGGTAAGGGTGGTGAGCATAAGTATGGTTGGTATTACAATTTCGTTGGCAGGAATAGCCACAATATAAGCCAGAAGAATAACCCCATTCAGTCCGAGTATCAGTCCGAACGGAGACAACCCGTCTATCATCCAGATGGCAATACTCTGATCTCTGATGTTTATATTGCTGATCAGCCATATAATAGCTCCGGCAGGTGCTGCAAATACTACTGCACGCCCTAAGACTATCAATGTCCGGTCGATTAAAGAAGTGTAAATGGTTTGCCATATGCGTGGCGGGCGATAGGGTGGAAGCTCCAATATAAAGAATGAAGCCTCTCCTTTAAGCATGGTTTTGGATAAAAACCAAGAGACGGCAAAAGTAAATCCGATGCCTAATACCGCTATTCCAATAACCGATCCTGTGGATACTATCTGAGAAAGTCCTGTTGGAACAACTGCCCCGATAAATATAGTAGCTATCAAAATTTGTGTAGGCCATCGTCCGTTACATAGCGAAAAGTTATTGGTTATGATGGCAATAAGCCTTTCTCTGGGACTGTCTATAATACGTGTAGCTACTACTCCGGCAGCATTGCAACCAAACCCCATACTCATGGTGAGAGCTTGTTTTCCATGTGCACCTGCTTTGCGGAATAGATTATCGAGGTTGAATGCTATGCGGGGTAAATATCCGAAATCTTCCATTAATGTGAACAACGGGAAAAATATTGCCATCGGGGGAAGCATCACAGCTACTACCCAGGCGGTGGCAAGATAAACCCCGTCAATTAATAATCCGCTTATCCACCAAGGAATACTAAGGCTTTCTGCTCCTGTTTTCAGGAACGGATAAATAGTATCCAAAAATAAGGACGATAATAATTGAGATGGATAATTCGCCCCGATTATGGTTAACCAAAGCACAAACCCAAGAAGGAGCAGCATGATAGGAAATCCCCAAATCCGACTCGTAACTATATTATCTATAGCTCGGTCAACTCGGAATGAGCGGTGTTGGTCATCCGATTTAACTGAGCTTTTTACTATTTTTGCTGCGTCGGCGTAGAAACTTTCGGTCAGATTATCGTGATAGTTGTCACCAACATCCTTTCGTAATTCTTCTGCCAGTTTCAATAAATTATCAAGTGTCTGTTTATCTTCTTTCATTCCTGAAATCTCCCTTCTTTAAGAGCCTTAACTATACTTTCGTCACCTTCCAATAGGCGCATGGCTATCCATCGGCTGTTGGGTAGATGAGGATATAGTTTAATTAGCTCCTCATTTAATCTCTCAATGGCAGTATTGGTTTTTCTCGGTATATCCTGAAAGTGATGAGGTCTGGTTTTGATCTCACCTATAGCCAAATCATGTACTGTGTGTAGTAATTCTGTTATACCTTCGTTTGATCTCGCACTGGTAGTAACAACAGGTATTCCCAGATCTCGGGCAAGTGTTCTGTCGTCTATTTCTATATGGTGCCTTTTAGCTTCATCCATTAGGTTGACACACAAGACTACCTTATCGGTAATCTCCAGAATCTGTAAAGCCAGATTTAAGTTTCGCTCCAGTCTGCTGGCATCAACTACCACGATAGTGACATCGGGTTTACCAAACAGAATGTAATCTCGGGCAACCTCTTCGTCTTCGGAGGTTGATAATAAGGAATAAGTTCCCGGAAGGTCAACCAATTTGAATTTCTTGTCTAAGAACGAAAAACTACCTTGAGCCGTAGTAACTGTTTTTCCCGGCCAGTTACCTGTATGCTGACGAAGCCCGGTAAGAGTATTGAATACCGTACTCTTTCCCGTATTTGGATTTCCGGCAAGGGCTATCGTATAATCAAACGTGTCGGTTTTCTCTCCCATCTTTTTCAGATCGGAGTTTGTATTGTATTTGCATGTATTACAAGCGCTTGTCATTGTCAGTTAGTTTCTTTATTAATATACATTGTGCTTGCTCGTTTCGTAAGGCAATCAGTGTATTACGTAAACTATAAGCTACAGGATTACTTAATGGGCTAACGTTCTGAACGGTAATGATGGTTCCTCTCACAAAACCCAGATCGAGCAGGCGTCTTCTTATTTCACCTTTGCAGCTTTCTTCTATACCAAGTATCTCAGCCTCTTCCCCGTAGGTGAGTTCCGATAGGCTGGTCTCCATTTGTAAAGCTTCATTTCCCATTGTTCTCCTTCTTCTTTTATGATGATTAGAATTGTAAAATTATAAAGTTAGATTAATAAAACAAATTTATTTGGCTCTTATTTTAATATTGCTCGCTTTTTATATATATTTGTATCACAATGTCTCCAACCGAAGAAAATTATCTGAAGAATTTGTTTTATCTGGAAAATAAACTGGGTGAAGCTACTGTAAATGAGTTAAGCAAGTCATTAGATATCAAGATGTCTACAGTAAATAGCATGATGAAAAAGTTTGCTGAAAAAGGCTTGATTCATTACGAAATCTATAAACCCTTGAAATTAACTGAACTAGGGAGACAACAAGCTGCACTTATCCTTCGCAAACATCGTCTGACCGAGATGTTTCTGTATGAACGTATGGGACTTGGTTGGGAGGAAGTTCATTCGATTGCTGAACAGATTGAACATATCGATTCTACTGTTTTTTTCGACAGGATGGACGAATTATTAAATCATCCCCATATAGATCCGCATGGATCTCCTATTCCCGATAAAAAGGGAAATATACCGCAAATAGACTATCATAGATTAAGCGATTGCAAAATTGGTGAAACAGTTACCCTTTCGGCAGTTATAGATTCCTCCGAAGATTTTCTCAATTTTTTGAGTAAACGCAGCTTAACACTAGGTGTGAAATTGACCATCGAATCTGTTGAAAATTTTGATGGAAGTATGACTGTTGACCATCAACAAAAAACATCGGAAGTTCTGAGTAAGTTTGTCTGTGACAGGCTGCTTGTCGTGAAATTGTAAACAAACATCATCTATATAAAGAATAAAACAGTCCGAAATCACTTCGGACTGTTTTGCTCTCATGATAAAGTGCATTCCCGTTATCGGGAAAAGTGTAATTGATTATTTTTCTACTTAACTAAAGAATAAAATTTATGGGTGTATTTTATAGTTGTAACAATCTATATTTGTTATACCTGCCAAAGCAATAAAAAGGTCTGCGGCCTTAAATAAAACTATTCAAACAAAAATAAGCTGTTTGATCTGGGTATACAATGTAAAATAATTCAGACAAATGTAATATTATCTCTAAATGGTATTATGAGGTGGTGATATGTCTAATCCTATATTTAATATGTCAAAATCTATAGGTTTTTGAATGAATTTACATAGTTGATTGACTTTGCGATTAATATATTTGTGTTCTGCTTTTACCTGAATCTAGAAAATTAAACCGTATACTATTATGAGACACTTGGCTCGTCTTCTTTTTAAAATTTACTTAACCGGTCTTTTTTTGTGTATTTGCCTCTCTGTTTTTTCTCAGGAGAAGAAAATCGATCTGCAAGGAACCTGGCGTTTCGATATAGATGCACAAGACAAAGGGCTTACCGAACGATGGTATTCCCGAATGCTGAGAGACGAAATTGTTCTACCCGGTTCGATGACCGAAAACCGAAAAGGAGACGAAGTTACACTCCATACCGATTGGACAGCCAGTATTTATGACAGTTCGTTTTTCTATAATCCAAGATTGGAAAAATACAGGAAACAGGATAATTTGAAACTACCTTTCTGGTTGACCCCTCTCAAATATTATGTTGGAGCAGCATGGTATCAACGTGATGTAGTTATTCCAAATTCGTGGAAAGGAGAACGTATTACTTTGTTTTTGGAACGTCCTCATACCGAAACCATGCTTTGGATCAATGATAAAGAGGTCGGTATACAAAGCTCGTTATCAGTACCCCATGTATTTGACGTAACGCCTTATCTTAAAACAGGTAAGAACACGATCAGTCTGCGGATTGATAACCGAACCAAAGAAATCAACGTAGGCAAAGACTCGCATAGTATAACCGACCAAACACAAGGAAACTGGAATGGGGTAGTAGGTCGCTTAGAACTACAAGCTACACCTCAGACATATATCGAAGATATTCAGATCTTCCCCGATCTGAAAGCTAAGAAAGCAGTTGTTACTGTTACTATCGAAGGCAGTACTTCGGGCGAAATTTTACTTGAAGCAGAAAGTTTTAACGGAGACAAACGTCATATTGTGCTACCTGTTAAGCAAAGTTTCAAACCTCAAGGAAAAGCCACTTCTCTATCCATAGATTTAACGATGGGAGACGATATGCAATTGTGGGATGAGTTTCATCCTAATTTATATAGACTCACAGCGACCTTACAAACTAAAGCAGACAAAGATGTACGACAAGTACAATTCGGGATGCGTGAGTTTACCATTCAAGATAAATATTTCTATATCAATGGTCGTAAAACCATGCTGAGGGGTACGGTCGAAAATTGTGTTTTCCCATTGACGGGCTATGCCCCTATGGATGTAGCATCGTGGGAAAGGGTGTTTCGTATTTGCCGCCAATATGGACTGAATCACATGCGGTTCCATTCATTTTGTCCACCCGAAGCGGCGATGATAGCTGCTGATTTGGTCGGTTTTTATTTACAACCCGAAGGACCCACGTGGCCTAATCATGGATCGTCGTTGGGTAATGGAGAACCTGTTGACGATTACTTATGGGAGGAGGCTAAACGCATTGTTAAACAATATGGTAACTATCCATCCTTCGCTATGTTTGCTATCGGTAATGAGCCTCGTGGGCGTTGGGTAGCATGGGTGAGTAAATTTGTGGATTACTGGAAAGAAAACGATTCACGACGCGTTTATACAGGTGCTTCTGTGGGGAATGGTTGGGCATGGCAGCCTCGCAATCAATTTCATGTAAAAGCAGGTGCAAGAGGTTTAACATGGTCAGACGAACGCCCCGAATCTACATCTGATTATCAGGCTCGTATAGATACGGTTAAAGAACCCTATGTGTCACACGAAACAGGTCAATGGTGCGTATTTCCCGATTTTACCGAGATCGACAGATATTCAGGTGTAATGCGTGCCCGCAACTTCGAACTGTTTCGTCAGGACTTGAAAGACCGTAATATGGGTGATCTATCTGTCGCCTTTCTTAAAGCATCGGGTAAATTGCAAGCCTTAGCTTATAAAAATGAAATAGAAAAAACATTACGCACTCCTAATTATGCAGGGTTTCAATTACTCAGTCTGAATGATTATTCGGGACAAGGCACAGCTCTGGTCGGAGTTCTCAATGCTTTTTGGGAGGACAAAGGATATATAAATGGTGAAGAGTTCCGTAAGTTTTGTGCACCAACGGTTTTACTTTCCCGTATGGATAAGTTTGTATTCGAAAATAACGAAACAGTGCAGGCTCGAATCGAAGTTTCGCATTTCGGAGAAAAGGAACTGAAACAAACTCCTGTTAATTGGACTATCAAAGATGCTTATGGAAAAGTTATTCGAAAAGGACAGTTATCAGCCAAAGATATAGCTATAGGAAATTGTCAGAATTTAGGAACAATATCCTTTCCTTTAAATACCATTGATAAAGCTTCAAAGTTGAATCTCGAAGTGAATATTCCGTGTTCGGATATAACTAACAATTGGGATTTCTGGGTATATCCTGCCACTTTGCCGGAAGTGAATACTTCGGATATTTATATTACTCAAACAATAGATCCCAAAGCAAAAGATATTCTGAATAACGGAGGAAAAGTATTACTCTTATTGGCCGGAAAAGTAGAGCAGGGGAAAGATGTCGTACAATACATGACACCTGCTTTCTGGAATACATCGTGGTTTAAAATGCGTCCGCCACATACCGTTGGAACATTGATCCGAGATAATCACCCCATTTTTAAAAACTTCCCGACTGATTTTTATACAGGCTTGCAATGGTGGGAGCTGACAAATAAAGCTCAGGCTATGGAAATGAATAGTTTCCCTGCCGATTTTCAACCTATCGTACAACCTATTGATACTTGGTTTATCAACCGTAAACTGGGTATGTTATTCGAAGCGAATGTCGGTAAAGGCAAGATAATTGTTTGCAGTGCGGATATTCAATCCGATTTAGATAAACGCCCTGTAGCACGTCAACTCTATTATGCGATAACTAAATATATGACTTCAGGATTTTTTTACCCTGAAGCAGATTTGAGATTGTCTGTCATAGAAGACCTTACCAAGTTGGAGGGCGAGCGTATCAATACCCACACCCAAGATGCTCCCGATGAATTGAAAAATATAATACAATAATTGGAATGGTAGGGGCAGACCTATGTGTCTGCTCGCTATTATTTAAAATAGAGAACATGAGGAAGAAACTTCTTACAGGACTACTATTAATAGCTTTTACTTTGGGACTCAATGCCCAAAAAGCAGACCCTTTTTTCGATCCGAAGGATTTGACAATTGTGGGTACTTATTATTACCCCGAACATTGGGACGAAAGCCAATGGGAGAGGGATTTGAAACAAATAAAAGACCTCGGATTCGACTTTGTACATTATGCCGAATTTGCATGGGCACAGCTCGAACCGCAAGAAGGTGTCTATAACTTTGACTGGTTAGACAAAGCCGTTGATCTGGCAGATAAAAACGGACTGAAAGTAATCATGTGTACCTCTACCGCTACACCTCCTGTGTGGTTGGTACGAAAACATCCCGATGTATTGATAACTCGTGAAAATGGAACGAAGATGGATCACGGAGCACGTCAGCATCCATCGCCATCGAATACATTTTATAGAGAATACTCTCTGAAAATGATCGATAAACTGGCTCAGCATTTTGGCAACGATAAACGTACTATGGGTTGGCAGTTAGATAACGAACCTCGCCCTGTTGCCGATTATGGAGAAGATGCTCATAAAAGATTTCGCACATGGTTGAAAAAAAAATATACCACTATTGCTGCTTTGAACAAAGCTTGGGGTACTAACTTCTGGAGTCAGGTGTATTCTGATTTTTCGGAGATAAATATTCCTCAGACTTCTCAGATGTTTATGAATACACATCAGATTCTCGATTATAATAGATTTACGACCGATGAGATGGCTACATTTTTGGACGATCAGACCAAAACCATCCGAAAATACAGTATTCCCACACAATGGGTTACTACTAATTATATTCCCCTATATGAGGACGGGCATTTACGTAAAAGCGATCAATTGGATTTCCATTCCTATACCCGTTATATGGTGTTTGGCGAAAATTATGGAATCGGTCGTAAGGGCTATCGATTAGGTCCTGTTGAGCGGATTGCAAAAGCCAATGATTTCTTCCGTCCGATTGATGGAGTTTATGGTATTATGGAACTTCAACCAGGGCAGGTAAATTGGGGTACGATAAATTCTCAACCTCTTCCGGGAGCTGTCCGTTTATGGTTGTGGCATGTTTTTGCAGGAGGGAGTAAGTTTGCTTGTACCTATCGTTATCGTCAGCCCATTTATGGGACAGAATTGTATCATTATGGTATTGTCGGATCGGATGGAGTAACACCCACTTCGGGCGGTTTGGAATACTCTGAGTTTATAAAAGAAATTGCTCTACTTCGGAAGGAATACAAACCGAATACGAAAAATCCCGAAGCTTACGAAAGACGAAGAACCGCTATTCTCTACAACCATGAGAATACGTGGGAAATGGAACGCAACAAGCAAACTACGGAATGGAATACAGAAAAACACATAGATAAGTATTATGATGCTCTGAAAAACTTTGGTGCCCCTGTTGATTTTATTGACGAAAGAGCCGATTTGTCTAAATACAATGTGATTGTTGCCCCTGCTTATGAAATGATTGATCCGGAATTGGTACAACGATGGAAAGCGTATGCAGAGCAAGGCGGCAACCTTGTTTTAACTGCCCGATCGGGGCATAAAACACGCAACGGACAACTCTTTGAAGCTAAGTTTGGAGAACTTATTTATCCATTGATAGGTGCTCAGATCGAATTTTATGACCTTTTACAACCTACTACTCCCGATAATGTAATTTTTGGAGGAAAGCCTTATAGCTGGACTAGTTGGGGCGAAATCTTAAAACCTGACAACGGAACCGAAACATGGGCTACTTATCAGGGCGATTTTTATGAAGGAAGTTCTTCTGTCATACATCATCGTCTAGGAAAAGGATCAGTAACGTATGTTGGTGTAGATTCTCAGAAGGGAGAATTGGAGAAAGATGTATTGACAAAATTGTACTCGCAATTAAACATCCCTATTCTTGATTTGCCTGCCGGTTTACATATCGAATATCGCGATGGCTTTGGTATTGCAGTGAATTATGCCGATAAGACATTGAGTTTACCTTTGGCTGAAAACGTACAATACATTATTGGAGGAAAAGAAATACCCA
This sequence comes from Dysgonomonas sp. HDW5B, assembly GCF_011299335.1. GTDB lineage: Bacteria > Bacteroidota > Bacteroidia > Bacteroidales > Dysgonomonadaceae > Dysgonomonas_A. The sequence goes on from NZ_CP049858.1 coordinate 2,755,258, forward strand.
CGGCAGGTGTATCTGTCTGGAAAGAATGATAATAGGGGGAATAACTATTTCCTCTAACAAAAATCAAAGCATGAAAAATCAACTAGTTTTAGCAGTTCTCTTTATTTTGCTATGCAGTTTCAAGTCTTCTGAACCTAGAATAAAAATTTTTATAGCAGGAGATTCTACAGCTCAGAGTTATAAGGAAGAAAAAGACGGTTTGATAAAAGGGTGGGGGCAAATGCTCGAAAAATACTTCACGGATGAGGTACAAGTGTTTAATCATGCAATAGGAGGAAGAAGTACCAAAACCTTTATAAGCGAAGGGCGTTGGGATCAATTGCTGTTGGAAGTAAAAGCAGGCGATTATGTATTTATCCAATTTGGACATAATGATGCATCAACTCGTCCCGAAAGGCACGCATCTTACGAAGATTATGAAAAGAACTTACTGAGATTTATTCACGATGTAAGAGTAAAAGACGCTTATCCTGTATTATTGACCTCACTTGTGATGCGTACTTTTAAAGATGGTAATCTGGTTGATGATCGTTTGAAGGGTTACCCCGTTATTACCCGAAAAGTAGCCAGAGAACACGCCGTTCCCTTGATTGATATAAATTTAAAGACGCGTGATTTTATAACCATGTTAGGCGATTCGGCATCTATACCTTATTATCGTTGGGTGGAAGCAGGTGTAGACCATGCTAAGCCTGATGGATTGAAAGATGACACTCACATGATGGATAAAGGAGCTACAAAGGTTGCTTCTTTTGTAGCCGAAGGCATAAGAGATTTGAACTTGTATGGATTAAGTAAATATCTTAAAGCGGTGGAAGAATGAAAAATATTTTTTAGCTTTGAATGCTTTAAGTATAAACAGCTAACCGATCTTTTTATGAAAAACAATTTATTGATCCTTTCTTTGCTTCTTTTTTTATTGTCTTCTTGTGAAGGAAATGAAGATAGTAAACAACCTGATTTTATTCAATTTGCTAAAAATGAAATCAGTTTCGGCTATAAAGAAAGTAAAGACACTATAGAAATACAGACAAATACTTCTTGGGAAATAGAGAGTATGCCCGAATGGCTGACTGTAAGTAAACAAAAGGGAACACAGGAAGACACAAATGTTATTCTTTATATTCAACCGAATAGAAACGAAACAGTTCGAGAATTTGACCTGATTTTTAAGATCAAAGATAAAAAGCAAGCATTACATATCTATCAAGAGGCTAAGCCTAAACCCGAATATACTTTGCCTCGATTGGGATTCACCTCTTTAATTCGTCTCGTAAATGGAACTTATTCAGAGACTGAACCTTTTGATCTGGAATTTGAATCGGATAAACTGTTTATTAATTCATCCAATAAAGAACTGATCTTTCTCGGGAGTCTTTTTGTAGGAAAACTGACTAATTACCCTAAATTGGATCGTGTGGAGACAGCAGGTTATACATATAACCAGTTACCGATAATTATAGGAAATTTCATAAACTTTACCATAGAAGAAAATTATACACCCTCTTATGAGACTTATCAAAAAATAGAAAAAGAAGGTATAGATAAATTTAACTCTGATGCTAGTTTTCCTTTGAGAACTTCAGATGGAACATATTATTATTCTCGCCGTCATTTGCATTGTATAGGTCTCTATGAACTTGGAATTTCGTTGGAGAAATTATTAAACGGAAAATCCTATAAAGAAGAGTCGATGAAGCATGAATATGGCTTAATATATCCTGTGTCAAATATTCGATTTAGTGCAGATATGGATCGCCCAAACCCACCTTTGCTGACCGAAAAGCTGAATGAAGATAAATTTGTTCCCATGAATCCGAATTATATTTCTGAAATTAAGTATGGTAACAATACTTTGCTTTTGGTTGAGTCCGATTTTGAAAAGGGAATAGTAAATTCTATACAATCGAAACTGAGTAAAAGTGAGCAGTTAAATGCCGAGGAGGTGACAAAAGCAGAACAAATGGATGCTTATTATATTTATATGGTTTCTGTCGGTGAATTCAAAGTGATCAAAGGCAACCTGATAGAGGTTATCAATCAGTTGAAAGATCCAAAAGCTGTAAAGATTCCGATTGTTCCTGTTTCTTTCTCTTTTTCGGACTATTACAACAATGGAGTAGGAGCTGTAAAATACAAGATACATGTACAATAAGCTTAGACCTCAATCCTCCACCGATTTGGGTTCTTCTTTTGGTTGACCGTATTTAGAAGGTGAACAGTTGTATTGAGCTTTAAAACATTTGCTGAAATAGAAAGGATCTTCGAATCCCACTTTATACGATATTTCGGATACCGTAAATTCTCCCGTAAGAAGCATTTCGGCAGCTTTTTTCAGTCTCTTTATCTTTATCAGTTCATTCGGTGAAAATCCTGTAATGCCTTTCACTTTTTTATAGAAAATAGTTCTGCGGAGTTTCGATAGTTCGGCAAATCGATCTACCGAAAATTCACTATTGGCTATATTTTGTTCTAAAATACGATCAATCATTTCGAAAAACTCTTTGTCTTTATCCGTTGCTGTAATGAGATTGCCATCCAATACATATTCATTTGAAAATCGTTTCTTTAACTGCTCCCGCTGCTCTATCAGTTTAAAGACTCTCGTAGTCAGGTATTTTATGCTGAACGGTTTCATAATATAAGCATCAGCACCACTTTCGATACCTTCTAATTGATGCTCGATAGAAGAATGGGCTGTCAGTAATATGATTGGAATATGGCAAGTCTGAAACTCATGCTTCAGTTGACGTGTCACCTCAAAGCCATCCATTTCGGGCATCATCACATCGCATATAATCAGGTCGGGATTAGTTTCTATTGCTTTTTGAAGCCCTTGTTTTCCGTTTTCAGCCCAGTCAACCATAAAATACCTGCTGAATTCATCGATAAGAAAGTCGCGGATATCGTCATTATCATCAATAATAAGCATCTTATAATTGGCAAGAGTAGATTCATTTATTTCGGGTAAAACAGGACTTATCTGTTCGGTAACGGTTTGATTTCTGTTGATTTCTTCATTAATAATATCAGGTATAGAAAGAGTTATAAAGTTTTCGCCTTTGTACACCTCTTTTGAAGTCGAAAATTCGACATTGAATATCGATCCCCCATTCGTATTGTTTTCGTACCAAATTTTACCCTTATGTGCCTCCACAAATTCTTTCACCAGAGATAAGCCGATGCCTGTTCCCGACGATGAAAAATTAATTTGCATAAACCTGCTGAATAAAAGATGCTGTTTATCTTTATCAATACCTATCCCATTGTCTTTGACCGAAATAGTACAGGTTTCATTCTTTTGATTGACAGTAATTGAAATTTCGACAACACCGTCTTTAGCTGTAAACTTAAATGCGTTCGAAAGCAGGTTATATATTATTTTATCGACTTTCCGGCGATCAATATACATCCTCAAAGATTCCGATTGAGTATTGAGTGTATAAGTAATATTCTTACGTTCGGCAATCTCCTGAAATCCCGAATAAATCTCCTGTATAAACTCAATTAAGTCTATCTCCTCTAAATCAAGAGTTAAGACATTGTTTTGCAGTTTTCTAAACTCCAGCAATTGATCTATCAATCGGCTCAGAATATTAGAGTTCCGACCTAAAATAGTAAGCTGCTTTCTGATATTATCGGGGATATTAGTTTGGTCGTTCATATTCTCCATCGCTCCCTGAATGAGCGTTAAAGGAGTCCTGAATTCATGAGAAATATTGGTAAAGAAGCGTAACTTATGATTGGTCAGCTGTTTCTCTACCTGAACCGCATTGTTCAGTTTTCCGAATTTATAGATTAAACGGAAAGCAAAATACAATGCAACGATTAATAACAGGCTATAAAGAATATAGGCATAAGTAGATTTCCAGAAAGGAGGTGTAACCTCTACTTCTATCTGAGTGATTTTGTCGCTCCATACACCATCGCTATTGGCACCTCGTACCTTAAATATATATTTTCCGGCAGGCAGATTTTTGTAAGTTGCACTATTGTCGTGTTTAGGAGTACTCCACTTCTTATCGTAATTTTCGAGCATATACGAGTATAAATTCTTCTCGGGTGACCGTAATGTAAGCGATGCAAATTGTATGGTAAATGTATTTTGTTTATAGTTCAAATCTATTTTATCAGAAAAAGAGATCGACTTATTCAAAGGCGAATTAGAGTTTCCCACTTCCGCTTTCTGATCGTATAAAAAGAAGTTGGTGAAAGTTACAGGCGGAGTATTTTGTTCGGCAACAAAACTCTTGGGATTGAAAATAAGCAAGCCATCGAGACTTCCCCAAAACATATTTCCATTCAGGCACTTAAGATTTGCATTTTCATTAAAGTGATTACCATACGTATTTTCCGAAAAATGGAAATTAGTAAATGAATTGTACTTTTTATCAAACTTCGAAATACCGTTTTCGCTACTGATCCACAATTGATGATTCTCATCCTCAAGAATCCCCGAAACAATATCTCCCGACAGACCGTTGATGGTGGTGAAAAATTCAAACATACCTTCCCCATTAATATCTCTCAGATACTTGTTAAGTCCCCCTCCGGCAGTGCCTATCCAGATTTGCCCGTCTTCGTCTTCATAAATCGTTTTGACATCATTGCTGCTTAAGGTGTTTTCTTTTTGAAGATTTAGTTTGTAGGCGATGAAATCCAAAGGATTAGCAATAATGTTTTCGGGCTTGAATTTAATGATTCCGTCACTCGTTCCCACCCATATAAGACCTTTACTGTCCTGATAAATGGTGCGTATATAACGCCTGTTTCCTTCCTGATTGAACAATTGAATAAACGATGATGCGCCTTTATCTTCTTTCAAGAGATTGATACCTCCTCCGAACGAACCTACCCAAAGGCGGTTTTTATTATCTAACAATAGGCTGAATATCGAATTGTTACTGAGGCTGTTCGGATCAGTCGGGTCATTCTTATAATGTTCTATTTGCTTGAAAGTCTTGGTGTCGAAAAGGTAAAGACCATTGCCTTTAGTACCTACCCACATACCCGCTTTTTTGTCTTCGGTTATGGTATAAGGATTCAAATCCTCGTAAACATGTTTAATCGTTTTTATTTGATGGTCATATACATACAAGCTTCCGTTTTTTGTACCTACCCAGATATTGTTGTTCGAATCTTCGTAAATCGTTTTTACACTGTTGTTTTTACCGATCGATATTTTGTTTTCGGGTCTTATATACTGTATATCGTAATTGGGCTTTATGGCTTTTATTATACCTGCATATTCGCTGCCTAACCATAGGTTGCCGAATTTGTCTTCGGTAATCGACAGCAAATAATCGGAACTTAGACTGTTCTCGCCCAACTTATATTTGTAATTCTGAAGGTATTCGCTTTTAGGATCATAAGAAAACAAACCGTTCCCATAGGTGGTAATCCAGATAATATCTTTCGAATCGATAAAGACATTGTATCGCTCTTCATCTATAATATTTATGATATTCTGAGGAATCAGTTGCAATTTTTTCACCTCACTGTTTTGGATATTATAATACCACATATAGCCTGTATGATTGAATATCCAGATGTTTTGTTCCTTATCGATGATAAGCTGAATATTTCCTTTTAGATCAGTATCTTTTGCCCATACAGGAATTGAGTATTCGTTGTTTCGTGTATTAAAAAACTGAATACCTAACGATCTGGTGACCACAAGCAACTGATCTATTTTAGTCTTTGCCATATCAGTAAGGATAGGCGAAGCTTGCATGCTTGTATTTGCTTCAAATACCTTTCTTTTTATATCATAAATCAATACGCCCACCTGCTCTGTCGAAAAATATATTTTACCGTTCGATTCTACCGCTTTCGTCGTATGATATACCGTATTTTTATTGAAGAAGCTTTCTGATTTATCTTCACTGATTTTATACAAGCCCGATTCACCTCCATACCATATTGAGCCTTTCGAGTCTTCGAACAGAAATCGTCCGTTTCTTTTATTATCAGATGGAATATCGGTAAGAAAGCTTTTAGATGTAAAGCCTTGCTTCGTCTTTCGTATTCTTAAACAACCATTCGTATTTCCCCACAACCATATATCGCCGTTATTGGCTTCGTAATAATAAGTGTAGTACATTTGGCTTTTCTCAGGAATATTCTGCTGGTAATCAATAAACGATTCAGTGACGGGATCATAACAACAAAACACATTTTTGTAGGTTTTAATCCAGAGGTAACCATTTCTGTCCTCGAACAAGTTTTTGATCCGATGATCTATAAGTGATTTAGGGTTTCCTATCTGCGGTTTGTAAGTCACAATCTGATATCCGTCGTATCGGTTGAGACCATCTAAAGTTCCTGCCCAGATGAATCCTTTATTGTCCTGCAAAATATCCCTTACCGTATTTTGAGACAGTCCGTCTTTGGTAGTTATTTGAGAAAAATGAAGCTCGCTGTTCTTCGCATTTACCAAATGTGTAATGGCAAAAAAGAGCATGCTAATACATATGGTGATTATGTTATTCATAGTAACAGGTATTTTTATATAGGTTTCGTATTCAAATTTAAAAGAAAAACTGACATGTGGATTAATAGTGTCAAATAATATAGTTGAATGGACAAATTTCCATGTTTTGTTTCGTTTTATGAAGATACTTTTGATGAACCTTAAATCTATAAATTCAATTATCATGAAACAATATGTGAGAACCCTTCCTCAAATATTATCTGTGATACTCTTTGTCCTGTCAGTAATCAGTAGTTCGGCGATGCCTTTTCCGAAAGGAAATCAAAGGGCGAAATATAACTTTAATTCTCAGTGGCTTTTAAAAACAGGAGATGTTGAAGACGGTCAAAAAGTCGATATTAACGATGCTTCATGGAGTAAAATCACATTGCCCAGAGCTTTTAATGAAGACGATGCTTTTAAACTGCCCATTGAAGATCATACAACCGGTATTGTGTGGTATCGAAAACATTTTAAATTATCGGCAAAAGATAAAGGAAAGAAAATATTCCTTGAATTTGAAGGCATCCGTTTTGGAGGTGAATTCTACTTAAATGGCAAGCAGATAAGTATACACGAAAATGGCGTGATGGCTTTCGGTTTTGACATTACTGACGATGTTTTTTTCGGGAACAAAGAAAATGTTTTAGCTGTCCGCATTGATAATTCGTGGAAATATGCCGAGCGTGCCACAGGTACTACTTATCAGTGGAATAATATAAATTTCAATGCAAACTACGGAGGTATTCCCAAGAACGTCTTTCTACATGTGACAGATAAAGTATATCAGACTCTTCCTCTGTATAGTAATCTCAAAACTACAGGAACATATATTTATGCACGAGAAATAAACATTAGCAAAAAAAACGCTCAGGTATTTGCAGAATCGGAAGTCAGGAATGAATATTCGGTAGATAAAACTGTCAGCTTCGAAATGCAGATAGAAGATATGAACGGTCATGTGATAAAAAAGATTAAATCATCGCCTACCGACCTGAAAGCAGGAGAAACCAAAACTATTGGAGTGAATAGTTTGGTTGATAATCTTGAATTTTGGAGTTGGGGATATGGCTATTTATACAATGTATATACAACTCTCTATGTAGACAATATTCCCGTAGATGTGGTGAAAACGAGAACAGGTTTTCGTAAAACCGCTTTCAGAAATGGAATGGTAGAGCTAAACGATCGTGTTTTGCAAATGAAAGGCTATGCCCAGCGTACCAGTAACGAATGGCCTGCCGTGGGTATGTCTGTACCTGCTTGGCTGAGCGATTTCAGCAATCGGTTGATTGTCGAAGGCAATGGTAATTTGGTTCGATGGATGCACGTAACCCCGTGGAAACAGGATGTAGAATCGTGTGACAGAGTGGGGCTTATACAAGCTATGCCTGCCGGAGATGCTGAAAAAGATGTTACAGGCAGACAGTGGAAGCAACGTGTTGAGCTGATGCGAGATGCCATTATTTACAATCGTAACAATCCGAGTATTCTTTTCTATGAATCGGGCAATGAATCTATCAGCGAAGAACATATGGCTGACATGAAGGCTGTAAGAGATCGTTACGATCCTTATGGAGGACGTGCCATCGGTTCACGTGAAATGTTGGACAGTAAGATTGCAGAGTATGGAGGCGAAATGCTTTACATAAATAAAAGTGCCCATATACCCATGTGGGCAACAGAGTATTGCAGAGATGAGGCACTCCGTAAATATTGGGATGAATTTACTCCCCCTTATCACAAAAATGGCGATGGTCCTTTGCATAAAGGGCAGGACGCAAGTGCATATAATCACAATCAGGATTCGTTTGCAAAAGAAACAGTTACCCGTTGGTACGACTATTTCAGAGCACGTCCTGGAAGAGGCAAGCGGGTAAGTTCTGGAGGAACGAATATTATCTTTTCAGATTCCAATACCCATTATCGTGGTGCTGAAAATTACAGGCGAAGCGGAGAAGTAGATGCCATGCGTATTCCTAAGGATGCTTTTTATGCCCATCGGGTGATGTGGGATGGATGGGTAGATGTCGAAAACCATCGCACTCATATTGTCGGTCATTGGAATTATACGCCTCAAACCGTAAAAGATGTACTTGTAGTATCGTCGGGCGATCAGGTGGAGTTATTTATTAATGGGCAATCGCAAGGAATGGGCGAACGGAGCTATCGGTTTTTATTTACATTTAAAAATATACAATGGCAAGCAGGTAAAATTGAAGCCATAAGTTATGACAATAGCAAAGCCATATTGAGTAGGAGCGAAATAAAAACGGCAGGAGATCCTGTCGCCTTGAAAATGAAAGTAATGCACGCCCCCGATGGATTTAAAGCAGATGGGGCAGACTTGGCACTAATTGAAGTCGAAACGGTTGACAAAGACGGAAACCGTTGTCCCACCTCCGAAGTATTGGCTTCTTTCTCACTTTCGGGAGCTGCCGAATGGCGTGGAGGCATTGCACAAGGCAAAGACAATTATATATTATCTAAAGAATTACCTCTCGAAGCAGGAGTCAATCGGGTGCTTGTCAGATCAACTAATACGGCAGGTAAAGTAACATTGACAGCATCAGCAAAAGGCTTGAAATCGGCTACCGTTTCTTTCGAATCCGTTCCTTTTAAACAAAAAGACGGACTTGCAGAATATATAAGTGGCGAATATCAATCCTCTAATCTCGAGAGAGGTAAAACTCCTGTCGGAGCATCTTTTAAACCTTCCAGACAAAGTATCGATATTGTTGCAGCAACCGCAGGCAGCAACGAAGATAAAGCGAAACTCAGCTACGATGATAATGAACTTTCGGAATGGACTAACGATGGAAATATCCGTACAGGATGGATAAAATACGAATTGGAACGGGATGCAACCATATCTGAAATAGAACTCAAACTCACAGGATGGAGAATGCGCAGTTATCCGATCATTATTACCGTTGACGATGTTGAAGTTTACAGAGGCGACACCGAAAAGAGCCTGGGTTACATTTCTATTCCCATAAAACCGACAAGAGGACGCTTTGTTAAGATTCAGCTAATGGGGCAAAGCAGCGATGAGGACGCTTTTGGCGGTATTGTGGAAGTTACGGGAACAAAAGAGCTCGATTTGTATAAAGATCCTAAAGCCTTAGATGCTAAAGGACAGCTGCGTATTGTAGAGGCTGAGGTTTATGAAGCCCTATAAATGATCCTAAAGTCTTATTTTCTATGCTTCTGTACAAAAATACATTTGTGCGGATAGTCTTGTAGCCTACTTTCGTCGATGATTTAATAAATATAAACACAAGGGCCATGAAAAATTAAACAAACCTTAATTCCCGATCACAGAATCGGAAGAGAAAAACCTGATCTAAGAATTACTTAAATTAAAAATCCATGAGAAATAAACTAAAAACGAATCAATGTCTTGTATTCAAAACAAGATACATGTTTTTGACGATGATCTTTTTGCTTTTGTCTGTTGTTTCGTATGCACAACAGAAAACAGTCAAAGGATCTGTTTATGATGAAAATAACGAGCCTATAATAGGAGCTTCGGTTAGTGTAAAAGGTACTTCGGTAGGAACAATAACCGATCTGGATGGATTATTTTCGATCCAGGCAAATGCCTCCGACGTTTTGGAGGTTGCCTATATAGGGTATATCAAACAATCGATTCCGGTAAGTGGACAGTCACAAATAAAAGTGATACTTAAAGAGGATGCTAAATTACTCGATGAAGTAGTGGTAGTAGGATATGGTATTATGAAAAAGAGTGACGTTACGGGTGCAATGGTAAATGTGAGTTCCGAAGATATACGGAAACTACCTGTGGCAAATGCCTTGCAAGCTATGCAGGGGCGTGCAGCTGGTGTGGATATAACTTCTAACGAACGTCCCGGAGAACTGGGTAAAATACTTATTCGTGGTAGCCGCTCTTTGAATGCAAGTAATTCGCCTCTGTATGTAGTGGACGGAATTCCTCTTGCATCAGGAGGTATCGAAGCACTGAACCCTCTCGATATAGAATCAATAGATGTACTCAAAGATGCTTCGGCAACAGCCGTATTCGGTTCAAAAGGAGCCAATGGAGTTGTTTTGGTAACGACCAAAAGAGGTAAAAGCGGTAAAATGACTTTGGACTATTCGGGAATAGTAACTTTTGAAAATATGTACGATCGGACAACGATGATGAATTCTCCACAATATGTAGAATTCCGTCGCGATGCTTTCCGCCGTGCGGCAAAAAATACGTATCCCGAAACTCCTACTATTGAGGCTGACAAGGCAATATTCGGGCAAGACCCGATTGCATGGGCAAATATCGAAAAAGGATGGGCTAACGGAACTTATGACGGAAGTTTGATACCTACTACCGATTGGACAGACATGGTATTAAGAACCGGATTGACTCACGAGCATACCCTAAGTGCGAGTGGTGGTACCGATAAAATGAGAACACACACTTCTTTTGGATACCTGAATCAGGAAGGAACCCAAAAAGGACAGGATTTTGAGCGTTACAATGTCAAAATAAGTACCGATGTAAATCCGACCAAGTGGTTTTCGTTAGGAGCTTCTATTACAGGTACATGGAGTGTGCAGAATTACGGCTACTCAACATCTAATGCAACCGGTCCCGGTAACTTGTATTTTGCCGCTCAGGCCATGTTACCCTATGCAGTACCTTTTGATGAAAACGGTAACCGTATCAATATGCCGGGTGGTGATGTTAATATCTTAAACCCGATAGGTGACGATAAATATGTGATAAACGAACGTACCACTTTACGTACTCTGGGAAGTTTTTATGCCGAGATTAAGTTTATGGAAGGATTGCGTTATCGTATCAATTTCGGTCCCGATTTTTATAATTTCAGAAACGGGCGTTTTATGGATGAAAGATCCTCTAACAGAGGTGCAGGAGAACCCGGTTCTACCAATTATGCACAATTGAATAAAACACAACGACTATCGTGGACATTAGACAACTTAATCTATTATGATAAAACATTTAATAAAGAGCACAATCTGGGAATAACCTTGTTGCAAAGTTCTTCTAAGTTTCATGAAGAAACTTCGACCATGACAGCCAGTAATCTTCCTTGGAATAGTCAGTTATGGAATCAGTTGAACTCAGTTAGTGCACTCGATGCATTCGGATCGGGTTTGGTAGAAACTCAATTGTTGTCCTATATGGCTCGTGCCAATTACAGCTTTAACAGTAAATATATGCTGACTGCATCGGCTCGTTGGGATGGAGCATCTCAGTTGGCAGAAGGTAATAAATGGGACTTTTTTCCATCGGCTGCCATTGGCTGGCGTTTGGATGAAGAACAATTTCTTAAAAACCAGAAATGGATCAATCAAATGAAACTGCGTTTAGGCGTTGGTTCTACGGGTAACTCTGCGATCTCTGCTTATCAGACTAAAGGGGGAATAGAAACTCTTTATTATACATGGGGAGCATTGGTTGCTCCGGGCTATGTTCAGTCTGATCCTTCCATGAAAGACCCTATTGTGATGCCTGACAAAAATCTAGGATGGGAACGTACTACCCAATGGAATCTTGGACTTGATTTTAGTTTCTTTAATAACCGTCTTACCGGTAATTTAGACCTTTATACATCTACTACCAGCGATTTGCTGATGCAAAGAGATATTCCATCCGTAACAGGATATACGCGTGTATGGACAAATATAGGTAAGACTTCTAATAAGGGGATTGACTTAACATTGAACTCGGTAAATATCGAAACCAAAGATTTTTCATGGTCTACAAACTTGAATTTTTCGGCTAATAAAGATAAAATAGTAGAGTTGGCAAATGGAAAAGAAGACATTCTTGCTAACAACTGGTTTATCGGACAACGTTTAGGTGTTTTTTACGACTATGAGAAAGATCGGATCTGGCAAAATACACCTGAAGACTTAGCCGAAATGGAGAAATTCAATGCAAACGGGCATGCTTTCAAACCCGGTAGTATAAAGGTTGTAGATCAGAATGGCGATTACAAGATCGATGCCAATAACGATCGTAAGATTGTAGGGCAGAAAAATCCGAGCTGGACGGCAGGTCTTGTAAATACATTTACATATAAAAACTGGGAACTATCATTCTTTATCTTCTCCCGTTGGAATTTCATGATGGAAACCGGAGCCGAATCCTTGCAAGGGCGATTTGCTCAACGTCTGTTAGATTATTGGACACCTACAAATCCGACCAATGATTATCCTGCACCTAATTACGACAGAGCATCCGGCGATGAATTTAAAAGTTCGATGAATTATCAGGACGGTTCGTTTATCAAACTGCGTAATATTTCATTAGGATATCTATTCCCAAAACAAACCTTATCAAACTTGGGAGTAACTAATTTGAAGCTGTTTGCACAATTCAGAAACCCGGGATTATTGTACTCTAAAATCGATTGGATTGATCCCGATTTAGGAGGCTCCACTTTCAATAGAGGAATAATCTTCGGTGTGAATATCGGATTCTAAAACAAACAAGGTCTCAGACCTTTTTACTTAAAAGAGAAAAGCATGAAAAATATAAAAAATATAGTATACTGTTGCATAATCGCAACATCTACGGTTGTTCTGATGCCGTCTTGCTCCGATTTTTTGGATGAAGAGTTAACAACATCATTGAGTTTGCAGTCTTTTGAAACACCCGAAGGTTTAGACGGACTCTCAACTGGAATGTATCAGGGACTCAGATTTCATTTTAATTATAATTGGGCTTACGCTACCACCAATTACGGTACTGACGAATTTTCGGTCGGAGGAGACCGTTCGGAACAGATGTGGAACACATACGATGCCAGTTTAAATTCTTTGAATGTATATGCTGCTAATGTCTGGGACAATATGTACAGCAATATCGCCAGTGCTAATATTCTGATAAAAAACGTGCCTTTATATTACGGAAATCTACCCAATCGGGATACACGTTTAGGAGAAGGTCATTTTATGAGAGCTTTCGATTATTTTAAGCTGGTGAGGCAGTTTGGCGGAGTACCTCTCAAACTGGAACCTTCTGTGACTGTCGAATTTGAATTTGGCAGAAATACAGCACCCGAGGTCTTCGACCAAATTATTAAGGATTTTACCGAAGCCTATAATTTATTGCCCGCTACACCTGCCCAACAAGGTCGTCTTACTAAATGGGCGGCAGCTCACTTTTTAGCAAAAGCTTATCTTACCCGTGCCAGCGAGCTTTACAGTGATTGGAATTCAGCGACAAAAAATGAAGATCTGGACAATGCCATCAAATATGCAGATATAGTAATCAATAGTGGAAAACATTCGTTAGCCAAAGATTTCCGTGAATTGTGGAATTATACAACGGTTAACGGTGCAAATGAAAAACTACCCGAGATTATTCTGGCAGCAGAGTTCTCCAATAATACGGCAACACAGGGGCGCTATGGAAACCAAGTGCATCTGTACTATCCTTCGATTTATCAAAACTTGGCAGGAATGCAACGCGATATTCCCGGAGGTCGTGAATTTCAGAGGATGAGAACTACCGATTACTCCATGGATGTGTTTGACCGGGTGAACGATTCTCGATTCTGGAAATCGTTTAAAACCAGTTATTCTTGTAATAAACCGGCAAGTGCTCCGGTTTGGGAGGCTAAATATGCACCTAAGCCCGAACTTGTAGGAAAACCTCGTTTTGCAGGAGGGCAGCAATCGATTCTGTATATCGTAAATAATGCAGGAGATAAAAGGTATACAGACGAAAATATTAAATACCGTGCCCCACACATGTTTGTACGTTATTTCGACGGAGACTCCCCCAATTTAATGAGCGAGCATGGCAATTATACAACAAGCCGCTATGTGACAATGAGCAAATTTTTAGATGGATCGCGTATCTCGGTAGCATCACAATTTGGTTGTCGCGATGGGATTTTAGCCCGTTTGGCCGAAACCTATCTTATTGCAGCCGAATCCTATGGACGCAAAGGTCAATACGATGCGGCATTACCTTATATCAATGCAGTGAGAGACAGAGCAGCTTATAAAGAGGGTGAAGACCGAACCGTTTACTCGGATGGAGGAGCAGCCTATAAGAATAATGCCGTAGCTAACGCAGCACAGTATACATCTTATTCGGAAATAAATTCTTACTATGAGTCTAATAACATACCGGTAACAACTACGGCTTCATTATCGGCACTGCATCTGAATAGTACAACTGATATATTCAATTCGACAAAAGAATTTTATACAGAAGTCGGAGCATCCTCTCAAGCTGAAAAATTCCTTCATTTTATCTTGAACGAAAGATCAAGAGAGCTTGTCGGAGAATTGTTGCGTTGGGAAGATCTCTCAAGAACAAAGACTCTGGTTACGAGAGCTAAAGTCTTTAACGATGATACAAACCCGAAAGAAGGTGTACACAATCTTCGTCCTATACCTCAAGCCTTTTTAGATGCTATTCATAAGAATGGTAAACCATTGAGCGGAGAAGAAAAACAAGCCATGCAAAATCCGGGTTATTAAGTAGATAAAATATTTATTCTTATCTTTTGGTGAACCAATAGAAAGGTTTGCAATCTTGAAAATCTCAGGCAAGACTAAGTCCGAAAATTATAAGAGGACTTAGTTTTGTCTTTTACCAAGAAAAAAATCGAAATACCTGAAAATATGAAAAATAATAAATTATTATACTTTGTTGTATGCTTGTTTCTCATGGTTTCTACATTGTCAGTTTTGGCACAGCCCAATTACGATTATACAAAGCTTAAACGGGAGAAGTTCAATAGAGGATTGGTTGTTGTGAAGAAAGATAATCAAACAAATTTCCTGAGTTGGCGTTATCTTTCGTCCGATCCTATGGATATATCTTTTAATATCTATCGAAACGGAACTAAAATAAATGATAAACCAATAACCGAAGGGACTTTCTTTGAAGACAAAACAGCTTCTAGCAGTGAGCAAACTTATGTAATAAAATCATTTGCAAAAGGCATTGAGAAAGAAGAACAAAAATATACCCTTCCTGCAAATGCCCCTGTGGGTTATGTAAATATTCCACTTGATAAACCTAAAGATGGGGTTACTCCCGATGGACAAGCCTATACTTATTCGCCCAATGATGCCAGTATCGGTGATGTAGATGGTGACGGCGAATATGAAATTATCCTGAAATGGGATCCATCTAATGCGCATGATAATTCACACAAGGGTTATACAGGCAATGTATTTATTGATTGCTATAAACTGAACGGAACTAAACTCTGGCGAATAGATCTCGGTGAAAATATCCGTGCAGGGGCACATTATACGCAGTTTATGGTATATGATCTGGATGGGGATAACAAAGCCGAAATAGTAATGAAAACCGCCGATGGTTCGGTTGACGGATTGGGTAATATTATAGGAGATGCAAAGTTGGACTTTCGAAATTCAGATGGTTTTATGCTATCGGGAAATGAGTACTTGACCATCTTCAATGGTGAGACAGGCAAGGCGATGGGAACCCTTCCTTACGATCCGCCCAGAGGTGAGTTAATGAGTTGGGGCGATGACAAGGGAAACCGCATGGATCGGTATTTGGCGGCTATTGCCTATCTCGATGGCGAGCATCCAAGTGTAGTCATGTGTAGAGGCTATTATACACGCACCGTTTTGGTTGCTTACGATTGGCGAAATGGAAAACTAACGAAACGCTGGACTTTCGATTCGAATACTCCCGGTAATGAGTCGTATGCAGGACAGGGAAACCACAACCTCAGAGTAGGTGATGTGGATGGAGACGGTTGCGACGAAATTATATACGGATCGTGTGCCATAGATCACGATGGGACAGGCCTGTATAATACTAAATTAGGACACGGTGATGCTATCCATCTGACCGTTTTTGACCCGAAAAGAGGAGGATTACAAGTTTGGGATTGCCACGAAAATAAACGGGATGGTTCTACTTACCGTGATGCACGAACAGGCGAAATACTGTTTCAGGTACCTTCATCTACGGATGTAGGTCGATGTATGGCAGCTGATATCGACCCCAATTATCCCGGAGTTGAAATGTGGTCGTGGGAGTCCAAAGGCATCCGGAATATAAAAGGCGAGGTGATTGATACTGCTATGCAAGACATATCGGTAAATATGGCTTGTTGGTGGGATGGGGATTTACTTCGTGAGTTGCTCGATAAAAACAAAATAACGAAATACGATTATAAGAACGGCGGATTTCAAACCCTGCTTACTGCCGAAGGATGTGTTTCGAACAATGGAACAAAAGCAACACCTGCCATACAAGGCGATATTGTGGGCGATTGGCGTGAAGAGGTTTTATTGAGAACCGAAGATAATAACAACCTGAGATTGTATGTGTCTACATATCCTACCGAATATCGTTTCCATACATTCTTGGAAGACCCGATTTACAGGATAAGCATGGCAACTCAAAACGTAGCTTATAATCAGCCTACGCAACCCGGATTTTATATGGGTGCTGATCTGGGTAAGATATTTCGCGAAAAAGAAATTGTAACCGATGCTACCGAATTGTTATTGGATGCAGGGATGAATTATGACAGTTACTTGTGGTCGATAGGTGGAGAGAGTCGCAGTAGGTTGGTAACATCAAAAGATATTCCCCTGAGAAAGCGTACGCTTATACAATTAGCAGTTACTTATCGAGGTTATCAATTCTCAGATTCTGTTTATGTAACCTTAGGAGTAAAAACAAAATAGAAGCCTTAAATTCTATGTAATTGAATAATTTTCCATGTTTCGTAAAGACTTGAAGACCTTATTTTGCAATAAATATACGAAGACCATGAAATACACTTTGAATATACTCTCGCTTTTAGTTTTCCTATTGATAAGTGGTGTTATTTCTGCTCAGAAAAAAGAGGATAAAATAAACGATTCTACTACACCTTTGCATCTATTGGCTCCCGATTATAAAGTTCCTTACGGGATGATCTCAAAAGATGAAGTAAAGAAATCGTTAGATAGAGTTTTGTCTTATCTCGAGGTATCCACTCCCACCAATGTAATCGACAAGAAAACAAGGAAAGTAATTACCGATTATTCAAAAATGGATAGCAACTCCGAACTCGAAAAAGGTGCTTTCCGTTTGGCTAGTTACGAGTGGGGAGTTACCTATTCGGGGATGTTGGAAATGGCAGCTGCTACGGGCGACAAACGCTATTTCGATTATGTGAACGACAGGTTTAAATTTCTGTCGGATGTTGCACCTCATTTCAAAAAACTGATGGACGATTACGGTGTGATTGATCCTCAGATGAAGCAAATGCTCACACCTCATGCTTTGGATGATGCAGGGGCAATGTGTGCTTCTATGATTAAGTTGGAGCAAACTAAATCCGAATATAATCTTCGTCCGCTTATCGACAATTATATCAACTATATCATGTATAGCGAATACCGTCTCTATGATGGTACATTTGCCCGTAAACGCCCACAAATGAATACCCTTTGGCTCGACGATATGTATATGAGTATTCCTGCTCTTGCTCAAATGGGTAAGCTCACAGGCGAAAGTAAATATTACAATGAGGCGGTAAAGCAGATACTTCAGTTTTCGAAACGAATGTTTGTTAAAGAGAAAGGCTTATATATGCACGGTTGGGTGGAATCGTCCGAAGAGCACCCTGCCTTCCATTGGGGACGGGCAAACGGGTGGGCACTACTCACCATGGTTGAAGTGTTGGATGTATTGCCCACTAATCATCCCGAACGATCAAAAGTGCTGGCTCAATTAAAAGAGCATGTAAAAGGCTTGACATCCTATCAATCGGGTGATGGTTTCTGGCATCAACTGTTGGATCGAAACGATTCGTATCTCGAAACATCGGCAACAGCTATTTATGCCTATTGTATTGCCCGAGCCGTCAACAAAGGGTGGATCGATGCCATCGCTTATGCGCCTGTAGCCAATCTGGCTTGGCATGCGGTATCTACCCAAATAAACAGCGAAGGGCAGGTCGAAGGTACTTGTGTAGGTACAGGTATGGCTTTTGATCCGGCATTTTATTACTATCGTCCTGTCAACGTATACGCTGCACATGGTTATGGACCTGTATTATTGGCAGGAGCTGAGATTATCAATTTATTGAATAATTTCTATCCGAAAATGAATGACAGTGCAGTGCAATATTACTCAGATAAACAAAATACTACTGCTCCCATTTTCAGTGTTAGCGATCCTTCACGTCCACAAGACATAGTATCCGGTAGTTCACGTAAAAATGCAAAAGCACCCGTTTTATTTCTGATTGGCGACTCTACCGTTAAAAATGGAAAAGGAAACGGCGATAACGATCAATGGGGATGGGGAAGCTTCTTCGAACAATTCTTCGATACAACAAAAGTATCTGTAGAGAACCATGCTTTAGGCGGAAGAAGTAGCCGTACATTTTTTACCGAAGGATTGTGGGATAAAGTATTGCCGGGCATTCAGACAGGAGATTACTTGTTTATACAATTCGGACATAACGACGGAGGTCCGTTAAATACGGGTCGCGCCAGAGCATCACTCAAAAGTATTGGTAACGAATCGGAAACCGTAATAATGGAACGAAACGGAGGACCCGAAACAGTCTATACATTCGGTCATTATCTGCGTGTTTATATTCGTCAGGCAAAAGCCAAAGGAGCTTACCCTGTGGTATTATCCCCTACACCATCGAATCAGTGGACAGATGGCAAGATGAACCGTATGACCGAAACATATACCAAATGGGCAAAAGAGGTGGCAGCACAAGAGAATGTCCCGTTTATAGATTTGAATGATCTTACAGCACAAAAATGCGATGCTTTAGGTCAAGTAAAAGTAAAAGAATTGTATAAAGACAATGTGCATACTACTCGTGACGGAGCTTTGATGAATGGACAATCTGTTATTGAAGGACTGGTGGCTTTACCCGATTTCGGACTGCAAAAATATATTATTAGAAAATAACAATCTTATACAATAGTGGCTATGAAAAGAGAAGCATTTAAAATGTACTTGAAGCCCGGAAAAGAGGCTGAATATGAAAAACGTCACAACGAAATATGGGATGAATTAAAATCTCTTCTTAAAGAAGCAGGTATCAGCGATTATAGTATTTATTGGGATGAAGAAACCAATGTTCTGTATGCTTCTCAAAAGGTGGAGGGAGGTTCTTCCCAATCGTTGGGAGAGAATCCTGTTGTTCAGAAATGGTGGGCATATATGGCTGATATTATGGAAACCAATCCCGATAATTCGCCTGTGTCGAAATCGTTGAAAGAGGTTTTTTATTTGAAATAAGTAATAGAGAGAATGAAATCAGCCCTTATAATAGTTCTATGTTTATTTGGAATAGTAAGTACTAATATGGCAGTAGATTACAAGTTTAATCTGGCAGGAGATAAGCATCAGAAAGGTTTTGTTTCTGTTGCTTCCGATCATATGTATAAGGAAGGAGGCTACGGCTACGATTTAGGAACACATCCGAATGATGGAAAGCCATTCTTTTTTTCGGTAGATGTTCCCGAAGGAAACTATCTGGTGAAAGTTGTATTAGGTAGTAAGGATGTCCCGAGCAGAACTACTGTAAAAGCGGAATCTCGTAGATTAATGCTCAAAAACATTGAGACAAAAAAAGGTGAATTTATTACACATGAATTTGCTATAAATATCCGTAATACAAAGATTTCGGAAACCGAATCAGTCAAAATAAAACCTCGTGAAATAGGCAAACTTATTTGGGATAATAAACTTACTCTCGAATTTAATGGTGACAATCCATCAGTGCAAAGTATCGAAATAAAATCAGCAGATAATCTGATAACCTTATTCTTAGCAGGAAATTCAACCGTCGTTGACGAAGCCAACGAACCGTGGTGCGGATGGGGGCAGGTGTTTCCGCTTTTCTTTACATCCAAAGTGGCTATTGCCAATTATGCCGAATCGGGTGAGGCGGCCAATACGTTTGTTTCGTCTAAGCGCTTTGCTAAACTATTAACCAAAATCAAGAAAGGTGACTATCTGTTTATAGAGTTTGGACATAACGATCAAAAACAAAAAGGCGAGGGTAAAGGCCCCTACGCAAGCTACACAAGTGACTTGAAATACTTGGTAGATGAAGCTCGTAAAAAAGGAGCAAATCCTGTACTGGTAACATCTATGCACCGCCGAAGTTTTGATGAAAACGGAAAAGTAATCAATACGCACGGCGAGTATCCCAATGCGGTTCGATTGTTGGCTAAAGAAGAAAACGTTCCTCTGATTAATCTCAATAATATGAGCAAAGAGCTTTATGAAGCGTGGGGAGTAGAAGGTTCTAAAAAGGCATTTGTACATTATCCTGCCGGAACATTTCCCGATCAGGATAAAGCCTTGGAGGACAATACACACTTCAATCCCTATGGAGGGTACGAGATTGCACGTTGCATAATCAAGGGTATAATTGAATCGAATCTGCCTATTAAGAAATACATCAAAAAGGGATATCGAAATTATAATCCTGCTCATCCCGATGCTTTCGATACATTTCATATTCCATTGACACCTTTTTCTTCGACTATTAAACCCGATTGAAATTAAGGTTGCAATAATTGTATGCTGAATTAATAAACAGGTCTGTGACCTTAAACTTATAATATCTATATGAAAAGACGACTATTAACTGTATGTGGGATTCTTTCGTTAACGTTTGTAACGGTATTTTCTCAACAACGTACCGATGAAGAATGCATAAGAGCGGTAGCCGATAATATATTGAAAGAGCCTGTTACTCAATTTGTAGGAGTGACAACAGGTAAAACATACAACAGTACCAAAGAAATACCTAAAGGCGAAGATGTGAGGTTTAAAAGTCCACTCTCCGAATGGCATTATTCGAATGGAGTGTTGGATATGAGTATGATAAATCTGGGCGAGTATCTCAATGACCCCAAGTATATCAACTATGCAAAGAATCATGTCGCATTCGGATTTGCCAATTACGAGTATTTTAAAAATACATTCCGTAACGACCGAAAGCATTGGCATTGGCCTTTCGGTCAGCTTTGGAATATGAAAGAACTGGACGATTGCGGAGCAATGGGAGCTGCCGTTATCGAAGTATATAACTACGATTCTAAAAAGCAGTACAAAGAATATTTCGAAGCAGCAGCAAAGCATATCATGCAAGATCAGACCCGTTTAGATGATGGCACATTGTGTCGCACCTTTCCCCGTGAGATGACTGTTTGGGCTGACGATGTATACATGAGCGTTTCGTTTCTGGCTCAGATGGGAAAACAAACGGGCGATAAGAAATACTTTGATGAAGCAACCCGTCAGATTATCAATATTTCAGATTACCTGTGGTGCCCCGAAAAACAACTGTTTTATCATTGTTATTATACCGATCTTAATCGTAACGGAGTTGCATTTTGGGGACGTGCCAATGGTTGGATTACCGTTTCATTGGTTCGCTTATTGGATGTGTTACCCAAAAATTACGAAGGCAGAAAACAGTTAATCGATTTACTGGAAAAGCAAATTGTGGGAGCATCACGTTATCAGAATGAAAACGGAATGTGGAATCAATTATTGGATAAACCCGAATCATACGATGAGTCGTCGGTAACAGCCATGTATGTCTATGGAATAGCCAAAGCCATTAATGAAGGTTGGTTTGATGAAACTTACATGAGAATAGCTCAATTGGGATGGAATGCACTGAAAAAAGACCAGATAACCGAAAACGGACACTTCAAAAATGTATGTGTCGGAACAGGTATCACCGATGATTTGCCCTTTTATTACAGCCGTCCTGTAGGTGAAAACGAAAAACACGGCTTAGGCTTGATTATTGATGCAGGTGTTGAAATACTGAAACTGAGCAAGAGAAACAAGAAACAATAAATATGAAGAAATTTATCTGCTTTTTATATATTGTTTATCTGATGATACCTAGTGTAAGTGCATTCACTCCGGGTTCTGATATGTCGTGGACTAAAAAGGTAGGAGCGAGACAACAGCCCAAAAATATAGCCGTTTTTAAGGTGGTGGATTATGGAGCAAAAGCAGATGGAACGACCTTAAATACAAAAGCCATTCAAAAAGCGATAGACGCCTGTGCTTCGTCAGGAGGAGGAATTGTTACTTTCGACAAGGGGAAATATTTATCGGGGGCTTTGTATCTGAAAGAGGGGGTGAATTTTGAAATACCGAAGGGAACCGTGCTTTTAGGAAGTACCGATATAGAAGATTACCCCGAAATAGATACACGAGTGGCAGGTATCGAAATGCGTTGGCCTTCGGCTTTAATAAATGTTTTGGATCAGAAAAGTGTAATGCTGAGCGGTTCGGGCATCATACACGCACAAGGTAAAGTCTTTTGGGATGCGTATTGGAAAATGCGTAAGAGATACGAAGCTAAAGGCTTACGCTGGATTATCGACTATGATTGTAAACGTCCCCGTACATTATTGATATCCAATTCTGAAGATATTACGGTTAAAGACCTCACTTTTCAACAGGCAGGATTCTGGACTATTCAACTGCTTTATTCTTCGTTTTGTACTGTCGATGGGGTAGTAGTTCAAAATAATGTAGGAGGACATGGACCCAGCACCGATGGAGTTGATGTTGATTCTTCGTCCTATATACTGATCGAGAACTGCGATATTGATTGTAACGATGATAATTTCTGCCTCAAATCGGGTAGGGATGCCGATGGCTTGAGGGTAAATCGTCCCACTGAATATGTCGTAATTCGCAATTGCCTGTCTCGTGCAGGTGGTGGATTACTGACGTGTGGCAGCGAAACATCGGGAGGTATTCGATATATTTTAGCAGAGGGATTGAAAGCAAAAGGTACGAATGTAGCTATCCGATTAAAATCGGCAATGAACAGAGGCGGAACTACCGAGCATATCTATATCCGAGATGTAGAATTGGAGGATGTAAAGATTGCTTTCGAAGCCAATGTCAATTGGAATCCCGCTTATAGTTATTCTACTTTACCTAAAGAATACAAAAACAAGCCTTTGCCCGATCATTGGGTGAAGATGTTGGAGAAAGTAGATCCAAAGAAAGGTATTCCATCTTTTAAAGATGTATATGTTTCGGATATTCGGATAAAAGATTCCCGGAAATTTCTGGAAATATCAGGAAGCAAAGATGCCTTTATGCAAAATTTCCACTTCGATAATATTCAAGGGGATGTAGAGACATTGGGAAGTATCTCCTTTGCAAAAAATATCGGATTTCAAAATATAGATGTCAGGGCAAAAGACAACAGTCCCATATCTATAAATAATAGTACCCATGTAAATTATCCGATAAATATAGTAGGTAATGCTCCTTTTCCATATCAATTAAACGGAAAGAGTAATAACGCTAAAATACTATTGGATAAGCACCCCGAATTAGCTTTCTATTTTCCCGAAATGGGTGGCAATTTGAAGTTTGGTATTATAGGTGCAGAAGTCAGTAGATGGTTGGGTGATTTTAAAGAAATAGATGTGAAACAATCTGATAACAGATCGTTAGTTTATACGCTATCCGACCCGATATTGGGAAAAGGAAAATTGGTTATAACAGTTATTTCACTCTCTCAATCGGACGGTATAGTAATAGAAGTGAATCCTGTGGCTATTCCTCAGAACCTAAATCTGTTTTGGTCGTATGGAGGTGCTTATGGCAAAATATTATCTGAAAACGAACATGGGAGGTTAAAACCGATCTACTGCCGTAACAATGTTTTCAGCGTCGAGCATACAGCTTTTACTTTATATCATGGTGAAAGTATGCGATTGAAAACTGTGAATGCAGTAATGCCCGCAACATCAGATATTCGTTTGTCGGATGCCCATGTACAAAAGTCACCAAAAGCGTTTTTTGACTCGGGAAAGAAAACCGATTCGCCTGCTTTAGCTGCTTCTTTACCTTTGATTAACGGTCAGAAAGAATATTTCTGTGTCTATAAACAAAACGAAAATGTAGATTTTAATCATTTTATGTTGCCTGATCTTTTCAAAGAAGAATCTCAAAAGAAATAGTGGCTTATGAAATGGCTGTTGTTAGGATATACACTTGTTTTTATGTTTTGTCGGGTACAAGGGCAAACAGAGCCGATGGTATTTAAGGTATTCTGTTTCCCTTCCGATAAAATACCCCGAATTGATGGTAATACGCATGATTGGGATATCGTTCCGGCTAGTTATTCGATAGGAATAGATCAGATGACCGAAGATGAGGACAAATATTCCTCTCCCAATAAGTCAACTTTGGATATTCAGGTAAAAGTAGGCTGGTCGGAAGGCGAAAATCGTTTGTATTTTCTATACGAAGCCTATGATAATTACTGGTCGTTTTCGAGAGATGATCTGATGGTCGATATTTTTGAAGTCGTAGTCGATGGAGATCGTTCAGGAGGACTTTTTATCGATAAGTTTTACCCTTTCAAGGATATTACGCAAGAACAGGCGTGGGAATTGTTTCACGGTCGGCAGGCTCAAAACTACCATATTTATACACCTCCA
Organism: Dysgonomonas sp. HDW5B; assembly: GCF_011299335.1. Classification (GTDB taxonomy): domain Bacteria; phylum Bacteroidota; class Bacteroidia; order Bacteroidales; family Dysgonomonadaceae; genus Dysgonomonas_A. The sequence continues at coordinate 2,780,204 of NZ_CP049858.1, forward strand.
AAGAAAGACGATTGGTGTATGTATTGGGGACCTCAGCAATGGCTGAAAGAAAAGCCTTATTCGGATTATGCCTATAAATATGATGTTAAAGAAGGAGAAAGCGGAAAACTGACACTCGAATTTTATATAACACCATTTGATTATGCTTCGCCAAAGGGTAGTAAGTTTTCGGTCGAATCCGAATTGTATGCCAATAAATTAATCGGTCTCTGTTGGGCGGTAATTGATTACGATAATAACGAAGGTAAACCCAAAGATGGATTTTGGAATCTGTCTCGTCATCATACGATGTACGGAAATGCAGATGAGTTGAGGACTTTCAGATTAATGCCTTTGGAAACTGGTGAATAATGCTGTCAGTAGCCTTTATTGTTAGTAATAAATGCTTTTTTACTGACGCACCCTTTGGGTTTGTCTTTCATTTTGCCTTGATGCAAAACGAAACAAAAGATCAAGACTGTGCCTCTTTGCCCGACCCGATACGTGCTTCGAAAGCGAAAACAAAAAAATACATTTGACTTTGATTTCTTTTTGTTTTTTTACGCTTTTCTCCCACATCGGGTACCCCGTGCAACCGGCAAGGTCAGTAGCCTTACGGACGATAGTCGTTACGTGCGTCAGCCCCAGTGCATCAGAGCCCCAGCCGTTGGCTGACAAGCAAAGCAGGCGTAAAACTAAACGTGCCGCAAGGCAATAAGTTTAGTTTAGCCTGCAAGCTTTAGTCAGACAGGCGAGCCACGCAGCACAAAGCCTTTTTGATTCCTTTTGCGGCTTTGGGCAAAAGGGATACAAGCAATCTTCGATTGCGCGTAGAAAAAGACAATTTAATAGAACGTTTCCTATAATCAACTACTGATTATTATAGATTTTGTTTTATTTATCTATATAATAGCTGATTACATCGAAAAAAGAAGACGGAAAAAATAGATGCTGAAAAAGTGTCACTTTTGTCACTTTTGTAATCTTTTATGAGCTTTATTGTTGATATGTAGTGCTTTAGTAAATTACTAAAAGTGACAAAAAATAAACACAGACTGTAACCTTTTTGTGTAGATTGTGTAGAAAATGTTGCCATTGAGAAGATATGTCACTTTTTCAAGAAACAGACTTGTAACCCGTAATTTGTAACTATTGATTAGATATGAAAAGAAATATATTCATCCTTGCTACTCTCTTCAGTCTTGTTGGCAATTTGTTTGCATCAACATATAATGTACGTGATTACGGAGCAAAAGGGGATGGAAAACAAATAGATTCTCCTGCCATAAACAAGGCGATTGAGGTTGCCGTTGCTAATGGAGGCGGAACCGTTTTTATTCCTGCAGGAACGTATGCGAGTTATTCGATTCGTTTACAGAGTAATATACATCTGTATTTGGATGCAGGGGCGATTATTTTGGCTGCATATCCCGAAAAAGACAGTGGTTATGATTTGGCTGAGGAGAATATCCACAATCAGTTTCAGGACTTTGGACACAGTCATTGGAAAAACAGTCTGATCTGGGGTATAGGTCTCGAAAATATTACGATAAGCGGACAAGGCTTAATAAATGGGCAAGGCTTAACCCGTGAAGAAAGCCGCTTACCCGGAGTTGGAAACAAAGCAATCAGTTTGAAACTATGTAAGAACGTAACTATTAAAGATGTTTCGATGCTGAATTGCGGACACTTTGCATTGCTTGCCACAGGCGTTGATAACCTGACGATCAGTAATGTAAAAGTAGATACCAATCGCGATGGATTCGATATCGATTGTTGCCGCAATGTACGTATTTCCGATTGTTCGGTAAATTCCCCTTGGGACGATGCTATCGTATTGAAAAGCAGCTATGTATTAGGCTTTTTTCGGGATACCGAAAATGTGACTATAACCAATTGCTTTGTAAGTGGATTCGATAAAGGTTCGATGTTGGATGCTTCTTTTCAACGAGATGAGCCACAAGCTCCCGATCAGGGATATGTAACAGGACGTATAAAATTCGGAACAGAATCGAGTGGGGGATTCAAAAATATCACCATTTCGAATTGTATATTTGAACGATGCAGAGGCTTGGCTCTCGAATCGGTAGACGGTGGAAGTCTCGAAGATATTACCATCACCAACATTACTATGCGTGATATTGTAAATGCTCCTTTCTTCTTGCGTTTAGGCTCTCGTTTAAGAAGCCCTAAGGGAACGCCTGTGGGCAATATCTCACGAGTAACGATCAGTAATGTAAATGTTTATAATGCCGATTCTCGTTATGCAAGCATAATAAGCGGAGTGCCCGATCATCAGATCAATGATGTCCAATTGAGTAATATTCGAATATTGTATAAAGGAGGCGGAACAAAAGAAGATGCTCAATTACTGCCTCCCGAAAATGAGGCTTTGTATCCTGAGCCTTGGATGTTCGGAACCATTCCGGCTTCGGGATTCTTTATCCGCCATGCTAAAAATATAGAACTGAATAATGTGCAGATTAATTTTATGAAACAAGATTATCGACCATCGTTGTGGATAAAAGATGCAGAGAATATCCGATTGATAAACTATCGTGCTAAAGTAGCCAAAGGGGTAGAGCCTTACGTTTTGCACAATGTAGATGGCTTTAAAGCCGAATTGAGTGAAATCACAGAATTTTAAAGTCTCAAGTCGTTAACAAGATATTACTGAAATGAAAAAAGAAAATATTCCTTTTATTGTTTTTATATTGGCAGTATTGCTAATAACGAGTACTATAAGCAGTACAGCCAAAGATGTTTATCTGTTTTCTTATTTTACCGGAAAGTCGGAAACAGGTCTCCATTTGGCCTATAGTTTGGATGGTTTAACATGGACTCCGCTCAATGACGGCAAAAGTTATTTACTTCCTGCTGTTGGCAAAGATAAATTGATGCGTGATCCAAGTATAGTACAAGCTCCCGATAAAACCTTTCGCATGGTTTGGACTACGGGCTGGCACGATAATATTATTGGGTATGCTTCGTCTAAAGACCTGATTAGTTGGTCGGAGCAAAAGGCTATCCCTGTGATGACTCATGAACCAACAGTTAGAAACTCTTGGGCTCCCGAATTGTTTTATGATGAAGCAAGTAAGCTCTATTACATCTTCTGGGCATCTACTATCGATGGACGTTTTAGTGAGGTTGGTCCATCGGAAGACGGTCTGGATCATCGTCTTTATTATGTGACGACTCCCGATTTTAAAACGTTCTCGGAAACGAAGCTTTTCTTTAATCCTGATTTTAGTGTGATAGATGGAGCCATTCTAAAGAAAGGAAAAGAATACTTTCTCTTTGTGAAGAATGAGAATAAAACACCTGTCGAAAAAAATATCAGAGTGACTGTATCAAAGGATATAAATAATTTCCCGACAGAAGTATCTGCTCCCATAACAGGTAATTGGGTCGAAGGACCTGCCCCATTGCAGGTGGGTGAATACATCTATGTGTATTTTGATAGATATAGGGAAGGAAAATACGGAGCTATACGTTCGAAAGATGGTAAAACGTGGGAAGATGTTTCGGGCTTGGTTTCTTTCCCCAAAGGAACACGACATGGAACAGCTTTCAAGGTTTCGGAAGCTGTCTTAGATAACCTTCTGAAAAATAGTAAATAACTATTTTATAGAATCAATTGCCAAAACTCAACATCGATAAGTTTATTGAATTTCAACCCCGATTCTTTGAAGTTGCCCACCAATTCGAAATTAAACTTCTCATGTAGTTTCTGGCTTATCGGATTGGGTAGAGAAATAACTCCTATCAAAGAATGGATGTTTATTTCTCTGGCTTTGTTGATTAATTCGGCATATAGGATTGTGCCAAGTCCTTTTGCCTGAGCTTTCTCGTCTATATAGACACTGGTCTCTAAAGTAATGTCATATGCCGACCGTTTCCGCCAGTTGCTTAAGTAGGCATAGCCAACAACATCGCCATTTTCTTCATAAACAATGTAAGGGAAGTTTTTGGCAGTGATATATTTGATCCGTTCAGCAATGTCTTTTTCGGTCACCAGCTCTTCTTCGAAAGTGATTATAGTATCTTTTATATATGGATTATAAATCTCTGCTATTCTCTTAGCATCCGATAGTTGAACATTGCGTATCATATTAATACCGATTTAATATAAGGCGATAAATTTTCTCTAAAGTTATAAAAAGGACTTTTGTATTACTCGAATTCTTTGATAAATATTTTTTGCAGTGTTTCTAATTCCTTAGCATAGATTGTCTTCTTTCGTTGGGCAAAATATAAGGTGTTCTCTAACGGGATTTTTCCTTCCCAAACCAGTCTCACACTGTTGTTTGCAAATTGCTCTTTAGCCAGAAAATCGGGTACAACAGCAAAGCCTTCTCGGTTGGCTATAGAACGGAGAATCGAACTCTTATTTGGGACAATAAAATTCGGCTTAAAATCGGGTCTTTTCTTAAAATTCTCAATCCAGAAGAGTCTCAGGTGTTCCATATCGCCCGTTGTACCAAACCATATTTGATTGTTAAGCCATTTTTCAGCACCTTTCATATCGCTTTTTTCTATGATCTTATTAAATTCCGAAATATCACTTTTAGCACCTGCAACCAATACAACTTTTTCTTTCGAAAAAGGAGTGTATTGCACATTCAGCGAATCGTCTTTCTGCGGAGAGATAACAAAGTCTAGTAAACCTTTATCCAGATCACCCAGCATTTGAGGGTACATACCAAACTTAGAGATCAAATCAAAAGGCAGTTCGCTTATATACGGCTCCAGTACGTGTTGAAATGTCTCGAAGCACATACCGATACTTATGCTTGTTTTATCCGAATTGGCATTTCTGTAGAAATGTCTTTCAGCAGATTCCAATTTGTCTACTCCTTCTACAATAGAGTTGTAAAGGATGTTCCCGTGTTCGGTTGCTACCATTTTTCGGGTTCCTCTATCAAACAATTTGTATCCGATATGAGCTTCCAACGATGTCAAATGTAAACTAACTCCGGGCTGAGATATGTATAGCTTGTTTGCAGCAGCCGTAAGTGATCCTGTCTCGTATATTGCTTTGAATGTTCTGAACCATTCAAGATTTACCATAATTTTTATATATTATAATTATGATACAAATATATGAATTATATTATTTTGATTATTAATTAATCCTCTCTATTTTTGTATCGTAATTATAAAAAAGATCAATATTAAGGTTATGAAAAAAATATTTGTAATAAATGCAGGTCAGGACTTTGGACATTCGGGAGGTTTACTCAATAAAACATTATTGGAGTGGACTATCGATTATTTCAAGAACAGTGGCGAATACGAAATTAAATTTACCGATATAAATAATGAGTATAATTTGAGTGAAGAGGTCGATAAGTTTGTTTGGGCAGACGTAATTATTTATCATACACCTATCTGGTGGTTTCAGATACCCTTTGGTTTTAAAGAATATATTGACCGTGTATTTACCGAAGGTCATCAAAAAATCTATGTGTCTGATGGTAGACGTTCGGCGAACCCTACACGTAATTATGGAACAGGAGGGGCTTTGCATGGCAGAAAGTATATGTTGACTACAACGTGGAATGCTCCGGAAGAAGCTTTTACAATTGAAGACGAATTTTTCAGACAACACAGTGTGGATGATGGGGTCATGTTTGGATTTCATCAAATGAATCAGTTTATAGGATTATCTCGAATAGAGAGCTTTCATTTTTATGATGTGATGAAAAATCCACAGATAGACCATTCAAAAGAAATATATCTCAAACATTTGGAGAAAATAACACCTTCTCTTTAAACAAGAATTTATCTAACTAACCTTTGTTTGCTAAAGGATATCTTTTCGAATATCAATATGTAGATTGAAAAAAGGTCGGGACTAATTTTAGTCCCGACTTTCCTTACTTATATATTTCCCATGCTAAGGGCTAGATCGCGTTGTTGATTGAAAAACCGGATACGTTGCATTTCTCCACTCTCCGAAATTAACGTAGAATACTTTTTAAGAGAGTCTATCCATTCTTTTTGGATGCTACAAATAGTCGGGTTCTGAGAGTCTATAATGTTGATGGAGAATACCCTTAAGAAACTATTTTCGCTACCCCCGTATTCGAAATGTATGTAGGAAGACTCTAAGTCTATATTCGATATATAGATACTTACCTTTGTCCCCGTTCTCTGCGTGCCTTTTGCAGCTATAGATTCAAGTTCAGATATCATCTCCATTAATTCATTCTTAATAAGTTTGACATCTATATCTGATAATAAATTTAGTTTATAAAAATAATTGACATCGCCAATGAACGATTTAAACACATTCTGATCCATTATAAAAGTTGTGTGTGAAATGTATCTGTGCTCGGCTACAAACCTTTTTTCAGTATCTGAAACTTTTAGAGGAACCACCATGTCCTTATAAGTTCCCATATGAGGGGTTGCCTGCATTTGATATATCCACCTGTATAAACGAAATTTTGCAATATGCCGATAAGGAAGATAAAACATATAAGGCAAACTGTTTATCGCCAGTCGAGCTTTGGAATCCTCAGATTTATGCATTTTTTGAAATAGCCGAATACAATGTTCCAGTTTTTCACAGTAGTGGTCCAGAGGGTTCTTTTGTTCGTTCAGGTTCAAGTCTAAATCTAAATCGTAGAATGCATGTTTCGAATTTTTTATATTTACAGTATTATCTAGTGAAATAGATAACTTCGAAGATATCAGGAATGCTTCCTCAAGAGTAAAAGGAACGTCTCCTCTCAGCCGACGATAGACTGCTTCTTTACCCATCGAAAGTATGTCCATAAGGAGATTCGCTATATTGATATCGTCTGATACATTATTTCGGATAGCCGCAACGAGTTCATCGTTTAGTTGATTTTTCATAAAAATATTTCTATTGCTGAACAGAGAATTCTGTAGATCAGTATAAGGTTGATAAAAGTACAGAATTTCATTTAGCCTCTTTGTAGTGCAGGAGCCCCATTGTCCTAAAAAGGATTAAATGATGTTGTAGAGGGTATAGAAGTTTTAATTTTAGATTTCGTTTGTTAATAAATCCGAAGATTTATGCGGATTCTTCTTATATATACTCTTTTCTTGAAAAATAAAAGACACTCTTATACAAGAGTGCCTTTCGTTATTTCGGTAAAATGCAATGTTTCTTTCAAACAGTCAAACAGTCTTTTTTTTATTTAGAAATTTAGGATTTATTCCAATATTATAAAATGTGCTGTTTGCTACTTCAAGACATGTAGGACAAAGGCATCCATCATATGTATCTTTAACATAATCGCGTAAACCTATCGCTTTATTGGTTTTGGAGCAATTGCATAATTCAACTCTGTCTTCTCTGCATCTGAATGATGTCGAACAACGTGGACATATTTTTTCCATAATTGTAATTTTTTAGTTTGTTATTTAATTTAGGTCATAGACCTATTTATTATCTATTCCAGAATAATATCTGTTTATCAAAGCAATAAATAGTTCTGTGAACTTAAGATACATTCTGTTACTTCTTATTTATGAAGCTTTGCTTCTGTAAAATATTTTCGCTTTTTTTGATTGTTGGGTAAGTATAAATACAGACTTGTAGATAACGGAATATAAATAACAAACATCCCTGAATGTGAGATGATGTATATAAATACCAATTAAATAATCAAAACTGAATTTTACTTTGTGCTGAATTGTCTTTAATCCACGAAAGACAAAACTATTATTTTATCGGCAGGTCTTCTGACTTACTCTGTCTTTTAGAACATCCTTCCCGTTTTTCAACAGTGGTTTGAGATTTGTTCTTAGACCGGTGTAGAGTTTACAGCAGCGGGTCTGTTCAGGATTTACACCTGATTCCCTTTTCATCATTTATCCGAGACAACGGATCAATGAAACCAATAATTAATAACAAAGTTGTGAATAAAAAATGAGAAAGTTGCTCGAAATGGAAAATTAGTTATTAACAATATTGAAAAATGTTTTCCAAAAAGAAAATTATGTGTCGTATATCGCTCTGTTGGATGTCTCCTTTATCTTTCAGTTTTATGAATAAAATTCAAACATAATCTTATGGAATCAACTTTTTTGAGAGAACGTAATCTGTAGAATAAGCAACATAGGTAAACGTGATAAGAAAGCGTGCTTTATAGATTCTATGATTGGAGTGTTGCTGTAACTTTATATTTGCTATTTTTGCGCCTTCAATTAAAAATTATAAATGGAAACAAAAAACGTGAAAATTGAAGTTGCCGATCCTACCACACTCGGATTGTTTGGTTTGGCGATTGTAACACTTGTAGCATCATCTCAAAAGATGGAATTGACTTCAGGTCTTTCTCTAGTATTACCTTGGGCTATATTTTTGGGTGGTATTGCACAATTGATAGCTTCTTTATTTGATTTTAAGCATAACAATTTATTTGGAGCGACAGCCTTTAGTGCCTACGGCTTATTCTGGATTGGTATGGCTATGAGCTGGTTGATCAAGCTTGGTTGTTTTGGCGATACACTGGCACAGGCTGTAGATGTAAAGCAATTGGGTTTTGTTTTTGTCGGGTATATGATATTGACAATTGTCTTTACTATATCAGGACTTAAAATGTCGAAAGCGATGTTTGTTCTTTTACTTCTAATTGTAGTCTTATTCTTAGGGCTGGCTTTAGACTCGTTTGGTTGCGGTCATGTATGGCATGCAGTAGCAGCTTATGCAGAGTTGGCTATATCGTTGCTTACATTCTACGTATTAGCAGCAAAATATTTGAATAGCTTCTTCGGTAAAAATATTGTGCCTGTAGGAAGTCCAATATTAAAATAAAAAGTTCATTTCAGTTGAAATAAAATAAGGCATCTCTTTCGGGATGCCTTATTTTATTATTTAGTACCGTGCAGAGTAATAAAAAATCTGCGATTTTGATCTTATTGTTTTCCGCTGGTAGCAATTTCTTTATTGATCTTTTTAACAAGACCTTGAAGAACTGATCCCGGTCCTAGTTCTACAAATTCAGTAGCACCGTCAGCAATCATATGTTCAGCCGATTGAGTCCATTTTACAGGAGCAGTCAATTGAGCAATCAGGTTTTTCTTGATTGTCGCAGGTTCTGTTTCGGCAACTGTTGTTACATTTTGATATACAGGGCAAATAGGAGCCGAAAATTCAGTTTCGTTAATTGCTTTCTCTAACTCTTCTTTAGCCGGATTCATTAATGGAGAGTGGAATGCACCACCAACACTAAGTTTTAGAGCACGTTTAGCACCAGCCTCTTTTAATAATTCGCAAGCTTTATCGATACCTGCATTTGTACCCGATATTACAATTTGTCCCGGGCAGTTATAATTTGCAGGCACTACCACCTCATCGGTAATAGAAGCACATATTTCTTCTACTTTTTCATCGGGTAAACCAAGTACGGCAGCCATTGTCGAAGGATTCAATTCACAAGCTTTCTGCATAGCTAATGCACGTTTGTAAACAAGTTTCAAACCGTCTTCAAAAGACAGAGCGTTGGCTGCAACAAGTGCCGAAAATTCTCCTAAAGAGTGACCGGCAACCATATCAGGTTTAAATTCGTCACCTAAAGTTTTAGCAAGAATTACCGAGTGTAAAAATATAGCTGGTTGGGTTACTTTAGTTTGACGCAAGTCTTCGTCAGTACCACTGAACATTAAATCTGTTATGCGAAATCCAAGAATCTCATTCGCTTTTTCGAATAAATCTTTAGCTACAGGAGATGTTTCATACAAGTCTTTACCCATTCCTACGAATTGTGCACCTTGACCCGGAAATACAAATGCTTTCATATTGATTATAATATTGTTTAATATTGATTGGCAAATTTAATAAAAAAGATAAGAATATACATCTTCTATAATTTAGTGAAGAAAGTTATTGGTGTAAGTCTCTGTTATTAATCGAGATCCATAAACTGTATAATAACTTCTCTATTGTCGTCAGGATATGTGGCGTGAAACTGATCGATAGTTTCCTGCATGTCTCTTATTGTTATTTCGGGACAATCTTCGCCCGGAGTATAACTTTCTCCTATAGGTATGGCAAACGAACCGGCCATGCTGTTATTGCCCATACCTATACCCAGAGAGAACCCTTTCTTTATTTTATCTCTATCGGTAGGAGTCCACTTCATGAAAATATCTCCTACATAATATGCTTTATCTGCTTCTGTTAAAGATAGTGTAAGACAACTATTGGTGAGTATTTTGCGGAAAGTGCCACCGTCTTTATATTGGATAAAATCAGTAAGACTGTTTCCTGTTTGCATTTTGAGGCAGAAAAAACCGTCTTTTCCAACTTTTACTTTAGCTGTGCCTCTGGGGCTCCTCAGAAAATTTAACTCGATCTTTTCATGATCGATTTCCGAATCGTTATCTAAAATAAATCGTCCGAATACTATCGTTTCATTGGGTTTTGTTTTTATCGGCTTACTACTGCTGCATATCATAAAAGTGGATATCGCTAATATGAGTAGGATAATATTCTTCATCTTGTTTATTCTGTTGAGATTATATTGCAAATGTAATAAAAAGGTCCGGTGCTAGGAAAAACTCTTTTATATTTGCAGCTTAATTATCAAATCTATGGATTCAAAATCAAAGGAACGTTTCTTTGTACATTTCAAAGGAAACCGTTATAAATTTATAAGCCTGGCTAAAGACAGTGAAACTTTAGAGGATATGGTTGTTTATCAGGCGTTATACGGTGAGTATGGCATTTGGGTAAGACCTGCATCTATGTTCTTCGGTAAAGTAATAGTCGAAGGAGTAGAGGTCGCCCGATTTAAAGAAGAACTTTAAAGTAGTTTACAACTATAATTCAATGAAAAAAACAGCCTCCCATTTCTGAGAGACTGTTTCTATTGAGGTGATTGTTTTTTCTCACTTTACATATTGCACTTTACTTGTATCCCTTGTTTTAGCTTCGGGACTTTCGTTTTTATATCCGATGGCAATACCAAAAGCCACTTCGTGAGTATCGGGCATATTAATTTCTTTCAGAAATTCTTTCGCATCAGGATCGTTCAGAATACTAGCCATATTGCCAATTGTACATGTTCCGATATTCATCGATTCGGCACTAAGTAATATGTTTTGAGCTAACAGGCCGCAATCAACAAAACTGGTTGGATTATTCTTTTCTCTTCCTACAATAATAAGTGTAGGGGCACCGTGGAATACGCTGAATCCCGGCTCCTGAGAACGTGCAGCACTGCCTTTCAATTCTTTGCCTTTGGCTTTTTCAACAAAACTGTCATTGATTCGTTTCAATAGATCAGCATTTTGAACTACACGCACTTCCCATGTTTGCTTGTTTAAAGCACTGGGAGCATTAATTCCACAGTCAATAATAGTATCTAGCTGAGCCTGATCTATTTGTTCGGGTTTGTAAGAACGAATGCTTCTGCGGTTTTTGATCGCTTCTACAACTTCGTTCTTATGTTCCGGTGGTGCAGTTGTTGTCATAGTTTCTTTTTTAATTTCCTGACAAGAAATAAAAAATAAAGATCCAACGAATAATAGCAATAGCTTTTTCATATTCTATTGTTTTTACTGGGCGTTTTCGAATTGTTTTAAGAAACGAACATCGTTTTCAGAGAACATACGTAAGTCTTTCACTCTGTATTTTAAGTTGGTAATACGTTCGATACCCATACCTAAGGCATATCCAGTGTATACTTTACTGTCTATTCCGCAATTCTCAAGAACATTAGGATCGACCATTCCGCAACCCAATATTTCGACCCATCCTGTGTGTTTACAGAAAGAACAACCTTTTCCGCCACAGATATTACATGAAATATCCATTTCGGCACTAGGCTCGGTAAATGGGAAATACGAAGGGCGAAGACGTATTTTAGTATCTGTACCAAACATTTCTTTTGCGAAGAAAAGCAATACCTGTTTCAGGTCGGTAAACGATACATTTTTATCGATATAAAGAGCTTCTACCTGATGGAAGAAACAGTGTGCACGGTACGAAATAGCCTCGTTACGGTATACACGTCCCGGACAAATAATACGGATAGGAGGTTCTTGTTTTTCCATCACACGGGTTTGTACCGATGAAGTATGCGTGCGCAATACTACTTCGGGACTGCGTGCAATGAAGAATGTATCTTGCATATCGCGTGCAGGATGATCGTCAGCAAAGTTTAAAGACGAAAACACATGCCAGTCGTCTTCAATCTCGGGACCCTCGGCAATTGAGAAGCCTAAGCGTTTAAATATATCGCAGATTTCTTTTTTTACCAACGAAAGAGGATGGCGGCTACCCAATTGTATCGGGTAAGCTGTACGGGTAAGGTCTATCGTTTCGTCCGTAGAACTGGAATTTTCCAGATTCTCTTTCAATTCGTTGATTCTATCCTGAGCCTTGGTTTTAAGCTCATTCAGTTTTGCTCCTAATACTTTTTTCTCTTCTGCTGCTACGTTTCTAAAATCGTCCATAAGGACAGAAATCGCACCTTTTTTACTTAAAAATTTGATACGCAAATCTTCCAGCTGTTGTGTATTGGCAGCCTTTATCTCTTCTATTTCAGATAGTAGTTTGTTTATTTTATCAATCATCAGATTAAAACTTAGTCTTTATACGATATTTAATCACAAAAATACACTTTTCTTTTTTAAATAGAGAAACAGTCATTCAATAAAGCCCTGTGACTTTAATTATTTTTTGTTACTTTGCTTTTCAAAAAGATCGAAAAAAAGGTTAGCCAAATGATAGAGCTAAAAGATATAACAAAAGTATTCAAGCAAAAAGACCGAACCACAACTGCACTTTCCGAAGTATCTTTATTTGTTCCCAAAGGCAAGATTGTAGGAGTAATAGGTGAGTCGGGAGCTGGAAAAAGTACGCTTATCCGATGTGTCAACTTGTTGGAACGACCCACTTCGGGAGAGATATACGTTGACGGGCAAAACCTTACCCGCATGTCGGAATCGCAGTTGGCAAAAGCACGAAGAAATATTGGGATGATATTTCAGCATTTCAATCTATTGTCGTCACGAACAGTATTCGATAATATAGCATTTCCTCTCGAATTGGATAAAACTCCTAAAGCCGAAATAATAACACGTGTAAAAGAATTACTGGCATTGGTAGGGTTAGAGGAGAAAGCAAACGATTACCCGTCTAAACTGTCAGGAGGTCAGAAACAGCGTGTAGCCATTGCCCGAACTTTGGCAAGTAATCCTAAAGTTTTGCTGTGTGATGAGGCAACCAGTGCTCTAGACCCAGCAACAACACGTTCGATATTATCGCTGCTGAAGGAAATCAATAAACGTCTGGATATAACCATTCTTTTGATCACACATGAAATGGATGTGGTAAAAGAAATCTGTGATGAAGTTGCCGTTATCAGTGACGGACAATTGATAGAGCAGGGAACGGTTGCCGATATTTTTTCGCATCCCAAGCAAGCTTTAACCAAGCAGTTTATCGCATCGTCTTTGCATATGGAGATACCTGCCGATTATCAGGAAAATCTGGTTGCTCTGCCACAAGCAGGTAAGCATCCTTTGTTGCAGCTCGAAATAACAGGGCAGTCGGTAGATGCACCCGTACTTTCGGAGGTGGCACGCTTATTCGATATCGACAGTAATATAATTAATGCCCGCATGGATTACGTGGGAGGAATGAAATTTGGAGTTATGCTTGTCGAATTTATAAGTTCCGCCGAAAACGAGAACCGGGCGATAGAATTTTTGAAAAGTAAAAATATAAAAGTGGAGGTACTAGGTTATGTCTGATTCGATGATAGAAATATTAATAAAAGGAACTTGGGAAACCATCGTGATGACATTTGTTTCGGGTTTCTTCGGTTTTGTATTGGGACTGCCTATCGGTGTCTCGCTTTTTATAACCAGCAAAGGACAAATCAGAGACAATAAAACTGTGAATAAAACATTGGCATTCTTTGTAAATATATTTAGAGCAATACCATTTATTATCCTTATTGTCTGGATGATACCCTTTACCCGCTTGATTGTAGGTACATCTATCGGAGTAGAAGCAGCATTGGTACCGTTAAGTATAGGTGCAGCTCCGTTTATAGCCCGTATGGTGGAGAATAGTTTGCTCGAAGTACCTTCGGGACTGGTCGAAGCATCACGAGCCATGGGAGCTACTCCCTTTCAGATCATCCGAAAAGTATTGTTGCCCGAAGCTATGCCTTCGCTTATCAATTGTGCATCTATCACTTTGATTACTCTTGTAGGATATTCAGCCATGGGTGGAGCTGTAGGTGCAGGAGGTTTGGGACAGGTAGGATATCAATATGGTTACGTAGGCTATGACACTACCGTGATGAATGTAGTATTAGTACTTTTGGTGGTATTGGTATTTATTATTCAGACCTTAGGCAACTTTATTTCAAAGAAAGTAGATCACAGATAAAATTTTACTCTCGAATAACATAAGATTTTAAGATGAGATTGAAAATAGTTCAGATATTCGTTATATGTATTGCATCCGTTATTTTGCTGAACTCTTGTGGACGCAGACGAAAAAACGACCCTAATTATATTCGTGTAGCAGTGGTGCTTGGACCCGAATATATTGTAGCCAAAACAGCTCAGAAAGTAGCAAAAGAACGCTATAATCTCGATGTTGATCTGGTTACACTTACCGATTATGTTGTGCCCAATACATTGCTCGATCAAGGCGATATTGATGCCAACGTATTTCAGCATGTGCCTTATCTCGAAAATCAAATGCAAGAGCGAGGCTATAAACTGGCGGTTGTAGGCAATGCCTTTGTATATCCTTTAGCCGGTTATTCGAAGAAAATAAAAACATTAGCCGAGCTAAAAGACGGCAGTACGATAGTCATACCTAATGATCTGACTAACGGTGGTCGTGCCCTTCTGCTGATGCAAAAACAAGGACTTATAAAACTTCGTGACAATGTCGGCTTTATTCCCAAAGTAACCGATATTACTGAAAATCCTCGAAACCTGAAAATCGTGGAGTTGGAAGCTCCTCAACTGCCTCGTGTTCTGGATGATGATAAAGTAACAATAGCTATCATAAATAATACTTTTGCAGCGGGTGTTGGGCTGACATTGGAAGACGGTATTTTTGTAGAAGAGAAAGATTCCCCATATGTTAACGTGATTGTGTCACGTGAAGACAATAAGGATGATGATAGGGTAAAACGATTTGTAAAGGCTTTTCAATCGGATGAAGTTGCAGAAACAGCCAGACGTGAATTCAAAGGCGGAGCTATTAAAGGTTGGTAATCAATGACTAAATATTTTTATCTTTTATCATAACAAAATAAATAAACAGAACTGAAATTTGACAAAAACGCTCTAAATTCTAAACAAAATCTTATCTTTGAGTGTAAGTCTCAGCCAATGTTTAGTATGAGTACGGCTTTATCGTCTTTCAGATAAAGCTTTTACACTGAGGCTGTAAAATGTATAAGACCTTAATCTTCGTATCCGGACTTTTTATCTAGTGTTATGAAAAAACTAATACTTTCTCTATTATTTGCTTTTTCCTGCATGTTTTTGCACTCTATATATTTTAAGCATATAGGAGTAAAAGACGGTTTGTCGCAACTGTCGGTTCTGAGTATTCATCAGGACAAACTGGGGCGGATTTGGTTCGGTACAATGGAAGGCTTAAGCATCTACAATGGGCAGGAGGTAGTCAGTTATAAAGGAAATAATACTTTGCCCCGACTCAATATTCAAGGCGAGAAAATAACCAATATTACGGAAAATAAGGATGGTGATATATTCTTCATGACCAATGACAACGGACTGATGAAGTATGACCTCAAGCAGCATGAGTTTTCGAGGTTTGACGGACTTGAAGTTTCAGCACTTTCATCCATTGACGGAACCATTTTTATTGCCTCAAAAGATACCATATACACTTGGGATGAGAAGGCTAATAATTTTCAATTTAAGTCAGCTCCCGCTTTAGGAAATAAAATAACTAAGATTTTCAAAGACCATCAGCAACAATATTGGATAGGAACTATCTCGGGCTTATACAAACTGTCTGCCGATAATACCCTTGTGAATATAATAGCGGATAAAGAAATATGGGAAGTTTTTGAGAGCTCGAAGAATGAGCTATGGATAGGAACACGCATGCAGGGCATGTTTAAAATAGATGCAAAAGGAGAAATAACCGAGTTTCTCCATGATGCCGGATCACATAATACTATTAGCAGTAATCAGGTCAGAACCTTTGTCGAAGATGCTGCGGGGAACATCTGGATAGGCACTTTTGCCGGCTTAAATAAGTACAATCCTAAAACGAAAGTATTCAGCATTTACACAAATAATTATCTGTCGGGTAGTCTTTCCCATACTTCCGTGTTTTCGCTGTTAATAGATCGGCAGGGTTCATTTTGGATAGGAACGTACTATGGAGGCGTTAATTTCTTTAATCCCAAGAAAGATATCTTTACATATTATGCGGTGGATCCCCTTCGGGACAATTGCCTGAACTATCCCTTTGGAGGTAATATGGTCGAAGATCGCGATCGCAATATCTGGATATGTACCGAAGGAGGGGGATTGAATATGCTGGATCGGAAAACAAACCGATTCAAATATTATATAGCCGATCATGGCGATTATGGTCCTAATCATAATAATCTGAAAAGTATCTGTTACGATTCTATTTATAATAAGCTGTACATGGGTACCCATACCGGAGGTATAAGCAGTTACGATATTTCGACCCAAAGGTTTAAGAATTATCTGAATGAACCGAGCTTAGATGGACTTTTTCACTCTATCCTTTTGCAGACTGTATTTTATAAAGGCGACCTTTATTTTCTGGATACCTACGGGTTATTTAAGATGGATATTAAAACAGCTAAAATAACACCCTTATTTGCGCTCGATTTATATTCAAAATACGGAGGAGTAAGTTTTATTGTCGATTCGAAAGGATACTTGTGGATATCTACTTTCATGAATTATATAGCCCGGTTGAATCTCAATGATCCATCAGAAGGTATAAAAGAATATTACTTTGAAGATAAGTTTACTACAGCACGATCTCTGAATCTTTTTGAATCGAAAAAAGGGGATATATATGTGACTACTTTAGGACTTGGTCTACTCAAATTAGACAAGCAAACAGGCACGTTTGCTTCTTACACAGCCGAAAATGGACAATTGTTGAGTAATTATTGTTATAATGTAGCCGAATCTAAGCTCGCGCATTTAATTGTAATCGGAGATAAAGGAATTTCTATCTTAGACCCTGATAAAGGACTACTGAAGTCGATAAGCATCAGTCGCTTATTGCCTATCTCCTCATTTAACAGGGGCAATGGAATACTGGTTTGTAAAAATGGTGAAATATTTGTCAGTACAACCGAAGGGCTTATCTCTTTTTTCGAAGAAGATTTGTACTCGCCCGACCCTCCTTATAATCTGTACTTTTCGAATCTCTTTGTCAATAACAATGAAGTCTTGCCCGATGATAACTCTCATATTTTGGATGATATATTAGCATATACACCCAAAATATCTTTAGATCATAACCAGAACAATTTGGCAGTCACTTTTGCGAATAATGATTATGCCAATTCATATAATCCCCGTTGGTATGAATACAAACTCGAAGGACTCGATGATGATTGGATCTCTACCAATAAGACATCTTTGGTTTATACTCATCTGAATCCCGGAAAGTATACTCTGAGAGTGAGAACGCAAAATATTTATAATCCCACCGATAACAAATCGGACGAAATACAATTGGACATTGTTGTACATGCTCCTTTTTATGCGACACCATTTGCATGGATTGTATATATGCTGATTTTTGTATCGTTGTTATATGCATTTATTTATTTCAGGCAAAGGCAAATAAGACTGGAAGCTTCGCTTCAATATGAACGGAAAGAAAAAGAATATATAACTTCTTTAAATAAATCGAAGCTTTCGTTCTTTACCAAAATAAGCCATGAGTTCCGTACACCTCTTACGCTTATTATAACTCAGATCGAGTTGCTGATGCAAGGCAATGGATTGTCAAAATCGGTATCAGATAAAATACAGAAAATATATAGGAATTCTCATCGAATGCGTAATCTTGTGAATGAAATTCTTGATTTTCAGAAAATGGGAGACGTGAAAACACAATTGCATGTTTATCATGCAGATCTAATTCCTTTTCTGAAAGATATCTATTCCTCCTTTAAAGAGAAAGCACAAGCCAAAGAGATTAAATATTGCTTCGAATCATCAGTACCTAGTTTGTACTGTTGGTTTGATCCGGAGCAATTACAAAAAGTATTTTACAATCTGTTATCCAATGCCTTTAGCTATACCCCCAAAAAGGGAAGTATAGAATTAATAATACTGGAGTCGAAAGATGAAATAACCGTAAAAGTTATCGACAATGGAGTGGGGATTGAAAAGGCAGATATAAACAAAATATTCGATCAGTTCTATCAGGCAAGCAATAGTATTAAGGCAGAAGACCCGTATATGACAACAGGAATGGGACTTGCCATTTGTAAAGAGATTGTAGAGTTTCATCACGGAAAGATTTCGGTTGAAAGTAAGCCCGATTATGGAAGTATATTTATAGTTACTTTTCTAAAAGGGGCAACCCATTTTGAGAATGATAGTAATATTAAGATAATCAGGGATGGATACGAAGCAGTTAAAGAAGATACAATGCCCTTAGTAGGAATTACCGAAAATGATCAGCTCGAAAGTGAAGGAATCGATACCATTTCCGAGGTTAGACCCTATACTATTCTGATAGTGGAAGATAACGAAGAATTATCGGAACTGTTGGAGTCTATTTTTGCACCCTTCTATAATGTAATGCTTGCATATGATGGAAAGGACGGGTTGCAAAAAGCAACTGATAATATGCCCGATATTATATTGAGTGATATTATGATGCCCGAAATGGATGGAACAGAATTATGTCTGCGAATCAAAAATAATATAAATACAAGCCATATCCCCGTAGTTTTACTGACGGCTCAGACATCGGATGAGCAGAATCTGGAAGGCTTGCAAAAAGGAGCAGACGATTATGTTGTTAAACCATTTAATGCCAAAATATTACTGACCCGATGCAATAATTTAATACAAAATAGATTACGTCAGCAGGAAACTTTCCGAAAACAAGATTCGATTGATATTCAACTTTTGGCAAATAATGAGCTGGATCAGGCTTTTCTGAAAAAAGTAGAAGCAATCATAGATGTTAATTTAAGTAATCAGGAATTTGATATAAATACCTTAGCACGTGAGATGGCTATGGGACGCAGCTCATTGTTTGCCAAGTTTAAAACTCTTACTGGAATCGGGCCCAATGAGTTTATTTTGAACTATAAATTGAAGAAAGCAGCATTTATGCTGCGTCACAATAGCAATCTGCAAATAAATGATGTCGCCGATGAATTTGGTTTCAGCTCAGCACGCTATTTCAGTCGTTGTTTTAAGCTTCAATTCAATATGTCGCCCAATGAATACCGTAAAAAAGAGGCCGATAATTGATGAAAAATACACTTGCATTAGTTTGCTGAAATTCATTTTTGTGAAGGTATCCCTATATTTGTAATTCATTTTTTAGTGAGTCTATGCAACATTATTTAAATAGCACAGTCTCTTATAATGTATATTAATTAACCAAAGTCGTAAATAAGTTCAAGATCTTAATAACCAACATTATTAATTATGAAAAACAAATTCCTTTATTATTTTATTATGTCCTTTTGCTTTGTCGGATTTATGTCTTGTAGCGATGATGAGGATACCAGCATTCAGTTTTATGCCAGTTCGGAGAAAGTGAACACAATATCTGTCACTTCTATTGGCGAAGCATTTGTAGAAGTACGTAATGTAAATGGTACATTCACGGTTAAATCTAATAACGAAGCTCTTGCAACAGCATCTATAAATGAACATTCGGTAATAAACATTAAAGGGATTAAAGAAGGAACAACCTCCATAACGGTAACCGACAGTGAAAACCGATCGGCAACATTAAATGTCGAAGTTATTACTCAAACGTTATCTCTATTGGTCACTAAGCACGAAACATTAGTCGAAGCACTTAACCCTACAACCGGAGATCAGGCAGCTATTGATAAAATAAAAGCAGAAATAGATGGTAAATTAGTCCCTGTGGGAAGTGGCTATAAACTGATGTACACCTCAGATTATACAGGAAACTTAATATATTATCCCGATACTAAAAAGTTGACAGAAAAAGTGAATGGCACATTCAAATGGGATGGTAATGAAGTTTCGGGAAAAAGAGTTCTCAAACTTTATTATAATGATAAGGAATTTGTTTACTCATTTGGTACAGATTTAACTGTCAGAACATCTACAGCACCTCCGGTTTTTCTAATAATAGATTTTACAGATGCATATAGCCAGATGATAAAGCCTAAGATAACTAAAGCTGTGGGCGGATTACTTGTGATGAGTACCACTAGCTTTTAACTTAATATAATAAATATATGCTCGATGGGGTTGTTCTTTCTGGAGGGCAATCTCATTTAGCATATATACAGTACTTTAAAGAGGGTACTTATAAATACGGCATAAAATTATATATTCAGGGTATCGTAATTACAATTAAATGATTTAGCTTTGAATCTGAATTTAATCAAATACACTGCATTACTAATATGGAATTTTATTACAGCAAAAAGAAGATCCTTCTCTCTCTTTGGATATCGGTTCTTGTTCTTATGATTTTGGTTCCGGTCAGTTTATATATTATTGATTATGCTAACAATACCAGAAATCCCGAAGCTCTGATAGTCATACCTTTATTATTCTTTTTTCCGGGTGCTGTCGTAGCTGCGATCTATTTATTAAAGTATATTTATCTTTTATTGATTCCCGAGAAACTACTGCTGTGTATAGACGAGCAGGGCATTTTGCTGAATATGAATAAAACATGTCGTAAAGCGGGTTTCATTACATGGAAAGAAATAGCAAATATTATACATTCGACCGATAATATGAACAAACCCGCCATAAGGATCTCTTTGGCAGGTCATGTAAATGGAATGTATCAGTTTTATATTACTAAGCAAGACACTAAGAAAATGGGCTTGCGTATGAATGAACTATTTGATGCTATAATTGCTTATTATAATGTAAATAAATAAAAAAAGAGGCTATCAAATAGCCTCTTTTTTTTATCGTACATCAGCGTTTTATATTATCTAATTTAACCTCAGCAATAGATGCTTTTCCCGAAGTAATAGCAATGCGGACATCGCTGGCAATGGTTTTAGGAAAAGAATAAGTCGATAATTTTTCAGCTTCTTTTATCTCTCCTTTGTATACTGTAAGGAATTGACCTCCACCGCTTGATAATTGAATTTCGAATGCCGCAGGGTGTTCTATTGCTTTCCAGTAAATACTCATTTTATCGGGTTGTGCATTTTCCTCCATCACAAAAGTCAGATAGTCGCCGCTTACACCATTCCACTCGGTATTATTGTTGTTATCCAATACCATTGCAACAGACTCGTTTACTCCGGCTATCTTCTTTTGAACCGTTTGTTCCCCATAAGCAGCTATTGTAAGAATATCTTTCAGACGGATGTCCTCGGACGAAGCCCCGATCATAATGCGGAAATCTCCCGGCTCTATGACCCAATTGTTATCTAAGTTTAGCAGCTCGAAATCACGAGGATATAATGTGAAGGCCACTTCTTTAGTCTCTCCTGCTTTTAGATGTACACGCTCAAAACCCCGAAGGTTTTTCTCGTATGTAGTCACCGAGCTAAGAATGTCACGTGTATATAATTGTACCACCTCATCTCCGTCTCTACTGCCTGTATTGGTTATTTTACAGCGAACAGTAACTTCTTGTTTAGGGGTAGCTACAGCAGGTGAGATGGATAAATCCGAGTATTTGAATGTGGTATAACTTAATCCATATCCGAAGGGATATAAAGCTCCATTGACTCTGCTCATGTTGCCTTGCATTCCTACCGTTTTGCCTCCATCAACTTGAGAAGCTGGTTTTGCGGGAAAGTTGAAAGGTATTTGTCCTACTGTTTTAGGAAATGTCACAGTCAATTTACCTCCCGGATTATAATCGCCGAAAAGCACATCGGCAATGGCTGTCCCACCTTGCGAACCTGGATACCAAGCTTCTAAAATGGCAGGAACATATTTATCCGCCCAGTTGATCGAATTGGGGCGTCCGTTTATCATTATCAAAATAACAGGCTTTCCTGTAGCTTGTACAGCTTGTAACAGATTGAGTTGTCGTCCCGGTAAATCGAGGCTTGAGCGTGATTTGTTTTCTCCGCAAGTCCTGTTGTTGCCACCTAATACTACTATCGCAACATCACTTTTCAAAGCATTGGCAACCGCTTTGTCTATTTCAGCTTGTTCGTCAGAAGTTAGCGGACTCGGTAGAATTTCCGACTCAGGCCAGTTAGCATCTACCAGATCACATCCTTTAGTATAAAGAACTTCTGAGTTTTTGCCTACTTTGGCTGTGATACCATCCAATACGGATGAAACTTCTACGGCTAAAGGCCCATAGTGAGTCAAGGCATACGAAGCATCGTTGGCATTAGGTCCGCAAATACTAATTGTTTTTACCTTGTCTTTTGATAAGGGCAGCGTATTATTTTCATTTTTAAGTAACACAAGAGATTCGCGTGATGCCTGTAATGCTATCTGCTGATTTTCTAAGCTGTTTACTTCCTTATCGGCAGCCTTTAGATCCATTTGATAAGGAGCATCGAATAATCCCACTAAGAATTTAACCCGAAGAATATCACGAACACGGTCGTCAATAGTTTCCATACTGATACCTCCTTCATGAATTAATTCTCTAAGGGGCAATACATACGAATCGGGTGAACGGAATGTACAACGCACATTTAAACCGGCTTCTACCGATTGACGTACCGATTCTTTCATATCGGCAGATGTACCGTGTTTAGAGTGCAGGTACTCAACGGCATCGCTATCCGAAACTACATATCCTTTAAATCCCATCTCTTTACGCAGAACCGTTGTCAGCCAATAGTAGCTGCTTTGTATCGGGAAACCGTCGTAATCGTTGTAAGAGCTCATTACACCTAACGAGCCTGCTTCTTTTATAACTCGTTTCCAAGGGTATACATGTATGTTTTCGACTTCACGTGGCGACATTTGAGGGTCTACACGAGCCATACCCTCACGTCCGCCTTTGTTATTACTGTATGCAATATAATGTTTGGCAGTAGATGCTACCTGATAATCTTTTTGTACACCTTTTGTCATGGCGATACCCAGTTCGGCTACCAGATAAGGACTTTCGCCATATACCTCTTCGTAACGTCCCCAACGCTGATCGCGTCCCACATCCAATATGGGAGCATATATGTTTGTGTAGCCAAGTAAGCGACCTTCACGTCCTGTAATATACCCCACTTTATTAACCAGATCCCTGTTCCATGTATGTCCTAATCCTAACTGAGTAGGGAAGTTGGTGGCTATGTAGCTTTCTACACCTCTGATACCTTCATTAGTGAAATCTGTAGGAATGCCCAATCGTGTTTCTTCAATAAAAAATCGTTGTACCTCATTCAATGCCCATGCATGACGGGAGGCTGGCCATACAAACGGATTGTCGGATGGAGGTAAGCCCCATTGCTGAAACCCGTTGAGGTGTTCGTCAATAGCTCCCATACCGTCTTTCCAAAGCTTGTTTTTCCAATCGGCAGTAGGCAGGTCGTCGGCTAAAACCCGTTTATAACCGTACAGAGTAACCATTTGACAGGTTTTTTCATCCACATTCATCTGGCTCAGAAGATCTTCGATACGTGCCTCTATTGTTGCAGACGGATCTTCATATACATCCATCTTTCCGTTTTTGTTGAAGTCTATCCACCCTTTGTGGTAGATAGAGTTTTTTGGTAACTGATAGGTTACTAAATCTTTTGCAGGTGGTATGCGAGGATCTTGCTGAGCTGCTGCAAATAGACTAAGGCTTAATAAGCTATACGTTAATAAATATCTCATAAGTTATAATTTAAGGTCGAAGACCTATTTGTTACTTTTCTTAATTACAAAAGAGTATTTTCCTTTTTTTGCTGTGTTATTAGCATGAAGAGATACCCTGTATATTTTATCGCCCCATACATTTGAGAGGCGGGGATCGTCTAAGGTGATAGTTTCGATACTTGGAGTAAATTCCTTTTTATCATATTCTAAAATAGCTTTCTGTCCATTGACATGTATATACACTTCACCAAGAGTATCTATGTTGATATCTCCCCATGTCAGGAAGTTAACCTGATTGTTTTGCATCGCTTCTTTCAAGTCGAAAGAATCTTCAATATTGAGTATTCCGTTTTTCAGCCTGTAAGAGCGTATCCACTGTTTTACTTGTGCAGTCTCGGGATAAGCTTTGGATATGTCTGCCGAAAAAGTACTGCTCTTGGGATTAAAGACAACGTTGGTTGCCTTGTATTGTGACCCGAATGCCTGAGGTACTTCATTAATAACAGGGAGGTTATGGTAGTTACTTTGCATAGTCCATATAGAGTACCTTTCGTTGCTGAATGTTTGTCTTGTATACGTGCCCACACCTGCATCTATAATTATGGGTGTATTATTCATGTAAAGAGAGAATGTACCTATGTCGTTATGATTATGGCTTTCATTGTTATAGCCTCCTTTAGTTGCTAAAAATAATCCTGCCTTATCTTTTATATAGCAAAATTCTGTTTCAGGATACCAGGTATAATCAGGTGTATTATGTATTGGTTTTTGGTCATTCAGTTCATTTCTGTAGAGCAGGGTTTGTAAGGCTCTGAAAATATCGATATCCGCTTTGAAGGTCGAAGGTTCCTGCTTTTCGAGATAAGCTGCAAATTGCATCATTTCGGTACTGTTTACAGCTTTTCCGTATCTGTAAATTAATTGTGCATTTCCTCCGCCTTTTGCCGAAGCATCTGCAAAGTTGACAACCCATCCGTCACCTACGTACGATCTCGAAATATACTCGCCCATATTGCGGATGATAGGTTCGTCGAATATCGAAACTTGCCCGTTGGTTACATTGCTAAGCAGTTGCAGATAATCGTACATTTTTCCGGCAGCATGTCCCCAATACGAAGGTCCTTCTTCGCACCCTCCGTCGGAGTGGGTATAGTTGATAAATTTATCGACCGATTGCATGGTGCGGTATACCGCTTTAGCCAGTTTATCCTTATCGTTTTCGAGAAGCATAAAGCATTGCAATACATTGAAGTTGCACCACGGATTCCAGTTGTTTACCATGCCTCCCGGTTTCAGGTTGAATGCCATCCACCAGAAACGATCTTCATTCATATATGGATCGAGTGTGCGTTTTTTCAATTCGTAATACAAACGTTTCGAAATAGCCGGGTCTACCTTATCAAATTCGTTATTAAAGAAATAATACGTCCAGGCTAATGCCGAACTGAGGTTGCCCGACCCTAAATCAATAACCTGTTCCGTATAATCGGGTAGGACTCTTTTGGAGTGTTGTGCTGTAAGATGGGCTGATAATACCCATGATGTCATTTCGCACGACTGAAAAACACCATTGATAAGTTGATCCGTAAATCGACCTTTTCCTTCTGCCAGTTCTGCCATAAGTAAGGCAACTATAGCCTGATTATTCTTATTGTAGGGGCTTTGCATGATTTCGCGGTTACCCGATCTTTCATATTCCAAGTAATCGGTCGCTTTTACCACCTGCCATTGATAATTGAGATACTTTTCACCTTCTTTTATCACGTCGGCTTTTGAATCTCCCAATAAATTATCCCAACCTTTTCTGTCGTTGTATTGTGGATAGGGAACCCATTGCTGATTCATAATCAGCATAGATTTCAGGTTTTCGATGTCGGTCTTTTTTACAAGCAGATTTTTCTCGGTATAAGCAAACATATTTACTGTCAGGAACAGCAAAAGGATGACGATAAGGTGTTTATTGTTTTTCATAGTATTCGATTTAAGGTTTTCGATCTATTGGTTGGTTGTAGAATTAAATATTTCCTTTATTTACTTTCTGCAAGATTCTGATGATCTTAATCGTGTTGTTCCTGATTGCTTAACTGTTATTTGGCTTTACTGTAAGGAATTCTGTCTTGTAGAATTTCTTCTTTAAACCACGGGTCGTTTGCTTGCTTCAATAATCTCGCCATTTCATAGGTAAGTTGGTCTACAATGTCTTTATTCTTTTCCGGAGATAAATTCTTCAACTGATAAGGGTCGTTCACATTATCAAATAGCAAGGTTTCTTTCAGAGTTTTATTCTTTTTGTCGATGGTGAATGTAAGTGTATACTGATCGGTAATAATTCCTCTGGATACAGGAAAATAGGAAATAACTTTACCCTCCTCGTTTTTATCTCCATCTGCATTTTTTATGTATAAGGCTCCTTTGGGGCGGTAATTGTTTTCCGATTTTCCGAAAAATATATTCGAATGATTCAAGCCTTCTACCGTTGAGGGTATTTGATTTCCCAGTCCGCATAATCCCAAAAGAGTGGGCATTATGTCGGGCGATGACAACAGTAAATTGTCTACCCGAGGTTTTATTTTCTCCGGATATCGAATCAGGAAAGGTACATTAACGGCTTCGTTGTATGGCGAATTTTTAGGATCCTCGATTCCTTGACTGCACATGGTTTCTCCGTGATCTGATGTGAATACTACGATGGTATTCTTATCCAGACCCTGATCTTTGAGTGCTTGAAGTATACGTCCAAACTCTCTATCGACACCTGTTACCGAAGCAAAATAGTAGGGTGCTGATCGGGTCTTTTTCATTTTCAAGTCTACATTCGGACGAATCAGAAGCTCATCAATCGGTTTATCTTTATACAGGTTGTAATCCTCTTCCATACAATCCTCTAACGATCCGTAAGGACTGTGTGGCGGATTCATACTTATCACCATAAAGAATGGTTTCTTGGGATCGCGTACTCCATCTTTATTTTGCAAATAAGCAATAGCCATATCTGCCTCATGTATGGGCGACCACTGATTTATGTCGTGTCTTTTGCCTTGAGTATCCCAGTAATGAGGGTGTTTGTGCACATCGAAAGTTCCGTACGAATACCAATAGTTGAATCCGTGTCGTCTTTCGGGTGGGGTATAAGCATCCCATGCCGGTTGTTTATCTTCTACATAATGCCCCGGATTGGCAGGGTCATTAGGGGTAGGGTAGTCTGCATGAAGTTTACCGATGTATGCACAGTCGTATCCGGCCATGCTGAAAACATCGCTTATGTTGTTGGTCTCTGTTTTGAGACTGCTGATGGGTCGGTTTGAGTTGCAATTGAGTGTTACTCCGCTGTTTTCGGGATACATTCCTGTGAGGAACATTCCCCTGTGAGGACTGCTGAGCGGGCAATTGCTGATGGCAGATGATAATACAAGTGATTCGTCTGCAAATTGATTTAGATTGGGTGTATGTACCGGATCACCCGTGAAATTTACTTTGTCATTATATCCCTGCTTGCTCCAGAATTCCATAGCGTGATTGCGCATCTGGTCGGGAAATATATAGATGACGTTGGGGCGTGTAGGTTCGGTACTAACCTTTTCAGACTTACAACTGATTAAAGAGAGTAAACTTAATCCTCCTAAAACGATATTAATATTTTTTCTCTTCATAATTGTTCTGTTAATTAAAAAAGCAATAACCGGATATTCTCTAAGGGTTTATCTTGGGATGCTTTTGTTTGTTTACAATAGTTTTTTACGGCAATTAAATATTGCTGTTTTATGATATGTCAGGAAAATAAAATCTGGGTGATTTAAATAAACTATATGGGCTGAAAGATGTGCCCATATAGTTTATGGAAATAAATAAAATGTGTTTTTCAAGTATTCAGATATTTTGTAAATCTTATCTTTTTAGTCCCATCCGGGGTTATTAACCAGATTCGGATTTATATCCATTTCCTCTCCGGGTATAGGCCATAACATATCTCTGTCGGTAAACTCTTTGGTCAATAATCTCTTTCCGGTAAAGCCATAAACATTTCCGGGAATAAGAGTTTTGGCTAACTTCCAACGGCGAAGATCGTCCCAGCGATGTCCTTCGGCTGCCAGTTCTATTGCTCTTTCGTGTTGAATTCTGTCAAATACTTCATCTTTGTTTGATGCTTTTAACCATGCGGGTCCACTGTTGATAGCAGGCATATTGACTGATGGGCGTTGACGTACTTTATTTATATATTCTACGGCAATTGTTTGTTTACCTAATTCGTTTTGACATTCTGCATACATTAAATAGACATCCGCCAAGCGGATCAGTGGGAAGTTAATAGGGGTATGTGCTCTATTGTTTATAGCTCCGCTCATGTTACCTTCGGCAACAAACTTCCTGAATACATAACTTTCAGTGTATGCACCGTTTATCCGAATAAAGCCATTCGACTCGTTAGGAGCCACATTACGAGCTACCACAAATTCGCATTCTTTTGCAGCATTGCTCACCCAACCGTTATATTTGGTATATGGTAAAAGAATGGTAACAGCCATACGGGGATCTCTGTCTTGGTACATTGATAGCAGAATATTTTTATTCTTAGCATAAGTTTCAACAACCTTTCCGTCTTTACTTAAAGTACTTACAAAAGTTTCGTCTTTGACTGCTGTTCCTGTACTAAATCCGGGTATATATTCGTCCCAGTTAAATTTCTTACCATCCTTCAATTCATATTCGTCAACAAGTTTTACCGATGGCATTACATTATTCCAGCAGCTACCAAATGTACTGCGAGTTCCCATGTAGAAAGTCATTGGCATACCATAATCCATACCTACACCACCTGCATTTTGTATGGCAAAGATCATCTCGCTCGACTCATCTCCTCCGGGTTTAAACAAATCTGCATAGCTGTTATACAGTTTGTATCCATAACCTTTTCCTCTAGGATCATTCATTACTTCTTCAAAGTCCTGAGAAGCTTTTTGATACTCTTTGGTGTATAAGTAAACCTTTCCGCGTAAGGCATAAACGGCTCCTAATGTAGCACGTCCTGTATTTGCAGTTGGCCATTTAACAGGCATAGCGTCACTCGTTATTACTTCGGTCAGGTCTTTTATGATGAAATCAACAGTTTCTTTGTCCGTATTACGAGGTTTCAGCAAAGTATTGTAATCTGTCGACTGATTTATAGTTTCATCATATAAAGGAACCCCTCCATACAGATTATATAGCTGGAAATAAAACACAGCACGTAAAAACTTAGCCTCTGCTATATACTTATTTTTAGCTTCGGCGCTAATTGTTGTGTTTTCAGATATTTTCCGAATAGCCAGATTGGAACGCATTACACCGTCGTATAGCGACTTCCACGATTTCTTGATTAGTTCTGTACGACCTGTATAGGTTCCTAACAAAACCGGTCCATAGCCTTGGTTATCATAACCGATACCCATATCAGAGATATTGTCGATCGCAAATTTTAACCCAAATGCGTTATCTTCTCTTAATGCTGCATATACCCCCATCATACCTTGGTTTATTTGGGTCTCATTCTTCCAGAATGTGCTTTCACCCACCTGATCGTAGGGATATCTGTCTAAATCATAACATCCGCTGAATGTTACAATTGCAATACATGCTGTTATAAATATTTTATACTTATTCATATTCGTTTTTGTTTAAGATGTTAGAATGTTACATTGATACCTATTGCTGCCTGTTTAGAAGTTGGATAAGCAAAACCGCTCACCTCAGGATCTAATCCATCATAGCTGGTAAATGTGAAGAAGTTTTCTAAACTACCATAAACTCGTATCCTGTCGATAGATAAACGTGACACCACGGATTTAGGTAAGGTATATCCTAATTGTATATTCTTTATTTTAACGTAGGACTTGTCCTGTACCCAGAAGTCGCTGATAATTGTGTTACGTGTATCGCTGTATTCCAATAGGCGAGGAAATGATGCATTTCCTGTTCTTCCTTCATACCATCTTCCATCTGTAATTTTTTTGTTGAGTTGGTATCCGGTACGTACTTGGGGACGATAGTAGTTATCTAATAAAACTTGTTCCATACCGGTTGCACCCTGTATAAGCACAGAGCAGTCAAAACCCTTGTATGCAGCCCCTAGATTTACACCAAAAGTGAATGTAGGAGTAGGTCCATGCCCTATTACAGTTCGGTCGTCATCATTAATAACTCCATCGCCGTTTAAGTCTTTGTACATAAGATCTCCTAATTCGGGTCTTTTACCTGATCCGAATGGATTGGGAGACTTCGAATTGTCTATAAATTTTTGTACATAATCCAGATCTTCCTGATTTTGGATCAATCTGTCTACAACCCGTCCATATTGTGTATTGATGGCATATCCTTCTTTTATCATGTTCGCTCCACTTAAAGACATTACATCGCCTTTAAACTTGGTAACTTTATTATTTAAGAAAGTGAAGTTGGTATTTGCATAATAAGAAACCTCTTGTATCTTGTCTTGCCATCCGAGAGAAACCTCTAAACCTTTATTCACGACTGTTCCTGCATTTTGACGTGGAGCAGTTGCATTTCCATTTACTAAAGGAATAGGTAAGTCGATCAATATATCTTCTGTTGTCTTATGGAAATAATCAAGAGTTCCGGTCAGTTTATTACCCAAAAGTCCAAAATCAAGCCCTATACCCGCAGCTTTAGTTCTTTCCCAAGTTAAATTGGCGTTTGCTATTGCTGTTTGAGCTACACCCATCGCTACAAGATTGTTGGTGATATAATTACTGGCACCATATAATGATTGAGCCAAATAGTTCCCGTTGATATTGGCATCGGAACTACTTAATGCATTATTCCCTAACTCACCGTAAGAAGCTCTTAATTTAAAATTGCTAAGACCTTTTGCAACCAAGTCCTGCATAAATGACTCTTGATCTATTCTCCATGCTGCTGAAGCAGAAGGGAAGTATCCCCAACGATTGTCCTTGGTGAATCGCGATGATCCATCGGCACGCATATTGAATTCAAGTAAATATTTTTCATCCCAGTTCAGATTGATACGTCCAAAGAAAGAACGCATAGCCCATTCTACTGTATTTCCGCTTGCACTGGCAGCTCCGGTTGCACCATTTATAGAACCCAAATCAGGGTCTAAGAGATCTTGCTTAGTTGTTTGGAACCATTTGTATCTGAATAATTCCTGACTGGCTCCTGCCATTATCGAGTAATTCAATTTAGATACATTGTTGGTATAGGTTGCAACAGCATCCATCAAATAGTTATTCCATTTGAAGTCGCTATTCATTATTGAAGTTTTGCCCACACCATCGGAAGTCATTGTTTCTGTCAGGAAATTCCATTGAGG
This sequence comes from Dysgonomonas sp. HDW5B, assembly GCF_011299335.1. Taxonomy (GTDB): domain Bacteria; phylum Bacteroidota; class Bacteroidia; order Bacteroidales; family Dysgonomonadaceae; genus Dysgonomonas_A. The sequence continues at coordinate 2,811,477 of NZ_CP049858.1, forward strand.
AATAAATATGGGTTGCTGATCTTTTATTTTGTCAGTAAAGATGTAGTTAAACGATCCGGTAACACTTAATCCTTCAATCGGTTTTAATGTTCCATAAAAACGCGATTTAAGATGGCGGTTTTCGTTAGTTCCTTTTCTGTAATTTAAACGGTATAATGGATTGTTATTTGCCGATTGAGCATCATCTTCGGTGTTGTTCATTGCTCCATATCTTCCATCAGGTGATCTGAATACCATTCCGGGAGTAGTTGCTGACGAGAAAGTGAAAATACTTGAATCGTCATCACTGTCGGCAATACCTGATCCCGACTCGGTTTGTCCCAGATAACCACTCAAATTAGTTCCTAATGTTAACCATGGTTGTACATTTGCTTCGAGGTTAGTTCTCAGGTTATAACGTTTGTATGCAACATTTTCCATAATACCGGGAGAATCCAGATAGCCGAATGAAGTATAAAATTTCACCTTTTCAGAACCTCCGCTTACCGATAAGTTATGATTGGTTCCGACATTTGTTTCAAACAAAGCCTCCATCAAATCGGTATTTGGATACTTAAGAGGATCAGTGCCTGTTCTCCATTCATTGATCTTGTCTTTAGAAAATTTGGTTGCCAGTTTAGAGTTTGCCAAACCTTCGTTGATCAACTCCATGTAATCGGCATAGTTACTCACCAAATTAAACTTGTTACTGATGGTTTCCCAAGATACATATCCGTTATAATCCACTTTTACACTACCGGCTTTACCTTTTCGGGTGGTAATAAGTATAACTCCGTTGGCAGCTCTCGATCCATATATTGCTGCCGAAGCTGCATCTTTTAATACGGATAAATCCTCAATATCCTGAGGGTTTACGCTGTTGATATTACTTTCAACACCATCTATTATTACCAAGGGAGCCGAATTGTTTAGAGTACCTTGTCCGCGGATCATTATGGAGGCGTTGTTTTCCCCCGGGCGGTTTGAAGACGAAGTAACCTGTACTCCGGCAGCCATACCTGCAAGCCCTTGTGATACGTTGGCAATAGGGCGACTTTCTACTAATTCGCTCATCTTGATATTGGATACAGAACCCGTGAGGTTTACTTTCTTCTGTACACCATATCCCACAACAACCACTTCATCCAAAGATTGAGTATCTTCCTTTAATGTGATGTTGATTTGCGTTTGGCTTCCAACTTTTACCTCTTGGTTTATGTAACCAACATACCTGATTAATAGGGTTGAATTGGCAGGTGCGTCCAATGAGAACTTGCCATCGAGATCGGTTACCGTTCCTATGGTGGCACCTTTTACTGTTACTGAAGCTCCTATAATAGGGTCGCCATTTTGATCTACGACAGTGCCTGTTATTGCTTTCTGTTGTTGAGACTGTGTTATGCCGGTGCTTTCGGGTATCATGCCCTTGTGTTCTGCAAAAGCTATTCCTGTAGTAAGGAAGAGCATGGTACTCCCCATGAGTATTCGTTTGAATAACGGGGAATAGTAAACTCGCTTGTTTATCATAAGCTTTAAATTTAAAAAAGGTTAATCACTAAGAGTCTCTACTCTGAGGGTTCTGAAAGGTTAAATTTTTGTATTGTTTCAAACCAAAATTAGTATTCTTTAATGTGTTGCATGTGTGTAATTCGTCTGAATTATGGGCACAAATAGTCTGAGTACGTCTATTTAACACAAAGTCTACAGCCTTCGGATGAAATCTTTTTGTCTTCCTTTCTTCTGTTTATTAGTGATTTGTATATGTGGATAGTGCGATTATAGGTGAAAAGCTCTATAATCGGTTTGTTTTACATATTTTAAATAATGGTCATAGGGTAGCTGATATTGTATTAACTATACAATAGGTAATAGAAATCTTAATTAACTATTCTGAGTTTAGGCTGAAATTGTATATTTGGTTTTACAAGAATAGCTCACACCATTCCGTAAATTGGCGTACTGATCTTTCGCCGAACTTGGCAAGTTTGCCTTTTATGGTTTCTATACTTTTCTCTTCACCTAAATTTGTCTTAGAAAAAAAGCAGTCGGCAAAGCATATTACTTTTTCTTCGATACTGATGGGCATCATATCACGATGGGGTAGAGGTAATTTCTGTTCTATTATTTCGTCAAGGGTTAAACCTGCTCCGGTATGTCTTTCGCAGACCAAAGCATGCTTAGGTAGTCCTTCTTTTTGTAATAGTTCGCTTCCCAGATATCCATGGGCTATATACGGGTATTCGCCATAGCAATCTATAGAATGTGCATTGGTCATAAAGATACCGATGTCGTGCATCATTCCCGCTTCACGAACAAAGTGCATGTCGATGTTTAATTCGGGATGTTTCTTGGCTATCTCCAATGCTTTTTTAGTTACATCCGAACTATGATTAATGAGGATATTGTATAGTGAGGAGCTCTCTTCGTAATATTTTTTGATTATGTCTATAGGATTCATTTGGCAAAGGCTTTATTTAGATGACAATAACACTTATCTTTACAAAGTAAATAACGATTTTTATGAAAAAAGGTTTTTTATTGTTACTATTTTCAGTTTTATTCTGCGTTTCTGCTCTTGGAGCAAATAAAATAAAAGTAGGAGCTGATCAATTAGAAAAACTTCTTCCTCTGGTGAAGAACAAGAATGTAGCACTTGTTGTTAATCATACGAGTTGTTTATCAGACGGTACCCATTTGCTCGATGCTCTTCTTTCCAACCATGTAAATGTAGTTAAAATTTTTGCTCCCGAGCATGGTTTCAGAGGAAATGCAGATGCCGGAGAACAGGTGGCAGATGGTAAAGATATAAAATCGGGATTACCCCTTGTCTCACTATATGGTAAGAATAAAAAGCCATCTCCCGAAATGCTGAATGGTGTTGATGTTGTGATCTTTGATATTCAAGATGTAGGAGCACGTTTTTATACCTATATAAGTACTATGCATTATGTGATGGAGGCTTGTGCCGAGAATAATAAGGAATGTATAATACTTGATCGTCCCAATCCCCATGATTATATTGATGGACCTATCTTAGAAACACCCTATAAATCGTTTGTCGGGATGCATCCTATACCCGTTTTGCATGGACTTACGGTGGGCGAGCTGGCTCAGATGATAAACGGGCAGGGTTGGTTGACGGGAAAACTAAAGTGTAATCTGAAAGTTATCACAGTAGAAGGCTGGAAGCATGGCGACCCTTATTCGTTACCTGTTAAGCCATCGCCTAATTTGCCTAACGATCAGTCTATAAAACTATATGCTTCTCTGTGTTTTTTTGAAGCCACTCAGGTAAGTGTAGGGCGTGGTACTTATTACCCTTTTCAGGTGGTGGGTTATCCCAATCCTAAATTCGGGACGTTTACATTTACCCCTGTATCATTACCCGGATTCGAGAAAAATCCTTTGCAAAAAGACAAGCTTTGTTATGGTTACGATCTTAGAAATATTGATTTTGACAAAGGCTTGACACTTTCATATCTGATTGATTTCTATAATAAATCAGGTTTGGGAGCAGCATTCTTTAAATCACCTAAGTTTATGAACCTGTTGTCAGGAACAAGCAAACTTCAAAAACAGATAGTTGCAGGGGAGTCCGAAGAAAGTATTCGTAAAACATGGCAAAAAGGCTTGGATGAGTACAAACAAATGAGAAAGAAGTATCTTTTATACGAAGATAAATAAAAATGAATACCCTAATAGGATAATATATATGTCAGATATTAAGCAATGCCCTTTTTGTGGCAAGCCCGTACGAGAGGATGAAAATGTTTGCGAGGAGTGTAAAGATCATATGGATCATCAGTATACTACCGACTTTCTGGATGATGATCGGATCAACAAACCATTACCTGATTTGCCGGTAGAATCTGATAAAGTAGATTCTACACCTCCAATCGAAGAACGACTTGAAGAGAATAACATAGCAGAGCCTTCGCCCGAAGAGCCTAAAAGACGTTCGAAGATGTCAAAAGGTATTATCTTTTTGATTCTGGGATCTGCCATTCTAGTGGTTATTGGTGTAGTAGGAGCTTTAGATATTGCACGGTCGCGTAACTCCGAGGCAACACAAGAAGCCTATTGGATGAAATGTGTGGAGGAAAACACGCCATTATCATATTCAAAGTATTTAGTACGGTATCCTGAAGGTAATTTCGCGGATGAAGCTGAAAAACGAATCAGAGCTTCGCGGGAAGAGGAAATTCAAGCTTGGGAGAAACTACGGAAATCGTCCGATATAAATGCTTTCTATGCTTATTTGAGCGAGAATCCCAAAACACCCCATTTAGATCAGATACATCTGATCATGGACTCTCTGAGTTGGAATACTACCCTTAAAGATAATACAGCCGATGCCTACAAAGCTTATATGGAAAATGCCAGCTTGGGTAATATTACAGGTGCACATGTAAACGAAGCAAAGGAAAAATACGATTATCTTTCTCAGATTGTAGTATTAAGCGGTGCGTCTTTAGAAAGTCTCATTCTCGATTTGAAAGATTTTTTCAAAAAAATGTCAGAAAATAAGCCGAAAGATTTACTTAAAGAATTTACTCCAAAGGCTTTTTATTATACTGCCGAAATGAGTAGTACTGACATTGTTGCTTCCATCTCGAAAAAATATACTGAAGACAAGATAAAAAAGATAACCTATACGCTTAAACCCGAATCGGTATTTGCCAAGCAGGATAATAAAGGAATTGTATTTGTAGACCTGTCTGTAGAGAAGGAAATTGTCTATAATGTTAGGAAGAAGAAAAACGACAAGCTGACTCAAAATCTAGCTCTTAAGATTAACGGTGATAAATTAGTGCAATCAGTGAAGTTGAAAAAGTGAATAAATTTGATTGTCTCAGAAATGGTTGACTATGCAATAATGGTTTAATTTCCTATTTTTTATAGTTAATTTATGTTACTTGAAATGTAAAAAAAGTAAAATAGGCTCGTTTTGATAAATAACTTATCTCCATATAGTATCCAAATAGATTTTTATTCCGTTCTTTAGTTTTAGAAACAAATAAGTTTGTTTTGTTCTTTATCTTGCATTATCTCTCTTAATAGATTATTAAGTTTCCTACTGTAGAAATAGACCTTAACATCAACTTCTTGTTTTTAAAATCACTTAATTAAATTTTATTGTTATGAACATTTATGTTGGAAATCTTAGCTACGAAGTTAAGGAATCAGATCTACAAGCATTATTGGCCGATTTCGGCTCAGTTGTTTCTGCTAAATTAATTATCGATAGAGCTTCAAATAGATCAAAAGGATTTGGATTTGTTGAAATGGAGGATGAAGCTAGTGCGAAAAATGCAATTCAAACTCTGAACGGAAAAGAGCATTTAGGTCGCCCAATGGTGGTGAAAGAGGCAATACCAAAGGTATAATTTGCCCACTGAGGTAATCGTAATGCAAAATATTAAATAAGCTTCAGATTAACCAATACAGACAAATTCTGGGCATCTAGATTTGTCTGTTTTTACATTATATATGAAATCATTTTTTATAGGAAATTTAGAAATTAAACTTCCAGTTATTCAGGGAGGAATGGGCGTTGGTGTATCTCTATCGGGACTAGCATCAGCAGTTGCTAACGAAGGCGGTATCGGCGTTATTTCATGTGCCGGTTTGGGATTACTCTATCGTCAACCAGCATCAGATTATCTGAGCGATTGTATTTGGGGATTAAAAGAGGAAATCCGAAAAGCAAAAGAAAAAACAAAAGGAGTGGTAGGTATCAATATTATGGTAGCTCTTACTAATTTTGCTGACATGGTGCGTACATCTATTGCAGAGAAAGCAGATGTTATTTTTGCGGGAGCAGGGCTTCCACTCGATTTACCATCTTTCCTTAAGTCGGACAGTATTACAAAGTTGGTACCTATTGTATCATCTTCACGTGCAGCAAAAATAATCTGCGATAAATGGTTTGCTAATTACAACTATTTACCCGATGCTATTGTTGTAGAGGGACCTAAAGCCGGAGGACATCTTGGCTTTAAAACCAATCAATTAGAGGATGCAAACTATGCTTTAGAGCAGATTGTTCCCGAAGTTGTTGAAGTTGCCCAAACATACAAAGAACATAAAAACATCCCTGTGATTGCAGCCGGAGGAATTCATTCGGGACAAGATATATACCGTTTTATCGAGATGGGAGCATCCGGTGTACAAATGGGTACTATATTTGTTACTACCGATGAATGTGATGCTTCGCTTACTTTTAAAAATGTATTTATAGACTCTAAAAAAGAGGATATAAAAATCATAAACAGTCCCGTAGGTATGCCCGGAAGAGCTATTGACGGATTGTTTATCAGAAAAGTAGAAAGCGGATCGGAAACACCCAAAAGTTGCCCATATCATTGTATCAGAACTTGCGATTATTCGAAAAGCCCATATTGTATTATTTTAGCACTTTATAATGCAGCTAAAGGAAATATGGAGAAAGGATATGCTTTTGCCGGAGTAAATGCCCATCTGGCTAAAAAAATTATCAGTGTGAAAGAGACTATTGCTTCGCTGAAAGCTGAGTTTTTACTAGCAAAACAACCTGTTTTGTAGACGAAAATAGTACTTGACCTTTAAAAAAAGAAAAGAGGGAATGAATAATTATTCACTCCCTCTTCCACTTATAAAACACTAACACTAGAAAACATAAACTGTTTAGAAAAAGGCAGAGTCTACTTTTGAATGAAAAACTCTGTTTTGATGGAACACTCTTTTTGCTTCGAGAGGCGAACAAATCTCTACAACTGTTGTTCCTTTTTTTGAGATATTAACCTCCTTTCTAAAGAAAATTAAATACATAAAGTTCGCTCTTACTGTCTCAGTCATTTACCCTCTTTTACTTTGACTTTTGTAATTCCTTTTTCTATCTATAAAACAAAAGCTCAGTAGTTTTAGTTCCAAAAAACTCATTATTTTCTAATTGATATTTTTGATTTAGCAATTGTTTTTATGAATAAAATAAATTCAGAAAAATAAAATAAGCGAGGAAATCTTTTCCCCGCTTGTCTTTAACCATTTCAAAATAGTTTAATGCGTATTAATTTTTCTCCACAAACTTTTTGTTGGGAGTAACTTTTACCAGCTTAAAAAGTTTATCAGAAGGTCGAATCTTATCCGTAAGTTTTATAGAGAACTTTTCACCTTTTACCGTTTCCTCTACCGACTGCAGATCTACACGTATTTCTTCTACTATTTGAGTAACTGCACCTGTGGTTGGTCCGGTGATGAGAATTTCATCTCCAACCTTCAACGATTGCGTTTCCATCAAAAATTCGGCTACACCTATATTTGAGAAATACTTCAATCCTTTTCCTATGTATATTTTTCTCTTGGTGGCTTCCGAACCGTAGTTCATCGACCATTCGCCTAAGCGTTGTCCCAGATAATAACCATCCCAGAAACCACGATTGAATACCGTTGCCAAGCGAGTATCCCAATCGGCTATTTTTTCTTCAGAGAATGTTCCTTCGCAATGCGATTTTACAGCCTCTTTATAACATTCTACAACTGTACGAACATATTCTGCACCTCGAGCACGACCTTCGATTTTGAATACCCGTACACCTGCATCCATCATTTTATTCATGAAATGAATTGTCTTCAAGTCTTTAGGTGACATAATATATTCATTGTCGATTTCGAATTCCATATCGCTCTCTTTGTCCTTCACGATATATCCTCTACGACACATTTGGTTGCAAGCCCCTCTGTTTGCCGACAAGTCTTTTTCGTGTAAACTCAAATAGCATTTACCCGAAACAGCCATACATAATGCTCCGTGACTAAACATCTCGATACGGATAAGTTCGCCGCTCGGACCTTTGATCTGTTGCTCGGTAATATCTTTATAGATATCGGCAACCTGATCGAGTGTCAGTTCACGAGCCAATACTACCACATCTGCAAATTGTCCGTAGAATTTAAGAGCTTCGGAATTGGTTATATTCAGTTGTGTTGACAAATGTACCTCTACACCTATGCTGCGTGCATACATCATTACCGATACGTCGGATGCTATGATGGCCGATAGATTTGCAGCTTTAGCCGCATCTACAATCTGATGCATAAGGCTGATATCGTTATCGTAAATAATGGTATTGACAGTGAGATAACTTTTCATGTTATTCTCCTGACATATTTTCACGATATTTTTCAAGTCATCTAACGTAAAGTTATTAGATGATTTGGCTCGCATGTTTAGTCCCTCGATGCCGAAATAAATAGAGTCGGCTCCCCCTTGTATTGCCGCAGCCAGCGAATCGTACGATCCTACCGGTGCCATGATTTCATAATCAGCAATATTTTTCATTCAGAAATGCTATATTAGGTAAAATAAAAAGGTCTGTAACCTTAAATCGGTTGCAAAGATATAAATAAAAAAAGAGTCACCTGATTTCTGTTGTGACTCTTTGCTATCTATATGATTATAGTTTTTATCTATTGCCGAATTTGGTTTTGTGAGGTAATCTAAATTTAATCTTTTTAGAGATAAAATCGGACAGAACGATTAGCGATACTGCTATAACAATGAGCAAAATACCCATAGCCAGATTTTTTGTAAACAGCTCATTAAAAGCAAAGATCCCTACACAAACAGCAGTTACGGGTTCCATGGCTCCCAGTACAGCAGTGGCTGTAGATCCTATATATTGTACTGAGTATACCATCGCAATGTTAGATATTACGGTAGATAGTAAGGCGAGCATTACTAAGTCGACTACACTCATCGTATCAGGAAATGCTTGTATGCCTCCTGATAGTAAAGATTTCACTAGAAAGAATATGGAACTGAAAACCATAGCATATAAAGTCAGCTTAGAACCTGCCATATTGCGTACGCTCGATTTGTTGACTATAACAATATAAAGAGCATACATAAATGCTGATAGCAGCAGAAGCCCAATACCAAAAGGATTTAGTGTCGTGCCGTTTTCGCCTTTGTATAATAAAGACACTCCCAAAAATGCGATAACAATAGCTAACTGTGATATCTTAGGGATTTTTTCTTTAAAAAGTACAGCCATCAACAGAGCTACAAATACCGGATAGAGAAAAAGTATAGTAGCGGCTGTACCTACTGCTAGATATTGATATCCCCAGAATAAGCACTGTGCTGATAATGCAAATAATACACCGAGTGAGATTAAGGGTAACAGGTCTTTTCGTGTTATTGCAAAAGATTCTTTTTTGAAAAGCATCATTATGGCAATCAGTAATGATGTACAGGTAAACCGATAAAACAGCAATGAATCATAAAGCATTCCCTTTCCCAATATCGGAATGGCAAATAAAGGGATTAACCCGTATGTGGATGATGACAAACAACCCCAAAAATAACCTTTAACTTTCATCTCTTTACCTTAACAGCTAAGTGCAATATTATATATCTCCGATTTGGAATGCAAATGTATGATTTCTTTGAGATTCCAATCATTGAATTAATAAAACTTTTTGAATATATTATATGTTCTGTTTTTCTAACGCTTATTTAACTACGCGCAATCGAAGATTGCTTGTATTCCTTTTGCCCAAAGCCGCAAAAGGAATCAAAAAGGCTTTGTGCTGCGTGGCTCGCCTGTCTGACTTAAGCTTACAGGCTAAACTAAACCTACTGCCTTACGGCACGTTTAGTTTTACGCCCGTTTCGCTTGTCAGCTAATGGCTGTGCCACTGATGCACTGGGGCTGACGCATGATATCGTTTTTCGTCCGTCAGGCTTCCGACCTTGCCGGTTGCATGGGGTACCCGCAGGACGAATGAAAGCGTTAAGAAACAAAAGGATATCAATAGTAAATGTTTTCTTTTGTTTTAGCTTTCGAGTCCTTATCGGGTCAGGCAAAAGGCACAGTCTTGATCTTTTGTTTCGTTTTGCATCAAGGCAAAATGAAAAACAAACCCAAAGGGTGCGTTAGAAAAACAGAACATATAATATCAACTACAGATGGGGATAATTTATAATTGACAAGGATGTATTCTTTATTACAAAATAGTATGTATCTTTGCACTATGACACGTAATTTATTAAAATCGGATTTGGTGTAATAAACAATCTGTTCTTCTGATACAGATTGTCCCTTCGTTAGCTCTCGGATAATTCCTTTCGAGAGTATTTCTCTATAATTATAATTTTAGTTTTTTATCTGCGTACAATGATAATAGCATCGTTATGCTTTACATCGTATGCAAAATACATTACAACAATGAGTAACGAAAATATTACAACCATTCATGAATTCGATTTTAATTTAATCTGTGAATTCTTTTTAAATACCGAACGACAAGGACCCGGAAGTCCGGAAATAACCCTTAAAGCATTGAGCTTTATCGATAATCTTACTGATAGATCCCTTATAGCCGATATCGGTTGCGGAACAGGTGGTCAGACTATGGTATTGGCTCAGCAGGCACCCGGACATATTACGGGTTTCGATCTTTTTCCGGCATTTATTGACCGGTTCAATACTAATGCCGGTGAGCTGAATCTACAAGATAGGGTAAAAGGTGTTATCTGTTCGATGGACAATCTTCCTTTTCAGAATGAAGAGTTGGATTTGATCTGGTCGGAAGGAGCAATTTATAATATCGGTTTTGAACGTGGACTGAACGAGTGGCGTAAGTTTCTCAAGACAGGAGGCTATATCGCTGTTACCGAAAGTTCGTGGTTGACCGACAAACGTCCTGCTGAAATTGAGAATTACTGCATGCCGCATTTTCCGGAAATGAATACCATCTCTAATAAAGTAGCTCAGATAGAGAAGGCAGGATATATGCCTGTTGCAACCTTTACTCTGCCTACAACCTGTTGGACAGATCATTATTTTTCTCCATTGATCAGGGCACAAGAGATGTTTCTTGATAAATATGCAGGAAATAAAACTGTTGAAGAATTTGTAGAACTTCAACGTTACGATGCGGAAATATATAGCAAGTACAACGAATTCTATGGCTATGTATTTTACATCGCTAAAAAGATTTAGTAACTTTTTAGTGTAATAAAAAAGAGTTGATTAGAAATATCTAATCAACTCTTTTGCTTTAAATATGAGGAGTTTAATTCTTATCCTTTTTTCAGGAAGCATGTTTTTAGAACGATGCTCGATCCGTCTATTTTACAATCTACTTCTTCAGGATTTTCGGTCAGTCTGATACTTTTAACTTTTGTACCTCTTTTTATGACCATCGACGAACCTTTTACTTTCAGATCTTTGATAACCGTTACTGCATCACCGTCGATAAGCTCCGTTCCGTTGCTGTCTCTGGGCGTGTCGTCTGCTTCTACATCATTGCCATCAGTAGTCCACTCGTAACTGCAATCGGGACAGATATATACTGTGCCGTCGAAATACGTATTTTCCATGTCACACTGTGGACAATTGGGTGCTTCTGCCATTCTCTTTAAGTTTTAGTTAATTAATAAGAACTCCAAAGATAAGGTAAATAAGGCTTCAAGACAAATGAGGTATTTACCGATTGATTATTCGAATAATTTCATTAAATCCAATTCCGCCCAATAGATGTGTGTGTATCCTGCAATCGTGTTCTTATATCTGATTAGTTTTGTATCTACTTGCATTCCTTTGGCATTATGAATTTGAGTGACAGATGACAGGTTATTCTCAGGATCTTCTGTTTTAGAATAATGAAATTCGTGACCTTTGATCGATTGTCCGTTGTAATTAAACGCACGATAGCCTAATTTCAATTTCATGTGCTGCATCGTAGCCTTTTGTTTCAGAATATTTACCATCGGATATTCCACCCCGTCTTTATTGGCAATAGAAGTACATAGATACATCATACCCCCACATTCGGCAATGAGTTTACCTTCGTTTTCTATATAGGAGTTAATGCTTTCCAGCATCGGCTTATTAGAGCTTAATTCCGATAGATATAACTCAGGATATCCTCCCGGAAGATATACCAGATCGGAATGTAATGGTAATTTTTTATCAGCAATGGGACTGAAAAATATAACGTTACCCAATTGTTTCAGGTATTCGATATTTTCGTGATAGATGAAATTGAATGCCTCGTCATAGGCGACCGAAATATTCAGGTTGCCTTTTCCCGTCTTTGTCTCTTTCGATATATATTGAGTTCTTTCTGTTGAAGTTATTTCGAGTAATCGGTCAACATTGATATGCTTTTCGATAAGGTCAGCAACCTTATTCGCAAATTCATCAAAAATAAATTCTTTTTCGATATTTAAACCCAGATGGCGGGAGGGAATTTCCACATTTGTATCTTTCGGTAAATAGCCGAGAGCTTCGAGTCCCACATCTTCACAAGCATCTTTCAGATAGCTGTAATGGCTTTCGGATGCAACAAAGTTGAAGATAACACCTACTACGTTTATTCCTTTGTAAAAGTTCTTAAACCCATACAATAAAGCTGCCGAAGAATAAGCCATCGATTTGGCATTGATAACCAAAACAACAGGCAGATCGAGTAATTCGGCTATTTGGGCACTACTGCCCTCCATTCGGTCGTAACCATCGTATAAACCCATAACCCCTTCGACAATGCAGGCATCGTTTTTAGCTGTATATTTGGTGTATACCGATTTTACATGATCGGACGACGCTAGAAATACATCGAGATTAATCGAATGATTACCCGATGCCATATCGTGGTATTTGGTATCTATATAATCAGGGCCACACTTAAAAGGCTGGGTTCTTAGTCCTCTGTTTTTCAGAGCTCTGAGTAATCCCAATGTAACGGTTGTTTTGCCCGATCCCGAGGTTGTAGCGGATATTAATAGACGAGATAGCTTATCCATATAAAAGTATAATAAGTAATGTTAAATATTTGGAATTGTATTTTATAAGCATAAAAGCACCAGGTTATTATGCTTTTCGAAGTGACAAAAGGTCTTCGGATTAAGGTTTACAAAAATATAAAATCTATATCATAAACTGCATCTATCATACTATTTGTTTTATTTATTTTTCTGAATACAGTCTCTCTAAAATAGATTAAAAGTATCTTTGCATCCGTTAAGGTGATGCTTGGAGACATCCGTCTCGAGCATTTAAAAGGGAATTCGGTCAGAATCCGAAACAGTGCCCGCTACTGTGAACTCTTTAAAATTTTGAACAAATCTTTTGCCACTGTTCTTGTGAATGAATGGGAAGGCGTTCAAAATAGAGTGAGTCAGGAAACCTGCCTAACAAACCAGTTATTTACATATTCTCGGGGTCAAGAATATTTTTATAAACAATTTATTTTCATTTTTAAATGAGAAAGAAACTATTGCTGACGGCACTGGCGTGCTGTATAGTAAGTGTTGCTTTGGCTCAGATGACTTTGCAAGGAAAAGTTGTTGATGAGGACGGGCAACCTGTATTGTGTGCAACGGTACGTTTGGAGAAAACTACAATCGGTGCAGTGACTAACGGCAAGGGCGAATTTGTATTCAAAGATGTGCCCAATGGTGAGTATGTAATGCGGACGAGTCGTATGGACTTCGAGACCCAAAAACACGATGTAAGCCGTACGGATAACAATCTGCTTATCCGGTTAAAAAAATCTTATTTAAACCTCAATGAGGTGGTTGTGACCGGAACAGGAACCTATCACCGCTTGAAAGACACCCCCGTTCCTGTTGAAGTAATAACTGCTAAAGAAATTGCTAATACGGGAGCTCTTAACTTCGAAGATGCTTTATCGGCTCTATCCACATCTATTACTACAAAAGGAGCTTATAATATTGTGATGAACGGACTCAGAAACAAACAAGTACTGATTCTGGTCGATGGTAAGCGTCTAGCCGGTGATGTTGGAGGAGATAACGATCTGGAGCGTATCGATATGAGTAATATCAAACGCATAGAGGTGGTAAAGGGAGGAGCTTCGTCGCTTTACGGATCAGAAGCAATGGGAGGCGTAATTAATATTATAACCAATACTCCTCAGAACTCGATGGATATTGTTTCCGCTACACGGATATCCAAATACGGTCAATTCAATCAGAATGCGAACGTTGGTTTTAAGGTTGGTAAATTTATATCGCAAACCACTTACCAACGCAGGCAGACCGAGGGATGGCAGTTGAGTCCGTATGAAATAAAATCATTAAGCAAGCCTACTCGCGATACTTTGGTTGCCACAGGAAAGCAGGCTATGGCAGCTTATCACTCGAATACCGTTTCTCAGAAATTTGTATACAATCCGACAAAGAAATCGTCAGTTTATACCAAAGGGGTTTACTTCGATAAAAAAACAGACCGTCCCTATGCTGATTATGCTTACGATATGTTTTACAAAGATTATAATTTTGCTTTGGGCGGTGATTATCATTTCAGAAAACATATCAATTACATCACCTTCGACAGCTATTTTGATAACTACGAATACTATAAAGATTACCTCAAAAAGTCAGGTAAGTTTGAAGCCGGAGATCGTGACTTAACGAAGCGTCAACGTCTTTTTAATACCACCGTAAAAGGAGTATTCAGCCTGGGCGAAAATCACAAACTGAATACGGGTTTGGACTTTATGAATGAGTACATGAAGAACCCCGAAAGCTTGGCTGAATCGAAATCTGCATATACGATGGCATTTTATGCTCAGGATGAAATTAAAGTCATAGAGCGTCTCTCGGTAGTTGCTGGATTCCGTTTGCTTCATCACGAGACATTCAAGAATAAGTTTACTCCAAAAGCTTCGGCTATGTATGCTTTGGATCATTTCAATTTCAGAGCATCGTATGCAATGGGATTCAGGGCACCTAATCTGCAGGAGTTATATTATGATAAGATCTCGGGAAGTATGGTTAGTCAGGGAAATATTAACCTGAAACCCGAACGGTCGAATTACTTCTCTTTGAATACCGAATACATCAGCGATCATTTTACATTTTCGATAACAGGCTACATTAATAATATAAAAGATATTATCGACAGGCAAGTACAACCCTTGACCCCGGAGGATGAAGCAGGCGGAATCAAAACCCGTTATATGTATAATAATGTATCGAAAGCCCGTACACAAGGCGTAGATATTGCCATAAATACTTTTCTGGGCGATGGATTTTCGATAGGAATCAATTATAGTTATTTGGATGCACGCAACAGGATAGATAACAAGCCATTGTTCGGGTCGAGCCGCCATACAGGAATTCTGAACGGAAACTGGATGAAAGAATGGAAAAACTACCGATTGAATGTGAACCTGAATAGTCGTTTACAAAGCGAGACATACTACACAGATATGAATGCACGTCCTTTTCAATTGTGGAATCTGGCAACCAGCCATGCTTTTACAGGGGCAAAGAATCTAATTTTTGAACCCGGATTCGGAATCGAGAATATATTTAATTTCAGAGATGAAAAACCTTTCGGGAGTAAATATGCAACTACTTCACTGGGAAGAACCGTATTTGCCAGCTTAACCTTAAAGTTTAAAAAGTAATGAAAAATCTGTTTCTTATATTATCAATCATTGCTTCGATACTGAACGTATCTGCGCATGGTGGGAAAAACCACGAGCATTCTGATATTTTTGAGAATGTGCAAGCGGGCGATAAAGTTGCCATCTTGATGGTACACTTTGGAACGACACACGATGATACCCGTGCCTTAACCATAGATGCTATGAATAAAAAAGCTCAGGCAGAGTTTCCCGATGTAGAACTGCGTGAAGCATATACGGCACGTATAGTAATCAAGCGTCTGGGAGAAAGAGGAATCGTAAAACAAAAACCGTTGGATGTCCTGACCCAATTACAAAAGGAGGGTTATACCCATATTTTGATACAAACCTCTACTATAATTGATGGAGTGGAAATGGAGTCTTTGCAGAAAGATATTGCCGAAGTGCAGTCGGAGTTCAAAGAAATAAGAATTGGTGATCCACTGCTGTACAGTCCCGAAGATTATGAAAAACTGATAGATATATTAACCAAAAATCAGGATAGTGAAACTGCTTATGTGTGGGTAGGACACGGAACCTATGATTCTAATACCGCTCAATATGCTATGCTCGATTATATGTTGAAAGCTGAAGGACATAAAAATTGTTTTGTGGGAACTATCGAAGGATACCCGTCTTATGACGATATGTTGCAGCAACTGAAAGTATCGGGATTAAAGAAAGTAGTACTTGTACCTCTTATGTTTGTTGCCGGAGAGCACGCCAAAAATGACATTGCCGAGGACTGGAAAACCGATCTGGAGAAAGAAGGCTATTCGGTGGATGTGAAAATGGAAGGATTGGGACAAAATCCCGAAATACAGGATCTATACATTTCCCATTTGAAGTTTATCTCAGGACATCGTAAAATCGGTATTATGGAGAAAAAAGCCATTTACGAAGTAACGGGTGAAAAAATGGAGTAGGGCATCAACCCATTTCACGTCGAAAAACACGTTAGATATACCCATACTCAACCATATTTAAGTAATACTAAATACTTATTGTTACATTTTACAACTATAACAGTCTCCCGTTATTATGCTTATCAAAGCAATAAACAGGTCTGAGACCTAGTAATGAAAATCATGAAAAAAATAATTTTATTTGTTGTCGCATTGATGGCAGCAGGTGTTGTGTCAGCTCAAAATAAGAGCATGGTAGATACAGTGTATTCTATCAGTGAAGTAGAAGTAGTAGATTTCAGTAGAAAAAAAGTAGATATAGGCAAGTTAGATGTTCCGTTGGAATATTTGCCAATGACAGTAAATACAGTCTCTTTTAAAGACCTAGAGATAAGAGGTATTACCAATATGGAAGATGCCGTAAAATTTCTTCCCGGTGTGCGTATGCAAACCTCTTACGGAGCATTTCAGACACTTACGGTTCGAGGTTTTAATTATACACCTATTATGGTGGATGGAATAAGAGACGAACGAACTATGATAAACTCTTATCCTGTGGCTGACCTTACGGATATCGAGTCGATGGAATTATTGAAAGGACCGGCATCGGTTCTTTACGGACAATCGGTTATCGGTGGAGTTCTCAATATTGTGAGAAAGTCACCTACACCCTACAATGTTGTGAATGCACGCATGGCGTATGGCAGTTGGGATAACAAACAGGCTACGATGGATTTTGGTGGAAAGCTATACAAATCGGTCAACTATAGAGCATTGCTAAATTATGCCGATCAAAACGGATGGAGAGACAACGGAAACAAGCGTTTCTCGGGTTATTTTGCCCTGGCTTCTAAAATAGATGCAACAAGTAACATTGATCTTCGTGGAGGATTTAATCGTGACTGGTATGGTACCGAAATCGGTTTACCACCCAATATGACAAACGATGTATATAGTAAGGATGGTATGCTATTCCTTCAAAAAGGTCAGATGCAATCGGGGTTGAACAGAGAATCGCGTTACAACAGCCAGTCCGATTTTTTTAAAAACTATGGATGGAATGTTACCATGAAATACGATAAAAAGTTTGGTGATAATCTGAAACTGCAAAATTATGCTTCGTATTATGACGATGATATTAATTATTTCGGAACCGAAAGTTTAAAATATCTGGAGAGCAACGATGCTATCTACGATCACTTTTATCTGACCAAGAATAAAGCAGGAGACGAAGTCCGCAAATACATTTGTCTCGACAGTGTATATCTGGCATCTCCGTTGCGTTTCTCTCATATGGCGAAAACATTTAGCGATCAGCTCGAATTATCGGGTAATTTCTATACAGGAAGCATTAAGCATAATTTTATCGGAGGATATACTTTTTCACAAATGAATCGTAATTCGTACACAGGCTATAATCTGGCTCCGGCAAACGATCCTTTGAATAGTAAATACGATGTATATGGTCCCGGTCTTTATTCACATCTGGCAGTAAATAATCCTCAAAGTATGGGTTATATGAATTCATCATTCAGTAAAGCTATTATCACTAAAAGTTATATGCACAGTATCTACTTTCAGGATTTAGTGGAACTCGATGATAAATGGAAAGTGATGTTGGCAGGACGTTACGATTTCTTTAAGTATATGCGGGCAACAGCACCTACGTACGATGGCGAAAGACAATATCACCGATCGGAACAAACAGCATACAGCATCAATAATACCTCTTCGTTTACCTATCGTGCAGGTGTTGTTTATATTCCAACAAAAGACCTTTCATTTTATGGTTCAATGGCTTCATTCTTTAATCCTTATCGCGATTTCTATGCTGAAAATGTAATCTATGTGAATGCAAACGGCAATCGGTTTTTTCCAACGGCAGGTAAAGAAATATTTAAGCCTCAAACAGGTTATCAGGCAGAAGTGGGAGTTCGTTACAATCTGGGTAAATATGTACAAACAACAGGTAGTGTGTTTTATATCATAAAGAATAATGAAAAGAAAACCTTAAAAACGGGTGTTGTTGATGAAGACGGAATTACTAAATCGGTAGTCGGTCAGGTAGGTTCGTCTGAATCCAAAGGTTTCGATCTCGATATTACTGTTTTTCCTGCACAAGGATTTAATGTCATGCTAGGGTATGCATATACGGATGCTACTATTCGTGAAATGAAAACCAATGAATATATGGAAACCGAAACTCAAAAAGGAAATGAGTTAACAGGTGTTCCTAAAAATACTTTTTTCGCAGCAGCCAATTATCTTATATCGAAAGGTGTATTTAAAAACTTGGGCTTTGTGGCTACCGCTTCGTTTATGGATAAAGTATATCGCAATACCGATAATACATCCGAATATCCATCATATTGGTTAGTAGATATGGGCGTTTCGTACAAGTTGAAAAATAATGTTCGCTTATCAGCCAATGTAAATAATATATTCGATAAAGACTATTTCAATCAGTCGTTAGGGTCTCAGATGGTTCCAAGTATGCCTCGCAATTTTTTGCTTACAATGGCTTATTCTTTAAGATAATATGCTAAAAAGAATCATATATTCTATTCACAGGGTGCTGGGCACTTTTCTCAGTATCCTGTTTCTGGTTTGGTTTCTGTCGGGATTTGTGATGATCTATCACAACTTTCCGAGAGTAACGCCACAAGACCGCCACAGGACTACAGGTGTACTGTCTGCCGATATGCCCGAAATAGGAGAGGTGCTGAATCGTATCTATCCCGATACTTTGATTCAAAAAATCAACCTGAAAACAACAAGCTATGGGCAATCGGTTTTCGAAATATCAACCAAAGACAGCAGTTATAATCTGGTTGCCGATTCGAGTGAGTTTATCCGAAAAGTAAGCTATGCACAAATCGAAAATTATGCTCAGAAATGGTGTTCTGCCGATATTGTGAAAGTAGATACACTAAGTGAAGTAGATCAATGGATACCTTTCAATCGGTTGGCGAAAGATATGCCCATCTATAAATTTCACTTTGGAGATTCCGAAAAGCATCAGCTTTATATTTCGTCACGTACGGGAGAGGCTCTACAGTTTACCGATAAAAACAGCCGCTTTTGGGCATGGGTGGGAGCTATTCCTCATTGGGTATATTTTACTTCTCTGCGTCAGGACGGCGAACTATGGAATACTACAGTTATTTGGTTGTCGGGATTAGGATCTGTTATGTGCCTATTAGGATTTGGTTTGGGTATTTATATTCTTGTAAAGCAATATGGAAAGAAGAAAAAAACAGGCACTCCTTACCGAAAGTTTTCCTACAAATGGCATCATATCTTAGGCTTTGTTTTTGGAGTATTTGTCTTCACTTTTGTGTTTAGTGGAATGATGTCATTGGCAAGTATTCCCGATTGGGTAATTAAGGAGGGGAAGCCATCGGGCAGACGAGGAATGTTCGGCTCTTCATCCACGCTAAAACCACAAGCGTATCAATTAGATTATCGGGCAATCTTACTATACTATCCGCATGAGGTGAAAGGGATCGAGTGGACAGGCTTTGACAAAACTCCGATCTATAAAGTCGTAACTACCGATAGTACCTATGTGTTGGATGCTTCTGCAAATAATATAACGCCACTCCTTCTTACGGAGCAAGTTGTAAAAGATAAATATACGTCTCAACATAAAGAACCGATTACTGTGTCGGTAATGACCGAATACGATAACTATTATGTCGATCGTAAGAACAAATTGCCATTGCCCGTTTACAAAATAGATATAGATGATGCAGATAAAACGACTTATTATGTGAATCCTCAAACGGGAGATGTACGTTCATTCACTACAAAATCACGCATGCACAAATGGATGTATCAGGGATTGCATAGCTTCAATTTTAAATTTTTGGCAGAACATCCCATTCTGTGGAATATGGTTATGTGGGTAATTATGATCGGCGGAACATTGGTGTCGTTAAGCGGTGTCTTACTCAGTTATAAATACCTGCGACGAAAGTTTAAACGGTTGACAAGAAAAAATTGCAAAAAAGAATGATACGAAAATTTATATATTCCATCCACAGGGTATTGGGAGCAGTAGTTAGCCTACTGTTCCTAATGTGGTTTATAACAGGATTGGTTTTGGTGTACCATCCATTCCCTAATGTAACCCAAGAAGAAAAGAATCAGAGGCTCGAGATTTTGCCAGATTCTCTGCCCGATATTATGACTCTTGTAAACAAATTGCCGGAGGGCGTATCTGTTCGAAAAATGCAATTGAGCCAATTACAGGGGCAGACGCTACTATCCATATCTACTAAAGAAAACGAATATGTATTCAATGCCGATACTACCGAGAAAGTAAAGCCTTTAAACTATCAGGCAATCGAAAATATAGCCCAGAGGTGGAGTAATGCTCCTATCGAAAGAGTAGATACCCTCAATGAATTGGAGCAATGGATCATGTATAGCAAATACGAAAAGGAGCTACCGATCTATAAATTTTATTTTTCGGATGACGAGAAGCATCAATTGTATATATCCTCCCGAAGTGGCGAGGTACAGCAATTTACCGATAAAAATAGCCGCTTTTGGTCGTGGGTGGGTTTTATTCCCCATACCTTTTATATACCCGCACTTCGTAAGCATACACAAACGTGGATTCTTACCATCACCGTATTGGCTTCGCTGGGTTTGGTAATGTGTCTCGCAGGCGTGTATGTGGGCATAGATGCCTATTATAGAAGATATAAGCGAAAAGGAAAGTTCGAAAGTCCCTATCGAAAGCGTTGGTATTGGTGGCATCATGTAGTAGGTATGATCTTCGGAATATTTCTCCTCACTTGGGCGTTTAGTGGGGTGATGTCGTTGCGAAAAGTACCTCAATGGATGGTGAAAACGCATGAGGAATATAAAATTCCCATGAAAATAAAAGGTAAGAGAATATCACCCGATAAGTATCCGTTCGACTATAAATTATTGAAGCAAACGTACCCTGATTTAAAGCAGGTCGAATGGACTCACTTTCAAGGCATACCTATCTATGAGATTGTTGCAGGTAATCAGAAGTTATTTATAAATGCCTCATTCAATGAAGCCAAAGAATTATTCTTGCCTTCAGAAGCAATCGAAAAATTAATCCGTGCCATTCATGGAGATAGCGTTGCCTTTACCGTAAAACTGATAAATGAGTATGAGGATTATTATTTGCCCTGGAAGCGAGATTTAGGTTTACCTGCCTATAAAGTAGAAGTTTCCGATGCAGATAAGAGCCTCTATTATATCAATGCGAAAACGGGAGATTATAAATACCTCAATCAGAACCGAAAAGCCCGTAAATGGATGTTTCAGGCACTGCATTATTTCCATATCAAATGGTTGATGGACAGACCTGTTCTCTGGACTGTAGTTTTGTGGGCATTATCCATCGGTTGTATCATTGTTTCCGGTACAGGAGTCTGGTTGAGTTGGAAATTTTTCAGGCGAAAATGGAAGCACAATTGTAAAACAAAGTTGTAGAGGCGAACCTATGTGTTCGCCTAAAGATGACAGACACATAGGTCTGCCTCAATAACCCCCCAAATAGGTCATTAAAAACATTTTATATTTATTAGAATATGGCAAAAGGAAAAATCATAGTAGCCGGCATAGGTCCCGGATCAAAAGAAGATATTAGCCCCGCAGTACTCGAAGCAGTCAAAGTTTCGGATGTGATTGTGGGGTATAAATATTATTTTCAGTTTATCACCGATTTTGTAAAACCCGATGCACAATGTATAGATACGGGCATGAAGAAAGAACGCCAGCGAGCCGAAGAAGCATTTCGCTATGCAGAACAAGGCAATGCCGTTTGCGTAATCAGTTCGGGCGATTCGGGTATATATGGTATGGCTCCCCTCATCTATGAGATGAAAAAGGAAAAGCAAAGCGATATCGAAGTTGAAGTATTGCCCGGTATCAGTGCCTTTCAGAAAGCGGCAGCTATTTTGGGAGCACCCATCGGTCACGATTTCTGCATTATATCAATGTCCGATTTAATGACGCCTTGGGACAGAATCGAAAAGCGTATAATAGCAGCCTCATCAGCCGATTTTGTGACAGCTATTTATAACCCTAAAAGCAATGGCAGATACTGGCAATTATACCGATTGGTAGAATTGTTTCTCAAAGACCGTTCGCCCGATACACCGATTGGATATGTGCGTCAGGCAGGTCGTGACGAGCAGGAAGTGAAAGTTACTACACTCGGCGAATTTGACCCCGAAGACGTAGATATGTTTACGATTGTCATTATCGGTAATTCGCAGTCGTACCGTTTTCAGGAAGATAAAATAATCACGCCTCGAGGATATTATCGAGAAGATGAGGTCGAAGGAGCTAAAAGTCTGGGACAGGATATAATGATCCGCAGTTTCAGAACCATCGAAAGCGAATTGAAGAACAAGGATATACCACTCGATAAGAAATGGGCATTGCTTCATGCAACACATACTACTGCCGATTTTGATATGGAAGATGTTCTCTATACAGATGAAAATGCAGTAGCCAATCTCTACAAAGAATTTACCGAAGGAACCGTTCGAACCATTATCACCGATGTTACTATGGTCGTTTCGGGCATCCGCAAAGGGGCTTTGGAACGTATGGGCATAGAGGCGAAATGTTATCTGCATGACCCTCGTGTTGCCGAGCTGGCACAATCTAAAGGTATTACCCGTACACAAGCAGGAATTCGTTTGGCAGTAGAGGAATATCCGGATGCTTTGTATGCTTTTGGTAATGCTCCGACAGCCTTAATAGAGTTGTGCGAATTGGTACGTAAAGGCAAAGCAAATCCCATCGGCATTATTGCTGCACCCGTGGGGTTTGTGAATGTGCGTGAATCGAAACACATGACTAAACCATTTAAAAATATCTCGAAAATAATTATCGAAGGACGAAAAGGAGGCAGTAACTTAGCTGCAACACTAGTCAATTCAATTCTTACTTTTGATGATGCCGAGCAACTGAAACCAGGTAGGGATGTGTGAGTTATAGTTGATAATATGCGTTTTTTTAAATTATAGTTTTTACTACGCGCAATCAGAGATTGCTTGTATTTCTTTTGCCCAAAGCCGCAAAAGAAATCAAAAAGGCTTTGTGCCCCGTGGTTCGCCTGCCAGATTACACTTGTGAGCTAAACTAAACCTATTGCCTATCGGCATGTTTAGTTTTACACTCACTTCGCTGGTCTGACAACGGCTGCACCACTTATGCACCGAGGCTGACGCACACAAAACGGAATATCGTCCGTCAGGCGACCGACCTTGTCGATTGCACGGGGTACCCGCAGGACGAATGAAAGCTTAAGAAACAAAAGGATATCAGGCTCAAGCGTTTTCTTTTGTTTTAGCTTTCGAGTCCGTGGCGGGTCGGGCAAAAGGCACAGTCTTGATCTTTAGTTTCGTTTTGCATCAAGGCAAAATGAAGAACAAACCCATAAGGGTGCGTTAGTAAAATTGAACACTTAGTTTTAACCACTGATTTTGCCTGATGTATATAATAGTAGAGGCGAATAATTATTCGCCCGATAAATCAATCTAATATGAAATTTTACGTAATAGGTATAGATGATAATCAGCAACAATATTTCTCACCCGAAATAAAGGAGATGATAAGTACCCATACTGTTTTTTCGGGAGGAGCACGCCATCATGAAATTGCAGAACCATTTCTACCCAAAGAATATACTTGGGTTGACATTGTTGTCCCTTTGAAAAATGTATTTCAACAATACCAGTCGCATCATGAAATAGTTGTTTTTGCTTCAGGTGATCCTCTTTTCTTTGGATTTGCAAATACCATTCAGCGAGAAATGCCTAAGGCTGAAATTATATTATATCCATCTTTCAATTCATTGCAAATGCTAGCTCACCGATTGGTGTTGCCTTATCAGGATATGCATATTGTTTCGCTGACGGGGCGTCCTTGGTTGAAATTCGATCAGGCTTTAATTGAAGGACAGTCCAAAATTGGAGTGTTGACCGATAATAAGGAGCATATTCCATCGGCTATTGCTGAACGGATGCTTGAATATGGTTATGATAACTACATAATGCACATTGGAGAATTACTCGGTAATAAAGAAAAAGAGAAAGTCTCTACTTTAGAACTGAAAGATGTAGTAGGAAAGACTTTCCAATTTCCCAATAATCTGATCTTAATAAAAACAGAAACACGAAATCGCCCGTTTGGTATTCCCGAAAGTGATTTTCACTTATTAAACAGAAGAGCAAAAATGATAACCAAAATGCCTGTTCGATTGTTATCTATGAGTATGTTATCTATGAGAGATAAGTCTGTCTTCTGGGATGTAGGCTTTTGCACAGGATCAGTGTCTGTTGAAGCTAAAATGCAGTTTCCCCATCTCGAAATTTTTGCATTCGAGCAAAGAGAAGAGGGCAAAGAACTTATAGAAAACAATGCACGTAGATTTGGAACACCCGGAATAACATCATTTACAGGCGATTTTAGTCAAACTGATATATCCCGATTGCCGACTCCCGATGCCGTATTTATTGGTGGTCATGGCGGTAAAATGAATGAGATAGTAACGAAGCTCACCGAAGTTCTGAATCCAAAAGGAGTAATTGTATTCAATTCAGTATCGGACGAAAGCCGGAATCTGTTTTTGGAAGCAATCGAAAATAACGGTCTGAAATTGGAACAAAGTATAACAATTAAAATAGACGATTTCAATGCAATTGATGTAATGAAAGCAACAAAAGATCTCAATTAAATATAGCAAAGCAATGACAAAAACAGCCATCATACTAACCTCCGAAAGTAGTTTAAAGTTAGCACAAACCATAAAGAAAGATCTGCCGAATGCACGTATTTATACAAAGGCAGAGATTGAAGGTACAGTACAAATAGTATCAATCAATCAATGTGTAGAGGAGCTCTTTAATAAAGTAGGATCTCTTGTTTTTATCGGTGCAATGGGTATCTGTGTGAGAAGTATCGCACCCTATGTCGTAGATAAATATACCGATCCTGCCGTTGTAAATATCGACAGTACAGGTAAATACGTGGTATCCGTTCTTTCGGGGCATGTAGGCGGAGCCAATGATTTATCGAAGCAAATAGCTAATATTATAGGCGGTGAGGCGGTAATAACTACCCAAAGCGATAATACAAACCTTTGGGCATTAGATACTATCGGCAAGAAATATGAATGGGAGACTGTTACCAATGCAGCTAATTTAAATTATCCGTTGACTTCTTTTGTCAATAAAAAACCGACAGCTCTTTTACTCGATATTAAGGATGAGGGAACTACGTATCTTGAACGTACAGCTCCCGAACATGTTGACGTATATTACAAATACGAGGATATCGAAATACATAAATACGAATTGCTTATTGCTGTAACGCCTTTTCTTTATCCCGATGCAGGCATTCAGATAATCTATTATCATCCCAAAGTATTGCATTTAGGTGTCGGTTGCCGTAAAGATTGCGACCCAAAAGGCATTACCGATTACCTTTCTCTTGAAATAAAAGGATTGAATATTGCAATGTCTTCCATCAAAGATATTTCCTCAATAGATTTGAAAAAAGATGAGGCTTTGTTGAACGATATTCAGGCATATTTAAAAAACATTCCGGTCAATATCTATTCTGCGGATGAACTGAAAGATATAGAAGTACCCAACCCATCACAAAAGGTAAAAGAAGTAACTACAGTATCGAGCGTATCGGAAGCCACGGCAATCAAAAGTGCCAATGGAGGTTTACTTATCCTCGAAAAGCAAAAAGCAGTTTTAAGTCCTGGTAACGATTTTACTTTTGCCATTGCCATGGATAGAGAAGCTATGCGACAAGGGCATATTGAAATAGTAGGAGCAGGTCCGGGTGATCCCGATTTAATATCCGTAAAAGGACGTTACTTCTTGGAAGCTGCCGACTTGATTCTATATGCAGGAAGCCTTGTTCCTGTTGAGCTTACCTATTGTGCCAAACAAGGAGCGGTAGTAAGAAGTTCGGCTTCGATGGATTTGGAGGAGCAATTTTCAATCATGAAAGAGTTTTATGACAAAGGAAAATTAGTAGTTCGTCTGCATACCGGAGACCCATGTATTTACGGAGCTATACAAGAGCAGATGGCATTTTTTGATGAATATAAAATGTCGTATCATATTACTCCCGGCATATCTTCCTTTTTGGCTGCGGCTGCCGCTTTGGAATCGCAATTCACCATTCCCGAGAAAGTGCAGACTATTATATTGACTCGAGGGGAGGGGAGAACGCCCATGCCCGAAAAGGAAAAATTGCACTTGCTGGCTCAATCGCAAAGTACCATGTGTATATTCCTCAGTGCAACTATTGTAGATCAAGTTCAGGAAGAATTATTAGTACATTATCCACCTACAACACCCGTAGCGGCATGTTATAAGCTGACCTGGAAAGATGAGCGTATCTATCGGGGCGAGTTAAAGGATTTAGCAAAGATTATCAAAGAAAACAATCTGACCTTAACTACTATGATTGTTGTGGGTGAAGCAATCGGTAACCGTGAAGGCTTATCGAAATTGTACTCTAATCAGTTTAAACATTTATTTAGAAAGTAAGGTCTCAGACTTATTTAATTGTCTGTAATACAGTATTAAATATTTGTTGTTACCTATACCAAATAAAATGAACAAAAAGCATTTTACATCATTTACAATCATATTGGTTTCTATTGTGGTATTCTTTTTACTGAATCTCATACTGGGAACTATATCAATTCCCCTTCGTTCCATATGGAATATTATCTGGCATACGGGGGACGAGTCTGTTATTTGGCAAAACATTGTATGGAAATCACGTTTTCCACAAACCATAACCGCTTTATTCGCAGGAGCAGGATTAGCCATCAGCGGATTGCAAATGCAAACCGTATTCAGAAATCCGTTGGCAGGGCCTTCCGAATTGGGTATAAGTTCGGGGGCAAGCTTAGGTGTTGCTCTTATGATATTACTATCTGGAAGTTTGGGAGGTGTTGCCCTCAGCAAAGTCGGATTCTTTGGAGAGGTAGCCATTTCGTTTGCAGCCATTGTGGGTGCATTTGCGGTTATGGCGATTATTATAGCCATTTCGCAACGGATAAGAGGGAATGTAATTCTTCTGATTATCGGTGTGATGATAGGTTATATTGCAAGTGCCATAATAGGTGTACTTAAGTTTTTTAGTAACGATGAAGATGTACGGGCGTATGTTATCTGGGGGTTAGGTAGTTTCTCTAAAGTGTCAGGCGATCAGGTCTATACATTTGCAGGCATTATGCTTGTGTTGATACCCCTGTCTTTTCTTCTCATAAAAACACTTAATCTCATGCTATTGGGCGAAAGTTATGCACGTAATTTGGGATTAAATATCAAGCGGTCACGATTATTAGTAATTACTTGTTCGTGTGTTCTTACAGCCATTATTACCGCCTATTGCGGGCCCATTGTATTTTTAGGGCTGGCTGTACCACATTTGTGCAGAACCATATTTCAGACATCCGATCACCGCATACTTATGCCTGCTGTTACATTGGCAGGAGCTTCTCTATCATTATTTTGTAATCTGATTGCCCGTATGCCGGGTATGGAAGGTGCATTGCCCATCAACTCGGTAACGGCACTTATCGGTGCACCTATTGTGATTTCTGTATTATTCGGAAAAAGAAAAAATGAAATTAGTGAATAAACAACAAACCATAGAATTAAGAAACTTATCCATCGGTTATCTCACCAAGAATAACCGAAAGATAGTTGCATCGGATATCAATGCAGATATATTCAGTGGCGAACTTACCTGTCTATTAGGAGCAAACGGTATCGGAAAGTCAACTCTGCTTCGGACATTATCCGCATTTCAACCCAAACTCGGCGGACAAATATATATCGAAGGAAAAGAAATAGAAACGTATTCAGAGAAACAACTCTCCACATTGATAGGAGTCGTACTTACCGAAAAGTGCGATATCAAAAACATGACGGCTCGCGAACTAATAGGTTTAGGTAGAAGCCCCTATACAGGCTTTTGGGGAACACTCAGCGATACAGATAAGACAATTGTGGACAAAGCCATAGCGATGGTGAAGATCGAAGACCTTGCCTCCCGAATGGTACATACGCTAAGCGATGGCGAACGTCAAAAAGTAATGATTGCAAAAGCATTGGCACAAGAAACTCCAATTATCTTTTTGGACGAACCAACCGCATTTCTTGATTTTCCGAGTAAAGTAGAGATTATGCAACTGCTTCATCGATTATCACGTCAAACTAATAAAACCATATTCTTATCGACTCACGATTTAGAACTGGCACTTCAGATTGCTGATAAAATATGGTTGATCGACAAACAATCGGGCATCAATATAGGCACTCCCGAAGACCTTTCGTTGAGCGGACACCTTACCTCTTTCTTTGCCCGAAAGGGAATTATATTTGATGAGGAAACAGGCTTATTTCGAATCGAAAACACATATACCAAACAGATTAAATTGACAGGACATGGGCAAATGTACTCTATGGTTCGAAAAGCCCTGCTCCGCAACGGCATATTAGCTACCCGAAATATAGAATCGGAAGATTATATAGAGGTCTGCAATAATGAAAATAAAGAAGGGCCGGAAATCAGGATATATCAATTAGATAAAGAGCCTATATTTGTTTATAGCATCGAGCATTTGTTAGAAACAGTATCTCATAAAGAAAGTATAGAGCCATGACGCAAAAGAAAAACATTCTTACTATTTGTGGTAGCACAAGAAAAGAATCTGCCAACCTTCAACTTCTCAAAATGATTTCGGACATTACATCTGATATTTACAAAATATCCATTTTCGACGGGATAGCCGAATTACCGCATTTTAATCCTGATTTGGACAATGAGAATCCTCCGAAAAAAATAGCGGAGTTCCGAGATAAAATATCAAACTCCGACGGAGTAATTATTTGCACACCCGAATATGTATTCAGCATACCGGGGAGTTTGAAAAATGCCATAGAATGGTGTGTTTCAACAACCCTTTTTTCGAATAAACCGATAGGGATAATCACAGCTTCGGCATCGGGAGACAAAGGGCACGAAGAATTACAGTTGATAATGAAAACGTTGGAATGTCGATTTGATGAAAATACCGCTATACTGATCAAAGCCGTCAAAGGAAAGATTCACAAAGACAGAGGTATTATAGACAATGAAACTTTAGAAAAAATACAAACTTTTCTGAAATCATTTGACCAGCAATTAAAATCAGATACATGATACTTATATTAGGAGGAACAACTGAAGGACGCCATGCAGTAACCGTGTGCGATGAAGCATCAAAATCTTATTATTATTCGACCAAAGGCGAATCGCAGGAGATTGTTTGTGCAAATGGTACTCGTCTGACAGGAGCATTAGATGAAAATGCGATGGAAGCTATTTGTATAGAAAAGAACATTCGCCTTTTGGTAGATGCTGCCCATCCGTTTGCGGTTGTTCTTCATCAGACAATTGCTAAAGTATCCGAGAAATTGAATATCCCCGTTGTTCGTTACGAAAGAAGCTATCCCGAACACGATGAAGATATTATTTGGTGCGATTCGTATGACGATGCTATTAATTACCTCGAAAGACATAACATAGATAATCTTCTGGCATTAACAGGAGTAAATACCCTTGTGAAGTTAAAACCCTATTGGCAATCACATAATTGCTGGTTCAGAATATTAGATAGGGAAGAATCAAGAGCATTGGTTGATGAAGTACAATTTCCATTCGAAAAGATTATTTATTATCAGCAGGGAGAAGACGATACGCCTCTATTCGAGAAGCTACAACCCGAAGCAATAATAACCAAAGAAAGTGGTGAATCGGGAGGCTTCAACGAGAAAGTAAAGGCTGCCCGAGAATTAAATATCCCTGTTTTAGCAGTAAAACGTCCGCCCTTATCTCTCCATTTTATTCCTGTACATGGCGAAAATGGATTGCGGAAAATGATAGAAAAGTTAGTTCCTGATTTTTTCGAGTTAAGAACGGGATATACTACGGGAACTTGTGCAACGGCAGCCACAAAAGCTGCTCTTACAGCATTATTAACAGGTAATCCATTGGGTGAAATAAGCATTACTCTACCTAGTGGCGAATGGATATACATACCTATCGAAGCAACTACTTTTGGAGATAACGAAGTAACTTGTACCGTGATTAAAGACGCAGGAGACGACCCCGATGTAACCAATAAGCAGGAAATAACATCGACAGTACGATTAAATACGGAAAAAAGAGGTGTACATTTTCTACAGGGAAAAGGAGTTGGTGTTGTAACTCTACTCGGTTTAGGATTGGAGATAGGAGTCCCTGCCATCAACGCAACACCTCGAAAGATGATAAAGCGGGAAGTATTCAAAGTACTTCGTCACAATCAATATAAACTGCCCGATCATAGTATTCGTATCGGTGTAGATGTAACTATTGCGGTTCCCAATGGTGAAGAGATAGCCAAGCGGACATTCAATCCTAAATTAGGAATCATCGGAGGAATATCTATTATAGGGACTTCGGGAGTCGTAAAACCTTTTTCTTCGGATGCTTTCATTCGATCCATACGCAGAGAGATGGGGGTAACCAAAGCCCTCTATTGCGAGCGTGTAGTAATCAATTCGGGAGCGAAGAGCGAAAAATTCGTGAAGCAGCTGTATCCCGAATTACCCAGTCAGGCTTTTATCCATTATGGAAACTTTATTGGTGAAACTATAAAAATTGCTGCCGATCTGGGTTTCAAATACGTAACGATGGGCATTATGCTCGGAAAAGCCGTAAAGCTTGCCGAAGGCTCATTGGATACGCACAGCAAAAAAGTGGTGATGAATAAAGAATTTCTTTCGGATATAGCCGTGCAGGCTGGTTGCTCAGACTCAACCATCGAAGCCATGCAGAATATTACTTTAGCACGTCAATTATGGGAAATTATCCCCGAGACTAAATTCTTCTCGTTGATTATACAAAAATGCCACGAGGTATGTGCCCCACTTCTGCCCGATGGTGAGCTGACTGTTTTTCTGATTGACGAGGAGGGCAAAGTCATCAAAGAATAAACTCGATTATGAAATATATGGTAAAAGAACGACTTTTGTCGGAAAACCAAGAGAATATCAAAATTATTAATGGATAAAGATAGTTCTGCAATAAATGGATTTCTGTATGAGGAAACGGCTCCTAATGATGGCTCGAAGTATTTTCTTATCTCAATGCTTACAGTAACAGTAGTCAATCAAAAGAAGAACAGTAAATAATAAAAAAATAGGGAGCGCCAGACACCCCCTATTTTCTTACTATTATGAAAGCAGGTTTACTTACTCAGGAAAAACATGACACATAACACCTTCCCGATTCCAATATCCACTTATTACAGGCTCATTTGCTAAAGTGTAGAAATGATCTTGATATTTTTCACTCCAATATTGATATAATGGAACTGTACCCGTAGATTGATTTGGAAATACATATCCTACAATATAAGAAGAAAGTTGCCAATCTTTTTGCATATATGGATGTAACGTTTTAGATTGAGAATAAAAGTGATCAATAACTTTATTGTTCATAAATTCATATAATGGCACCGATCCTGGAACCTGTTTAGGTAATATATAGCATTCAACTTTTTCATATTTCCAATCTCCTCCACCTTGTGTAGGAGCCCAGTATGTTGTATAAAAATGGTCTACTCGCTTCTCGTGATTATAACGATAAAGGGGAGTAATCTCAAGAAGATTTATTTGTTTACTAGCTATATACTTGTCGACTGCTGCTTTAATCTGAGCCTTCTTGGTTGCATCCGTAATAAATTCATAAATAGGATAAGTTTCATTCCAATTGAGGCTGTTTAGGTTTGCATTATTTATTTTGACAGTATTTTCCCAAGATTTGATATCCACAGCTGTTGGTATTCCCTTTTCCAAATTATATACCATATTTGTGCCACTACCTCCATAAAATGATATATATAATTCTTTTTGTTGATTTTCTTTGGCTAACGATTCATTAGTTGTTACAGTTCGATCTGCATTTAGGTTAAATCCAATTTTAGCAAGTGTTGCCCCCAAACCTGCAGCAACAGTATTCTTTTTAGTAGTCACATCATTTGTTTTTTGAATTACAGATCTGAATGTTAACTTATAACGACCTCCTATGACAAAATCAGTTATCACATGAGTTCCATATTTTTCAACAATACGGTCAGCTGTTAATCGATTTAAATCTTCGGTGAAATCTTTGGATAGATAGTTTCTCAACCTACTCACCTCATCATTTATTCGAATATATTTTTGATTTCTAATAGCATCAACACTCGCAAATGAGTATTTAGAGGAATATGAATATTCTGTTTTCAGATATGAATTACCACTGATACTACCTGTAAAGAGCTTTAGAGGCGTGGTTAATTTTAAGCCTGCATTCGTTTCTTTTGTAATATCTAAGAGATAATCAATAGAATTATATCCATAAAAGACCTGATCCTTACCCCATGTCGGAGTACCAACAATTAACCGACTAGCAAAATCAGTTTTATATTTCTGGACATCCAAAACAGGATTCTTAACAGATAGAGGATGCAGATATTCTCCCATTACATCGTATCCATAACCAAGCACATCATACAGTCCATCTCCTGATGATCGTGGCGAATTATTAGTAAGGTTATTTCCTTGATCTTCTAGCACATTATTATCCATACAAGATGAGAACCCAATGCATAGCATCAGTAGTAAATAAATCTTTTTCATAATTATGTTTTTAAAGTTTGCGATCACAATATAAAAATAAAAAATAGAACAGTTATTAACTAAATTATCATTTTTTTCTTAATTTTAATCAGGTCTAATGTGAAACAATTTTCTCCAATAAATAGATATAAAAGCTAGATAAATCACAATCATTATACACTACAAGTAAATCCAGGATATATATGTTGTTCTATGATAGATAAGAGATTATATGTAATCTTTGAACTTTAAAAATATTTCGTCACCTGAATTTTCTTGAAAGAATTCATCTCATTAATCATCCTTACTGACGAATCAACAATGGGATAAGCACACAAAGCACCTGTTCCTTCTCCTAACCGAAAACCTAAATGCAGGATAGGTTTTGCATTCAGATATTTAAGAACCAGTTTATGTCCTGCCTCATCACCCTGATGTCCGAAAACAGCATAATGCAATACATTCGCATTCAATTTAGATGCAGCAAGCAGGCAGTTGGTCATAATAAAACCATCAACCAGAATGACCATTTTTAATTCGGCAGCCTTTAGCATAGCACCTACAGCCATTACCATTTCGTAACCGCCAAAGTAACGGATAATATCTTCGGGCGAATTATCTCCTTTATAATTTTCTTTAGCCTGTTTCAAAACATTGTACTTATGCTCCATGATATTTCCCGTATGATCGCAACCAGCCCCTACGCAATCTTTCAATGGAATATCTGTCAAACAAGCCGTCCATAAGGCTGATGATGAAGTATTGGTAATACCCATTTCTCCAAAACCGATAATGTTACACCCTTTGTCGAAACAAGCCTGTACACAATCGGCACCACGTTGTATTGCCAAGTCCATTTCTTCGTGAGTCATAGCAGCCTCATGCAGATAGTTACGGGTACTTTTTCGAATCTTTTTATTGATAATCGGATCTTCGGGTTTAAAATCGAAATTAACCCCTGCATCTACAATCTGTAGTTCGATTTTATGTTGACGAGCCAGAAAATTGATACCCGCACCTCCTGCCCAGAAATTGGCAACCATCTGAAAAGTTACTTCTTGTGGCGATGGGCTTACTCCTTCGGCTGCAATGCCATGGTCGCCCGCAAATACGATGTGATGAGGATTACTTAATTTAGGCTCTAATGTTTGCTGAATCCAACCAATTTGCATGGCTAAATCTTCCAATAGTCCCAACGAACCTTTTGGCTTGGTCAGATTATCTATTTTTTCTTGTAAATAAGAACGAACTTCGTCCTTTGGTTTTTCAATATCGAATTGTAACATCATTATTTAGTTTTATGTATATAATATCGTTATTTAGTGCAATAGTTCGTAATACACAGGCTTATGATCGGGCAACAGTTCAGGATGAAAAGCCTTTATCAAATCAGCCAGAACAACTTCGGGTTCAACAGGAGCTTTTTCGTAGAATGGTTTCTGACGAAGATTGCAGTATACCACTTTCTTCTCTTTAAAAGCTTTAAAGTCTGCATACCGAGCATCGCTTTGCTTCATTGCTTCGTACGAATAGTCGCCGTCGTGACTTACGAGCATACGCCAGAAATCGGCATCTGCTCCCTTAGAATATACCGATTCGAAATCCATATTTATACCTCCCGTTTCGGAATTATCTTTTAGAAAATATTCAGCTCCTGCGTCACGGAATTGTTGAGCCAGAAAGCTTTTACCACCTACTACATACCAATTGCCCGAACGCATTTCGCCACTCAAAACAATAGGCTTTTTGTCCGCTTTAGAAGCAAGAGTCATCAGGTCTTGATATTTCTTTTCTATCTCTGCGAATTGACTGTTCGCCTGTTGTTCAATGCCCAGCAGCATGGCTGTAAACTTAATCCATTCGGCCTGCCCAAGAGCAGAAGTCTCCTTATACCCCAGAAAAGTAACCAGAGGAATATTCAGATCCTTGATCGATTCATACCCTCCACGTTTGAAGGGCGATACAAGTATAATGTCCGGATCGAGAGCCATAACCACTTCATTGTCAAAATTACCTTCGATACCTATCTGACTGGCTTGTCCGTTTTTGATACGGTCTTTCATCTGTTGGTTGAACAGATAATGCGTGCTGGTCATTCCTACGACTTTATCAATAGCATCCAGTTTTATAAAATTAGATAATTGAAGAGTAGTCATGCAAACAACTTTCTGAACGGGAACCTCTATAATGGTGTAATCTTTCGGTATTCCCTCGTGGCTTTGCCCCCGATTGACTAACGCATAGCGATACACAGTCTCGCTTTCGTGCTGAGGGTCTTGAACATCTACCAATCGGTAGTTATCGTGATATGAAACGCTGAAACCTTGTGCGTATTTGACTTCGATGTGAACCGAATTGGACGAGCTTACCGTTGACAAGGTAGTTGCATTTTCACTCTGCTGATTATTCTTACAACTGCCGAAAGCGATGCCGATAAATAAAGTCAGACAAATAATTATGGAGCTTTTCATTTTATTGGTGGATTATCATTAGAGAAAAATAGGGGAATTTGCGGGAAATTATTTCTTGAGTATCGCAAGTGTAATACTCTTTTTCTTTGACACCTACATTTTCGAAGTAATGAAATGTTGCTGTCGGAATTGCAGATATACATTCCTTAACCGCATCCTGACATTGCGAAACCTTCATAATAACCACTACTTTGCCCGAATTTATTTTATCGATCAGGCTGCTTGCTGATATTATTCCCGGAATTACATTCAGTTCCTCTTCTTGCTTTACAATATGAATTCCTGCTAAAGCTCCGCTTGCAATAAATGCAGGAATACCTGCAATATGTTCTACCCGAATGTTTTGTTTAACCAGAGTATCGAATATATAATGGATGGACGAATAAAAACCAGCATCGCCCTCGGCTACAATGGCTACTTTCAGATTCAGGAGATATTGCTGTACAGCTTCCTCAGATACCCGATTATAAGCGTCTATTGCCGGAGAGCGGTCTTTACTCATGGGAACGTGAAAAGGAATGGTCTTTTTGGGGTCGATATCCAGCTCCATCATAATATCCAAAGCTCGCGAAGATACGGCACCTTCTTTGAGAATGGTTGCGGGATAAAAAATACAATCGGCAGTTTGCAGGACTTTTAATCCTTTGAGGGTTATCAAATCGGCTTCACCCGGTCCTAACGATACAAATACAATTGGAGACATCGTTTCTCAATTCTTTTTATACTATTAAACAATACTCAGAATTAAGAGGATACGAAACATGAAGTCGCTATATGCCAAGCATATTTTGAATATGAATGTTCTTAAGCCTTAACCACGAGCTTTAAACTATATATACCTTTGGCAGGTCTTCTGACTTACTCCATCTTCGAATGTCCTTCCCGTCTCTCTTTTAGAAACAGTGGATCAAATAGTATCCAAAGATTGCTTGGCGGAGCTTACAGCAGCGGGTCTGTTCAGGATTTACACCTGATTTCCTTTTCAGCACTTTTTCGTAGATATGAAATTGTGCCACCAAAACGTCTGCAAAGATAATAAAGATCAAATAATAATCACGAATAACAGACTGTGATAATCCTCGGAACAGATATTTTCTTCCTGCGTCTATTTTACCCTTGCAGTACATCCGTTGTCTGAAAAATAAAAACTACATTTGAAAATGATGAACTTAAATTTAAAATAGCATGAAACGGATATTTTTTATACTTACTATTTGCCTGATAAGTACAGGGTTGCTGGCTCAGCAGAATCTCGATTTCTCTCCAAAAGCAGAAATTGTTTCGCCTCAGATAAATAAAGACAATACAGTAACATTCAGACTGATGGCTCCCAATGCTAAATCGGTAAAATTGCAAGGTGACTGGATGCCCAGTGAGGGATGGACACCTAAATTACAGGATTTGCAGAAAGACGAAAATGGCTTGTGGAGTTTTACTACTCAAGTACTGCCATCTGACCTGTACAGTTATACATTTATTGTGGATGGACTAAAAGTTATCGATCCCAATAATGTATATCAGGTTCGTGATGTGGCTACTGTAATGAATATATTTCTGATCGAAGGAGGTCTGGGAGACTTGCATAAAGTGCAGAATGTACCTCACGGAACTGTTGCCCGTCGTTGGTACGATTCTCCAAAGCTCGATAGCCCCCGTCGTATCACTATATACACTCCTCCGGGATATGAGAGCAGTACAGATAAATATCCTGTGTTTTATCTTCTGCATGGTATGGGAGGCGACGAAGAAGCCTGGATGGCACTTGGACGTGCTTCGCAGATATTGGATAACCTTATCGCTCAAGGAAAAGCTAAGCCTATGATTGTTGTCATGACTAACGGGCATACAAGCAATACTGCCGCACCGGGAGAGTCAGACAAAGGTTTTTACAAACCCGATATGCGAACTCCCGATATATTTAGTGGAGATATGGAAGCTAATTTTGGCGACGTTATCAAATTTGTTGAGAATAATTACAGAACGAAGGCTGATAAACAAAACAGGGCTATTGCAGGCCTTTCTATGGGAGGATTCCACTCCTTGTACATTTCTGCAAATTATCCAAATACCTTTGACTACGTGGGATTGTTCTCTCCGGCTATTCTGCCACCGGCCAATGCAGCTTCGCCTATGTATACAGATTTGGAAGCAAAGTTATTGGCTCAGCAAGCTAATGGATATCGTCTTTACTGGATAGCTATTGGTAAAACAGACTTTCTGTTTCAGAATGTAGTTGATTATAGATCGAAACTTGATGAAATGAAATTTATATACCAATACAGAGAAAGCGAAGGTGGGCACACTTGGGCAAACTGGAGGCTTTACTTATCTGAATTTGCACCCATGTTATTTTAAATATATATGCATGTGTGTATGTTGTTGATTGTGAGTTGATTGTTTTGTTTTTTGGTGGTGTTTTTTTTAAAAGTAAGCTTTATAAAACTTAAAAGTTGAATATTCACTCAACAATTTGAACTCTTTTGCGTTTAATGATAAGTAGTGTTTAAATTACAGTAATAAAGAGATCTTTATATTTAATGTTTTATATATTTGTGTTAAAAAATACGAAACATCACCTATTTGTTGATCATTTTTATAACTTTGTTGCTATATGAATGTAGAATTCTAGCTTTGTGGTCAAATCCAGAAGTTGGTTGTTTCTAAAAGAGTTCTTTTATCAAGTGAATTATGTCTTAAGATTATACCAAATCGTCTCTTGAAAAGAGATATTTGTCGAAGTTTTTGATATTAAACAATAATTTAAGATAACTTAGTACCAGATAAATCAAAATTTATATAACTTTGTGGTCATAAATCAGAATTATATAAAAAGAAAAAATATTTTCAACTAAGAAGTGATATAAATCCTTTTTAGGTTAGTGTTAGTTAGTGTGTTTGTAGGAAGCCCATGTCGTGATGACAAGGGCTTTTTCGTTTATACAATCCCAGAAAGAAACTTACCATTCTACCGTTGGATAATTTTCTACTGTGGTTCTGCCTGATTAACCATATTATTTTTATTTTTTGTTTAATCTGGTTATTTAAAGCTAACTGTGTCTATCTATCTGATGAAGTAAAAACAAAATATTTTCCTTTCTCTCTAATTACTAAATCAGACTATTGTATCTATAAATAATTATGGCTAAATTGCTTGTTAAATTATTTAAACACTTAAACAGTACAAGCATGAGATCACTGAAAAAAATGAGCTTTATTCTTTTCTTATTAATCCCTTTTCTGGCATTCACCGGTTGTTCGAATGATGATGACATTACTTTAGATGGAGAACTTTATCTGACTTTTGTCAATACTTCGGATGATTTACATGTGGTTATTTATTCGATGCAGAACACGCAAGTATCACTTTTTGACATTCCGTTGAACACTTATAAGAAGCATGCTAGTCAATCGCTAAATGTTGGAAATTATCTGATACAACTCAAATCTTCGTATTACAATTACGGAACTGCAGCAGTTCAGATTCAGCAAGGAAAAAGAACTTCAGTAACCTATGATGAATATAATAATGCTCATACCTCAATAAACTAATAATACGATTTGCTATCTGATTTTGAACCAATAAACCAACCTGCGTTTTTATTAGTTACAAAATATTTCTAATTATATAAATCACACTGAAAATGTCCGCATTTTCAGTGTGATTTTCTTTTTGTCGATAGAATTATCCTCTCTGTCGATTTTGATTGTCCAACTTTCCCTTCCCCTCTATATTTGAATCAGTAAATAATAAAAATATACTGATTATGAAAAAAATACTTTTAGCTATAGCAACTATTGCTGTTTGTTTGAATCTATCGGCACAACCCCCGATGGGCGGTGGAAGACCCGGAGGTGGCGGACGTCCTCCCAGAGGAGAATCTTCGCAACGAGGAGGTGATAGTAATCAGATTGGCATTACCAAATTTCCTGAGATTGAAGGTCTCACGGAGAAACAACGTGAAAAGTTAGTGAAAACACTAACCGATGAACGGAAAGCTGTAATGAAACTAGAAGGTCAGAAGCATGAACTAATGATGCCTACCGATGGCTCCGATAAGCCTAAAGACGATGAAAAGACTATGAAGAAGGTTCATAAAATTGATGAAAAGATCGATAAAGAAAGAACCAAATCTGATCAGAAAATTAGATCCACTTTATCCCCTGAGCAATATGCAATATTCAAAGAGAAGCGTGATCAAGTGGAATTCCGAAGACCCGAGAGGCGTAGAAGCCGACCTGCCGATGGAGAGCGACGCAGCCGTTCTGACAGACAAGGAACTCCTCCGGAGATGCCAATGGATAATGGGTTTGATAATGAATAAGATATAATCAATGAAAAGATATTATTGTATAATTATTTCTGCTGTAACCTTCAGTTTGTTGATCTCAGAATCGCTTTTGGCTCAACAAAGCTGGACATTAAGATCGTGTATAGAGTATGCCCGTGAAAATAATATTCAGGTGCAAAAATCGCAGATTACAGAAGATAGTTATGCCGTAGATGAATTACAGTCGAAAGCGGCACTTTTTCCAAGTCTTACAGGGAATGTTTCGCATGGTTTTTCGAATGCACAAGTGGTGAACACCGATGGTGAGTATAAATTCAAAAGCTCATTGGTCGGACAATATGCCTTGAATGCCAATGTAACTCTTTTTAATGGAAAGCGTAATCTGAATACTATAAAAGAAGCTCAGCTAAAAAAGCAGTCTCAGGAGTACACCACTCGTGAAACTCAAAATAGTATAGAAATTTCCATTACACAGGCATACTTGCAGATGTTGTACGCACGTGAGGCTATCAAAAACAGCCAGAATATACTCGAATCGACCGAAGTGCAATTGAAACAAACCAAAGATTTTCTGGATGCGGGTAGTATTACACGAAGCGAGTATGCACAAATAGAAGCTCAGTACAGTGCCAATAAATACGATGTGGTAGCTGCACAAAACTCATTCGATAATTATAAACTTCAGTTAAAACAATTGCTGGAATTGGATCTTGATGTTGATTTTCAAGTCGAATTTCCTCCAATAGCAGATGATAACGTGCTGCAAATGGTACCTAGAAAAGAAGACATTTACCGTACAGCATTAAAGATAATGCCCGAAATAGAAAACAGCAAATTGGGTATAAAACTGGCTAATCTCAATAAGTCTTCGGCAAAAGCAGGGTATTTGCCTACGTTAACATTGACGGGAAGTATGGGTACAGGTGAGATTTATAGTCAGTCGCCATCGTTTTTTACTCAGCTTGGACGAAATTTCGATCAAAATATAGGTTTAACATTGAGTATTCCCATATTCGATAACCGACAAAACAAATCGAATGTAGAAAAGGCTAGTCTTGATATCAAAACTGCCGAACTGGCTTTGTTGGACGAACAGAAAGCTTTACTGCGAACAATTGAGAGCCTCTATCAGGATGTAGTATCGGCACAAAGCAAATACGTTGCAGCCAAGGATAAACTCGGATCAACCGAATTGAGCTACAATCTGATATCGGAGCAATATAACTTGGGAGTACGCAATATTGTGGAGCTGACTACCGAAAAAAACAACTACGCAAATGCCTTGCAGGAATTTATACAAGCTAAATACTCAGCCATATTGAGTTTGAAGTTACTTAATTTTTATCAGGGACAGGAAATTAGTCTTTAAAGAAAGTAACAGTTTAGAGTGGTTATACTTGTCGAATTTTTTAATAGCTCTCCGAGCTTAAGGCCTCAGACCTATTTATTGCTTTGGCAAGTATAATAGCGAGAGATAGTTATGGTTATAAAATGTAGCAATAAATTTTTAGAGTTACTTAATAGAATAGCAATGAATAAAAAAATAAAGAAATACCTAATTATAGCAGTTGTAATAATTATAGCCTGTGGTCTTTATTTCTTCTTACCCCGAAGCGAAAAGTCTGCAATGATTTTAGATACAGCTAAAGTCCAAAAAGGAGATATTGCAACATCGGTTACCGCCACAGGTACTATCGAGCCTATCAAATTAGTAGAAGTTGGTACACAAGTGTCGGGTGTAATATCCAAGATATATGTAGACTACAATTCGGTCGTAAAGAAAGGCGAAATATTAGCTGAGTTGGATAAAAACCTTCTTAATTCGGAGTTGGAGAATGCACAGGCTGTTTTACTGTCGAAGCAAGCCGACTTTCTGAATCAGCAGCGAAATTTTAACCGCCAAAAAGAACTTTGGGCAAAACAAGCTATCAGTAAAGTTGATTGGGAAGCTGCACAAACTACTTACGAAACAGCTAAATATGCAGTGACATCATCCAAAGCTGCAGTCTTTAAAGCTCAGACTAATCTGGGATATGCAACCATTTCGTCTACCATTG
This sequence comes from Dysgonomonas sp. HDW5B, assembly GCF_011299335.1. Taxonomy (GTDB): domain Bacteria; phylum Bacteroidota; class Bacteroidia; order Bacteroidales; family Dysgonomonadaceae; genus Dysgonomonas_A. The sequence continues at coordinate 2,853,334 of NZ_CP049858.1, forward strand.
ACGGTGTTGTAATATCCAGAGCAGTAGAAGAAGGTCAAACAGTAGCGGCCTCTTTTAGTACTCCGACCTTATTTACGATAGCTAACGATTTGACCAAGATGCGTGTTATTGCCAATGTCGATGAAGCCGATATAGGAGATGTGAATGAAGGTCAACGGGTTTCGTTTACGGTTGATGCCTATCCTGACGATGAATTTGAAGGAAAAGTGGTACAGGTACGTTTGGAAGCAACTACCACTTCCAATGTTGTGACATACGAAGTGGTTATAGATGCACCGAATCCCGATTTGAAATTAAAACCCGGATTAACAGCCAATGTAAATATATACACAATGGAAGAAAAGGATGTGCTTAAAGTTCCGTCAAAAGCTTTGAGGTTTAATCCCTATCCCGCATTACTGAAAGATATTAAAGATTTGGTTGTAGAGCATCCCATAGCCTCTGATCCCAAAGACAAAACTAAAAAAACAGTTTGGATTAAGTCGGAGAATAAACTATCGCCCAGATTGATCACTGTGGGAGTTTCGGATGGAATAAATACGATGGTGAAAGATGGTTTGAAAGATGGGGATGTAATTGTTACAGGTATCTCGCAGAAAATGGAAGCAGGAGCACCTAAAACCGAAGCTTCTGCAAGTAGTGGAGAATCAAGCCCATTTATGCCAAAACGACCCGAAGGGAATAAAAAATAAATATTGAAAGAAAATCAGATGAAAAAAAACAAAAAGAAAGTGGATAACATATTCGAAATACTACTATTATCTCTCTGCTTGATCATGCCAATGGTAGGCTATGCCCAGTCAAAACCGGCTGACGGCGATCGTAAACCGAATCATCAGCAAGTGCAGGTTGATTATTTGACCGAAACCTATCAATTTACCGATAATCGATTCACTGAGTACGATTTGAGAAGACACATAGAAGAATTAGCAGGAGTAGTTGCCGTGCAGGTGAATATGGGTAAATCTAACGTTGTCGTGAAATTCGATAAGAGTAAAAATAGTAAGAGCAAGCTAAAAAAATCGCTAAAGAAACTGGGTGTACCCGGCAATTTTGTTGATTTTAATAAAAAAGAAAATAAGAATACTAAAAAAGGCGACAACAAAAACGATCAATCCAAAGAAAACGGTTCTAATCGTGAGAATCAAGGTCATGGAAATGACAGGAGATAATTGTCAATCCTAAAAAGTAAGATAATGGCTAAAGAAATAATAAAAGTAGACAATCTGAAACGCGACTTTGTGGTAGGTGAAGAAACAGTACATGCTTTGCGAGGTGTGAGCTTCTCCATCTTCGAAGGCGAATTTGTGACCATCATGGGAACCAGTGGTTCGGGTAAATCTACCTTGCTGAATATCTTGGGTTGTTTAGACACACCTTCGGTAGGTGACTATTATTTGGATGGAGTTTCGGTGCGTACAATGGATAAAAATAACAGGGCGACTCTTCGCAACCGAAAGATCGGTTTTATCTTTCAATCCTATAATCTTTTGGCTAAAACCACAGCCATCGAAAATGTAGAACTTCCATTGATGTATAATTCGTCCGTTTCGTCCAAAGAGCGTCGCGAACGTGCTATTAAATCTTTGCAGGATGTGGGTTTGGGTGACAGGCTCAATCACAAGTCGAATCAGATGTCGGGAGGTCAGCAACAGCGGGTGGCAATTGCCCGTGCTTTGGTAAACGAGCCGGTTATTATTCTGGCAGATGAAGCAACCGGAAATCTCGATACACGAACATCATTCGAGATACTGACTCTTTTGCAACGGATGCATAAGGACGAAAACCGGACTATCATTTTTGTAACTCACAATCAGGAAATAGCAGAATTTAGCAGTCGCAATATTGTGATTCGAGACGGACGTATCAAAGAAGATGTCTATAATACAAATATACGTTCGGCAAAAGACGTTCTCGATAGTCTACCCAAAGAAAACTGATCTTAGGAACATCAAAAACAAAGGTCTGTGACTTTAAAAAAGTAAGGTATGAATTTTATCAATTTATTTAAAATAGCACTTCGAGCCCTCAGCGGTAATAAGTTCAGAGGTTTTTTAACCATGCTGGGTATAATTATCGGTGTGGCAGCAGTTATTACGATGCTTGCCATAGGGCAGGGGTCGAAGCGTAGTATACAGGATCAAATATCGACAATGGGATCGAATATGATAAATATTCGTCCCGGAACAGGGCAGTTTGGAGGAGTTCGTCAAAGTGCATCCAGTATGCAGACGCTCAAATTGGAGGATTATGAAGCAATTGCCGATCAGGCTGAATATATTTCGGCAGCTTCGCCCGAAATTTCATCATCAGGGCAAGTTATTTTTGGAGCCAATAATGCACCGACTTCCATCTATGGAGTAAACCCGTCTTATCTCGATATTCGTAAATATACAGTAGCTCAGGGAGAGATGTTTACCGAGGCAGATGTAAAATCGTCAGCTAAAGTTTGCCTTATCGGGCAGACAGTAGTTGATAATTTATTTACTAATGGTGAAGATCCTGTGGGGCAGACTATCCGCTTCAATAAAATACCCTTTAGGGTAATTGGTGTATTGACCTCAAAAGGCGATAATACGATGGGTATGGATCAGGACGATCTTATTCTGGCTCCTTATACAACGGTTCAGAAACGTATTCTGGCGATTACCTATATTCAGTCGATCTCGGTTTCGGCAGCTACTGAAGATGCTACCGAAGACGCCATTAAGAGTATCGAAGATATTCTGCGTCAACGTCATAAAATAGGAGCCAATGCTGAAGACGACTTCAATGTGCGTTCGCAAAAAGAACTGATTACGATGATGAGTTCCACTACCGATATGATGACCGTATTACTAGCCTGTATAGCAGGTATCTCATTATTGGTAGGAGGTATCGGTATTATGAATATAATGTATGTGTCTGTAACAGAGCGTACACGTGAAATCGGACTGCGTATGTCGATAGGAGCCAAAGGTATAGATATATTGATGCAATTTCTTATAGAAGCCATCCTGTTAAGTGTAACGGGTGGGGTGATTGGAGTCGCTATCGGAATAGGAAGTTCGTATCTGGTGAAAAATATTTTGTCTTGGCCTATCGATATTGAGATTTATACTATAGTTTTGTCTTTTCTGGTTTGTACTATTACAGGCATATTCTTCGGATGGTATCCGGCGAAGAAGGCATCGGATCTCGATCCGATAGAAGCATTACGTTATGAATAAAAGCAACGGTTTTAATTATCTCAAACAAATATGAATGTGAAGAATTCCATCAAACTATTTTCGCACGTACTGATCTGGTGCATAGTATTACTTGTACCTGTCTATATTATGTCGAGAGAAGGTACTTTTGATAGTATACCTTACATTTCTTATTTTACTCAGGTGGGTATCTTTGCCTTGTTGTTTTATATCAATTATTTATATCTGATAGAAAAGCTGTTGTTTCATAAAAAAATTGCGGCTTATATCTGTGTAAATATTGTGCTTATAGCTATGCTGGTCGGTATTCAGACAATGGTTATGGATTTTATTTTTTCTTCATTTTATACAATGAATCCACCACCGATGGGAGAAAGGGAAGGTGTTCCGCGAAGGCATAAGCCTCCTTTTGGGATGCGAATTTTTACCGATTATTTACTTATTATCTTTGTTATAGGATTAAGCGTTGCCATAAAAATGACAGCTCGCTGGTATCGCGATTCTATTAACTACGAAAAAGTAAAGAGTACTCAACTTGAAGCTGATTTGCGGAATCTGCGAAGTCAGCTCAATCCACATTTCCTGTTCAATACACTCAATAATATATATTCGCTGATAATTATCGATCAGCATAAAGCTCAGGATTCGGTGCATCGGCTAAGCAATCTTTTAAGGTATGTATTGTATGATAACGACCGTAAGTTTGTACCCATTGATAAGGAGCTTGAATTTACCCGTAATTACATTGATTTGATGAAGCTTCGGATAAGTTCGAATATTCGATTAAATGTATTGATAGAGAATAAAGAAAGCAAGGATATGATTGCTTCGTTGATGTTTATGACGCTTATCGAAAATGCCTTTAAACATGGCTTGAGTTCCGATGAAGATTGTTTTATAGACATTAAAATACTGGTAGAAAAAGAAAAAGGGGTGTTGTGTACAGTCGAAAATAGTATATCCGAATCGGAAAACCATATCGAGACAGGTAATTCGGGTATAGGACTTGCTAATCTGACCAAAAGACTTGAACTCATTTATCCGAACAATCACGAACTTATAGTGGAAAGACGAATCGAAAGCTTTTTCGTATTATTACGGATTGACTTTCCTCAAAAATGAAACGATATGAAACTACGATGTGTTATAATAGATGATGAACCTTTGGCAATAGACTTGCTGAAGGCATATGTCGTGCAAACACCTTATCTGGATTTGGTAGCTACTTTTGAGAATCCTTTGGCAGCCATGGAGACCCTTCGTGCGGGTAATATTCAGGTATTGTATCTTGATATTAATATGCCTCAAATTAGCGGATTAGAGTTTTCGAAAACATTACCTGCATCTACCCGTGTTATTTTTACCACTGCTTACGAGCAGTATGCAATTGAAGGCTTTCGAATCAATGCTTTGGATTACTTATTGAAACCTATAAGTTATACCGAGTTTCTTCAGGCATCTAATAAAGCGATGGGGTGGTTTAAACTTGTTGATACAAACGAAGCTTCGAGCATCTTTATAAAATCGGGTTATCGGATGGAAAAGATAGAGCTTAATGATATCTTATATATTGAGAACCAAAAAGATTATGTAAAGTTTCATCTCGAAGGAGTTTCGGAACCTATCAGTTCGTTGATGAGTATGCAGTCTTTAGACGAAAAACTTCCTGCAAAACAATTTATGCGGGTACACCGCTCGTTTATAGTTAATCTGAATAAGATAAAGACGATTGAACGCAATTGTATTGTTTTCGGAAAAGAATATATCCCTGTATCCGACACCTATAAAGATCGTTTTATGGACTTCTTGAACAAACACTTTTTTTGAGTAATAATAGTGTTCACCTATTTCTGACAGACACATAGGTCTGCCCCTACCAACACAGATGTGTCATTAGATATTTTATACCAGTATAATACATGAAATAAAAACCACCGGCGGCGGCGTAACGCTCCGGTGGTTTTCTTGCTTGAAAATATGTATAAAAAGAAAAAAAAGTTAGATTGGATTTTTCCAGATATAAGAAACTACAGCTTTGGCAGGAATTTCGTGTGTGAATATGTATTTTCCTTCAGCAATACTAATTCTTTGAGCTGTATCTTCTTCGTTCAGTAATACAACAGAATACGATCCGTCAGGATTTTCGAATGCCGAATAATGAATTTTAGCAGAAGTATTGCCTTCAGCTTTAATTCTTCTGGCACCGGGTTTAATCACTTTCGACAGGTGAGCCATTGTATAATAGTGACTGTTGTAAGTCATTGTAGCATAGTCTGAAGAATTGATGTCAATTGCTCCCAAACAAATATCGCATCCACCCGGACGGAATGGTGCGTGTTTATCATCCAACATAAAGTTCCACATGATAACCGCTTTGTTGAAGTTATTGATGGTTCCGATACAAACCTCTCTCATGTTCCACATCAAATCACCACCAAAATCGTAACCATTACCCCATAGTCCGATTGACATTTCGGTAAAGTACAGGTTTTTGTCAGGACGACCTTCGTGTATTTTCAATAATTCTTCTTTATCGCCACCATAAGCGTGATAAGCCGCTCCGTCAATATATTTGGCTGCTTCTGCATCTTCATATATTTTTAATGGATACTGACCTTGGTCTGCATTTTCGGGTTTGTTTACATCATAGTCGTAGTTGTGATCATAAACCACGATTTTTGTTTTGATACCATTCTTTTCGAAAGCCGGTCCAAGTGCCGATTTAATAAAATCGCGTTGCTCTTGCCAAGTCATATACAACGATGCTGAATTGCCTCTGTTCAAAGGTTCGTTTTGAATGGTGATAGATTCAATGTTGAATCCTTCTTTCTCCATTGCTTGGATATACTTCACAAAGTAAGTTGCATAATCTTGATAGTAATCAGGATTTAACTGACCGCTAGTCCAAGAATCGAATGGCTTACGGTCTTTTAAGTTGTTAACCTTCATCCACTTTGGAGGAGTCCAGGGCGAAGCCATGATTTTGATGTTTGGATTGATTGCCAATATTTCTTTCAGAATAGGAAATAAATCGCGTTTATCCAATTCGTGCATCTCGAAGTTTTCGATACCGGGTTTATCACAGTATGTATAATCTTCAAGAGAAAAGTCAGAGCATGCAATAGAAATGCGGATATAGCTGTATCCAACACCATCAACAGGGTCGAAAGTTTCTTTCAATAACTTAGCTCTGTTTTCGGGAGTCATCTTCAAAAGATTGTAGCAGGTAGATCCTGTTATAGCTGCTCCAAATCCATCCATTTCCTGATATTTTACGCTTGGATCGAGCGTTATCAGATTGTGTTTGATAGTATCGTTATTGGTTTGCAACAAAATACTATCCTTTACCATAGTCATCGATTTGTCTGCCGTGGTAACATACGCCTCCACATAAGTGGACTGTTTGCTGCACGATAATAAAGCCAAAGCAAATGAAATTGCTAATAAGGTTTTCTTCATGTGTAAATATTTATATGATTAATGAATATATGATTTCTACTTTTAGTAATGCTGTTTATGGGTTCTTTTATTTCTAACGCACCCTTTGAGTTTGTTTTTCATTTTGCCTTGATGCAAAACGAAATAAAAGATCAAGACTGAGCCTTTTACCCGACCCGCTAAGGTCTCAAACCTTATTTATATATAAAAGATGCAACCGACTGATTGAATAAGTTATATGTAAATCTTCTATCCCCTGTGCGTACTGTAAACTGTTGAGTGGCTCCCGTTTGATTAAGCACAACTACGACCTTCGAACCGTCGGGGTTCAGGAATGAGCATATTTGCATATTAGTTGGCTGTGTGCCTACAACCGTGTACTTTATTCTGTGTGCACCTTCTTTGATAAACTTCGAGAAATGCCCTAATAAATAATACTCTTCGTTTACTGTGTACGTGTTATTGTCTTTGATGGTAACAATACCTCTACAATCCTGACAGCCTCCACCCGTAGTGGTTACAGGACCATTGCCCGAATCGAGAGCTATATTCCACATCAGAAAGTTTCTCGAACCCTTGTTGATGGTTGGCATCAACATTTCTTTCATGTAATACAACATATTGCCGACAGCATCATCGGTATTCCATCCGCCACCCGATTGCTCGGTAAAATAGAGTGGAACATCAGGATGCGATTTCAACAGGTTATCAAGATCGGCAGGAGAACCTCCGTATCCATGAAATGCAGCACCTCCTACATATTCTTTGGTTTTAGAGTCATCCAGAATTTTACTTGGATAATCGTATCCGTCAAAATTATGATCCCAGATCAGAATTTTAGTAGCAATTCCCGCTTGCTTAAACTTAGGACCCAGATAATCGCGTATGATCTGATTCTGTTCATTCCATTCCATATACATGGTTGGATAAGAACCTATTTCGTGCCGTGGCTCGTTTTGCAAGCTGATAGCATCAATATTGATACCTTCGTTTTTATAGGCTTGAATGTATTTTACAAAATAGTCGGAAAAGTCGTTATATACCGATTCTCCTATTAATGAGCCTCCATAAAGGTGCTTATTTTTTTTCATCCAAGCAGGAGCACTCCAAGGGGTACTCATTAGCTTGATGTTTTTATTGAGAGCGAGAATTTCTTTTAATACAGGTAACAAATCGCGTTTATCTGCTGCCGGTATTGCAAAGTTATTGATACCGCTTTCGTCGCAATACGTATAATTACCTATCGAAAAATCCGAAGAGCCGATAGTCAAGCGTAAATACTTAAGAGCTATACCGCTTTCGGTAAATAAGTCGTTAAGCAGTTTTGTTCTTGCAGCTTCCGACATGTTTTTGATAAGGTAGGCGGACGAACCTGTAAGCGATCCTCCGAAACCTTCTATTTCTTGTTTAACATCGGTGCTATCCAATCTGATTGTGAGATTGGTAACATCATTTGAGAAGCTGATATCCGGTTGTTTAGTTAGTCGTTGTGTGCTCGATCGTACAGTCAAGTAAACCTCTACTCCTTTGGTTTCAGGTTTGGGAGTTGGTGTACTTGGTTCGTTGGAGTCGTCAGAAGAACATGACGCCAAACCTAGTAAAAGAGAAGAGAAAAGGATGAGGTATTTTTTCATATTAATTATTGTTTTAAGTAACAAAAAAGTCTGCGACCTTAAGTGATATATGCCCTGTCCCTCATTAATAAAGGACAGAGCATACTATTTCAGTACATATCAATATCCGTTAAGGAAGAGTTACCGCCACTGCAGTGACAACCTTTGTGGATAAGTTAATGGTTATCTTATAGTTTCCTGATTTTGCATTCTCAGCAGCATACCAGTTGCCATCATTAGCACCTTTGGTTTTACTGTTTATCAGTATGGCAGGAAGTGCATAATCGTCAGATTTTTTCTCATTACCCCAACCTTTGTTTTCGAAGAACTTGAAGTTTGCTTTGGTTGCATCGAAATAAACGGTTGCCTGATACTCATTGTCTGCTGTTTTCTTGAACAGGATAAATTGTTTGATCTGATCAAATCCCCATCCACTGGTGGCTTCAATCTTCACTTTAGACGGATAGCCTAAGCCTTCGCCGCAAGCCAGAAGTACATTCGGATAGTTGGAATCTAAATCCTGTACAAGTACATATTTGCGGGCAGCACTGTAATCTAGTACCCAAGGACCTGTTTCTCCAAGGAATTTCACTTTGTTATCGGCGATACGCTCAAAATAATCAAGATTAAATACAGCGTTCTTCAGGTCTCCTGTAAGCGTAATTTCTTTATTCTTTTCGATATAGAAACTGCCTTCTTTGAAGGTTTCGCCTGCTATTGTTAAATCATCAAATGCTTCAAGATCGAGACTCGATATATTTACCAGATCAAGTCCTGATAGTGTTGTAGCAAATGCATATGTATCGAACAGTATACCAGTAGTCGATTTTTTCATCTTCTCGGTTGTTTTGATATAATCGCCCGTTTCGTCAACCAGTTGAATACTTCCGTCTTTGAAACCCCATACATCACCTGAGAAATCGATTTGTTTATCGGCCGTTATTTTCTCTGCTATTTTATAACGGATGCTGTTTTTCAAATCTACTTCAGGCGAATTATACTTGTCAGATTTGGCACCTTCGGGAGTCAATGTGATTACATTACCATTATCCAATACCAGATACAGTTCTTTGTAATATGTTCTGTGTCCTTTTATTCCTTTAACAGAAGTCGATGTAACATCTCCTTCAACATTTATAAGGTTGACAGAAACCTCAACGTCTGCATCATTGGGAAGCTCACTGATATAAGCAACCTTAAATTTAGCAGATACTTCGGTGCTGTTGCCCACTGTTCTTAGTTTTTGAGTGGCTACTACTTTGTCGTTTACTACCATTCTCATTTCTAGTGTCGAAAGAGGCGTTACGGGGTCAGATACCTTTGCTGTAATGGTTACTGAATCGCCGTATACAAAGCTGGTAGGATTGATCGCTACAGACTCGATAACGGGTGTTGAATGGGGATATACCGTGCGCTCATCCTTTTCTTCGCATGACACAAGCATGAATAAGGCAAGTACCCCTAGCAATATATTTATGTTTATTCTTTTCATTGTAATACGTTTTTATTAGCTGGCAAGCGAACTCGTAGACGGGTTGTCAAGCTTTGTCGACAGATATACACGTTTACTAGTCAACTTGTTTACAGCTTTATTGGTTAATAACCCTTATTTTGAATCAGATTTACGTTTTGATCCATTTCACTTTGAGGAATAGGCCATAACAATCTGTTGTCATTTAATCTGGTTGCGTACTCTTTTTGATGATCGCCACAAGCCCTCATTACTTGAATAAAACGTCCACGGCGTTTCAGATCAAAGAAACGTTTTCCTTCGAAAGCAAATTCCAAACGGTTCTCTTTTTCAATAGCCAAGCGAATATCGTCTTTCGAATTAGCAGTTGTATTGGGCAATTGAGCACGAGTACGTACACGGTTCAGTAGTTCTTTTGCTTTAGAGGTATTGCCCAGTTCGTTTTCAGCATCAGCCAATAGAAGAATAGCTTCGGGCAGACGGAAAAGAATAATATTTCCTTTTTCCTGACTTCTCAATTTGTTACAGAACGGATAAGCATTCGATGGCCAGTATTTATCAGCCCAAAGTCCGGTAACATCGCCAAAACGGATAGAAGCATCACGTCGAACAACATCGCCTTCGTTGTTAAATGCTTTGTAAAGATCCTGACTCGGTGTATTGAATTTCTTCCAGTCTACACCATAAAACATTTGTGCACCCCAGTTGCCTAAAGCACTCCATGAGGTATAGTTTACTTCGAATAACGATTCTTTAGAGTTCTCGTACTTCAAGTCTACACTTGGTAATACTTTGTCGGGAGCTGTTTCTCCGATTGTAAACAAATCATCAAAATTGTCCAATAATCCGTAACGGCTGTCGTTAACTACTGCTTCGGCATATTGTTTTACTTTAGCCCAATCGGTATTGGCAACTCCGTCTTTAGTAGCATATACCTGAGCAAGTATAAGATTGGTTACCGCTTTTGTAATTTTAAATTTATTATCTCCTGAATAGTCAGGTACATTAGCAATAGCATAATCCAAATCTTTTAGAATTTGAGTATATACCGAGTCTTTAGATGTTTGAGCAGGGTATAACAACGGATATATCTGATCTATATTCTCTGTTGTAATTTCAGGAATATCTTCGGTGATAAGAGGCACATGATCATATATTCTTACCAGATTGAAATAACATAAGGCACGCATTACTGAAGCTTCACCAAGAATTTCTTTGCGGCGTTGGTCGCTCAATGCCGAGTCGGTAATACGAGGTACCCATGTCAATATTGCATTTGTTTTTGCAATATGTTTGTATAGATATGCCCAATCTCGGCTTACGTTCTGATTGGTAGGAGTTATTCTAAACTCATCGATTTGCATGCGTTCGTCGTTAGGTTCTCCTGCATAAGCATTATCGGTTTGCGCATCGTTTATGATGTACCAGTCCAATTGCCAGAATTCAGATCCAAAGTCGTTGTAGGCTCCTGCCACTAATTGCTCAGCCTGAGTCGCTGTCGTATATTTTAAAGAATCAGTATTGTTATTATCAATGCCTAAATTATCATCGGTAAGCTCCGAAGACGGTTTCTCATCCAGAAAGTCGTTGCAAGATATAAGAGCTAAACTGGCAAGCGAAACACAGAACAGATATTTTATATTGTATTTCATGATTGTTCGATTTAGAATGTTAGATTAAGTCCGAATATAAAAGAGCGGGTTTGTGGGAATGTTCCCATATCAATGCCCAGTTGAGCAGCACTGGTGCCATTCCAACTTAATTCAGGATCATAGCCTCTATATTTTGTAAGAGTAACCAGGTTGTCTGCTGTTCCATAGATACTAAGAGCAGATATACCTAGTGGTTGAAGTAATTTCTTATTGAAATTATAAGCTAGAGTAAGTGCTTTTAAACGGATATATGAACCATCTTCGACAAATCTTGTTGAGTTCTGAACATTTTCTTTAGATACTGTAGCTCTGGGTATGTCTGTAACCATACCAGGGCGCATCCATCGGTTAAGGACAGTTGTAGATTGATTTTTATGATCGAACATACCTTCGATATCTATTCTGGTTGCATTGTAAATATCGTTTCCGTATGATCCTTGGATGAATGCAGACAAAGTGAAGTTTTTCCAACTCACATTATTAGTTAGACCATAAGTAAAGTCGGGTTGAGCATTACCGATGATAGTTTTATCATTAGGGTCTGCAGTACCTGTGATACCGTTATTATTTAAATCTTTGTATTTAATATTACCTGTTTCAGGGTCAACACCTTCAGAAATATATCCGTAGAAACTGCCTAAAGGAAGTCCTTCTCTCATAATGATAACATCAGAGTTATTACTTTCTATTTTAGCAGTAGAATATTCGGGTGTTAAGCCTAGTTTTGATAATCTATTCTTGTTAAAAGACATATTCGCAGAGGCATCCCAAGTAACAGTTCCGGTCAGAATATGACCTGTAAGGTTGAACTCAAAACCTTTATTAATCATCTCTCCATCGTTCCTCATTGGTAACTCACGTCCAACACTTGCTGGTAATGTTATGTAAAGTAATAAGTCGGTTGTTTTCTTGTGATACACATCAAATTCAGCGGTTAATCTGGAATCAAATAAACTAAGATCTAATCCAAGGTTAAACTGAGTTGTTGTTTCCCACTTCAAATTACGGTTTCCATATCTTCCTACATTGATATTCGGACCTGTTGGTGCACCACTTGAAGTTTGCTCAGTTCTGCTAAGGTCGTATTTTTGCATATAATCATAATTACCGATACCATTTTGGTTACCATTCTGTCCCCATGCCAATCTTAATTTGGCATCGTTTACAACATTGGTTAAAGGCATGAAAAACTCTTCACTAGAAAATCTCCATCCTCCCGAAACAGATGGGAAGTACCCCCAACGGTTACCCGGAGCTAGTTTTGAAGATCCATCGGCACGAATATTGGCTGTAAATAAATAGCGACTTTCGTAGTCATACTGTACACGTCCAAGGAATGATACCAATGTATTGGCATCTTTCGAAGTAGTTGCACTGTTTATTTTATTTGCCATATTTAAAGTCATAGTCTCGAAGTTTGCACCTTTCACAAAATCTTCAACAGACATGTATGTATTGCTATGATTGTATTTTTGGAAAGTTCCACCACCTAATAAGGATAGATTATGCTTGCCATCAAATTTTTTATCGTAAGTAATAATATTTTCACTCAACCATGTAGAATATTCGTCATCGGCATGTTCGCCACGTCCGTTGGCATTTCTTCCGTAATTGGTTTTTACAGGATCGATAAATTTGTCCCACTTGTGGGCTGTATAATCAAGAGCAAAGCTGGGCTTGAAATGTAAGTCTTTAGTGATTGTAAAATCTAATCCAACATTACCCATAAAGCGGTAATCGGAATTTTGATCGTAAGTATCAGCCTGAGCATATGGGTTTTCCCATGCTCCTTGATAAGGGTTTCTGTAGTAGTATGTTGGCTCGGCAGGATCCCATTTAGTCATAAAGGGAGGAGTATTTAAGATCGACATAATAACCCCACCACGTCCCGAGTTGGCATTGTCGGCCACATCACGGCGCGAAGTTTTAGCAAAGCTCACATTCGATGTCACTTTTAACCAATCTTTGGTTTGTGCACTGGTGTTGCTTCTGAATGAATACCGATCATAAGATGCAGGTTTAATAATACCGCTTTCGTCCTGATAACCTCCCGAAATAAAATAATTAACCTTATCTGTTCCTCCTGATAAAGATACCTGGTAGTTTTGTTTTACCCCTGTACTATACATTTCGTCACTCCAATTAGTGTAAGTGTTCTTTGTCCTGTCAGCAGAGCCTGCACCATATATCTCATCGTATAGATCATAGAATTGGGTTGTATTTAAAGTTTTGATCGTTTTTGCCACATTCGAAAATCCGGCAAACATCGATACGCTTACTTCCGATCTTCCGGCAGAGCCTTGTTTAGTTGTGATCAAAACCACACCATTAGCTGCACGTGCACCATATATAGCTGCCGAAGAAGCATCTTTTAATATCTGTAAACTTTCGATATCGGTTGGCGATATATTTGTAATATCATTGGTTGGTATACCATCAACAACATAAAGAGGGTCATTACCGGCATTTAGCGATGTAGTACCACGTACACGTACAGTAAGACCTGCACCGGGTTTTCCCGAAGGTTGAATTACCTGTACACCGGCAGCTTTACCTTGCAGAGCTTGTTGTGCCGAAATAACAGGTCGGTCGGCCCATTCTTTCGAAGATACGCTGGCTACAGCCGTTGTAAGGTCTTTTTTTCGCATAGTACCATAACCTACTACTACAACCTCATCCAGCGATTTGCTGTCGTCTTTTAATGTAACATCGATTGTTTTTTGTCCGTTAACAGCCACTTCAGCTGTTTCCATTCCTAAATAACTGAATACAAGAGTAGCATTACCCGGTACGGATATTGAGTAATTACCGTCAAAATCGGTAACAGTACCTGTAGCGGTATTGCCTTTTACAACAATTGTAGCACCAATAATTGCCTCTCCCGCCTGATCCTTCACATTACCCGTTACCTGAACGGATTGTGCAAAGGCAAGTGCCGGAAGCAAGAGCAACATTATTGCCAGGCAAGTTTTTTGCCAAGACTTCATTAGTCTCATTTTTTTCTTACTGTTCATAGATTCCAAGATTTAAATTGCCATTTAATACTTAATTTATAGCTGAGATTTGTTTTCAAACCGTAATCGAACACCAATCCATACGGTCTAAATATTGTTTTAGATTGTTCAATTAATCTGATTAATGATTTTTAGAAGCCGATAAACGGATGTAAAAGGAAGATAGTAGAGCTGAAACGGTATATGTATTACTTAAATATTTAGTAATCATTGCGCTATGGTATTTTGGTTAAACAATGTTTAGGTTTCTGTACAAAGGTGAATAATAATTTCTGAAAAAAACGAATTTTAGTTGTTAAATCTACACTAAGCTAAGTGTGTTTTATGTATTTTGTTAGTGTTTTAGGAACACGATATGTTTTTTGACATAAAAAGATGGTGGGTACAAAAAAAAGTTTAATTTTGTCTAAATTAAGGTGTAAGACCTTTTATTGCTATGACAAGTATAATAACTGGAGACTATTATGATTATAAAGTCCGGCAATAAGTATCTATTATTCCTATAACTATATATACACTTCCTAATGAGTGCATCTAATATTCTTAAGAACATATCCGTTGATTGTGTTGTGTTTGGCTATGAGAGAAATGCTTTGAGAGTATTGCTCCGTCAGGAGTTTATTAATTATAGAGGACGCATTTATGAGGAATGGAAGCTTCCCGGAAACCACGTTCTGAGAGACGAAACGACTGAAGAGACGGCTGTTCGTATATTACGTGAACAGAGTGGTATTACCGAAGATGTCTATTTGAAGCAACTAAGTGTATTTAGCGATGTTAACCGTCTGAAGTTGCGTGACCGCGATTACAAATGGAAAAAAGAACAAGGGGTAGGAGACAACAGGGTAGTAACCGTTGCTTACTATTCGTTGGTTAATATCTCCGATATAGATGCTTCGCACCTTTATAATGTAGCTCGTTGGCATAAGGTGTCGGAAGTAAAGGAGCTGATTTATGACCATAAGGATATACTGGATGCTGCATTGATGAGGTTACGTGAGGATTTATTAAATAATCCGATCTTATTTGAGTTATTGCCCGAACTCTTTACACTGACCGAATTGCAGACTCTCTATGAAATAATATTGGATACCAATTTTGATAAACGTAATTTCAGACGTAAGATTTCTAATATGAAATACCTGATTCCGTCAGGAAAACGTCAGGAGAATGTCAGCCACAAACCGGCCATGTTGTATTTATTTGATCGTAAGATATACGAAAAAACAAAGCAAGACAGATTCGATTTTTCGGTTTGATACTGATTCTTTTGATGAATCTGAATTGACCATATGCAACAGCCTTTTGTTACATATCGCGAGTATTTGCCTCATCCGCTATTGCAGGATTACATAAAAACATATTGGTCTTTTGAGTGTGGTGAAGGTACAATCCAACCTTTTGACATAATACCGGATGGCTATTTCGATATGATTATCTCATTGCAGAATAATTGTATCTCAGATACTGCTTTGGTTGGTATCTGGAGTAAACTCACAACTGTGCAGCGCAATAAATGGAATGTTATCGGTATTCGGTTTAAACCACTGGCTTTATCGGTACTGTTAGATATGACTATTAGCGATTTGTTGGATGGGTCGGCTTCTGTGGATTTATCCGACTGGCATCTGAATAAAAACGCTTTGAATGATAGTCTGAATGTTTCAGAGAATACGGTTTTTGATTATCTTGATTCTCAATTTCTATTGAAGCTACACTTTAATCAGCATAAACAAGATAAACGATTAACTGCACTCTTTCATTTAATTGATCGTTATCAGGGGATAATATCGGTGCAAACCATTTCGGATTCGATTGGTTTGAGTACACGGCAAATGCAGCGAAAAGTAACAGACCTGCTTGGAATAGGAACAAAAGATTATGCAAACATAATACGTTTCAGCAATAATCTCGATTTAATAAAAGGAGACCCAGCCAATTATCAGGGCTATTTCGATCAGGCACATTTTATAAAAGACTTTAAGAGGTATACAGGTATCACTCCTTCTAAAATTGACTTGAGTAATAGTGTCCGATTTTTACAATACTATGATTTAAAGAACCCATAACTTTGCTTCTTAACTAATAATGAGCAGAAATGGATATAAAAGATTTGTCGGTGTGTTTTCATACAACTAAGGCAACAGAGTGTAAAGAGTTTTATGTGAAGTATATGGGTGCTGTTGTTACATTTGATTATGAATGGTATTCGGCTGTAGCATTTGGTGATAAAAAGCAGTTTACCCTTTCTTTTATGGCTCCACAAAGCGGTGAGCCACTCTTCGAAGAGAAGGGAGTTACGCTAAATTTTAGTGTTAAGAATGTAGACGAAGAATATCAGCGGTTGATTACGGGCGAGGGGCTGAAAGCAGTAAGACCTCTGGCTGATAATCCTTGGGGTGATAGGTCTTTTGCCATACTCGATCCTTTAGGTAATACACTGTATATCTATAGTGAAATTAAGCCTACAACCGAATTTGCATCGGCTTTCAAATAAATAAGTACCCCCTCTATTCAGTAATGAATAGAGGGGGTATCCTTTTATCGGTAAATTTATCTGTTATTTAATCGTTTGAGTAAATTCTTTTTCACCGGCTAAAGACAATTTATCTTGCCCGAAATTGGGGCTGTATGTTCCCGCAGGAGTATCGGATAAAATGAAATTATTACAAGCCCGCGCTACTTTGATATGGTTGGTTGCTGCTGTATTGATTGCAGATGCAGCCATACTAACTAAGGCTCCCATCAAACCGGCTCCCGAAGAGCTGATAGATGCATCGTAAATAATGTTTCCCTTGCGGTAAAATAATTCTTCGTTGTTTTGAGTAGACCTTAAAGAATATTCAACTTCAACATTGACTGTATTTGCCAATCCCGCTTTCTTTTCCCATTTATGGATCGTTGTAAATAATACAGCATCTGCACCAAGCACATCTTTAAACTTGCCTAGCGGTCCGTTTATAAATTGTTCGGCATCGTAGGCGCTTTCTGTTTTAAACATTTCCATCGTTAAGAATGGAGGGAGTACATAATATCCTTGTTCGCTTAACGGTTGAGATAAAGTCAGATAAAAGAATTCTTTAGCTTCAACATTATTTGTTTTATTGATAGGAGGCATGATGGCAATACTGGCCGGATGATTGCTGTATAATGCACCATACATCTCTTCTTTGGAGTGAGTTGGTTTAGTTGTTCCGCACGAAAATAAAAAGATGGTCGCTAAAAGTGCGAAGAAAGTTGTTCTTATGTTTTTCATTTTTCAAGCTTATTAATGATTCGAGTAACAAATACAGATGATTCAGGATATAAGGCTATTTCTTTTTTCATCATTTCCAAGCCTTTTTCTTTCTGTCCTTTCATTACCAGAAAGTAACCATAATCGGCACATACACCGGGAGGTACAGTTTGTCTGGTACCCTTCTGGTTATTGATGATGTTTTCGTATGCCCTCAATAAATCATCTAAGCTCTTATCTGTTCCGTTTTTCATGTAATCATACGACTCGTTCTGGTAATCGCCCCAAGTGTATAATGTTTTCTGGGACGATGTGCAGCTGACTGCCATACATAAGCACGCAAGTGCAATTATGGGAATAATTAACTTTCTCATAGTTCGGTTGGTGTATTTATTTAGTTGTTTAGTTTAAGGTAATTGTACTTTGCGTGTTTCCTGAGTGGTTACTATAATGTCTTTTTCGTACAATACAGTGCCGTTGTACTCCACTTTGAGGTGTCGTTTGCCGCTTTTTATTACATAGGTATTTCCTTTTACCGTGCGTGAGTCTACCTTGTCAACTTTAGCCCTGAATGGTTGTGCATCATCAATATACACATCTACTCCATCCGAATACTTATCGGTGTTTCCTCTTACAAACTGAAGGTAAGCTTGATTCTCCAGACCTCTCGATTCGGTTGTTCTTCCTACCGAACATGCACCCAGTACCAATACCAGAAGTGCCAATAACCAGATGTGTGCTTTCATATTTTTATCTCCTCTATGTAATAATTTTCTAATTTGCTATGATCTATTTCTCCTTGAATAAATTCAACGATTGAGAATTCCGATTCGGGATTATCTCCACCGGTAAAGGTTATTTTTATTCTGCCGGCTTCTTTACCCGGTAGCTCCATATTTAATCCTGTCTGTGGGTTTTTGACTACTTTACCTTTTTCTTTTACGATAAACTCCTGTCCGATGGCTAACCCTTGACTTTTGCCTCCTGTTACAAACAGATTGCCATCGTCTACGGTTAAGAAATAAGCCCTCCAGGGTCTATCCATACAATTGTTGATCACATTTTCGACAAGTTTTGAGATAGCCGCCGATATAGCTTTATCGCTAAGTGATATATCGAAGTCGGCAGAAGCACCTACACCCAATGTTGATTTGCTCTTAAGTTCGGCTTCCCCTTTTGCTTCTTCCGAATATATGATCTGTCCTGTCGAAACATCTATTAAACGCAGGCTGACAGCAGCTTCTGCAATCTGGGTTTTGGTTCGCGAGATAAGATTGGCGTCGCCAATGTTTTTTCTTCCAAATTCGGTGATAGACCCTACAATAATATAGTCGGCACCAGTTCCTTTAAACCTGCTGTTGCTATTATCATTTTCGTCGAGTATCTTATCCAAATCAGAGCGTTCGAGAAGTATAAACTTACCGGTAGATGCCAGTTTATTGGAGAGAATATCCAAGGCTTGTTTTGCCATAGGATCATGGTCACGATCATAGAAAATACCTTTTCCATACAATGTTTCATTCGAAAATCTAGCAATAGCTACTTTTCGTTTCAGAGATTTATCCAGACCTGTGGCCGGCTGTTGCACCTCGAGTTCAACCTGTGTGTTTTTCTTTTGGGCATGAAGCATAGGTAGCCCAAGTAAAAAAGTTGAAACAAGACATATCATCCTTAACTTTTTCATACGTTTAGTCGTTTTTTTTAGTGCTGTTGAATATTTATATTTACTTATTTAGGCAGAAGAATTTATTGAATTGTACTAGTATCAAAGATTAATAGATTTAGGTTTTTACTTAATGAGATTATATATCGAATACTTATCGCAAATTTAACTAAATACTTATTCGATCAAAGAAAATTACCTGAAATCTTACAATAAAATGAATGAAAAATACTTTTAATCTCATCATCTAAAAAGAGAATAATATTCTCTGATATTTTTTTGATGTTCGATATTCAAAAATTGAATGAGTTTTTATTTAGTTCAAATAAATATCAAGAATATATATTGATTAAATTGTTATAGTCTGGTCGAGATTGTTTTAATCTTATTTTATATTGCATGATAGGAATAAATTTTTAACTTTGCCTCTGTAAAATAACTATTTACGGTGATAATGACAACAAAATTAACAAACATATCTACTTGTAATTATTTAAATTTTAACGGTTTAGGTTTTGTTTTGTGCGCTGAAATGTTAGAGAGAGAGAGAGAGAGAGAGAGAGAGAGAGAGAGAGAGAGAGAGAGAGAGAGAGAGAGAGAGAGCTAACTAGCAACCGTGCTGGTAATAAAAATATTTTAGGCGGATTATTCCGTCTTTTTTTGTTATTGTGTGTTTGTGACTCTAGAGTTTTTGTTTTAGAGTATTTCCCCGATAAATATATTAATAGTTGTTTTGGCAAACACTTTCGTGTAGCTAATTTGTTTTTTTGTTGTCGTTCAAAGTCGGCACGAATGATTCGTTTGCTTATGGAACAACTGTGTCCGGCAGTGGCATGTAGTGATTACATGTTACTGCCTTTTTTCGTAAAAAATCATCAACACATCAGATGCAAACCAAGAGTGAGAAACAATCTTTACCGCAAATTGCCTCATAAACCTTGTGTATGCAGGCTAAACTAAGAATTTATTAAACTAAACACTAATAATATAAACATAGAGATGAAAAAGAGAATCGGATTGAGAAACAAGTTATTATGGATATGGAGTTTATCTTCATTTTTGGTTCAGGCTCAAGTCGGCATAAATACGAAAAGTCCTCAAGGTATTTTTCATATAGATCCCCTATCGAACACCGCAGGGAGTGTGGGGCTTTTGGATGATTTTATAGTCGCAAATGACGGAAAAGGAGGTGTAAGTGTAGCATTAGGAGCCACTCCCTCGGTAAATACTTCTTTGTCGATGAATGACCCGAATCAAGGTTTCTTACCCAACAGAGTCGAGTTGACCTCGGTTACAGATAAAACAACAGTACCAAATCCTGTTCAAGGAATGATTGTATATAATACAGGACGACGGGGAGTGTTTCCAGACAATACAATTCCCGGTATTTATGTCTATAATGGTACTAAATGGCTCAGAATGCAGACAAACAGCTATACCGGGCTAAGGGAGAAAATACTATTGAAAACCGACTTGGTATTACAAGCCGCAAATGCTGCATCGGCTTTAGAGACATCAACTCTTGATTTTGGAAATATAACAATAAAAGAAGATGGCGGCTACGCTTTTTCTTTAAATCTGGATATGACGGCTACTTCGGGAACAGAGTTAGGAGGCAATGCCTCAAACTCGATACTGAGGCCTCAGATATATTTATTTATATATAAGAAAGCAGCCGGAGAAACTGCTTTCTCTAAAGTTGATGTTGCTGAACTCAATACTCCTATATATAGAGGAACCAACCGCATAACGGCAAGTATTGTATTGGGGTGTACTGCTTATGCAGGCGATCAGATTCAAATACGTGTGGGTGCTACGCTCTCACATACAACCGGAAAACTGAATAAAACATATACTTATACCAGCTATTGGAAAGTATAATACTCTATTATTTACCAAACACTACTACTTAAAGACCATTTATAATGAAAATATTTCTTTTTACAATATTCTGTTTCAGCAGTTGGCTCATAAATGCACAAGTTATGATAAACAGAGATGCCACACGTACTCAATTTATTATTAATTCGGCCAATCAATTCGAAATAAGTACCAATAACTATAATCAAACAGTTTGGAATATTGGTAAAGCGGTTTCGGTTTCATCTTCTGCACAGATCGAATTAGCCTCTGCCAATAAGGCATTTCTTATCAATAGGGTAAAACTTACGTCGGTTCAAGACAAGACTACAATACCCAATCCAAAGGATGGAATGCTGGCTTATAATACAAATACAGCCGGAACATATCCGGACAACGTTATTCCCGGGTTATTTTATATGAGTGACGGTATATGGTGGCGTATTTCAGATATTGATCCACAATCATCACAAGGAATTTATCTGCTCGATTTGCAATCTCATACAAAATCGGCTTCTGTGGCTTCTGCTTCAGCCCAATCACAATGGGCAAGTGCCACTGTTCTGCCTGTGGGTAATATCACTATAGGCACTACGGGAACATATACTTTTTCGATCCGATTGTATGGAACTACTTCGTATGCAGGTAGTGTTTATCAGCGTGGAATAGGGTATTTGTATTTGGTGAAAAACGGCACAACCTTAATCGACTTTCAGGAAGTTATTATTCCCTTCAGTTATAATGGAGCGGTTGTTACATATACTCTGGTATTAATGTCGCCTGTTTTAGCTGTGGGCGATCAGATTACGTTAAGATTAGCAACACCATCGGGAGCTCCTGCTATCACTCTCATATCTCACCCCGGACTAAGAGCCGATAAAACCTCATTGGTTTATTGGCGAAACTGATTTTTAGACCATACTATTAACGCATAACAAAGTAATTTATGAAAAATATATATATACTGGCATTGTTCAGTTTCTTGTCTTCTTTTTCGATGAACTATGCCCAGATAGGTATTTTTACCGAAACTCCCCAAAACCTATTTCATATAGATGGTAAAGGAGATAATATAGTTATCAATGATTGGATTGCGACTCAATCGGGCGGACATTTAAAAATAGCCCTGGGTAAATTACCCGATGTAGCTACAGGCGCTCAGCTCGAATTAGGCAGTGCACAATCTGCATTTTTACCTAACAGGGTAGCCCTTACTTCTACCTCCGATAATATAACCGTTCCTTCACCTGTGGCGGGTATGATAGTATATAACACAGCTAGCACCACAGGCAGCAATATGGTTATACCCGGTTTGTATTTTCATGATGGAATAAAATGGTGTTACCTATACAATTCAGGCTTCTCAAATATGCTTTTGACATATCGTGATCTGCAAGCCTCGGTTACTACGGTTACTGCAAGTGCTATTCAACCTGAGAACACAATATTAATGAATTTTGGTGGTCCTATAGATATTACTGAAACCGGCGGATATAATTTCTCGTTCAGAATGTACGGGCGTACATCCAATACAACCAATAATGTCTTTGTGGGTATCTATTATTTATGGTGTATGACTTATAATCCGGTAACTAATGTATATACACCCAAAGATGTGGTAGAACTAGATTTACCTGTTTATTCAACAGGTGTACCTATTACAGCCACTGCCACTTTGGGTGCAAATTTTACAGCAGGAGATAAAGTCGTTTTTAAAATCTCCCATTTGCCAACAGGTGATGAGGCGAATGTAAGGTGGACATTACAGGGGTATCCCGGGTTAAATGCAAATAAAACATCTGTTATTTATTGGAAAAATTACAATTAAGGTTGCAGCCCTCTTTTGGCATTTTGTTTAACTGGAGAGATTGCACCTCTCAGATAATTAAGAATATAGAGAATAAAAAGTCTGTTTTTAATTGTAGATTTTTTCTGTTTATATCAATTTTAACCTATTCTTTTGCTCTTTTTTTGCGTGATTTAAAAACAATTGTATCACTTGTATGTTATATCTACACTAACGCCTTTTTATTACTAGGTTAAAAAGGACGAAGAATAAGATGAGTCCATAGTCTGTGAAGATTGTGGACTTTTTACGAGCATTCGATTACTTTAGAAAACACCTCCTGACTCATTTATAGGGTTGGAGGTGTTTTCTTGTAAATTTACAAACATTGTTTTTTGATATTATAACTAACTGCTTTGAGGAAGTATCGCTCAGATTATTTCTGTTTGGCAGTATTTTGTATATATGAAAAGCCCCAAGCATCACTGCTTAGGGCTTTCCAAATACTAAAACACCACAGCGGAATATCTTTCAGAATATTCCAATATTTTGCAACTAACAGAATCTTATCGGAATGTTATTATTCCGAATATTCAATTAGAGGATCTATGTAAACGCTTTTCTGACTTAGATATAGCATTACTTATAGCTTGATAGAAGCTATGGAGATTTGTTTAATCCTGAAAATGTATATCTGTCTTGTTGTGCGTCTTCAGCTTTATTCCTCGAAAGCTTCTAACGAATATTTATTTTGGCAGGTCTTCTGACTTACTCTGTCTGTTGAACATCCTTCCCATTTCTTGAATCGAAACAGTGGTGTGAGATTTGTTCAAAGACTGTTGTAGAGCTTACAGCAGCGGGTCTGTTCAGGAATTTCACCTGATTCTCTTTTCAGCATATATCCGTAAAATGGATTGATGCCACCAAAATCTGAAACAAAAATAATAAAAAAATCGAGAGTTTACCTTTTATTTCGGATATAAACTTTTCGGTTTTATTCTTATTTAAAGGAAAAGCCCCGAACAATCACTGCTCAGGGCTTTCTATACAAAATACTATAATTAGAAACTATCTATGTAATTATTCGGATTTAATCGATAGTGTTTTTCCGAGTTTAATTTCTTTAGCACTCTTTTTCCTAAAGAATAGTGCTCCCACGCAGATCCCTATTGCCAATGAAAATAATAGGGACGAAGTGAGTATGAAATTATACGCCGTTTCCTGCAAAATATGCGGTTCTTGAGTTGATAAACCATCTGTATAAATTCTGATCCATCCCATCATTGTTCGGTAAGCATACAATCCGGGAATCATGGTAATACATGCCGGCATCGTAAACACCACAGGTGGAGTATGCACTTTATGAGCACAGTATATACCTGCAATGCCAATAAATATACATCCGGCAAGAGTAGAGGATACTAACCCGAAATCGAAATAAAGAAGTATGAAGCGGATGCAATGTCCTATTCCGCCTAGCAGACCTGCTACATATACTACCCGCTTAGGTGTTTCGAAGAGCAAGGCAAACCCAACAGCTACCAGATAGGCAAAAGCAATATCTTTGAACATCGAAAATATAAAATCGGTCATGCTGATTTACTTTTAAAAATTACTTACCCCTATTAATGATATACTGAGAGACATGCCTACTGCAATGCAAAGCAGTACAAAGCCACCAAATGCTCCACGTGCCAATGCGGTAGGCAGATATCCTTCGAAAAGATCTATAACCGAATTAATGAGTGGAACACCGGGAATTAAAAACAAAACAGAAGTTGCAATCGTTTTTTCGGGAGATTGTCCAATGTGATACAGCATATCCATTCCCGATATCATTGTTGTAACAAAAGCCGACAATAAGATCGCTATCATAGCGTTAAATCTCCAGCCGATCACCTGTTGCCTTACAATTAACCCCACTGTAGCAGCAACAAAAGCAATAGAGCCGTTTATCCAGTCGCCACCTGCCAATATACATAGCGATGCACAGGCAAATCCTATGCCGATACGGATAAGCCATTTATTGTGTCGTGGAGTATGATGAATATCCGAAAGCTGTTTTTCAACTTCATCTATTGACATCTTTTCATCATAAGCTTTCCATGATAATAAGCTTATTTCGGTGAGAATGCCATAATGCACACCGTGCGTAGTAGCTTGCCGATTGATAGTCGCTTTGTTTTCACGATTGTTCATGTCAACAACCGTAACAGAAATTCCGGTGAAAGAAATAAATAGATCGGTTTTAAAATGCCAAGTATCAGCAAAGCGTTGTACATTACGGTTGATACGTCCGCAATGTGCCCCTGATGATAGCAGTAGAGTACTCATATCGAGTATAAGTTGGGCAAACCGATCAGCCTGAATCATTTTGTCTGTTTCCACGTATGTAATTATTTGTTTGAAAAAGTATTGCAAACAGATATTTACTTCAGAAATTTTAGAACATAGTCAAACTGTTTTGTAAACAAGTCCGAAAAGTAAATCTAACAATCTCTATATATCTAAGATTGTTGTTCTTTCTAAAAAATAAATACCGTTATAAAATTCACGATTGATTGCACCTCTAAAACCCGAGAGGATTGATCCTTTAAAATATTGGCAGGTCTTCTGACTTACTCTATCCTTAAACTCCTTCCCGTTTTATTATCAAAACAGTGGCGTAAGATTTGTTTAAAGACTGTTGTAGAGCTTACAGCAGCGGGTCTGTTCAGGATTTGCACCTGATTCCCTTTTCATCATTGTCTGTGGATACAGAAAATGACACCAAAAACTGAGGTAAAGATAATATATGAATTTGTCAAATCATAGCGATCTGAGCAATTTTAAGTTCACAAGACTAGTTGCTTTTTCATAACAACAATAGATGGTTGTGCCTCAAGAGTGTGAAAAATAGTTCGAATTGTTTAACGAGGCTCTGCATGAATTCTATATTCATTGTATTCACCATATTCTTCATAATGTGAGTATAGAACCATTTTTGATTTGGGAGTAATCCATATATAAATAGGCTTAGCCCCTTCTATTCTGTTGTTAAATAGTTTGTTATATTCTTTTGTAAGTAGCTCGTTTTGTTTTTCCGTATATGTTGGTTCAGAATATAATGTTTTGATATAGTCGAATAGAATCTTTTCACTTTTTTGAGAGAAAGTTTTCTCATCATCCTTTCCTTCATTTAATAGAAATAAGGTGATAGATGGGATACTGTCTTTTATAGATTGATAAGTTGCAAAAGTATAATCTTTGGCTAAAATATCTGCATAAGCTTTAGATCCCTTAGACTCTTTGACATCTTCCCAGTTAAAATACAAAAAATCGGTATTCTTTTTGAGAATATTAATATAGATACTATCGGAGGTTATGATTTTATTATCTTTATATCCAAGTAGAATGGTTTTGTACTTACCCGGGAGAAAGAAAACCTGACTCCATTGGTAGATAAAAGTATTTTTTTTAAGAAGATGAAAACTACCTAGATCAGGTACTGTCCATACTAAAGAATCATATGTGTTTTCTATATCGAATAGTGTTCCCCCTTCTTCTGAATACAAATTAAAAACAAACATTTCATAAATATTTCCTGTAGTTTGTTCTGTTTTAAATTTTAATTTTATTGCAGGATTTGTAATTTCTTGATTGTCATCGTCTGACTTAGAACATGATGAAATAAACAAACCGATTAATATCATGTAAATAAAGTATCTCATAGTATTATGTATTTTATATCTAACAGAGTTATAATAGTATTGACGTAAATTGTATTTTACAAATATAATCTATAAAATTGATAGGGTGGGGATTCTTTAAAGAAGAAAGTCGATATGAAATGCTTCATACCGACTTTTTTATTATTAGAGGTGATTATTTTAGAAATCCTGATTTGTCAAAGTCCAGTCATTATCAAAAAATCCTGCAACTTCCATCCCAGTCAATCCATCTTTCAGAACATCTGCACGATAGATCATCAGATCAGGAAAGCCCGTGATCCCCGATATATAATTGTTCGGAGATGTAGCACGCATACCTGCATCACCTGTTCCGGCAACAACACCAACCGAGGCAGTATTGCTGTTTGGATGCGGATAAACGAAATAAGTACCCAGATCATCCCCCGTAAAAGTTCGTCCCCCGGCTGTAATTACTCCTTTGCCAACTTGGATAGGACTATTCTTCAGTAGCACAGACCAAGCACGGTTGTTATCTTTGTTTCCGTAGATTACTACATTACGATCAGGGTATTTAGCTACAGAATATTCAGTATCAGCAATTACGTCGATGGATCCGTTTCCTCGATAATAGAACGTTTCTGCATCAAAACGCGCTTTGTTTTGATACCACTCGTTTTCTTTAGCCGTTCCGTTTGTCGAATATACAAATACAACGTTATTAGTATAAGCGTTTTTGAATCCGCCATAACGTGCCGAGTATTTATGCTTTAGGTTTATTCCTTCTTTTATCAACCATTTATCACCTTCAAGAGCTAAAATTGCTTTTTTAGTGGTAGGAACAGATAATGTTTGTCCTGCAATATCAATTGTTGCTTGTGCATTAGGCAGAACCAATGCAGGAATATCAAGAACCAATAAGGCAACGTTTTCTATTTTGGTAACCTTTATTGTATCGTTACTCAAGTTGACTTTTATATTACTAAAGTCGTATGGTTTGATTTGTTGTTCAACATTTACCCAATAATCAGTAGGAGAAATTGCCGGAGATGCTGTGTGAAAATCTATCTCTTTAACATCCTTAGCCTGAGGAATAGAATGACGAGAGAAGAATTCAAAAATAGGAGGCCAATCGACACTATGATCGCCAAACCAATGTTCGCCTCCCGGATATTCGTAGTAGCAGAAATCGGGATGGAATTTGCCTAGTACCTCACGCATACGGCGAGCTTGTGAAGGAGAAACAACACTGTCGGCACTTCCGTGGAATACGTATACTCCCGATTGTTTCAAGTTGGGAGCTAACGATATAACACGACCTCCGTTGCCACCACGCTTGAATGCGTTGTAGTTTGAATTTTTGTCATGCATATCGTCGCCTCTTCCTCTTCCATAAGCAGCAATATCGGGATAACCTGCCGACGGTGCAACTGCTGCAAACTTATCAGGGTAAGTTGTTCCCAGAAACCACGAGCCATGTCCGCCCATGGAGTGACCTGTGAGATATATTTTCGAATTGTCTGGCTCATATATACGTTTAGCTTCTGCTAAAACTTCCAGAGCATCCATGCGACCCCATTCTTCCCAGTTAAATCCGTAAGGACGGCGATTGGTTGCCGCGATAATATCCGTCCAATCTTTCGATTTGTATGCTCTCGCCTGATTGCGGGCTTCTACACCTGCTCCGTGTACCGTAAGCACCATTGCTTTTGTATCTTTCTGATTGTTACGTATGGCAGGAGCAACGCTAAAATACTGTACACTACCATCTATACCACTCACAAAGGTACGCTCGTGATGAGCCGAGGGTAAAACCTGACGTAATTCAACCTCTGTCTGGTCGATTACTTTTCCCGATTTATCCAATAATTCTATTTTTGCGGTAACTTTTTCGTCCGCAGAGCTACTGTTTGTAACGGCAGGGATTTTATATCTTAACTTTCTTACAGACAGTTGCATTACATCTTGAGTTTTATACTCTTCTTTACGACCGTCGGGAAGTGTAGCACGTATGGTTAATCCCTGCAAGGGTTTTTCGGTTGAGTTTATTACCCGAATCGCAGCCCACTTAGAGTCATCTTCTCCGATAATAATATCGGGAATGGTCATGTCACGTTTGGTGAACATAACAGGCTTATCGGGTTTCACCAATTTAGAAGCTACCTTGCCAAAACGTCCCGGTGTATAAACAAACTCGTTAAGACCTTTCTTTAGTTTAATTGGAGTCAGAGTATAACCAAAATCGTAATGATCGCCTTCGTGAGGCATTCCGTTTACGTATGTACGTGTTCCTCCTGTTGCTTCCAATAATACGATTTGCTCTTTGGGAGAATCATACGATGTGTATAAAAAAGCAGAACGCATTTCGGGACGCTTAAACAGTCCTGTAGAATCGGATTCCATAGCAGCCCATGTCCATTGAGGAAGTGCTTCCATGGCTTTTTCTCCATTGCTTTGTGCTAACCATTTCAGGTATGCATCTTCTACCTGACTGTCCATGTTAGGGTAAGAATACCCAATGGCAGCATTGTTTACAGGAGTTGTAAACTTACCGGTAGCATATAGCCAGCCGATCATATCCTGTCCATTAAACAAGGTTCCGGGGTTAGTTCCACCCGGTAATAAAAAACCGTTGCGGAAATGGTGAGATACTTCTCCTTCATCGGTTTTTTCGATCTTTTCTTGTCCGAAAATTGTTACAATATTTTGTGCGGAAATATTGCTGACGGAGATCATCGACATAAACAATAATCCGGCAACTTTTGCACAAAAAAAACGTTTTCTCATAATCGTTATTTAAGTAAATTCAAATATATATTGCTGTATTTTTTTCTTTCGCTCGACCTATATGTTTACACTTTGTGAGTAAATACTCCTACATCTGAATAACAAATAGATTCGAAACCTTAAAAATAATTATTTATTATAATATTCGAGTAATAAAATGGCAAGAGAATACCGAATTAAGGAAGTTCAACCAACTTATTTTCTAAAAGAGACATAATTAATCTCTCATTTTATCAGATTAATGTATCTTTGGGACTTATTTGAAATAAAAGAGAGTATTTAATGATTGTTTTTCAATGATAATGGGCTTAAGTCCTTATACTTGTGAAATAATAACAAGGCTTGTAAGCTTAGAAATAATCAATTCTTAATAATGACTAATTACGATATTTGTTGTGTAGGGCATCTTACGTTAGATAAAATAGTTACGCCCAAAGATACTGTTTATATGTCGGGAGGAGCCTCCTTTTACTTTTCGAATGCGGTGAGCAATCTCGATTCCAATTATATATTGGTGGCCGGATTAGCCGAATCGGAAATGAAAGCCGTAGAAGCATTACGTGCCAAAGGTTTGACTGTGAATGTTATGATATGTAACCATAGTCACTATTTCGAAAATATATATGGAGAGAATCAGGATAACCGTACACAACGAGTTTTAGCCAAAGCCGATCCGTTTACTATGGATGTAATGGGCGATATTCATGCCAAATACTTTCATATCGGAGCATTGATGGCCGATGACTTCTCAATTGATTTTGTGAAAGAGCTATCCAAGAGAGGACGTATTTCTGTTGACTGTCAAGGTTATTTGCGTGAAGTGCGTGGCACTGAAGTTCATCCTGTCGATTGGACTGATAAGCTCGAAGTGTTGAAGTATGTTGATGTACTTAAAGCAAACGAGATGGAGATGAAAGTCATTACAGGCACAACCGATGTTTATGAAGCCGGACGTATGTTGTACAAATGGGGTGTAAAAGAAGTATTGCTCACATTAGGCAGCATGGGATCGGTGATCTATGATGGTAAAGAATTTACAATGGTTCCGGCTTATCATGCAGATGTAGTGGATGCCACAGGATGCGGTGATACTTATATGGCAGGATATTTATACAAGAGAGCCAAAGGAGCCAGCATGGAAGAATCTGCCAAGTTTGCCGCCGCCGTTGCAACTATTAAGATTGAAGCATTCGGACCTTTTACAGGAACCGAAGCAGACGTTCAGAAGATAATGGAAACCAGAGAGGCTAAATTACCGGATGACGAAGTATTAGCCAGTTTAGTTTTTTAAATAAAAATATATGTGAAAAATAGAAAAAGGTTGTCCGTTTCGGGGCAACCTTTTTTTTTATGTAGTTTAATAATATATCTAGAGACAAAAAACTAAGACCTTTCTTTCATTGCATTAGTGAAAGTGGTGAGTGCTACTATAACCAGACCCAACAAACCTACTACAATATAAGCATATTTCATATTCAGGCTCTGTGATATAGACCCGATAAGCAAAGGTGCAATTAATGAGCCTACAAAGCTTATTGTTGAAAGTATTGTCAAAGCAATACTTGTTGGCATCTTCGACTTCTCGCCAACAACACTATATATGGTAGGAACCATGCATGAGATACCCAGACCTACACACATAAAACCTAAAGAGCATAATATGATGCTTGGAAACAGAGCCGATATAAACATACCTATAAATATAAGGGCACCTGCTATTTGTATCGTACGTTGTTTTCCGAAAAGTTGATATGCTTTATTTGTCAAGAAACGTCCTGTAGTCATCATAATCATAAATAGAAGGAATCCTATTTGTAAAGACTTAGGAGCTTTTACAATAGACTCAAAATATACACCTCCCCAGTCAAACATGGCACTTTCTACGATCAATGCACATAGCCCGATAATACCCAATTGGATTAATATAAGTTCTGGCATTTTCAGTTTTTTCTTTGGAGTTTCTTCTATCGATTTTATTTCTTCTATTACTGGGCTTGTTTTTAAGTCGGGTTGTAACACCGATCTGTTCAAAAGCCACGATAGTATAATCAGTACAAGTATTCCTGTGAAGTGGTAAGCATGGCCGATTTGGAAATTTATCATAGCAAATCCTATAACTGCACCAAAACAAGCAGCTAAACTCCATGCACCGTGGAAAGATCCCATAATGGTTTTACCGAAGATCTTCTCAATACCTATTGCCTGCGTGTTTAGCGATATGTCGGTGAGATTCCAAAATATACCGAATAAAAATAGGCATGTGCCTAATACGTAAATGTCAGAGCTTATACCAATCAGAAATAAGGATAGTGCATATCCTAAAATAGCTATCTGAACCATAATACGGCTACCGAATTTGGATACTGTATATCCAGCTAATGGAATAGCTAAAAACTTACCTATAGGTATCATAAATAATATAAGTCCCCATATAAAGGTGTCACTTACTTGCAGGGCATCTTTGATATCGGGTATCCGACTTGCCCAACTGGCAAAGCATAAGCCTTGACATAGGAAAAATGTAAGCACTCCTAATCTGATTTTCTCTAAGGAACGCTCTTGTATTGTATTCGACATTTCTATTAATTATTAAAATTGCACAAAAATACAAAACTTGTACTATTATGAGCTATGTTATCCAGGTTATTCAAGTATGGTATTGTATCTATTTTTAGGGCTATTTGATGATATTGTTGTCTGTTTTGTTAATGTCTTATTAATGAGTTGTTTATGTTTATTGTTATAGTATTATATATGAGAGATTAGTTGTTTTCTTAGTACTAATTTATTGTATAGTTATATCAGTTTTTTCATGTCATACCATCTTACTTTAATTTTTTATTGTGTAGCTGTTCTGGTTTGGTTAATTGTTTTGTTTCTATATAATTATTTGTATATTAGAAGTTTGTGTTTCTAATTATATTGTTATAATATAGTATATTTATATATTTATCCTATATAATTATAGTGTTATATATATCTAAATTTTTGTATTTTGTTTTTATGGATTTATCATTATTGTATTTTTATTTTATGCATGCTTTTTCATGCTCAAAGTAAGATGATACAGCTAAATTTATTATCTGCTTGGAGTGTATATTGCTATATATCTTGAATAAAATTGCTGTTTTTTCTATTCTATAAATTCTATATTTTCGGGTATATCTAGAAAAATTTCAAATATTCAATTCTCAGAGAGATTAAAAGTCTCCTTATTTTTATCAACCAGTGTGAATTTATATTCCTAATTCTCTAATTTTTACAGATCTATATATTTTTGACTTTCAATTTTTATAAAATTACATGAATGAAATAATCGTGAGGTTTGTTTTGAAATCTGCATCGGCTAAATTTTTCAGGAGTATTGTATTTGTTTGTAAATAAGCAGTTTGTGTTTTCGAGGTTTATTTTACATTATGTTTCTCTGTACCATATAATGAAGATTGCTTTCTGTTGCTTCTTTGTAGTTTCTATCTTTATAATGTAATTTATGATCCTTGATTAATTTTCTGATTATGAGTTGTTTATTCTGTGTTTTTCTTGAAGTATATTATTTAATGTGATAGGCTTATTTATTAAGCTGATTATTTGCTATTTTAGCATGAAAAGTGTTTCTTTGTATAAGATCTGGGCGGTTACCTATACCCATTTTAATAATTTCATTCCTCTATATTTTTATCAGATCGCTTAATTCCCTCATTTCAAGTCTTTTTTAATCAAACAATTCACTTGTATCATTGTATTCTATTTTGGTATATATGTTTATTGGTTTAATTATTATAGTATTATAATATAGTGTATTTTGTCGATATTTGCTTTTTTTATTTTAGCAATATTAAACTCTCCTTTTCGCCTAAAATAATACCTTTGTTATCTGATCGAATAATGTAAATGTTGATTACTTAAACTATGCTTCAATTTAATATCAAAACGCCTGATGAAGGTATTCTCTCTGCACTTCAAGATGAAATAGATAATCTTACTAAGCCTAAAGGCTCTCTGGGTATTTTAGAGAAATTAGCTCTTCAAATAGGCTGGATACAGCAAACACTTACGCCATCATTAAATAATCCTGTACATATAGTTTTTGCAGCCGATCATGGTATTGCAGAAGAAGGAGTAAGTCCATCTCCTCAGGAAGTAACCAGACAAATGATATATAACTTTCTGGAAGGTGGAGCAGGAGTCAATTTTCTGGCACGTCAGCATGGTTTTAAATTGAAAGTGGTAGATGGGGGTGTTAACTACGATTTCGATCTGACAGACGACCGCATTATACATCGAAAAATCAGAAAAGGAACCCGAAGCTATTTGTGTCAGCCTGCCATGTTGATGGATGAATTCGACCAAGCTATTGAAGTCGGGGCTGAAGTGGTTCAGCAATGTTACGATGAAGGCTCCAATGTGGTATGTTTTGGCGAAATGGGAATAACCAATACCTCATCGTCTGCCATCTGGATGAATACATTTACGGGTATACTTTTGCGTGACTGTGTTGGGGCGGGATCGGATCATGCCGGAACAATTATTGAACATAAATATAAAATTCTCAGACAAGCTACCGATAATTATCAGGGAGATGGTACTACTGTTGATGTAATGCGTCATTTTGGAGGCTTCGAGATGGTTATGACTGTGGGAGGTATGCTAAAAGCTGCCGAGCTTGGAATGATTATTCTGGTGGATGGATTCATTATGACTTCATGTATTTTAGCGGCAGCACGCATCAATCGGAATGTACTTCATTATGCAGTGTTTGGCCATCAGGGGGATGAGACAGGACATAAAACCTTGCTCGAATTTCTGAAGGTGAAACCGATACTTCATCTCGATATGAGGTTAGGGGAGGGCACAGGAGCTTTATGTGCTTACCCTATAATAGAATCGGCTGTGAGAATGATTAACGAAATGAATTCATTTAAGGCTATAGAGGTTACAAAATACTTCGATTGAGTGGTTTTGAGTTAGATAAAAAGACTAAATTAGCTGTCAGGTATACTTTCTTTACTTGAGTCATAAAAAGGTCTTAAACCTTGTAAGAAATGCGTCATCAGATGAATAATATTGGAGCAGCACTTATTTTCTTTACCCGTTTGCCATTTTGGCGAATATTTAAAGTTCCTAACGAATATTTCAAACAGGTAATTAACTATTGGTCGGTAGTAGGCTGGCTTACAGGAACGGTTATGGCTGGAGTATTGTGGGGGGCTTCTCATGTATTTCCTCTGCATATAGCTGTTGTATTGGCTATCTTGAGCCGTTTGCTGATTACGGGTGCTTTGCATGAAGACGGGTTAGCTGACTTTTTTGATGGTTTCGGAGGCGGAACTTCCAAAGAACGGATTCTGGCGATAATGAAAGACTCGCACATCGGCACTTATGGAGTACTCGGCCTTATCTTTTATTTTCTGCTTTTATTTCTTTTGATATCATCGCTTCCTTTGCATATTGCTTGCTTGGTTATCATGGCAGGAGATCCTCTTTGTAAGTTTATAGGTTCGCTCATAACACTGCGTCTGCCTTATGCACGTAACGAAGAAACGAGCAAAGCTAAAATGGTTTACAGATCGATGGTTCTCCGGACATTTATCCTCTCTGCCGTGTTTGGATTAGTGCCCTTTATCGTTTTATTGCCGATGAAGTATTGGTTGGGAGCTATCCTCCCGATACTGACCTTTTTATTGTTGACATCATTGATGAATAAAAAGATACAAGGTTATACCGGCGATTGCTGCGGAGCCTTATTTCTGATGTGTGAACTATCGTTTTATTTGGGTATAGTAGCACTATATACTTATTTGGTATAGCCACTATTAAATATAAGTAAGTTGAAATATTTATTACTATATTTAAAAAAATATACTGCTATTACTGATGTTGTATTGATTAACGAAATTGAAAGGTCTGAGACCCTAAAAATAGAAATATGAAATTATATTTGATCCGACATACTTCCGTAGATGTACCACAAGGTACGTGCTATGGACAATCTAATGTCCCCCTAAAATCATCATTTGAAGAAGAAGCCGCAATTGTAAAACAAAACCTGAATGGTATTGAATTTGATGCTGTATATTCGAGTCCATTGAGCCGTTGTCGAAAGTTAGCCCGATATTGTGGATTTCAGGACGATGTGCAATGGATAGATCGTTTGAAAGAGATGTACTTCGGCGAATGGGAAATGATGCCTTGGGATCATATTGATGATGAGAATATCGAAAGCTGGTACGAGAATTGGGTGCATCTGCCTGCAACAGGAGGCGAATCGTTTAAGATGCTGTATGACAGGGTGGCTTCGTTTCTGGATGAAGTAAAAGAACAGAACCCTGAAAATGTAGCAATATTTACCCACGGAGGTGTAATTAATTGTGCCAAAGTATATGCAGGCGATTCTACTTTGGAGAATGCTTTTGATAAAGTACCGGCCTATGGTGAAATAGTTTGCTTTACTATTTGAGGCTTTGGGTATGCTTATTTTCAAATAAAGTCAACAATTATAGTTGAAAGATGTTGTATTATTTAAGTAACGGCAAATGTCTTACGATGCAGTTTATCGACATAATAGCGTATTGTTGCTCTGCTTATCAAATTAATAAAAAGGTCTGATACCTTAATCTTTGGAATTATGAATAAGAAATCGGGAAAAATAAGGAAAGCGATAGAGTATTCTTTAGCTTTTGTAGCTATATTTTGGGTAATACAAGTGGTTAAATATCTAACCGGGGCAACTTTGGCGGGTTTAGGTATTTTGCCACGTTCGATAGATGGCTTGCTGGGTGTTATAACAGCTCCGTTGATCCATGGTGATTTTCAGCATTTGATAGCGAATACCTTGCCATTCTTTTTCTTGAGTTGCTTATTGTTTGTTTTTTATGAAAAACGAGCTTCTCTTTATTTGTTTCTGATTTGGATTACTGCCGGACTGATTACATGGATAATAGGACGCTATGCTGCTCATATTGGTGCAAGCGGTGTCATTTATGGACTGGCCTCTTTTCTTGTATTTGGGGGCATATTCAGTAAAAACTGGAAATTGATATTGGTTTCTATCCTTGTATTAGTCTTTTATTCAGGTTTAATTTGGGGTATATTTCCAACCGAAAGCCATGTTTCGTGGGAAGGGCATCTTGCAGGTGCTTTAAGTGGTTTACTGTGGGCATTTGTTTATCGAAAGACATTGCAACGATCTGTATAGGCTGATATTATATCCGTAAAGTATCAGAATAAAAAAAGCATTTCAAATTTGAAATGCTTTTTTGTGTTTATATCAGAATTAACCTAGAAATGGTTAGTTCTGTTTTTTTACTATAACCTTAGTATGTCCCTGAGGTCTTTGAGTTTTATTCGGACGATCTTGATGACCTTTGCTTTGGCTTCTATGATTATCTTTCGCCAGTTCAGGTTTTGCAATAGGAATAGCTCTTGATTTAGAAGGCAAATAATCGTGCTCTTCAACGACAGGAATATTCTTCTTGATGAGTTTGTGGATGTCCTTTAATAAAGGCAATTCTTCACGATCACAAAACGCAATGGCAACACCGCTACGACCGGCACGACCTGTACGCCCGATACGGTGAACATAAGTCTCGGGAACGTTAGGTAAATCGAAATTAAATACGTGCGAAAGATGATCGACATCTATTCCACGTGCTGCAATATCGGTAGCTATAAGTACACGAGTTGTTTTATCTTTGAAACTCTTCAATGCGTTTTGACGTGCATTCTGAGATTTATTTCCATGTATAGCTTCGGTTTTTACACCGGCTTTGTTAAGAGCCTTGGCTACTTTATCAGAACCGTGTTTAGTACGTGCAAATACTAAAACAGATTCAAGTTCTTTATTCTTTAGAAGGTCTATAAGGAGATCTACTTTATCTTTTTTATCGACATGATAGATCGACTGTTCAATCTTGTCTACAGTTGAAGATGCCGGAGTAACCTCAACCCTTGTCGGATTATGCAGAATGGTATTTGCCAGTTTAGCAATCTCTACAGGCATGGTAGCCGAAAAGAAAAGCGATTGCCTTTGTTTAGGTAATAAGGGCAATATCTTTTTGATATCATGAATAAAACCCATATCGAGCATCTGATCTGCCTCATCCAATACAAAAAACTCAAGAGTCTTAAGATTGATATACTTTTGGCTAATCAGGTCTAACAGCCTTCCGGGAGTTGCGATAAGAATATCAATTCCTGCTCGTAAAGCATCAGTTTGTTTCTTTTGAGGTACTCCTCCGTAAATTACAGTATGTCGCAAAGAAGTATATTTACTGTATTCCTTTACATTTTCTTCAATCTGTATAGCAAGTTCACGGGTTGGTGTTAATACTAAGGCTTTTATACCTTTTCTTCCGCCATGTGAATTTTCTTTATGTAGCAGTTGAATAATAGGGATAGAGAATGCTGCCGTTTTTCCTGTTCCCGTCTGAGCTACACCTAGTAAGTCATTTCCCTCCAATAGGGTTGGTATTGCTTCAGCTTGTATAGGAGTTGGAGTTGTATAGTTTTGGTCTTTAAGAGCTTTCAATATAGGCTCTATGAGGTTTAATTGTTCGAATGTCATACTTTACATGTACCGTTCACACGGTATAAATCGTTTTTAGTGAGTGGCAAAGATACGATATTTTTGCTTATCTGCTTCATTACTATTGTAATTAAGTAAAATGGGCTGTTTTTAGTCTTGTCTTATGCTTATAACTGTTTCGTGTTGTTATACTTATCGAAATAGTTAAATGAGATGCAGTTTATAAAAAAAACAGCAATATCCGTAAAAGGATATTGCTGTTTTTTTATGTCAATCTATTTATTGAGCTATTTTCAAAGTCCAAGCCGAACGACCCGGTATTTCTGTAAATTTGACAGGAGTCATATCAACAATCAGTTGCCCGTTTTCGTATTTCCAAGGAAGGTTACCTTCACGCCCTAATAATGTTATGGTTGCATTATCGGCGGGTTTGTCGATATTCAACACACATTGGTCGTCTTGCCATTCGAGAAGTATAGCATAAATATTATTACCTTTCTGAGTATAGGCAATGTAGGTTTTCATCGAGCCGTATGTTGCATTCAATCCATGTTGATTGCCTGTATTGTCAGTATACAAAGCTTTGTAAGGAATAACTTCTTCGGCTTGCGATTTAGATGCCCATTTTACTTGAATCGAAGCATTCTGAACATCCTCAAAGTATTCTACTTTGATTGGATATTTTTGCCCTTTTTTCAGTTTTATAGAACTTTTGTGAGTTGCCGATGTTTGAGCACCTTGCACAAAACCATCTTCGGTTTGCTCTTGTTTTACCCATTGGTCGATAATCAGTTTTCCATCTATCCACACACGTACACCATCGTCCGCTTTGGCGGTAAATGTATATTCTTCAGTATAATCGGGGCTGATATAACCTGTCCATTCTCCGGTAAAATGATCAACTCGAATACGTGGATCGGGTGAATTACGTACCCAATTGAAATCTATTGTAGAATCGATGCGGGTAATATAAATTTGTTTCTCTTCGATATGTTTTTTGTAAGCTCTTGTGCCATAGATAGCCTCTCCGTTTATTTTCAACCATTGTCCCAGTTGAAGCAAACGCTCTTGTTGAAGCAAAGGAATCTGACCATCTCCTGCAGGTCCTACATTCAGAGTTAATCCTCCACCGTTTGCTACAAGTGTTGCAAAATGATGTATCAGATCGTCTTCCGTCAAATAATTTTCAAGAGGTTCGTTTCTGTTCAAGCCAAAAGAGCGTCCTATGCCTCTTACCTCAGCCCAAGGACGGTCTGTCATGGTAATACCTGCACTATATTCGGGCGTTTTGAACCCATAATCGGCACCTCCACCCCAGCGGTCATTTACAATAGCTTCGGGACCAACCAGATTGTAATACCAGGAGATAAGTTCGCGAGCATGCCATTGTTCGGCACTGTTCCACCACTCTCCGTCGGTAAAAATAAGAGAAGGGCGATAGGTTGTTACCAGCTCTTTGAACTGTGGAATCATATGTGTATCTACATATTTTGCAATAGAATCATTCGGATCGATTTCCCAATAATGAAGCGGGTTCGACCATTCGGGAAGTGAGTAATATAATCCCATTTTCAAGCCATCTTTTTCCACAGCCTTGGTCAATTCACCTACTATGTCACGTTTAGGACCTGTTTCTACCGAATTCCAATTTGGAGCATATTTGCTGGGCCACATAGCATATCCGTCGTGATGCTTTGATACTAGTACTACATATTTAGCACCCGCATCTTTAAACAGATCAGCCCATTCCTGAGGGTTAAATAATTCGGCTTTAAACAGACCTCTGAAGTCTTCGTATTTAAAATCCTGTCCATATACTTTTTTTGCGAAATCAACAGCAGTTGATCCGCCGTCTCTCCATCCTTTATAACTCCATTCCGAGTAACCTTCTTTTTTAGTCCACGATGGAACAGAATATAGTCCCCAATGGATAAATATACCTAGTTTAGCATCGTTAAACCACTCGGGGTAACCTCGTTCTTTAATCGATTCCCAAGTAGGTTCGACTTGGGGTGTCTGTGCCTGTAAGGTAAATGCAGACAAGAGAAGCAAGCATGTGAATGTAAAGAAATTTTTCTTCATAATATTTAGTGATGTTTTTATGGTATTACAAATATAATGAAAATAGGAGATAAAGCAGATACAGCTTTCTACTGATTTCGGAATATATAGAACATTCATGCCCCGAAAAAATAGAGGATTGCGTTTATTTATATATTTTAGTATTTTGTATTTTATGACTAACAACATGGGTAATGGATAAGCGTTCTGTGATATTATTTTGTATTTTCAGCAACCTTTTGGTTGGAAACGGCATAATATTCTGCTGGTCTTGGTATGGAGGTTCGGTAAATTGGGACTTAATGATAGGGATGTCCCTGTCTTGTATCTTATGCTATTTGTTGGTATTCAGATATATCAACTTCAAGAAATGGAGTTTTCTTAAAATATTGATACTTTCTCTTCTAACCTGTGTAGCTATTCAATTAGTTGGATGTTCTTTTGCATCCGTAGTAACCGGATTTAGGAAGGACGATGTAAATTTTCTTTATACTATTTTCATGGGCTTGGGAGTAGGTTTTGTTTTGGGAATAATTGGAAATATGTTGATGTTTCCGATAACGATAATAATGGGTGCTGCCAATTTATTCTGGTTCAGAAAGTATCAAATGGTTGATTAATAGTAAATAAACAATAAATTTAATACAATATGAAAAAAATAGTAATATTCTCTTTATTAGCCTGTTTATTAGCTGGTTGCGGGATGTATCAAACTGCACAAACCGATAATATTCGTCTGGGAATGAATAAGCAAGAAGTTATGCTTCATTTAAAGTCAGCATATGGAAAAGCCAAAACTGCCAGTGCCCGGCAATTAGACAATGGAGCTTTAGAAGAATCGGTTGAGTTGACCGAAGACTACAACAAATATACATTTATATTTCTTGATGGAATATTAAGTGAATGGTATACAGTAGATATACGTACTTATATTCCACCCGCACCTATAATTCAATCGACAACTTCGGGTGAGACAAAATAGAGCTTACAAAATCTCTGCTATGAAATACTTGTTTTTATTATTGGGATTTTTACTATTGAATTCGTGTTCGACATACTATTGTTCGACTATGAATACAAGAGACCCGTATACGATAAAGAACGAGTACGGAGAGTTTGTTGTTGAAGGCGATAGTTTAGATGTGATTTATAATTTTTATGGGCATAATGCACCCATAACGGTAGGAGTGGTCAATAAAATGTCGAAACCTCTTTATGTGGACTGGACTAAATCGGGTATTCTGATAGACGATGTACCAACTTCTTACATAGAACCTCCACGAGTTTCGAAAGGAGATGATTCGCAACTCACCGATTTTACGTATTTCCTGAATAATCCGGATAATTTGAGTTATGTGAAGCCTTATTCCCGTTTAAATAAGCAGATATTGGAATTGACAAATTTTAATTTCCAAAAAATAAACGATTCTCTTTACAATAATTGGAATACCGAAGCCGATAGCTGGGGAGAAAACAAAAAATATAAAACAATCAGATACGTTGAGGCTGATTCACCTATATATTTGAGAACTTTTCTGACTGTGTACGAAGATTCAAGGCGTATAGAGGATGCTTTTTATTATGAGAATGCTTTCTATATGTCGGAATTAATAAAAATAAAGGGATCTTCTCCCGAAAGTCTTGCTGCATTCCGATATGGACGGGGAGATTTCTTCTATGTGAAGGATGAGAAAGAAAAGAAGCCTCCTAAAGAGACGAAAAAGTCATCTAACCTTTTGCAGAAAGTAACTTCTGTGACTGGGCAAATTACGTCATGGGCTGTAGAGGGCAGCAAGGTAAGTAAAGAATAAAATTTATTCGTAAAATAAAAAAGGAGTACAAACATATTTGTACTCCTTTTCATTTAACCTTCTAGGCTTATTATTGAGCTATAAATGTATTGTATTCTTCAACCACAGAGCGATAACTCGAAACAACATATGAATATAAACTATTCAGACGATCCGATTGAGGGTTTGCCTCAAGTTCCAGATTAAAAGCACTCATTGCCTTTATTGTATCCTCACTCTTTGTGTAGAATTTTTGGAAAACCTCTTTATAGTAGACATCACTTAGTTTTTTCACATCTTTAGTCGAAATATCTTTGTTTTTAGCGATTGTTTGCGAAACGGTTGATAGCTCATTTTTGATTAAATTACTATCAATCTTATCCTGATTAAATAATTCCATGATAGATTCCAGTCCATTCAAATCGGACTTCATCGGAATTATAAATTCGGCAATCTTGCTTTTTTGAAGTAAAATCAATTCAGCATTATTACCTGCCTTCGAAGCCAATCTCGAAGCTGCTGACCAACTGTTGTAGCCTCGTTGGAAATAATAGCTAAGGCTGTCTTGCATAGCCGGATATTTCGCGAAATCGGTATCAGTAAGGAATGTTTTTTCAGAGAAATATTCACTCACAGCAGTTGCCCACTTTACGGCACTTGCAATATCTTTATTTGCAGCATCTATTGTGTTGGCAATCTCTTTTTTCTCAGCAAACTCGGGTGCACCTTTATACGCCAACTGATATTCTTTCTGATCGCCGAAGCATGCCTCAAAGTTCTTATAATTTACAAAAAACGGCTGAGTATTAGGATTTCTCTTTAATTTACTCATATTGCTTTCTGCCGTTGATAACATCGATTTGTAATTATCGGCACTGGTGCGGTTCTTATTACTAAGTTCAATAACGCTGTTGCAAAGTCTGATAATATTGGATGCATCCAATTCTGCTTTTGTATACGTTTTTTGTTGAGCTGTTAATGACATCGATATCATCAATATCGAAGCAAGGAATGTTAGTTTTACTTTCATTTTTTTATAAAATAGTGTGGAAGGTCTAAGACCTATTGATTACTTAAAGATATATTCGTGTTAAAAAAACAGTATTTAATATTCTGTAAAGATAACACAATTGATGAGTTTTACCAAGAAGGTTCTACATGAATTAGCACATCGGCTATTTCGGGCATTTTCTCTTTTAGTCTGTTTTTCAGATTGTGAGCAATATCATGACCCTCTTTAACCGTTATGTTTTTATTTACAATTATATGCAGATCAACATAAAAAGTCATCCCTGTTTTTCTTACATGACACTTCTCAGTATCCAAAACTCCTTCGATGGTTCGGGCAAAGTCACATACACTATTTGCCATCTCAGGATATATATCCTTGTCCATTATTTCGCCTAAAGCAGGCTTAAGTATTTTATAGCTATTATATAGAATAATAAAAGATGCGAGTAATGCTGCCCAATCATCGGCAGATTCATATCCTTTGCCCATGACTATGGCTATCGAAATACCAATAAAGGCAGCAACTGAAGTAATTGCATCGCTGCGGTGATGCCATGCATCGGCAACCAGTGAGGTGCTTTTGGTATGTCGGGCTTTTCTTATAACTAGTTGGTATGAAATCTCTTTCCAGATAATAATACCCGCTAAAACAATAAGAGTAAAAGGTTTGGGTGGTTCGTGAGGCTCACTTATATTTTGGATACTTTCGTAAGCAATAATGGTAGCCGATATGATGAGGAAACCAACTACTCCAAAAGTAACCAGAGGCTCGATGCGTCCATGTCCGTAAGGATGATTTTCATCGGCGGGTTTATTCGAATACTTGAGGCCACAAAGTACTGCGATAGAAGAAAATATATCTGCCGTAGATTCAATTGCATCAGCAATAAGTGCATAAGAATTTCCGAAATAACCTGCCAACCATTTAATTATAGCTAAAGTTGTATTACCAACGATACTAAAATACGAAGCTCTTATAGCTGTCTTTTCTTTACTCATGAATAGAGTTGGGATATGAAATTTTTGATTTTGCAAAGGTACATTTTATTAGCGAAAATCATAATAAGCTATTAGACCTTTTTGTGATTTTGAAAAGTATTTACCTAACTATCGGCTATCAGTGAGGAATATAAGAATACTGTATTTTAGAGTAAAAGTGGGGAATGAAAAAATTTTAAGTTATAGTCTGGACGATTTATATAAAAAGAGCAATATGATATCCATATTGCTCTTTAATATTTGAGTACTTTATTGTAATGCTTTAATTAATTGATATTTCATCCACAAAAATATATGCCGGCTTACCTTTACCCGCATGCCATACAGGAATAGATTGCTCAGTTTTAACAACAAGCTTTACATATCGGGTTTTTACTGTCGGGAATGTAGCAGTCAGGTCGATAACCTTTTCTCCTTGATCCTGAGTCATGGCAGGATAAGATTCGTCCGATACCTGTTTGAACGTCTTGTTGTCATCAGAAACAAACACTGTAAATTGCCTTGCCCCGAAAATCCAAGAACCGGGACTTGCAAATGTTCCGATGCTAACGGTCGATACTTCAGTCGGTTCCTCCAGATCAACAGTGGCTGTCATCGCTTTCTTATTGAAGCCCAACCATTCTCCACTGGCAAATGAGGGACGCCCTCTCTTTCCATCAACCAGAGTAATAGCCCCATTGTAGGTATATTGAGAATTGGGAGCTTCTTCGAATGTTACATTCTTCAAAGTAGCCTTA
Source organism: Dysgonomonas sp. HDW5B (assembly GCF_011299335.1). GTDB lineage: Bacteria > Bacteroidota > Bacteroidia > Bacteroidales > Dysgonomonadaceae > Dysgonomonas_A. The sequence continues at coordinate 2,897,831 of NZ_CP049858.1, forward strand.
TTAAAACTGAAATTTTCGGAATATATTTTGCTGGCTTTTCCGTCTCTTATCGCTACAGCCTTCAAATCGGCATTTGCCTTTATCTCGATTGGCTGAGTATATTTAGAACTTTTCTCAGTGGGTGCCGTTCCATCCAAAGTGTAATAGATAGGTGCATTATCTGCTGTAGCTAAAGTAACCATAATGGCTTTCTTCTCTGCACTGGGTTCAATTTTGCTTGATATGTCAAATATATGTTTTGCATAGTTAAACCCTAAGCGGTCATATAGTTTCAAAAGCCTATTCAGACGAGGCAGAAAGGTTGTGAAATCTTTCTTCGAAGGTTCGGTCCATTGCACTTCTGCCAGAGCAGCCATCCGTGGCAATACCATATACTCTACATGTTTCGAATCAGCAATATATTCAGTCCATAAATTGGCCTGTGTTCCTATAATATATTTTTGCTCATCGACACTTAATTCAGATGGAACAGGTTCGAAAGCGTACACTTTCTCGATAGGAACATATCCTCCGATTCCCAGAGGCTCATCCTGAGTGTCACGTGTTTGATAATAATCAAAATACAGATGGCTGGTAGGAGTCATTACTGCGTCGTGCTGTTGTTTTGCAGCCGCTATTCCTCCCTCCATACCTCTCCACGACATAACGGTTGCATTTGGAGCTAAGCCTCCTTCAAGGATCTCGTCCCAACCGATTATTTGGCGACCTCTGCTATTTAGAAATTTCTCGATTCGTGAAATAACATAGCTTTGCAGTTTATCTTCGGCAGAGTGGTTCGCATCAGCTTTCAGACCTTCTGCTTTTATTTTAGCCTGACATTTAGGACATGTTTTCCATCTTACTTTAGGACATTCATCTCCACCTACGTGTATGTATGTTGAAGGGAACAGTTCGATTACCTCACCATACACATCTTCAAGAAAAGTATATATACTGTCGTTGCCGGCACAAAGTACATCGTCAAAAACGCCCCATTCTCCACTCACTTTATAGGGGCCGCCCGTGCAGCCCAAGTTTGGATAGGTGGCTAATGCTGCCAACATATGCCCCGGAAGATCCACTTCGGGTATGATGGTAATGAATTTTTTTTGAGCATAAGCTACTATGTCTTTGATTTCTTCCTGAGTATAAAATCCACCATAAGGTTTTCCGTCAAATTCTCCCGAGTTCCGCCCGATTACGGTCTGATCGCGTTGTGATCCGATTTTGGTTAATTCGGGATGTTTTTTTATCTCGATTCTCCAGCCCTGATCATCAGTAATATGCCAGTGGAAACGGTTGATATTGTGTAATGCCAGTATATCAATATATTTCTTGATAAATTCGGCAGGAAAGAAATGACGGCTTACATCGAGCATCATCCCGCGATATGCAAAACGGGGATAGTCTTTTATATCTACAGCCGGAAATACGACTGTGTTTTCTGTTGCATCGGCAGGCATCGATTTACGCAAAGTTTGTACACCGTAGAATGTACCGGCATCGTCCGAACCGTTGATAATTATTTGTTTATTATTTACAGTAAGGTTGTATGATTCGGGTTTATCAGCTTTATAATCAGCTTTAAGGATAATCACATTATCTGCAGACTCTTCATCTGTAATTTTCAGATCGATTCCTGTACTGAATTTAATGTATTCGGATAAAAATTCGGCAGTTTGCTTTTGAATATCACTGCCTTTGGGGTAAACAATTTTAGTACTGCTGTTCAGCGTAAATACTTCTCCTTCGGACTTCGTAATTTCCTGAGGTAATGGGATAACAGCGTAATCTGCTTCCACGGAAGGCTTATTACCGCACCCGACCAATAGTATTGATGCTAAAAGGCAAAAGATAGTTTTCTTAAGTGTTTTCATTGGTAAATGGTTTAAAAAATGTTCAAACTTTAAAGATATAGAAATAAGGTTATCAACGAATAAGGTAAATCTTAATTAACATTTAGGGAGAGCTTCTATTCGAAAATAATTGTTCAGTGATGTTTATTGCAAGAGACTGCGGAAAAAAGTAGAAAGTAAATGTGCTATTTTAAGGAGATTCGGACTAAAAATAATAATTTAGTGAAATTAAAGTCGAAAGATAAATAATAAATACTGTATCATATGGATGTCTATTTTATATCGGGAATGTCGGCCAACTGCAAAGTATTCGATACAATTGATCTGCCTTATGGTTTCGAAAAGAAATATATAGAGTGGTTAATGCCAAATGAAGGCGAATTACTATCCGAATATACCCGGCGTATGTCTGTCAATATAGATACATCAAAGCCCTTTATATTGGTTGGATATTCATTTGGAGGTATTATTGTTCAGGAGATGAATAAGTTTCTGACTCCTTGTAAAACAATTATAATAGCATCGATGAAAGTAGGAGATGAAATGCCTGCTCTTTTCAGAGTGGGGCATAGAATAAAATTCACTGAATATTTACCAATAGGCTTCTTTAAAACAAGTGATTTGGTTTTTGATTTCTTTTCTCGCTTTGTATACCATGCTAAACGCGAAGATATGGAGAAATACGTATCATATACCGACCCGTTTTATACGAAATGGAGTTTGTTTCAGATACTCAATTGGCATTCAACCTTTCAGTGTCCTAACCTCTACCATATACATGGAACAAAAGACCAGATGTTTCCATTTAAAGGCGTGAAAGATGTTTATCCTGTAGAAGGTGCAGATCACTTATTGGTAATAAAAAAGAGTAAGGAGGTAAGCAGAATTTTAGATGAAATTTTGCTTACCTAAGTTGTCTTCTCTTATTCGTATTTACCCACAGTCGATTTTCCTAAGCTCACTACCGATGGTATAATAAAAAATAAAACACAGCTTTTTTGCTGTGTTTTATTTTTTAGGAGTTATTTACTTAATCGAGGAAAAACATATCCAACATTCCAATTGGTCTTATAGTTTCCTCTACTATAATTCTGTACTACATCAGAGTATGCACTAGTAACATGATCGCCATAATTTTTTCCTGGAGGCATTCCCATATACTCATTTAAAGGAATTGTACCTGGATATTGGTATGGATATACATATCCAATGATAAATTTCTGAGAAACATTTGAGTTCATATAATTATCAGTTGTAACGATATGCTCTGGTGTATTCTTAAATAGATATTCATATAGAGGTATTGTTGTGCTTTCCTGATATGGGAAACAGTAGCCGGCTATACCAACAAATGTAGAATACGGACTTCTTAGATGATCTGAAAGTGTACCTGTTGTTGTAATATGAATTTTATCTTGAGTGTGATATATTGTATACATAGGAATTATGCTCATTAGCTGTAATTGTCTTCCTGCAACATATCTAACAACAGCGGCTTTGACAGCAGCTTTTTTTGTAGGGTCTTTGATAAAATCATAAATGAAAAAGATTTTATTCCAATTTACTTCAACGAGTTTTGAATTTCTGTCTGTAACTGATGCTTGCCAACTATGAAAATTAATAGAAGTATTAGTGATTCCAGTACTAGAGTCAAATGACATACTTGTTCCAGTGCCTTCTCCAGCTTCGCAAACTATAGATATTTGCCAATTAGTATTTTTTGTACTATATGTTTTTGTTTCTTCAGTAGTACTTGAACCATTTGTATCTAATCCAATCTTACCTAATGATGCATTTAAACCGGCAGTGACAGTTTTCTTTTTTATTTCAGTATTTGTTTCTTCAACAATGCTAGATCTGTAAATGACATTATAAGATCCTCCGATTGTAATATCTGCTAAAACATGTGTCCCATATTTTGCGACTAACTCATCTGCTGATTTCGTATTTATGTCTTTAGTAAATTGCTCTGTAAGATAATTTGATAATAGATTTGCATCGGCATCAATATAGAGTCTTTTTACTCTTTTTTTTATGAATGCCTGTGCATAAGAGAAACATGAAGCATATTTATAAGTTTCTTGCTTTTCTTTATTAACGCCTCCTTTTATTGTTCCTGTAAATGGTAATAACTTTTTGATAATACTCTTAGTTGTTGAGCCACTCTCTTCTAATACTTTTGAACCAACTGATCCACTAAATCCACTTTTTTCAATTATATCTTGTAGCATATTTTCAGAGTCACTACCTGCGTAGATATCCTGATTTATTTTGGTAGAACTTGGTCTGTAAATAAGTAAAGGGTTATCTTTTGCAAATTTATCCATATCAATAACCCTGTATTTTGTAGCATCAATATCAAGGTAGTTATCTGTTATATCATAACTAAACCCAAGTGCATCATTATTTCCATCTGCTAAAGTTCGTAAAGAAGACGTTGTTTCTTCTGGAATAAATTCTTTGTCTTGAGAACAAGATAATAAAAAGCAGAAAAGAAGGAGTGTCCATAAATAATTTTTTTTCATAAAGAATTGTGTTTTTTAAGTTTGTAAATATTGTTTATAGTAAGATTTTAATAAAGGAAAGTAAATTGTAAATGAAATACAAATAATATTTCATGTTTTTTAGCAGGAATGATTTAAGCGAATATTTTTTAGAGTATATTTATGCATTTATTGACATTTTGTTAAAATTGTTTATTTATGATCGCAAACTTAATCAGTAAAAATAACAGAACTTCGAAATATAAGTTATTCTTGGATGTAATAAGACCTTTGGAATCTGATAAAATATTGGATGTAGGGGTTAATAATTGGGAGTATTCCCCTGTAGATAACTTTTTAGAGAAAAACTATCCATATTTAGAGAATATCACAGCTTTGAGTGTTGATACTAATGAGGAATTTAAGAAAAGATACCCAAAGGTTAATTCAATTGTATATGATGGGTTTTATTTTCCTTTTGAAGATAAATCTTTCGATATCGGTTGGTCTAATGCAGTCATAGAACATGTTGGAGATATAGAAAGACAAGTTCTGTTCTTAAAAGAACTCAAAAGAACTTGCAAGAGAGTATACTTCACTACCCCAAATAGATATTTTCCTTTTGAAGTGCATACCAGATACCCGTTGATTCATTGGCTTCCCAAGCGCATATTTGATAGAATATTACAATTTACTCCCCAGAAATGGGCTTCGGGCGATTATATGTATTTACTCTCGCGAAAGAAGCTTGAGAAAATTTTAAAAGAAGCAGGAATTACCGATTATAAGATATACAAGAATCGTTTTTGCGGCTTCACTATGGATTTTAGTATCATTATCTAAAATATATGATCTTACTTATTCGTATTTACCCACTGTCGATTTTCCTAAGCTCACTACCGATGGTATAATGAAGAATAAACATCCGATCAGGCAGATTGCAATTCCTGCGATAACAAATACATTGGTTATCCCGATAGCATCAGCAACAAATCCGGTCGCTAACAATCCAGGTATAGAAGGCATCAGCATCAAACTGTCGTAAGTCGAAAATGCACGCCCCAAGAGAGACGGATCTATTTTGGTTTGAAGTATGACCGTAAAAGCACTGTTCCAGATAGCGCCACCAATACCACTGATTCCTGTTAGAGCGATGAACCAAATAAGTCCGTTTGCAGGCAGCAATCCCGATAGCAGAGAGGTTAACCCGATAATAATACTAAAAGTACCAATGAGTACAATTTTATTCATCATCTTTATTTTCTTCATACCGATAAGTGCCCCTCCTATAAATATACCGACTCCCCACGCAGCCTCAACAATACTCATGTCGTATGTATCTCCCATAAAATGAGTAAGGGTAATAAGCGGAAATAATGCTGAGATGGGAATGATAAAAAATAACATCGCAATATCACAGAGTAATACCCATTTGAGACCTTGTGTGCCAAATATAGCGTGTAGTCCTTCTTTTATTTCTCCCATAATATTGGGTAGTTTGTCAGTAACTTTCTTTTCGGGATTGGGAATCGTAACAAAGAGCAGCGACACGCAGGCTATTACTGCCCCTATAATATCGAGGGACAATACATAAGTCATATCCATGATATTTATAAGTAATGCAGCCAATGCAGGACCTGCTATATTACTGATCGAAAAAATCATCTGATTAACCCCGGCTACTCTCATCAGTTCCGATTCGGGAGCCAATAGCGGAACACTGGCTTGCATGGCAGGGGTATGAAAAGCACTGCCCGCCGAACGTAATATCAACAGCAGATATATTTGCCAGATAGTAACCGAATCAAAATAAAACATAAGACACATGATAGCCGTACAAATGGCTATGAAGCTATCTGCAAATATCATGGTTAATTTTCGGTTCCAGCGATCTACAAAAACACCTGTAAACAATCCGAGTACAAGCTGAGGCAGAAGAGTAGCTATCATGGCATAGGCTAATACTTCGGCCGATTCGGTTTTTAGGCTAAGCCAAAATACAACCGCATATCCGACGATCGAACTGGTGAGGGTCGAGAATAACTGACCGCTCCATATTATTGCAAAAGTTTTTTTCCAATTATTATTCATTGGGAATATTTTATTGATAGCGTATTACTTTTTCTCTTGTAGAGAAAGTAAGCATGAGATTATAAACTAATAAACGGGATAAAAGTTCTCCAAAGATTTTTGGAGTAAGCACTAATTGGCTGTATAGCCTAGCTATATAGCTAATATTGTATTGGAGCGAGTAATAAACATTATAATATCTCTGTTTTTTTAGGGATGGCAAAGATAGTACTTTTTAGTAAAGGTATTTTGATCTTTAAGGTTTTTAATATTTCATTGATCTGAAAAAGAAATGAAAAGCCGGAGAATAAAAATATCCCCTTTCATGAAAAATAAAAGGGGATAGGTTATACATTACTGTTTCGGAAAATAAAATCCACTATCGAAAGGAGTAGACTGCTGACCGCATGACGAACAATAATCTTTATCAGGTTTCCACAGAGGATATTTCTCTTTGGACGAACAAAGAAAATCGGTTAACAGGCTGACAAAAATCTCGGCATCATCCCGAATCCAGCGGCGGAGTTGAGCCACATCCTTGATGTCGATCCCCTTGCTGTTTTCACTTTCGCGAATAGTTATTCCTTTATTTACGATGGTTGCCCAATGAAAGGGTAATCCCTGATAGATGGCAAAGAACGCTAAAGCAGGAGCAATCTTTACAACAAGATTGCTGTTGGATTCATCCAGAGAGTTCTGTGAAATCTGAAGTTTTAATTCGCTCATCAACGATTCGCCTAATAAGGGGGCAATATATAACTCCTGAGCAATAGACAGGTAAGGGACAAATTCGGTAAGATCGGTATTTCCCGTAATTGGAGAATGTAGTTTAAACAACTCCTCGTTTATTAATGTGATAGGTGTATACATCGGTTTTATAGTTTTTTGATGAGCAAATCAGATGGCTGGAGACTTTTGTTTCGAGGGTTCATCACTGCTGATTTTACCTTCATACTCTTTTATTTGTGTTATAACTTCCAGTTCTTTTACTGTTAGCTTATTATATCCGTTGTTGATTACGAAAATATTCAGCGTATCCAGAATTTTACGGCGGAGTTTATGAATGACAGTGTAATTGTACAAAATAAATGAGTTGATTATCTCACTCGCATTGCCACTCAAATTACCCGAACCCGAGATACCTGCAAGAGTAGGAGAGGAGAGTCGGTGAGCCGATATAATTTTCTGGAAAATAACTTCGTTGACGTTGTTGTATAAGTCGGCATTGCCACTGGCTGTGAAAGGCGTTACTTCGGGTTTGATATCCTGACTTTCACCATATAGAACAACAATTGAATTGGCTCCGTTTGTACCCGCAAAAGAAGCAGTCATGTCTTTGTTAAACTGTTGTTTAGCTTCATCACCGGGGTTGCTTGGTATGGTAATAATTACCGAAGGAGCAAAGCCATTATTTATAGAATTACGATAAAACTTACCTAATAAACCATCGGCTTCTATGTAATTGAGTGCCGAAAAGTAATGAGGTACAGGGTAATAATCTAAACTTGGCTCGTAATCTTTGTAATAATACAGATAAGGCACACCCTGCTGTAATTCTTCAGAAGCATATGCTTTTATCTGTGCAGGTGCATATTGTCCACTGGTTTTTCGCCAATCATTTGACAAGAAAAAATTAAGAGGTGTACCATATTCATTGGTTTCTCCTACACGTATTTTACTGAAATCGGTATGAAAGAGGCTGACATTACTCCCGTTCTTATTAAGCACAACTTGAAAACAAAAACCGCCGAAAGTCGTATAATCTTTGGCTATCTTCTCTATTAAAGTATCCCAGTCTTCGTTGGTATTAGGCTGCCCCGAGTACAATGTATCATCTATGCCCGAACCGCATATATATGTCACTTTGTTTTCTATGATCGACTTATTTACTGCCGATTCGTTATTCAGATCAATAATACGTTGAGGCAGATTATTATCTGTTCCATAATTAATCCATCCTTTTGAGTTTCGAGTAAAAGTTGGGTATGTAGGCGTATTTGCCGACAGATTGATTACAGAATATCCCATTTTATTCTTCTTTTTCATACTTCGATTGCTTCTGTGTTTTCAGTATAGATAAAACCCTTGAAGGTAGGCTTTGAGGCTGTTTACTATTTGCAAAATACCTTTTTTTCAATTTCTAAAACTTTTCTAGAGCATAAGTGTTTATAATTTATAAATTATTTATACTGGAATTATATAAATAATCTAAGAAACGATAGTGTTTTGTGTCGTTAGTTTAATTTATAGTACTCTTTTGCCACAAGTTGTTATGAATGCCGGAAACTAATAAAATTGTTTTGGTGGGAATAATTATTTGAAAGGTGCCGGTAGTAGATAAACATTTTCTTGTATACTGGTCTTATATGCTAAAATTCAACTCAATAGGAGAGTTTGATATAACAGAACATAATTCAGAAAATATTTTACTGTTTATGTCTATAATAATCAACTTTTACATGGCTAGTCTAAAAAGGATTCTTAAGTTTTTTTATGTAAAACGAGCTACAACTTCTGCAAAAGTAGCTCGTTTCTTCTTTTTTTAAGTCTCAGACTTTTTTATCGTTTATTGTAGGAAAAATCTATAGTGTCTATCCTGTGAATATTAGAAATGTAATTGCTTTAACAGGATAAGACCGAGACTCTTCATCATTGGTTTATATTCTCAGCAAAATGATCCAGCTTATTCTGTTCACCCGCAAGCCACAATATATCACCCTCTTCTAATATTGTATTTGCCGATATATCGGTAATGGCTTCATCGTTGCGGTCTATACCAATAATCATGGTATCTGTTTTTTCTCTTATCTGAGAATCTTTAATTGCTTTTCCAATTAATGAGCAACCTTCTTCCAATTCATATTGAGTGAGGCTTATTTGATATTGAGTGCTGGTATGCTGTTTCAATCTCTTCTCTTCGAGAGCAGTAATAAATGTTTGTAGTTCTTCATCCGTACCGGCAACAATAAGTTTATCGAATGGGTAGATACATTCGTTCGGGTCGGGAATGTTTATTTTAAGATCACCTCTGATTATACTTACTATATCTACACCTGTAGTTTGTCTGAAATTAAGTTCCGCCAAAGTTTTTCCTATTCGTGGCGAATCTTGAGGAACTTCGATCTCTTCAAGGTGGATGTTTTTATTCAAAAGATCGGTCTTTACCTGCTGATTGATTGTGCCTTCTTTATCTTCGGAAATCTCTTTGTCATTTAAGTTCTCAAGAAACTGCTTCTCCATCTTATTGGTTTGTTTTTTAAACCCTTGGAAGAAAGTAATACCGATAGCAATAACTACCGAGGTTACCAATAGCAGACCTGTTGCTCTGGGGAATAGAGGGATAAGCACCATAAGGATAAGAATCACACACAGGGCAATCCGTAATAAATTGAGTGCAATTAAAGCACCCTTGTTAAAGTGATTATCTTTCCATAATCTTTCATGCTCTTCGGTTTTGCTGTTATTTCTCATGATAGCCTGCATAAACGGTCCCATGAGTAGGATAGTTATGATAGCTGCTGCGATTCGTCCTCCCAAGTTAGGAATATAACTCATTATAGGCCAGTAGAGGAGTTCTCTGCAAGTAAAGAAAACTGCCAGCGATAAGACAAAATAAATAGCTACGGTGGTAATCACTTTTTTAAGTAAAACATTCCAGTCGTTCTGTCTGTTAACTGTTTTACGACTCGATGAAGAATAGCCCGTAATCAGTTTGTTCCACTTCGGGGGTATTCTTTTCTCTATAGCTTCATATATAGGTGTCGAAGCCTTTATAAAGTAGGGGGTTGTAAAGGTCGTGATGACCGATACTGCTACTATTATAGGATATATAAAGTTGCTGATAACACCCAATTGCATACCGAGTGTAGCTATGATAAATGAAAATTCGCCAATTTGTGCTAAACTAAATCCAGCCTGTATAGATACCTTGAGGCCTTCGCCCGAAGCGAGAACACCCAAAGAGGCAAATATTACACGACCTACCAGAACTACTACTGTAAGAATGAGGATAGGAATGGCATACTCCAGAACAATACTTGGAACTATCATCATACCTACCGAAACAAAAAATACTGCTCCGAACAGATTTTTGATAGGTTCGATAAGATGCTCTATATGCTTCGATTCGATGGTTTCGGCAAGTATCGATCCCATAATAAAGGCTCCCAGTGCCGCCGAAAAGCCAACTGTATCGGCAAATAATACCATACCCAGACATAAACCCACGGCTACAATAACCAAAGTTTCGTCGTTGAGGTGTTTTTTTAGTTTTTTAAGGAAGGTTGGTATCAGGTAAATACCTACTACAAACCATATCATCATGAAGAATACGAGTTTAAGGGAATTTTCGAGTAATCCTGACCCTTCTGCATCACCGCTTCCTGCTACTGTTGACAATAATACCATCATAAGTATGGCTGCGAGATCTTCTACTATAAGCATCCCGAAGACGATATTTGCAAATTTTTTCTTCTGCAATTTCATATCGTTGAATGCCTTTATGATAATGGTGGTAGATGACATGGAGAGCATGCCACCCAAAAATACACTTTCCATTTGCGTCCAGCCCAAGAGTTGCCCGATAACGTATCCAATCGCTATCATCGATCCCATATTGATGAGGGTGGCAATAGAGGCTGTTCCGCCTACATCTATCAGTTTCTTAAAACTGAATTCGAGTCCGAGGGCGAATAAGAGAAAGATTACCCCAATCTCCGCCCAGGTGTTTATATTACCTATATCGGCTACGGATGGAAACAGTACGAAATGTGGACTTATCAGGAAACCTGCTACAATATAGCCTAGTACAACAGGTTGTTTTAAGAGTTTAAATAATATTGTTACTATTCCGGCTGTTATCAGAATAAGAGCCAAATCACTTACTAATGGAGGGATATGCGACATAGAATTTTTATTTCTTTTTGAGCGTTTGTCTTTAAGTTAGACTGCTTTCAAGCAAATATAGTGAAAAAAGGGCGAAAATTCCTATTTTAAGTATCAGATTGTTATCTTTTTTATCTCTTGTATTCTTTCCGGGGAGTGTTAAATGAGATATTAAAGAGGTCTTTTCTGTAAATAAAAAAGACAGGCATTATGTGCCTGTCTTTTGCTCTATATATGTCTTTGAGGAACTTATCTCAACTTGTCAGCCGTGAAAGTATCCATATCATCATAAGCCAGATTTTCGCCGCACATAGCCCATATAAAAGTATAGTTGCTTGTGCCTGCTGCCGAGTGAATAGACCACGATGGAGAAATAACCGCCTGCTCGTTAGCCATAAAAATATGACGTGTTTCCTGAGGTTGTCCCATAAAGTGGCACACTGCTTGTTGCTCGGGTATTTTGAAGTAGAAGTATGCTTCCATACGACGCGAGTGTGTATGTGGAGGCATAGTATTCCATACACTGCCTTCTTTCAATTCGGTCATACCCATTTGCAATTGGCAGCAAGGTACAATCTCACTCAATATAATTTGGTTCAACAAACGTTCGTTTGAGGTTGCAGGTGCTCCCAAATCTCTGGTGCGACGCATTTCGGAAGTAATTGCTGTCGTAGGATACGCTTTGTGAGCGGGCGATGATGCAAAGTAAAATTTAGCAGGTTTATTGCCGTCTTTACTTTTGAAGATCACTTCTTTTGAGCCACGACCTACGTAAACTGCATCTTTAAAAACCAATTGATATTCGGTACCATCAACAGTGACCGATCCTTCGCCTTCGATACAGATAATACCCAATTCGCGACGTTCGCAGAAATATTCCGAACGAATCAAATCGACTGTCTCGAGTTTCAATGCTTCTTTTACCGGTAGGGCACCACCAATAATTAAGCGGTCGTTGTGAGTATAAGTCATCAATACCGAATCGGCATCAAATAGTTTTTCAACCAGAAACTCTTTACGCAACTGCGTAGTGTCGTATTTTTTGACATCATCAGGATGCGTACCCCAACGTTCTTCTATGCTTGTTTTCATTTTAATTAATTAATGAGTTAATAAAATATGCCTTTTTAGTCCTGCTAAGATAGCAAATAATACCTTATTTGTTTATCTCGACTTTGCAAATTGACTATTTAGGTAATTGATTAGATACAAATTAACAGGCTTTTAATAATCTGCTTTAGTTTGTAGGGGTTAGACCGGTTTGTCTGAACCCCTACATTAAAGCATTAAACAGGTTTGAAACCTTAATATTTCAATCCGGCTTTCGAAGCAGCATCTTTTGCACCTGATACAGGGATCAAAGTAAATGACCAATTGTATTCCTCATCCGAGTAAATAGTTGCTTCGGGTATCGGACGAGCGCCCCAGCTGTCGTAACCACCTACACCTTGTTGTTTCAGATCTACACAAATTTCGACAAAATCGCGAGGCGATATATCATTGATATGCGTATGTTTAGGTAGAATGTTTCTGGCTTTTTTCAGATCCTTGTTGGCTATTTCTTCGGGTGAGAAGTTGTTCCATTGATAGTCGGCATCAGCCTCTTCCGAGTCGAAATCCTCTACCGAGTTTCTCAGTGCATTGAATCCGATTGTGTTTTCTGCCTGAATCAATAAGCCTTTGCCATTGTTCTGAGTGGCGGTCAACCAACGGGTATCAATATGATGACCGTTTTCTTGCGGACGTACATACGGATAATATAAATCTTCGGCTTTAGCCTTGTATTGTCCAACCATAGTACCCATAAAGCGGTCGATATAATTTTCCTCAGGTCCACGTCCGAAATATTCGATATTGTCCATTCCCGCAGGTACTCTGAATCGTACGCCTATACGTGGAACTTCCAGTACATTGCTTTTGGCTTTAGCTTCCGCTTTTGCCTTAGGTGTATAAGTTGCCATCAATTCGGCTTCAGATTTACCTATGCTTGCTTCTTTAGCTCCTTCGAGAGCTGTAAAGCGAGACGATATATTGACTACGCCCGAAGGGTAAATCTTATAGTTGATAATATAATGGTTACCTGCTGCCAATAGATAATCTACACTTAGCAAGACATTATCGCCATCTTTGGTTGCTTTATGATCTACAATGTTAAAATCTTTGCTCGATTGCTTCCATATTTGTAAACGGCTTGGAGCTCTGTTGCCATAATCGTTGTCATTAGGAGCTCTCCAGAAGTTAGGCTGAATACCAAATCCGTCTTTGAAATATTCTTGACCATCAACCTTGTATGAGGTTACTAACCCTTTCGATGTATCTAAAGTGAAATTGACTTTAGAAGACGAAACGGTGATAACTCCATTTTGTTCCGCTATATTCAATGCAGGAGCATTCGGTGATTTGTATTCCTTCTTATCAGCGGTGATTGGCAGTTGAAACTGGTCGTAAGCCACTATATAATTGGCAGGAACAAGCGGAGTAGCCTCTTTACTTGTCACCTCGAAATTCACAAAATACTCTGCACCGGCTTCGGGCTTCAAGCCTTCAACAGGAATAGTTACTGTTTTAGACTCCTGAGCTGCAAGCGATACAGGAAGAACGGCTTCTTTTATTAAAGTTCCGTTTTTATAGATTCTGTATTTTATTTGATATTTCGAAAGATCCGAGAAGTAGAACCTATTGGTGATTTTTACCTCTCCTTTTGATAAATCGACAGCCTCAAACCCTATGTTCTGAAGGTTGTATTTAATCTCAGCCATAGCAGGGTGGGGGCGTTGGTCGGGACCTATCAAACCATCGGCTACGAAGTTTCCGTCCGAAGGCATATTAGTACCATAGTCGCCACCATACGTCCAATACGGTTTACCGTTTTTGTCGTAAGCCAACAAAGCATGGTCTATCCATTCCCATATATATCCGCCTTGCAGATGAGGGTATTTGTAGATGGCGTTCCATTGCCCGTGAAAGTCTCCTGTCGAATTACCCATGGCATGAGCATATTCCGATGGAACTACCGGACGATCGCTACCTTCTTTGCCAATTTCTTCCAGCCATGCTGCCGAAGGATATTGAGGCACATACATGTCGGTGTTCCATTCCCACAAAGCACGTTCGTAATTTACGGGGCGGTTCATCAAATTTTTGTCCTTTTCTTTCAGCCACAAATAAGTCTGGTAGAAATTGTATCCGTTTCCGGCTTCATTTCCTAACGACCAGATGGTTACCGATGGGTAATTCTTGTTTCTTTCGAACATATTTTCGGTTCTGTACAAGTGGTTCGCCAACCAATCGAGGTTGTTACCCAACGACTTGCCTTTGCTCAAACTATAATACATACCGTGCGATTCGATATTGGCTTCGTCATACACATACAAACCGTACTCATCGCACATTTCGTAAAATTTGCGATCTTGAGGATAATGGCTCAAACGAACGGTATTGATGTTGTTCTTTTTCATCAATTCGAAGTTGCGACGCATTTCTTCGGGAGTCACATAATGCCCTGTGTATTGACTAACCTCATGTATATTAGTTCCTTTTAATTTTACAGGTTGTCCGTTTACAAAGAACAGGCTTTGTTTTTTGCCATTGATAATGTAGTCGCTTTCTTTGATCTCTATTTTACGGAATCCGACATGAAAAGGTACTACCTCGGCAGTTTCATTTCCTTTTTGTACAGTCATAATCAACTTGTACAGATTGGGATGTTCCGAAGTCCATGTAGATACATTGTCCAATGCAGCATCAAAGTTGACCGTTTTTTTGCTGTTAGCTTCGATATTGAGAGGGCTCGAAGCACTTGCTACGGTTTTACCTTTCGAGTCAACCAATTCGTAACTGACATTTACTGCCGATGGCGATGAGTTTGTATTCTTTACGTCGATATCCAATTTGAATATTCCGTTTTTGTACGTATCATCCAATGTCGATATTACTCTGAAATCGTTGACTGCCGTTTTGGGTTGCGACCAAAGGAATACATCCCGTTCGATTCCACTGATACGCCAGAAATCCTGACATTCGAGATAAGATCCTGTGCTCCATCTGAATATCTTTATGGCTAAAGAGTTTTTTCCGGGTTGTACATATTTGTTCAGCAGAAATTCGGCAGGGTTCTTAGAATCTTCGCTATAACCCACCTCTTTGCCGTTTACATACACATATACGCCCGATTTTGCTCCGGCAATGTGCAGGTAAATATCGCGGCTCATCCAATCGGCAGGAATATCTATCTCTCTGCGATAAACACCTACCGGATTATCGTCGGGTAGAAGCGGTGGCTGCGGATTGCGTGGCTTAAACTCGTATCCGTGATTGATATAGATAGGAGTACCGAAACCCTGCACCTCCCAGTTGCCCGGAACTTTTATATCGCTCCACGACGAAGTATTTACATTGGCATCGGTTACATTGGCAGGTAATTTGCCGAATGCGTCCACATAGTAAAACTTCCATGTACCGTTGAGCAGTTCGTAGTACTTGCTGTTTTCGTATTTGCCCGTCAAAGCCTCCGCCTTGTTGTCGTATGACATAAATGTGGTTCGTGGTTTCTCTTTATTTACCGACAACACATTCATATCACGCCAAAAGGGAAGTTTGTCCTGAGCTCCCAATGACATTCCCATTGCTAATACACAGCAGATGGAAAATAATTTTTTGACCATGGTTTATTTTTGTTGTTTAAAGTTTAAAATATGCCTAATAATAGAATACAAATGCTTCGTGGTAGGGGCAGGGTTATACTCTGCCCGTTTATATGAGGGTAGGGTAGAACCCCACCCCTACAATATTTATTGTTTCAAATTCTTATATCTTACCAAAGCCTCTAAAAAATAATAATCGGCGTAACACAAAGGTACATCAATTTCGTTTTTATGAGGAATACTTCCCACGCTATGCATCAAAATAAAATTGCCGTTGCTGCCCAATGCTGCTCTATAATTGGGTGAAGCAAGGCTTTGTAACATTTTCACAGCCTTGTCGATATAGGTTTTGTTATTTGATAACTGACCCAATTCGAACAAACCTGAACACACGATTGCCGCTGCCGAAGCATCTCTGAGTTTTTCTTTAAACTCTACTGCATACGATTTACCTTCAGGGGTATATCCCTCTTGTCCGACATTGAAATCCCAAAGTGGAACAAGATCTTCGGGCAGGTTCTTTAAATAAAAGTCTGTTGCTTTGATAGCTGCATTAAGATAGGAGGAGTCTTTTGTTTCACGGAACATCATTGTATAGCCATAAATAGCCCATGCTTGTCCGCGTGACCAGGTCGAATTGTCGCTGTAACCCTGACAAGTTGCCTGATCTTTTACAACACCCGTAATAGTGTCGTAATCTACCACGTGGTAGGTGCTGAAATCGTCTCTGAAATGATTCTTTAAAGTTGTATTGGCATGACTCACCGCAATGTCGTAATAACGTTTGTCGCCACTCACTTTCGAAGCATAAAACAGCATTTCGAGATTCATCATATTATCTATAATTACCGGATAGAACCACTCGGTAGTATCGTTCCATGCTTTGCGGTAATTCCACGATTTTATACATTTGGTAACATCACTGTAACGTGACGATAACGATTGGGCACTCTGAATAAGAATGTCTTTGTATTCGGGTTTAGGAGCCAGACGCTCGGCATTTCCGTAGCTGCAATACATCATAAAACCCAAATCGTGATGACCGGTAAATGTTTTAAGAGGTTCTAGTGTCTCCGTCCATTTACTGGCTTGGTTTCGCCAGGTAGAATCTCCCGTAAGTTCGTAGAGATACCAAAGCGATCCGGGAAAAAATCCGGGAGTCCAGTCATACATATTAGTTACCACCAATTGCCCCTGAGGATCAAGTGTGCGAGGATAGTTCTTGCCTGTGGGTTCGCCCACACTCTCGAGCATTTTTAATGTTTGTGCCGATGCAAACGCAACATTCTGATCGATAAATTCGGCTTTCTCCTTATCCGCTTTTGGCGTACACGAGACAGCCATTATCCCCAGAGCTAAGAAAGTTAATAGATTGTTTTTCAAAATTTTCATAGTTATCATGTATTTAGGTTATATTTTTTGAGTAAATGAGTAAACAGGTAAATGACGCTCGTTTAGCTGTCAACTATTTTTATTTTTTTATCGATTCATGGTAATCTTTCGCAAATGGCTTGCCGCTCCATGCTTTTTGAGAAGTCCACTCCTCGGCAGGAGCAGTCCAGAAAGAAGCATTAGCAGGTAATCCCAAAGGCAAAAATACTAATGATGTCAGATATAAACTACCATTGTTAGTGTAATAATCTGCCAATTCGGGTTGATGCCCAACAAAACCCAATTGAAGGAAGTCATCTTTACCGAAATTACCTTCTACCGAAAACATATTTTTCATTATTGTAGTCAAGGCATTGCGTACACCTCCGTTACTCAGATTTTTGGGTAATCCGTATTTCCAGACAGCCAGAGCCAGAGGTTGAAACGATCCCATGCGATAGGTCATCGAACGCCCCACTGCCGGAAATGTACCTTCGGGAGAGATCAATCGTTCTATCAATTGATTGTATCGTTGCATGCGTCTGATTGCCAACTCCGAACTGATGGCCGTGTACATCTTTTTGCTTTCGAGAATTTCGATCATTTCCACCAACATAGGGTGCATTACATATCCGTTGTAATAATCTAACGCAAATTCGGGTCCATCGGAATACCATCCGTCTCCCAAATACCATTCTTCCATTTTTTGTACCGACAACCTAAGTGCAAAACCATCGGGTTGCTCATCGATACTTGCTAAAAACGCCTCTATTATTCCCCTGAATAATATCCAGTTATTGTAAGGAGGTTGTATGGTTCGGAGACTTTTAAATTCTTTGATGTATCTGTCTTTAGTAGTCTGATCCAGAGGTTCCCACAATGCTTTTGGGGCACGTATAAAACTGGTGGCTATATATGCCGCATCTACTAAGGCCTGACTGGGACCTTTCCATCCCAGATAATCGGGACTGTCGGGGTTAACCGAATGTGCATAGCTCATCAATGCCCATTCACGCAATTGTTTACGCTGTTTACCTTCGTTGGTGTTATCATCCGGTAAAGCCAGCCAGGGAGCTATTCCCGCCATGAGACGTCCAAAGGCTTCCATATAAGTCACGCTGACGTCTCTTTTGTCCCAGAGAGGACTCACTTCGACAGTCATGTTCTTTCGGAGCTCACCTTTGCTCATATTACTTAGTACGGGTGCTGAAATTTTGTAACACAGATTTGCCCAATAAGCCCGGTCTGCCTCCGGCGGAAAGTCTTGCTTCTGAGCATAGCTTGTCATACTCAATAAGAAGCACAATAAAAAAGTACAGTGTTTCATAGTATAGTAATTTAAATAAGGTCTTATTGTATCGGTATTTACACCGATAATGCTATCCGGGCGATTCTCAATTTACCGCAAAGATATACTCATGTATCAGATTAAACAAAATTAAATAGCATCCTGTTTAGGCTTTAGGTCTTTTTATAGGTATTCGTATTGTTAATTAACAATTTCCATATCTATACAAGTATCTTTGTGCAAGATAATAAATAGGTATCATAAAGTATTGATGTTTAATCTATTTTTAAAGCTTTTTTACTTTTGATATTTAGGGCTGATATTTTTTTGATATATTCAATCCGAATATGCTTCCGATTTTGTTACTTTATGTTCTAAATTTATTGATAAAAGGTATGTTTATACGAATAGTGGTTCTCTCTATAGCTCTTTTTGCTGCAAGTTTGGTAATTAATGCTCAGGGTATTAATGATTGTAGTACATGTGGTACTGTCTTGCTAAAAGCTCAGGACATAGATACTTTGAGTGTGGATGAACTCCGTCTGCTGACCAATGAAATTTATGCACGCAGAGGCTATAAGTTTAGCAATGAACGTTTGCAGGATTATTTTCAAAGCTTCGAATGGTACAAGCCATTAGCTGATAATAGCCAAGTGAAATTATCGAATATCGAAGAAAAAAACAGTAAGCTGTTGACTGATCGTCGTAAAGTTCGTGAAGATGAGAGACAAATTATTCTTACCTATTTCAAAGGACTTAAGCAATTGGCAGCGGCTAATAACGATGCCGAATTAAACAAGCTCTTCATCAACCCTGAAGATCGTCAAATGGCTTCACTGGATGAGATGAAACGAACTCTTTTACATATCGATTTTGATGATGTACACTGGTTCAAAAACAAAGGTCTGTATAGCGTTGAGGTAGATAACGGATATGTGAAGATAGTATATTCGTTCTCGCTGAGTAATGAAGGAATTGTGCTTGCCTATAATTATATGGCACACTCTGATATTATGGAGGATTTTGACACCATGTTCTCCGATTATATGTCGGAAAGTGAATATGCTGTATGGTGGGTTTTCTCTTTAGTAAATGGTAAAGTAGTTTTAACAAAAGTAGATGGAGCAGGCTGATATGCCTGATAATTAAGATGGATATTTTAAATGGTTTTCTTTCGTTTTTTGTACCCCTGTTTTTACTCTTAGTTTACTATTGGTATATATCTATACCGGTGGTTGCATTGGTAATATTCGGCTATATAAAGACAAAAAATGAGGGGTTGAAGCGTGCTCTTCGTATTTTTCTGGCATTTATAATACTTGCAGTAGTCGGTATATTAATTATGATGATAAGTAATGGCTGATCAATGGGTATCTGACGCATTTAAATAAGGTCAGTAACTTTTATTACAGATAACTTTTTCTCGATTTCTGTATTACTGCCGTATTTTCCCTTGCCCAGTTTACCAGTCCTTTCAATGGATCTAATAGACTATACCCTAACTCGGTCAGTTGGTATTCGACACGGGGAGGTACTTCCGGATAAATTTGCCGGCTAACCAATCCGTCTGCCTCAAGGGAACGAAGGGTTACCGTAAGCATCCGCTGCGATATGTCGTTGATCGACTTATGCAATTCGCTGAATCGCATTTTAGGATTCTGGCTAAGCGTATATACAACCAGTAACGACCATTTGTCGCTCAAGCTTGCAATTATATCCCGGATGGGACAAATTCCCTCAATTATATTATTTACTATTTTTTCTTCTTCCATAAGTGTCTCTTTCTCTGCAATAGTTATCTTTATGTAAGTATCTTATTATGATGTGCCTTCTTGTTTTTATAGATGCACATGGTTATCTTTACATGCACAAAAGTAATAAAGTTATCAAAAGTAACTATTGTCAAATTAAAAAATATAATATTATGGGAAAGAAAGTAGCTGTAATAGCATTTAGTCCGGTAAACGGAATGGGTCTGTTTCAATATCTGGAAGCATTCTTCGAAAATCAGATTCAATACAAAACATTTGCTATTGACAGTGTAAAAGAAATCAAAACCAATTCGGGAATCAGTATCACTCTGGATGATGTGATTGCAAATCTTAAAGGTCACGAATCGGAATACGATGCACTGGTTTTCTCTTGTGGAGATGCTATGATTTCATTCAAAGACAATGCCGACAAACCATATTATAAAGATATGTTTGAGGTATTGAAAAATTTCAACGATCAAGGTAAGCTGATTGCAGGACATTGTGCTGCTGCGGTAATCTTCGAGAAAGCGGGAATTACTACCGGAAAGAAAGTAGCTGTACATCCTTATGGAAAACCAGCTATTCAAAACGGTACTGCTACGGATGATAAATTTGTAGTAGATCACAACTTGTATACTGCACAATGCGAAGGAGCTATCTGGCAATTGATGCCCGATTTGTTAGCTGCATTGAAATAAGATTTAGGAGATATACATCTTGAAAAAAAGTTCGATTCATAATTGAGGATCGGACTTTTTTATTTTGCAGAACTTTCTATTGCTTTGGTAAATAAAATAGCGATAAAAAGATTAACTATAAAGTTTAAACAGGCTCTTACTCTAAATAAATAATTCTATTTTTGTGCTTGAATAATTTAGCAGGTTATGACAAAGAAAGAATATAGATCATTATTTGAAGAAGATGAGGCTGTTGGATGGCTGGCAATAGATAAAAAGGTAGAGGAAATTTACGCAGATCAGAACCCACGTCATTATGCCCCCCCTTTGCATTATATATTAGGAGGAAGAGATCCGCTGGATGGAACCAGTATTTATGACTCTCAGAAACAAGATTTTCACCGCCATTTTGTAAGTTATGGTATGTCGGAACTATACTATAATGAAGATGCGGCAAGTGGCGAATTCAGTAAATGGGGATTCGAATTTACTTTTCGTCTGAAGCCTTTCGAGGAAGATGAGCAAGACCCTGTATGGGTGATACAGGTTATGAATAATCTGGCTCGTTATGTTTTCGAAAGTGGAAAATGGTTCGAAGAGAATCATTTTATACCTGCCAATGGACCTATTCGTACCGAAACCAAAAGTGAAGTAGGTATCGTTGGAGTTGCATTTGCTTTAGATCCCGAATTGGGTACAATAACTACACCGCACGGTAAACTTTCTTTTTTGCAAATGGTAGGGATAACCTCTTCTGAACTGGAACGTTTGAAAGCTAATCCTAAAACATCGGAAGTGAAAGCCTTATTGGACGAGCTTCGAAAAGATAATCCATTATTGATAACCGACCTTACGAGAAAATAAGACACTCAATCAGAACTTATAATATAGCCGGCAATTGATAACACATCATTGCCGGCTTTTCTTTTCTATTCTTTTTTTAGAAAAAAAAGTAAGTTGTAAGTTGTTTATATATTGCTGCTTATGTTTATTTTGTCGTTGAAATATATGGACGGATCATATTTTTTTCAAAAAGACTAAAATATATTTTTGTCTGGTTCGTCTTCAATTGTAGAGACATGTCAAAAGCAAAATTTATAATAAGTAACAAATGGGGCTGCAGCCCTAACTAATAACAAAATAATAGAATGAAAAATAAGAAATTTAAAAAGCTCTGGGGAATCCCTGTATTTATTGCTGTATTTGCTCTTCTGGTTTGGGCTACTATGCTCTTGTGGAACGCATTGCTGCCAGCCATATTCGGTATTGTGACGATTACTTATTGGCAAGCCTTAGGCTTAGTCATACTTGGACGTCTTCTGTTTGGCGGTTTTGGTAAAGGTGGAGGTGGTATGCACCACTTTGGACGCCATCGTCATGGACGTCATGGATGCTGTAAAAAAGGAGGTGATGGCCGATTCAATGCCCAAGACATCAACGGGTTTATGGCAGAAGCAGGCGATGATCGTTTCGGCAGGAGAGGTAGCGATCCTTTTGGAAGAATGAGAGATAAGATGAAATCGATGACGAAAGATGAGCGTCGCGAGTTTTTTCACAACAAATTACATAATCAACATATTCTTTGGGAAGAGATGCTCGATGATTTTGATAATTTTGATAAAAAAACAGATCGGGATGACCAACAATGAGCCATCGAAGAATAAAATATCAGATGTTTTTAAAAGGTATCAGGCTCAATTAAAAGGATACATCAATAAGCGCGTGGCATCTAAGGAAGATGGGGAAGATATTTTACAGAATGTATTTTATCAACTTCTTAAGACCGAAAATCCCATAGATGAAATGACGGCGTGGTTATATGCTGTTACCCGTAATCAGATTATTGACTGGAAACGCAAACGTAAGGACGAAGAAATGCCTTCTATTACGGTTGATGATGGCAATGAATTGTTTTTGAGTGAAATATCTAACTTTCTTTTTGATGATAGCGATTCATCACCCGAAGATGTTTATTTACGGTCTTTGGTATGGAACGAGCTGGAAGTTGCTCTTGCCGAATTGCCTCAGGAACAAAGAGAAGTATTCGAATTAACAGAACTGAAAGGGTTGCCTTTCAAAGAAATATCCGAATCAACAGGCATTCCTGTAAATACCCTTATTTCGAGGAAAAGATATGCTGTGTTGCATTTACGTTTACGCCTTAAATCGTTATATGAAGATATTTTAGATACTTAATCACATAAGGTCTCAGACCTTTTTATTGCTTTGGAAAGCATTACAACTAGAGACAGTTATGTTGATGAAATATCGCATTAAATATTTAATGCTACTTAAAATTCAGCCGATAAGTGTGGTTTCTTATCGGCTGATTTTATTTATCCAGGCTTTCCTGTTTATTACATATCCTTAACGTAATTGCCATAACCGTCAAATATCCGGTCATCCTCTAATCGGTATTGAGTGTATGCCGGATTGCTGTCTAATACATATCCCCACGATCCCAGAGTTAGAGGTAGTGTTTTGTAAATACGATTGTTTTTGTCGATCAGCATGGCTTTGCCGTCTTTTTCGACATACGCATAGTCACCCTGAAAGGGTAGTGCATAATCGTATTGAGGCTCTATTATGGTTTCGCCTTGCTCATTTATATATCCGTATTTTTTCACATCATCAGAATCTTCGCTGTATACAATTGTTGAACCCGACCAAAACTCTTCTGAAAATATATATTTGCTGGATGGAGCTATTATTACATCACCCTGTTTGTTGATATAAAACAAGCTTTCGTTTTCGTCCTCAATCAGTACTAAATCCGAGTGATCCGAAAACTTGGTTTGTGCATCCCAATTGTCTTTGGTTATTTGATTGAGACTTGTATCGAAAATTGTTGTAATTCGTCTTCCTCCCTCATATTTTGTGGCGTAAATGTATTTGCCAACCATGTCTAACTGAGAATAGATTTCGGGTAGAAGCACTTTTCCCGTGTTGTCGTATAAGCCGGCTTTGGTATCTTCAATTATAAAGAAACCTGCCGCAGGCGAATAGATAAACTCCTTGGATATAGGAATAATTATATTCTCATTCTTGTCCATTATGCCCCTTTTTTCAGAATTATCAGTTTCGGTAATCAGATAATAATCAGTCGACAAAGTATCTTTTATATAGTACTTGTATTGATTCAGGGCTTTTGCTTCAATATCGAGTTTATAAGTGAGGTAATTTTCATCCTCCACATTTTTATAACCCTCGAAAAATAAATTGTCATAATGCTTCAACGTATAATATTCGGGTTTGATGATCCAGTTCCCCGAATTATCAACAATACCATATTGATAAGTATCGGCATCATTTGCACAAAAGAATGAACTTTGTGGCGATTTAAGGTCTCTGTTGGCAATAGTTGTAAATAACTTTATGCTGTCCTGATCTCCGGCATAGTAAATGTCTATCTGATTGATCGTATTTTTAAATTGTACCCATGCTGTGTAGTTCTGGCTGTTTTCGGGTACATCGATAGAAAATTTATCAAGCATATCCTTTTTCAGGTCATCTATTGAAGTATATTTTTTATCGTCTATATTTTTAATTATCGCCTCACTAAGTTTCCCTATTTCCTGAAAATAAGTACTCATTGCAGGTGAATAGTGCGATGAGGAACTTTTCGAGTTAGGATCTAATACTCTGCCTTTCTTATCCTGAGCCTGTATGGCTATCAAGTTAGAATATATCTTCTCCGATAATACGATGTCAGCTTCGCGTCCCTTCATGGAGCTTAACTGTACAGTGTTATCGCCTTGGCTGATAGTCGGATTCTGCTTGGTTAAAGAGATATGTTGAATACTGGTAGGGTAATTAATAATTACTTCTACTTGTATACTGTCTATGAACTTCGCATTATCGGACATGTAATGCTGATTGATTGACATTTTACTGTGTGGTTCCTCTATTGTTCCGTTGGCATAAAATATTTTATGGATAATGATATCCATTAAGTTATCATTGTTAGGTAACGGTATATCCAAAATAGTGCTGATATCGTATGAACTGTAGGGCATATTTACATGTGAATGTGGAGGCAGCAACTCTTGGCTGAAGGCATTTTTGAGTAAACGATCTGCAAACTTTGTTTTCAGGCTATCCACATTGAGGTTATTGGGAATAGAAGGCGGACTTGATGGTGTTTCGTCTTCATCACTATTGATGTTCTCCTCATCCTCCTGATCTTCGCTATCTCCTGAGGTGATTTTTATACTTTGAATCTGGCTCATGCTTTCGAGTAATTCAATAGCCTTTACTTGTTTCTCAAGTTGCTCACGGGCATCTTCAATACTTTCTATATTGTCGACATATTGCTTTAAGGCCTCTTTCATGTCTTGTGCCGTAACTCCAAATGAGGCAATTAATAAACTAATAACTGTAAAAAATATTTTTTTTAGCATAGTGTGTATATTGAAATAGTTGAACCTATTATGATTGTAGAGCTGAATCTATGTTTTCGCCCATATAGTATAGGCACATGGATACTTCCAAAATTATCAGATATCTGTGGCTTTACTGGTTGCAAAAGTAGTGAAATAAAGGATGTGAGTTGGTAAAATCAAATGTTAATTGGCTTTTTTGATGTAGAAGAACTTGCCATAAAGAAACAAAAATACCTCTTAATCAAAAGAGATATTTCGTGAATTATTGCGTCTCATATGAGGAGGACGATGGGTTTTAATCGAATAGTTCTTCGATATTGAATAATATTTCCCAATCAGAGTAAGCCCCGTTATTATTGAGCCATTTGATGACGGCATCGCCGTTTTCTCCTACATTTTCGATCAAAAACCGCTTGGTAAATCGCATTGTATTGTCATTTTCTTTGCCTTTGGTCATGGCATTCAAATAATCGAAAAGCTTCTTGAATAGCTCTCTACTCATGGGGAGGCTTCTTTCAAATATGGCAAGTTGCTTCTTTTTTAATTCGTCTTGCAGTGCCTTTTTCTGGGCTTTATCGTTATTATTTGTCATATTTCCGTTCAATTGAGAGGTGATTTATTTTAACCACAAAGATCGTAAAGTTTAGTCACAAAGTGCAATCCTGCCGCTTTTTTCTATGACTTTTGTGCAAAATAACTTTCGAGTCCTTTGTGTTTAAACTCAATACGCTAAAGGTCGCGAATGTATATCTTAATAATAATGGATAATATCAATAACATCTGATTGCTGAGACATTGCTCCGGGATTGATCCCCAATTCGCCTTCGGGTATAGGAATGCCCAGTTTTTCGAAATGTGTGATCCAATTGGGAGAATATTCACCCGTATCCTTCGATTTGAAAGTCATAACATTCAAAGGAAATACCGGAGTTCCATTATTTGCTTTTAAGAGTATGTCATAAATCAGTTCCGAACAATAATACTGATCGTTTTCGAGATCAAACGCATCGTCGTAATCTTTCCCTGTCAGTTTTTCAGCTTCGTTTAAAGCATGTGGGATGAGCGCTTGATATTCACCTTTTAATCGTCCTAATACCGATTTAGGAGCACATTTGTCACCTTTAGGATGCAAATATTCGTCTAAAGGAGTGATGCAAACTTTTGGATGAGTGGCTTCAATAACATAAATCTCGCTGGTTGTAATGTCAATCGATACAATACCTACATGTGTAAAATTGTATCCGGCTATACCTGCTGTTACATCTTTTATAGCATCGCCCATATCCCCTTTGCACGATTCCTGAAATATTAGGTCTCCGTTCTGCAACTTGAAGTCGGCATCGTCTTGTGGTGATAACGAGGTCAGAAAAATAAGTGCAGATAATAGGGTTGTAAGCATCTTAATGAACTATTTAGTTTATAGGGATAAACCTGTGGATTTGCCCGATATTGACAAACACATAAGTTTACCCCTACAAAGGTAATGAAAAGGTCTGAAAACTTATTTCCACAAATCGACAATAGGCTTACCTATAGCTCCATTAGGCATTTGTATATGTAACAATGCAGCTACCGTTGGAGCTATATCGGTCATATATACTTCGGTATTCGATGATCCGTGTTTGATGCCCCAACCCATAAACACCAAAGGAATATGGGCATCGTAAGGGTTCCATGTACCGTGAGTAGCCCCTTTGAGGTCGCTGTCGCTGTACCATCCCGGTTTAAGAATGATTTGTATTTCGCCACAAAGATCTCTGTTGAACCCGTTTACTATCTTTTCTTTGATTACGGCAGGAATAGTGGCTTCCGATACTTTTGCAGTTTCAACTACATAAGCCACGCCCTCAACCTTTTGCATGTATTGAATAGTTGCTTCACGCAAGTCGTCCATATCAATAGATGAGCTTATTTGTTTGTAATTGTAATTGACCTGATAGTTATTTAAGCTAAGAACAAGATTATCCGCACCGAATTTACCTGACAAAAATTTATTTAAACCCTCATTTATCGTTTTGGTATTCCAGTTTCCGGCAGGGATTTTATTGTCTTTCAAGAATTGTCCGTTATGAGCGCCACCATGATCGGCAGTTAGAAATACGGTATAATTGCCTTTTCCTACTTTTTGATCGAGGTAAGCAAAAAAGTCGCTCAGGTCTTTATCCAGACGAAGGTAATTATCCTCTACTTTTACCGAGTTGGGTCCAAATTGATGTCCTATATAATCGGGCGATGAAAGGCTTACGGCCAAAAAATCGGTAACCTGATTGTTGCCCATCTGTTCGTTTTCGATTACGAGTTTGGCAACATCCAAAGTCAGAGTATTTCCGTAAGGAGTACTTCTGATAAGCCCTAATCCATTCTTCTTAACCAGATCAGAGGTTTTAATAGGAAACTTC
The DNA here is from genome assembly GCF_011299335.1 of Dysgonomonas sp. HDW5B. GTDB lineage: Bacteria > Bacteroidota > Bacteroidia > Bacteroidales > Dysgonomonadaceae > Dysgonomonas_A. The sequence goes on from NZ_CP049858.1 coordinate 2,925,617, forward strand.
ACCTTATCGATTCCTTTGTATGTTTCTTCGTAAATATTATCATCATTCGTACTTTGTACGTAGGTATCAATGGGGTATAGAGTGTTCCAATTCTGATCGAGGTACTTCTTAGCCATATCTTTATTATTGAAGTCTTTCAACCATTTAGGAAGGTCTGTCATATACCAAGTGCTTGTTATCCAGTTACCCGATTCGCCATCGAACCAATAAGCTGCATTTGCCGCGTGTCCCGCAGGAAGAATACTTCCACGGTCTTTAATGGAGACGCCCACTACTTTGGAGCGGAAGTTAGTCGCAAGCTTCAATTCATCGGTAACGGTGCTTGCTTTGAGGTTGAAGGGGGACATCTTTCCTGCCGTAGCATTTTTGTCCTTTGTACCTACGCTTTGTACATTATCATCTTGCGTGCAGTATAGCGATTGGCCTGTAGCCTGTACTATAAAATCGTTCCCTGCAATCCCGTGAATAGCCGGAACAGAGCCTGTATAAATTGTGCTGTGCCCGATAGCCGTATAAGACGGCACATAGTTGAGCATCGTATTTTCACACGTAAAGCCTTCGTTCAGCATACGCTTAAATCCGGTGTTGCTGTATCTGTCATAGTAGCGGTATAAGTAATCCCAGCGCATCTGATCTACCACAATACCTACTACAAGTTTGGGACGGTTGAGCTGACTTTGATTTCCCGATTGGGCAAATATGGAAAAGGTTGCCAACAATAGGGGAAATGTAAGGAATCTTTTTACATTCATTGTTTTATGTTTTAAGGTCTCAGACCTATTTTATTGTTTGGGCAAGTATAAATACTTACTGTTATTTAATAGGAAGTAAAGTTATGAAAAATGAAGGGTGGTCACAGATACTTCTTGATTAAAAAAATGTACTCCTTGTGTTAATGTTTACGGCTTGCGATTACATTCTGGTTAAGATTTGGAAATAGCTTTTACGGAAGGTGGTTAAGTAATAATATATAACTAATGATACACTAAAACCCGAACTATTTATTGTCTTTAATCTCGCCAAAGCAATAAAATAGTATAGTGAACTTAGAGCCTATTTTATAAATATTTTAGTGGTAAATATTTCTTTATTGTTTTTTATTCTGATAATAAACACACCTCTCGAACGGATAGGTACATTAATTAAATCACTTTTTACAATTTTATTGTAAATGTTTCGTCCGGATGCATCAAATACCCAAACTTGCGAACCTGCTGTAAGTGAAGATATGGTGATAACTTCGTTGGTAGCCGAGATAGTATAACCTGATTTATAATTTTCTGTAAGTGCAGGATCTGATGATTCAACCGAAGATCCATAGCCATTCTCACACAGAGAAGCACTAGTGATGCAGCAAAAAAATGAGAGAATTATAATGAGCTGTTTCATAGCCATGTCCTTGAATTACCTAAACGTTAACAAATATAAAGATTTAAAGTGAATATACAAGAAAATAGAACGGGTTAATTTTTCTTTGAAGGTGACAATTCTTTTATTAATGTATATATTTGTTGATAAATGTAAATATATATATAATGAGAAAAGTTCTACTAATGGCGATGTTGGGAGGAGTATATTCATCTATGCAGTCTCAGACATTGACGACGACAAAAATTTCAGATTGGAATACGATCCGTAAATCAGGGTTTTATGAATCATCAACAGCAGATTCGAAAAACTTACCTAATACAAATCATACCTGGTATTGGGGGATAAATATGTCACATTCATTGAATGCAGTTAATACCGATAAGCCTTATTATTTTGGAGGACAAATTTTATTGGGAATTAATGGTAACAGTACAGGATTACCGTTAATGTATATCCGAAGCACAAATGTAGATGGTTTGGGAACTTGGGCTAAGGTTTTGACAGATAGGGGTACTCAGACAATTTATAATGATTTGAATATTTACACTCTAAACTGTACAAATACAGCAGATGCTAAATTAAAGTCAGTATTGGGAAGATTAGCTGAAGGTAATGATGAAGGTGAAGGTACTTTTTTAGGAGTAAGGTCACATTTCACCCAACCTGCATATACTAAATCTTTTAGTATAGAGCACAAATTTTTTGGAAACTTAAATAGCAGTATCAATTTTTATAGAGGAGGTAGTAAAATAGGCGGATATATTGGTATTGGTGTATATGATGGGAGAGAGATAGCGAAATTTCATATTGGAGGATTAAATCTTGGCGGAACACTTTCTGCAAGAGAGGTAAAAGTCGAGATTACGGCTGGTGCCGATCATGTTTTCAATAACGACTACGAATTGAAACCTTTGTCGGAAGTAGAGGCTTTTGTGAAGAAGAATAAACATCTTCCCGAAATTCAATCCGAAAAGCAAATGCAAGATGACGGTCTTAATATCAATGAATTTCAGATAAAACTTCTTCAAAAAATTGAAGAGTTGACTTTATATGTAATTGAACAGGATAAGACAATCAAAAATCAAAATTCTTTGTTAACTAAGCAGAGTAAGCTTATTGAAGATATGCAAGTTCAAATTAATGAAATGAAATAAATAAGCGAGAGAGTTTTTTCACGTTTCTAAAATATTGGGCTTCATTTTAAAATGATAACACAGATAATCTCTTTCAAGAAGAATATCTGTGTTTTTTTATGTTTAAACTAATAGTTATTGGAATGCAGGCGAATAATAAATTGTATTGGAGAATTTAGAATTTATATTTCAGTTCGAAATCGAATCCTTTCTTATTAAAGTCTGTTATATACTTTGCGCCTATTCCCAGGTTGTGATAAAACATTCCACCTCCTATACCTACATGGTTGAGTGTGCTGTAAGATATTCCGACATAAGGCATCCATGTTTGATGTTTTATGGTCGCTATTTCTTTTTGGATTGGTGTAAAGTTATACTTTAAGGATGCTAATTGATTATATTGCACTGAAGCGTCAATTGATAGTTTTCCGTGCTGATTATCAAATAAATCCTGCTTGTAACTTTTTCGGGTTATCCAGTCATTTAGAATAGCGGTGGTGTCTATTTCGGCTGTAACAGTATTATAGATAGTATCAGCTTTTTTATACAAAAAAAGAGGCTGTGCAGGAATTTGTATCCTGTAGGGAATTGGCACTTCAACGATTTTTTCGATTTTTTCGCCTTTTATATATTTGATCGACTGTTCACCCTCTGAACCTTGTCTTCCTATAATCAAACCTGCAATAAATCCGATGAGTGTGTATATAATATATAATGTTTCTTTTTTCATATAGATAAGATTTGTTTGGCTCGTTGCCATATTTTGTATCTGTCTTCGTATCCATTATAACCTCCGTTGATAATGCGGGTAATTCGTTTGAAGTTGACTTCCGTATTTTCGTCAGCCAATTCGTTCAGACCTCGATTGTGCCACCACCAACATGCTGACTTAGTTGCATATTCGGGCTTTTTCAACAAATCGGGTTCTTCCACAAAGTCTATTCCCATGGGTAGACCTCGCATTTCGTTGGTCAATTTCTGATAGTTGGCACGCCCTGTTATTTGTATTAAACCTCTGCCTTTAAACCTCACGCCATCGCCTTTCTCTGTGTTTCCAAGATCACGCCTTCCTTCGTATGCCTTGCCGGATGCAATTTCTTCGTTGTAGAAAAGTTGTCCCGATTCGTGACCTATCTGAGCCAGAAAAGCTGCAATTCTATCTTTTGTATGGATGTTATAGAGAGACATGAATTCGTTGAGATAGGGTAAGTATTTCTGCCTGTTACTTTCTGTTGAAAACGGGTAGATTTGCTTGAGTTGATTATTGGTTATCATCATCTTTTTTGTTTTGAAGGTTCTCTGTATTTTTTAGTATTTCAGATACGCCTTTAAGCAGGTTATCTTTATTCTCGATGAGGATGACGAGATCTTTTATACTTTCATTTATTTTGCGTCGGTCTTTATCTTGAGCTTTTTCGAATACCGATTTAGCTTCGATAAATACGAGAAAAAAACTGGCTAACATAGAGAAATAAGAGAGTGGCAATACTAACGAAGACAGTAGATCGAACATAAAAGCAAAGCACAAGAGACCATAATATTGTACCATTTTACTTACTGTACGCCTGAATCCATAAGAGGTATGAATTTCTCCCAGAACAGTGGCTTTTCTTAAGCCAGATATAAGATCAATAATAATGGCGATCAGTACAATAATCCACATAATCATAACCAATTCGAGTTTGGTTGATAATGTTTCATAATCTTTAGACAGAAAGGAATTAATAAATAATTGTGTCATATTTTATCTAGTTTGGTTTTCTACTTTATAGATAAAATAGTGCAGCTAATTGTGTCTCTTTTAACAAAAAAACTGCATTAAGAGGGGAGGCTTAATGCAGAATCATATTTGGTATGAATAAAGAATTGTGGACTTTATTTTACTTATATAACTTTTCGGTGTATTATTTATATTTGATATTGTTGATATATTCTTTTAGTATCAAATAAGAAGTATAAGTCAAAAAGTACCCTTTTAAACATAGCTTCGTTACCAGAGATATTTGGGTGTACATTATCAGAATTTACATATAGCGGATTCCATGTAGTTTCAGAGCCATTATTAACAGCTTTATTCATGTCAACATAAAGTTCCCTCGAATTTCTAATATAATTGTTCATGTCAGTTATTGGATAGCCAGAACGGGGTGTTACAGTTACAAGTATAGGTATTTTCCCTGATGCTTTAATTTTAGTAATAAGATTATTCATATTAGTAGTATATGTAGAAAGAACGTTATCATTTGTGCCTATTGCCAAAAGAACGTAATCACTATCTATTTTTTCTAATTCTGTATTAAATCGAGAAATAAGGGTTGATGTCGTTTCTCCACCACGGCCAGCTATGTATACATTGCCATTTGTTACTTGTTGCATTAAAGTTATATATCTTTTGTCGAGATTATTTACAATACCCCATCCTTCAATAAAACTATCACCAACGCAGAATGTTGTAGGGGATTTAAAAGTGGAGTCTCTTAGATAAGTATCTATTACTTCTATTTGTCCGCTTTGACAGAAAATGGAAGGGTATCCCCAGTTCCGTCCGAAGTCTTTAGTATCTAATCGTTCAGCGAAGCCTGTATACATATCTTTATCAGAATGAATAGAGAAGTATATATCTTTATTTTGTTTGTACATTCTTACAATATATTCTTTATTTGTTTCAATAGTAAAAGGAAGATTATAAGAATATATTAGAGAGCCTGTAGAGGTATTCATTTTGCGTATATCAACAGTACTTTTATTAATGGCTAGAGCTGTACCTTGCGCTGTATCTGCACGACAAATACCGAATGTACCTATAGAATTAATTTTGATACGAGCTGAAAAATCTAAATCCTCAATTGCAATATTTACAGGGTATTGGAGAAGTCCACCTCCTGCTATTGTTCCAGTTCCTATTATAGTTGTTGAGTTTCTGAAATTTGTAAATGAAGCTATCCAGCCATTTTTTTCTTTTTGACTAAGAATATCTAATTTTGTTTCGAGGGTACTTATTTTGCTTATTTTTTCTGTTCCTGAATTAGGTGCGTATTTTTCTAATATTGGGTTTGGTAACTCTTTTCTACAAGTTAAGCGTATATGGGTTATATTATCAGGAATAGTAAAAGAATATTTGACAGGGTTATTGGTATCAGCTCCAACAACTGCTAACGCTGAATTAAAATTATTACCATTCCAACCGCTTATAGCGAGTAAATTACCAGCTTGTAGTGTTCCTTGGTATTTTTCCGAAAAAATTACTGGGATAGGATTGGATAGTCGATATAGAGTGTTAGTTCCTCCTCCGGAAATAGTGCCGCTTAAATCAATATAATACCCATCAGTCCATGTAATTTCTTTAACTATTTTCCAATCACCTAAGATAAATATAGCATCTTGTAGTTCGCTAATAGAATTTATAATTGGGATTAATTCTTTCTCAGGTATCTCTCCAACCAGTTTCCAATTCCCCTCTATCCCCCAGCCATTAATATCTGCACCAATGTATTGCTCATTGATCCATCCTGTTGTGATCTTGTAAGCAATTATCTGCCCTGATGCTCTTAGATTTGATACTACCGCATTGCGAGCTGTTTGCTTATCGGGATAAGTTAATCCTGTGGTTTGAGTTATATTATAAATCGATTTGCTGGTGAGGTTGCCACCGCTTTCGCCGGTGTCGCCCTTATTTCCCTTCAATAATTCGATTGGGACTTTAACACTGTTGTTGTTGCTGTCAACCCCCAGGGTCAGTAAGTTGCCAATAGATTTAGCCTCAGGCAGATCGCTGACTTTTATAAGTTTAAGATTTTTACTCATGCAATTTCTATTATGTAATTTATATTTGTGATATCGCTCTCTTCGGTAATGATGCCTGATAGAATTTCGCTGCCTAATATAGCCGTGCTTACGGCGTCGGCATTTACTTCGAAGATTGGGTAGATCGAATTTTTCTCTAATTTGATAGTTATACTGTTCGATTCGCCTGTCTGTCCGGTTTGTCCCGAGTACGAAAGTTTTGCTCCTCCGTCCGAACCAAATGTAAAATGCTTGTCGTTCATTGTTCGGAATACGACAACATACCTGCCGTATACAGCATACCTGAGCCAAGTAATAAGGTCGTTGCTGAGAGTCCGAATGAATGTATTGACTTCTTGTTTATATATGCCGTTTCCGACAGATTCTTTCATATTAGTTTCTTGTACACACCCCAACTCAAAAAAGATATTTTCTTTGTGTATAGCATCCACATAGTTCGAATTATAAAGGCTGTCATCTTTAAATTTATAGCTAATAAAATCGTCGATGTTGAGTAGCCAGATATGTGAGATACCTCCTAAGTTGTATTCTGTGAGGTTATCGATACCTCTTGTCAGTTTATAGGCCATCTTTTTATTGTATAGATAAATTTCAGATAAGCAGTAAAATTGAATTTTTGTGTAAAATAATTTATAAAATAATTAGGTTTATAAAATAAACTTGTTTATGTTTGCGTTCATGAATTAAGAACTTGAAAGTCTTTAATGATATATTTTATAAGTATAATAAGATTCAGTTATTGTTCTGACCAAACCAAAAATAGCTCTGTAAGCTTAAAATAAGCCCGATGAAAACAATTTACACTTGCCTGATAATTATGTCTTTTACAATGTTAGTAGCGAATTTATATGGACAAACAAATTTGATAAAAGGATTGGTCTCTGATATAAATGATATCCCTCTAGCTTTTGCCAATGTTTCGATAGTTGGAACAATCGATGGAACCAGCTCCGAAGATGATGGAACATTTGTATTAGAAACATCTGCTTCGGGAGTAGCCATCTTGAAAGTGACATTGCTAGGATATGAAGATTACAGTACCGAAATTGAGGTGCCACAGTCGGAAAAGTTTATCATAAAACTAAGACCCAATGCAAAAGTATTGTCCGAAGTAGTAGTTTCGGCAAGTAGTTTTCAGCTAAAAGGAGGGGTTCAGGGAGATGTCAAAAATGCCGTGGAATTAGTGACTGTTGCCGGATCGGATGGCGATTTGTACAGAGCAATGGCTGTCTTACCCGGAGTACAAGCTGCCGGATCGGATGGCAAGCTACTGGTAAGGGGAGGAGAGAGTCGCGAGTCGCAGACATATATAGATGGTATGCACGTGCTGAATCCTTACAGTTCTATGCCCGAAAATACAGCAGCCAGAGGACGTTATTCACCCTTTTTATTTGATGGAATCAGTTTTCAGTTGGGAGGATATTCATCCGAATACTCTCAAGGGTTGTCGAGCATTTTACCATTATCGACAAAAGACGAAAGTAAGTTTTCGAAATTAGGAATCAATATACTGAATGTAGGAGCAGGAGCGGGCGGTACTAAATCGTGGGCAGGTGGTTCGGCCTCTTTTAATCTCGATTATACTAATTTAGGGCCTTATGAAAACCTATTGTATCCGAGTGATCGCCAAACATGGCTCAAACCTTACTCAACATTGGCTGCACAAAACCAATTGAGGTTTGCCCTCGGTGAAAACTCCGTTCTTAAAACTTATTTTGCGTATGATAAAACCCGGTTTGGAAGGGTGACCAAGAATAATTTTCCGACCACCGAACGTAATCTTGATTTTAACGAGGGCAATACATATCTGAATACCACATTCCACACCAAATCAAAATCGGGATTCGATTTCTTTTCTGGAATAGCTCTTTCGATGAATGATCGAAAAATAAATAGTGGATTGATTGCCAACGACAGGGTTAAGATGAAAGAGTCCGAATTACATCTGAAAGTAAAAGGATCGAAACGTTTTAGCAATATATACAGGCTGGGCATAGGAGCCGAATCGATGATCCGCAAGTATGACTTTTCGTATGCTGATACACTGTCTTATGGTTCTGATATATACCATTCTATTGATGGTGTGTATGCTTCGAACGATTTTATACTGACATCTAATTTATTTCTGAACGTGTCTTCCCGTTTGGAATATACTTCGATCAATAAATCATGGAATATTCTACCTCGTATATCCTTGAGTTATGACTATAAGGGGTATACTCTTTTAGCTACTTATGGTAAATATCAGCAATTGGCAGATAAAGATTATCTTTTGTATAACAACCGGTTAGGTGCTGAAATCTGCGAACATTATCTTTTCGGGATACACCATCAATCTCAAAATAAGATATATCGAGCCGAGTTTTACCATAAGGAATACAATAATTTGGTAACAGGCGCTAACTATAATTATCGATCGTCGGGCAATGGATTCAGTAATGGTATTGATTTGTTTTTCAGCGATACCCGTTTTTTGAAACATTGGCAATACACACTTGCTTATTCTTATAATAATTCGAAACGAAGTTATCTTGAATATACAGAGAAGATTACCCCCACGTACGTTACGCAGCATAATGCGGCAGTGACTATAAAGTATGACTTGTTTAAATATAAAACAATCTGGGGGATTACCAATCGCTTTGCTAGTGGACGTGCGTACCACGACCCCAATAAAGAGGGAACGATGAATGCCGAAACACCGTTGTTTAACAGTCTCGATTTTTGTGTGACTTATCTGGCTCATAAAAAGGTAATTGTTTATGCTTCGGCTTCCAATATACTGAATCGTTCGAATGTGTTCGGATATAATTATTCGGAGGAGAAGAATGCTCAAGGAAAATTCGATAGGGTAGCAGTGCAATCCGAACGGAATCAATTCTTTGTTATCGGTTTATTTATAACATTGGGAGGAGATAAGGCCTATGACCCATCCACTTTCTAAATGTCATTCAGTAGTTTATTGGTGGTGTTTAAATGTTCTTTTATTTACAATATTTATTTTACTGCGCGTAATCAAAGATTACTTGCATTCCTTTTGCCCAAAGCCGCAAAAGGAATCAAAAAGGCTTTGTGCTGCGTGGCTCGCCTGCCTGACTTAAGCTTGTGGTCTAAACTAAACTTATTGCCTTACGGCACGTTTAGTTTTACGTCCACTTCGCTTGTCAGCCAACGGCTACTCCACTGATGCACCGGAGCTGACGCACGTAAACAGCTTTCGTCCGTCAGGCTTCCCGACCTTGCCGGTTGCACGGGGTACCCGCAGGGCGAATGAAAGCGTTAAGATACAAAAGGATATCAATGATAAACGTTTTTCTTTTGTTTTAGCTTTTGAGTCCGTAGCGGGTCGGGCAAAAGGCACAGTCTTGATTTTTTGTTTCGTTTTGTATCAAGACAAAATGAAAAACAAACCCAAAGGGTGCGTTAGAAATAAAAGAACAGTTATTTAAACGACTGTTTCTCATAAATGATTAAAATCAAACGTATTATAAATTAAAAACAAATTGAATTATGAAAACTTTAATTATCAACCTGCTTTTATTCGCTCTATGTAGTATTTCGGCATCTGCCCAAACGACAGATGATGTGTATCTCAAAGGCATGAACAGTGCTATTGCCCAGATGGACACCGTTAAAACGGTTGCATCTATTAAAAAAGTACGTAATCAGTTCGATAGAATCTCTCAAAAGTATTCCGATCAGTGGTTGCCTCTTTATTATGTGGCTTACGGCAATTTAGAAATGGTGTTCCATAACCCGAAAGCAGTCGAAGCCCAATCGCTATTGACCGATGCTAAAGAAAAGATAAGCACACTAGAGAAAATGAAGGGAGTAAATAAATCGGAGCTAAGCACCTTATGGGGATATTATTACAATGCTTTGATCGCAACAGATCCTGCAACAAATGGCGAAAAGTTCTACAATGATGCGATGTCGAACTATAAGAAAGCTATCGAATTGGATGCAAATAACCCCCGTCCGATATTCTTATTGGCTGTTTTCGAGCAGAATTTGCCTTCGTTTCTACAATCAGGCAAAGACTATTGCAGCGAATTGAGAAGGGCGGAAGAACTTTATAATAAGTCGAGAAGCCAAATAAATGAAATTCGCTGGGGCGAAAACTTTCTTGTAACGTTACTCGAGAAGTGTCAATAAGCTTCACAAACTTCTAAACTTAAAATAGCAATAAAGGTTTGTATAAGTTACATACTAAAAAATATATATCTTTATACTTTATAAGTAAAAGAAAATATTTGATTATACATTTTAAAGGCATAACAACCTATTGTTGTTTTGCTTTCCAAAGCAAAAAATAGTTCTGCGAACTTAACATCTGGATAATGGAAAATAATTTTAATGAACAAGATAGCCTCAAGTTAATCAATGAAATGATTACGCAGGCACGAAACAATTTTAGGAAAGGTGCAGGCAACAGCTTTATATTGTGGGGATATACGATTGCCATATTGGGAATGTTGAATTTTATTCTCTTGCATATTATTGAACCTGCATACTGTACCAATTATGTATGGCTTATGACTATACCCGTATTTATTGGCAACTATTGGTACGAATCGAAGAGAGCCAAACAAGCAGCCGTAACTACCCATCTCGACAAGGTAGTAACAACTATCTGGCTGGGCTTTTTCATCTCGAATCTGGTCTTTATAGGCTCTATTTTCTTTATAGCGATCAATTGGAAAACGTATATACCATATCTGTTTATTACTCCTATTATAATGATTATGGTAGGATTAGCCTTGTTTATTACAGCTAAAGTATATCGTTTCAAACCGTATTTTTACGGGGCTTGTATCTTTTGGTTGGGAGCTGTTTTATGCATCGTGCAGTATTCTTGGGTTGAAAGTATCGATCTTGAGTTTATAATATTATCAGTATCCATGATTTTAGGTTTTGTTATTCCCGGACATATACTGAATCGAAAAGCAGAATCTAATGTTTAAAGAACTCGATCCGTTGTTGCATTCTCAGTTACGGCTGGCAGTAGTATCATTGCTACTATCGGTCGAAGAAGCCGACTTTGTCTTTATTCGGGAGAAGACAAAAGCTACGGCAGGTAATTTGAGTGTGCAGATCGAAAAACTGAGTGAAGCCGGATATATAGAAGTCCGTAAATTTATAGATGGAAAAAGACCTCGTACCGTTTGTAAAATAACCGAAAAAGGTATCAATGCCTTTAATTTGTATGTAAAAGCTTTACAGGATTATATAAATAAGTAATAATGCGAATCGGTAAATTTATATCTTAATCAATAGAGTTTATATTCAATAGGTTATTATATATATATATCATTTGTCGCGATTTGTTTCAACACAGAGAACACTAAGTTTTGCAGCATGTACGAATCCAGATACTTATAAATGGTGTTCTTTGTGAAAATATCATAGGGTGACTCTTACAACCATTCGAAAACGATGATTCACTTTTTATACAATGAAATCGAGAAATTGCGAATAATAAAAAAGCAATTAGCATTACCTTTGTCGATGAACTAACAAAAGTGTATAAATATGTCTGATCAGGAAAAATATGACCAAATATTTGAGTCAAATAACAGATGGATAGAAAAAAATAAAATCGAGAACCCGGGATTATTCAAATTATTAGCAGCAGATCAGCATCCCGATTTTCTGTATATCGGATGTTCAGACAGTAGGGTGCATCCCAATCAGGTTATGGGTTTGAAACCGGGAGAGGTTTTTATTCACCGTAATATCGCAAACATGGTTGTATCCACCGACTTGAATATACTATCGGTGATCAATTATGCTGTAGAATATCTCAAAGTCAAATTTATCATTGTATGTGGCCATTACGGATGTGGAGGCATACAAGCCGCAATGAAAAACTCAGACTATGGTATACTTAACCCTTGGTTGCGAAATATACGGGATGTATATCATATGCATAAAGAAGAACTTGATGCTATAGAGGATATGACTTCAAGACATCGACGTCTTGTCGAACTCAATACGTATGAGCAATGCCGCAACATAATAAAAGTGGGCGAAGTGCAAAAATCTTATTATGAAAAAGGCTATCCCAAAGTGGCAGGGTGGATATTCGATATTAAAGATGCCCGACTTCATGACTTGTTCTTCGATATGGATGGAGAACTCCATAAAATCAAAGACATTTATGATATTACAGGCAAATTTTAAATAGGCTGTTATTTTAATTTAGCCCGCTAAATCTGCGGGCTAAATTATAATATCTATCTTCACAAAGAATGAAAAAACGAAAAAGTCGGAACTTAAATGTATGTTCTTAATCCTCCTCTTCTTCGTCGTATTTTTCGAGTTCATCTTCGTAAAAGCCCAAAGCCTGCTCAATTAAATCCTGCATAGCTTCTTCTTCTACTTTCGATCCATCGAGAATCTCATATTCTTCGCTGTCTACATCCAATATAAAGCGAGGCTTTTCGGTATGTAATACGTATGTATTCTCAGGATACTCTTCGTTATCGGCAATCAAAAATCTAGGTAATTCCATATTATTCGTATTTGATGTTTATTATCTACAAAAGTAAAGATTATTAGATGAGAATCTATGGTTTTTAAAGAGATAATAATGTAAAAGAGGAAGCAAAGCTTCCTCTTTCTGTATATATTAAATTAAAACTATTTATTCAGTAACCACTACTGTCGGAGCGAGCGGTGTAATGACACTTTCGTTTTCCAAAAGCTTGGCTATTTCCAATTCAGTTCCGGCCAGAACCGTAGTCCATCCGTTGGCATCGGCATCTGCAGCACCTGAAGCATAATTAAACGAAGTAGCACTCAACCCGTTGTTGCGACCCAATACAACAGCACGTCCCGATTTGTCGACAACGATAGCGATAAATCGCCCCAAGCTCAACGCATCGCCCTGATTCATGGTGTTGTAATCGTATTCGCTAACCGTAAAGTTTACTGTATGAGTACGGTATTTGCCACCGTTTCCATTTACAGCCAGTTCGTCAGTAAAAGAGGCTGTTCCCTCGGCAAAGTTGACTTTATAGATTGACTCAGACGAATCAAGAGTTATTTTGCTGATGATTTTATTATCGATGGTAACACCGTCAGGATTCTTTTTAAATTCGAAAACAGGGTTTGCATCATAATTGATCAGATAAACTGATTTGATACCTGCTATCTGGTATTGACAGTTATCTTTGGTAATATTTGCTGTTAATTTGCAAGACATAGATATATGTGTTTTATGTGTGAATAATCGTTTTTATTAGCTGATAGATTAATTGTAAAATACCACTTCGTCTTCGAACGGAATAACGAAACCAAGACGTAAACGTCCGTCGATAAATATTTTACTGTCGTGAGGAGCAGGGAATTGTCCGATACGGATTTCTTCCGTATCGCTCAATAAATCGGTAGCCAATAGGAAGTTCGAAATATCGGCAGCAATAATCGTTTTGTTGTTTAAACCTTTCACGGGAACAATCTCCAAGCCTAAATAACGAAGAGCTTCTGCTTCCAATGTAAACGCTGTGGCAATTACCTGATTGCTTACCGAAGCCAAAGCCATTTTAAGGCGTTGAAGCGTTTCGTATGCCACATAGATTTTCACGCTGTCGTTTTCCAATCCTTTTACCAATACGTTTTCGGGTATGGCATTATATACTTTTTCTATTTCGGCAACAATATTCGCCTTGGTCAGTGCAGATCCGGTAATCTTAATAGCCTCAGTACTTGCCGAAAGGACAGTTACCGCACCGTCAAAATCATTAGGATCGGTTGTGCTGTTACCTGTAAATATCTTCGTTTCTATTTCGGAGCTAAGTTCGGCTGCCAGCATTTCCATAGTAGCCTCTTCGAGAGCTTCGGGTAAATCGGTATTTTTAGCACCAGGTTTCAACATCACGTTGATACGTTTGCGTTCCAAGTCATCGATACATTGTTCGAGATTGATTTTATAGGTCTTTATTTTGACTTCTTTTTCGCTCAACTTGAATACCTGTTCGGGAGTCCATGCACAATCACGTCCATCGGGCTGTAGAAGAGTATGTTCGAAGTTCAATAGGTTCAGAAAAGTACTTTCCTTTACACCTGTAATTACATCGATTTTACCGTTTTCGATCAAACGACCTCCGAATAATGCTTTTGTAAACCAATCCATATTGGTACTTGGTTGGTAGCTGAGAGGTGAAATGTTATACATATTTGCCATATTGTTTTAAAGTTTGGTTTTTGTAATGTTTATATTGTTTTTGATAAATTAAGGTATAATGTATTCTGTAAAATATTTAATGATATATTTTAAGAATATAACTGTTTATTGCTGTTTTACTTGCCAAAGCAATAAATAGTTCTGTGAACTTAATTGCGGCTTCGGATGGTCATAGAAAGAGCCTGTGCCATTTGCTCGTATCGTTTCATTTCCGACAGCCTGCGGCAGGCAGCCATTGCGGTGGCAGGCATACTGCTGGGTGTCTGGCTGCGAAGCTTTTGTACTTCGGTATTTGCTTCTTTGGCTAAGTTGGCAAGCTCAGCTAGTTTAGCTTCCAAATCAGCGATTTTTTGTTTTAAAATTTCGGTAGATTCGCCCCCTGTTGGTGCTTCATCCTCAGGTTGAGGAGCAATTTGATCTTCCAATTGATGACGATTTGATCTTCTCAAGGTTTCGGGAGCTGTTGCTTGTGAAGGGTTAGAGGTTGTTGTGGCAGCTTCCTTTGTCTCAATAAATTGCCCTTGATCGTCTACCACCAGAATATTGCCGTCAGCCAGAGGATGTTCTCCTGCCGGTAGTTGTTCGTCGTCGAGTGTTGCAAATCCGTCGGCATCAATATACACTTCTTTTCCATCGGCAAGGGTGAAAAGTACGTAAGCCGTTCCACTGCTTGTAGAGTCGGCTTTTTCTACCGCCTGAATATCGAGAAAGAATTGTGATATGCGCGAAAGCAAAGTACCCGGTTTCTTGTTCCTTTGATTCATTTTTTCATTTTGTTTTTGATTCGTAATTGATTTTATTGTTTTGTTATTACTGATTTCCTGAAAGAAGAAACCCTCCAGAGAAAATCCCCTGACGTTTCCTGTCATAACCTGTGTGTCCCAATAGTGTTTGTCAGCGATTTTATAACTGCACATAAGTGTGCCTTTAGGTAGGTCGGCAAAGCCGAGAGCTTGGGATTTGTCATGCTGCGGATTTTCGACAATCCACAATTCGGTCAGGTAATTTCCTTCGAGAGGGTTTTGGTGTTGGTGTGTAGTATTCTGTAAAGCGATGCCTGTACGCATCATTTTTTGTGCGATTTTTTCGATCTGTTCAGCCGAAAACTGAATATAATATTCGCCTCGCGAGTCGTTACGATATATGAGTTGATCGGGGCGAAGTACTACTCCTGTGAGTATCTGCTTTTTCGAATCACGATTCAGCCGTTCGAGTTTAGGTTGTTTTGCCAGAGTGACAAAATCTATTTCGTTGGCGGGAACGTCTACAAACGAAATGGCATAGATACCGCTTTCATCTTCGGCGTTTTCGTCTATCAGACAGTTGTAAACGGGTATATTCATAAGTGCTTGATTTTACTGATAGATAAAATCGGATTTGTTTTTTTTCTATATTTAAAGATTAAAGCTTTTAAACCGCATAATTAATTCGGTAGTAGTAGATCAATAAACAAAGATTAGAATGAGATATATAATAGAAACCGAAAGATTATTTTTAAGAGAAGTTGATTCTGTGGACATTGACGATTTGTTCGAGATGGATTCAGACCCCGAAGTGCACAAATACATCGAAAATAACCCTGTAAAGTCTAAAGAACAAATTGGGGAAGTGATACGAATGCTTCGGGAACAGTATAAAAAGAATGGCATTGCACGCTGGGCTGTTATAGATAAACAAACGGGCGAATGTATCGGGTGGGCAGGACTAAAGTATTTTAGCGAACCTTTAAATAATCACACCGATTTTTATGAGCTGGGTTATCGTTTCAAAAAGAAACACTGGGGAAAAGGATATGCCAGCGAATCGTCTGCTGCTGTGGTGAAGTATGGCTTCGAAAATTTAGGACTCGATTGTATATATGCTATCACTCATACTGAGAACCTGAACTCAATACATGTTTTGAAAAAGCTGGGATTCAATCTTATGGAGGTGTTTGACTACGATGGAGACCCGACAAATTGGCTTGAGTTGAGAAAATAAAGTAAAAAAAGTAAAGTTTGTATTGTATATTTGTTTTTGTATTGTGTGCTTTTAGGTGGGAAACATTAAAATAACAGAAATGAAAAAACTACATTATTTACTATTATCACTAATAATGCTATGTCTTACAGCAACTCATTTGCAGGCACAGGGTAGCGATAGTACCGGCGTGAAAAAAGACGAATCTTTTAAAGTCGAAGCAAATGCTCTTGATATGCCTGTTTTTATGGGAGGATATGAAGGATTGATGAATTTTTTGCAACAGAATTTGGGATACCCTCAAGATGCTCTTAAGCAAGGAATAGAAGGTCGGATAGCTGTTCAATTTACGGTTTCTAAAGATGGTAGTATTAAGCATATCAATGTGATTAGAAGCCTGTTTCCCTCTTGTGATGCGGAGGCTGTAAGGGTGGTGTCTATAATGCCCAAATGGGTACCCGGAAAGCTTAAAGGTAAACCTGTTGATGCAATTTATACTCTCCCTCTTTCTTTTAAACTGCCTAAGCCAAGTTCTGTTACGTATTGAGACCAAACGATCTACTGATTTTATCGTATTATATTTATGGAATTATAATCTTTCTATACTCTAATTTATTAGTAAACATTAAATTAGTAGAAAGAAATGAAAAAACTAAAATATTTACTATTCTCATTAATCATCTTGTTTCTTACTGCAAGTCATTTACAAGCACAAGCTTATCGCTTGGATGTACTAAAAGAAATGGAGCATCCTTCTAAAAACAGAGGTGAAGTTAAAATGCCTGTTTATCCAACAGGCACTGATGAAATGAAGAGATTTATAGAAATGTTTTTAATATATCCTAAAGATGCTCTTCAAAATAAAATAGAGGGTCGGGTAGTGGTTCAGTTTATTGTTTCGAAAGAAGGGAATATTAATAAAATTACCGTAGTAAGAGGTTTAAGCCCAAGCTGTGATAAAGAAGCAATAAGGGTTGTTTCTATAATGCCTAAATGGATTCCCGGAGAGATAAATGGAGTGGCTGCTGATATTCAGTATACTTTGCCGATTCGGTTTAAATTTTCCGAAAGTGAAGAAACGAGTAATAGTAATGTGATTTGTGATTTTCCGCAGATTGACTGACTATTCACAATAATAATATTCATACTTATTACCAATAATTTTAATTCTGGAAAATTGTTGCATCTGAATCTGAATACTTACTTTTGCTTCGATATTTTATTCAGTCAGTATTATCAATAAAAACAATGTCGTCAGTATATACAGTTCTGCTGCTTATAGCATCTAATATCTTTATGACCATCGCTTGGTATGGACATCTTAAGATGAAAGATTTTTCGTGGTTTGCTTCGTTACCGCTGTTGGGAATTATTCTTATTAGTTGGGGAATTGCCTTTTTCGAATACTGTTTTCAAGTGCCTGCCAACCGTATTGGTTATGCGGAAAATGGCGGACCTTTTTCTCTTATTCAGTTAAAGATCATTCAGGAAGTAGTCAGTTTGACCGTTTTTATGGTATTCACGACTATTGTATTTAAGAACGAAGCCTTTAAGTGGAATCATATTCTTGCTTTTTTGTTTCTGATTGCTGCTGTATATTTGGTATTTAAAAAATAAGGTCTCAGACTTTTTTTACTATTTTGGTAACTATATGCCTGTACTTAGGCTGTCATGGGAAAAGGAAACAGTAAATATTAAACGTTATTAATGATTAAGATGTACAAAATAATTTATTTACTATTGGCAGTATGTTTGTTAACATCTTGCGAAACAGATAATAATGTGCCGTTTTTGAGTATCCCCGACGATGAGGCTCAGATTATAGAAATGAATGTAGAGGTAGGATCTTCGTCAAATTTGGTATTCAGTCCTATAATATATGCCAGTCAGATGATTGTCAATTGGGGAGACGGTAGTTTGCCTTGGCAATTTGTAAATCGCGATTCTACGAATACAGGTACTTCGACTTTAAAACCTCTCAGGTATACATATCCCGCAGCAGGTGCGTATGATGTTAATGTAAGAGCTATAAAAATTACCCGATTAGATCTATCTATGGATTCGGTTCGCCAGAATATCCGTACACTGCAATTGACGGATTGCCGTCATCTGAAAGCACTTTCGTGTAAGAATCAAGAGCTGAAATCTGTAAATATAAATACATCAGGCGTCAAGATGTTAGAGCTGAGTACCTTATCTGCATTGGAAGAACTGACGGTTTCGGCATGCGATAGTTTGTTGACCATCGTGTTGTATAAAAACCCTGAATTGAAAACCATCAATCTGACAAATAATCCTCGAATGTCGGCATTGTCACTCGATGCCGTATTTATTCAATTGCCGGAAGCAACATCCGGTATTCGAACTGTCAATTTGAGCAATAACGGCGGAGATGCCAGCTGCAATACGGCTATTGCTACTCAGAAAGGGTGGACTGTAAATATTCAGTAATCCATCTCTTTTGCCTTATTTATTTAAAGTTCTCAGAGCCTTCTTCACAATGTATGAAGTCGCTTTTGAGGGGCTTTCTTTCTCCCATTTCGAACAAAGTTCAATAACAAACTGAGGCTGGCTTTTACTAGCATCGTTGAGCCAATTACCTACACTGTCGCATACATATTTGGACGAGTCCGTTTTTAGCGGCTCTAAAATGGGCAAAGCCAATTCGGGATTTGTTTTGAGTGCTTCGATATGCTCACACCACACACCTCGTGGACGGGTTGCTTCACTGGCGAAACGCCTGATATTTTCGTTTTCCGATAAAGTCCATCCAGACAATATCCGTAAGCTTTCTTCGAGATTTTCGATAATGGACGGACGTACTGTCATCCATGAAATTTCTCTTACACCAAAATGTGTGTCGGCGGCAAAGGGTTGTATCTTTTCCAGTTTCTGAGACAACGACAGTTGAGGATTTCGACCGATGGTGTATGTCATCCAGCAACGTATCGAGTCGGATGTGTGTGAAGAGATATCATGGAGAAATTGGTTGTCTTTATTCCTTAGGCACACATCTAACAATCCGATACCTATTGTTTCGTTAAGCGTATTGGTCGTTTGCTTTTTTAGATTGCCTATTTCGGCAAGTATCGGTTCTAAATAATGCAGCCTGTTATTTTTTCGAAGCAGGTTTTCTAATAATACGGTTTGATTTACGGCCAGCCATTCGGTAAGATTGGCACTTTCTATTTCGCCTTTGTTCAGCAGGTCTAGTATTTCGGGGGATAGATCTTTTAAAGACCGGGCTCCTTTTCGTTTTTGTTCCATCCGATTGAGTGAATAGCAGAATTTATAAACTGTTTAATAGTTCGTCGATATTTACCCTTTTTGTATAATCGACATCTATACAGGAAAATATAATAGTCCTGTTTTTATCGATTACAAATACGGCAGGTATAGGCAAGCTGTTGTCGTCATTGCCATTGTATTCTGATAAATTTATACCTAATTGCCGATAGTAAGGTATAACAAAATCCTGAAGATCAAAAGCAATACCTAATTCTTTGGCATATTTGTTATCTGTATCACTCAGTATATCGAAACCGAACAGTGTTTCTGTTGACATTTCTGCATTTTTTTCGACTACCTGAGGGGAGATTGTCACTAATGAGGTTTGTTTTGCCCTTATTTGCGGCAATACTTTTTCTAAAGCCTTCATTTCGAGATTGCAGTAGGGACACCAGCTGCCTCTGAAAAATGCAATGATGAGGTGGTCGTTATCTTTTAATATGGCATCTGCTTCGATTATTTCTCCTCGTGTATTGCTTAAAGCAAATGAGGGTAGGGTATCGCCTGTTTGAAGGGCTGATTCTCCGATTTTGTTAAGCCTTAGGTCATCAATAGAATTCGCCAATGCTTTATTTATATGTTCGGGTAACTTTGCCGATATTTGATATTTCAGATTGTTGAGAAGATTGCTTAAATTTATCATTTCAATTTTATGTTAAGTTCACAGAACTATTTATTGCTTTGGCAAGCAAAACAGCGACAGGTTGTTATGCTTTTAAAATGAGTCATTAAATATTTTCTTTTACTTATAAATCATTTCAACTATTAAAAGTATGCAAAACTCAGTATTAAAAACCGAGTTTGCAATACGGGATATTTTTATGGCATAGGGATAAAAAAGTCAATTTTATGAAAACAAAGAAACCTGCGATAGAAGAAAAAGTGTGTACACTCGAAATTGCTGTAAATGCAATCAGCGGAAAGTGGAAGATACCTATCTTCTGGCAGCTGAGCCAGGGCAAGAAACGCCCGAGTGAATTTGTGAAAGGGATAGGAACGGTAGACAGGCGTGTCTTGAATCAGCAATTGAAAGAGATGGAAGCCGACGGACTACTCAAAAGAGAGGTTTTTAATGAACTGCCTCCCCGTGTCGAATATAGTCTGACGGATATGGCGAAGCCTTTGAACAATATACTCTGGGCATTGAACGATTGGGGGAAATTACTCTTCGAAGAGCAACAAAAGAAGACCCGAAATCTCTAAAGGTTTTGCAAAACGATCCGCCGCTTGGGTGACTTATTCTCGATTCTTGTCCGTCAGGCTACTCACCTTGGCGATTGCACGGGGTTATCCACAGAGCGAATGAAAGCGTTTAGAAACAAAATGAAAAAGAAGCCCGATAGGGTGCGTTAGTAGCAATAAAGAATTTAAAAGAACACCTATCCATATCATTAAATATTTTTTCACTTAACAAAAACAGAGTTTGTTTGTTATAATTATTATCTAACAGAAGTGTTTTCAGAAATGGAAGATTATAGAATTTTTTTAGGAACCAAAAGCGAAACATGGCAGGAGGCTATCGCCCGATTTAAAAAGTTTCGCGAAGTTGAAATGAAGGATTATTTCTCTTCGAAAGATTATCCCTATCGCTTTGTGGATAACAGAGCGTATGCGTACCATTCGACAGGGAAGGTGCAGGCATCTTATATTGCCGATTTCGAGAAAAGAAGGGAAGTAACTGTACCCGAAGAACTCATCACTCTTTTATCTGACCATGGTCCATTTACCATTGGCGATAGTTTATTGGAAATATTTGGAGGCAATAACGAAGAAGTGATTCTTACACTGCCCGAAATATTGGCAAAATATGGCTATGCCGGTTTTGTGGATCAGATAGGAGGAGGAATGTTGAGGTCATTAACCGGATTTTATTTCTTCTTCGGAGTTAGTTTTCCTGACAGCGACGAAATGTCTTTCCTTTATTTCAGTAAAGCAGGCAACTTTGGCAAGATGCTTTTTGCAGGCAATAATCCGTCGTTGGTACTTCAGAAAGTACTACCCTCGATGTTTAATGGAAGTATAGATAAATACACACTCGATACTCTGATCAGTGGTCAAATAGACCGGGTAATTATAAATGCATTGACTGTTAAGGGATATATCGGCTAATAGATATGAGATTAGGTTTAAGCACTCCGTTTTTCTTATGACTATATTGTGGTTATAAGAAAAACAAAGTACTTAAACTATGTGACTATATATTGCTGTTTTGCTTACCAAAGCAGCAACTAGTTATGTGAACTTTATATTCGATATTTATTGATAAATCCACTTCATTATAAATAATTTTTATTCTTTGAAAATCTTTGTCGGGATATGAATTAAGTACGTTGAACTTCACTATCTTTGTGCCGATTTTATAAAGCAATATTTTCCTGTGAGATTAGTAGATAATTTAGGTTATACAGTAATACATAAACTTGCAAAAGGGGGTTATGAAAACTAAGGTTTTAGTTGTTGCGGTAACGCTTGTACTGGTTGGATGTAAAAATCCATCCAATGATGCTCAAAAGGTAGAAAATCTGCCCGTTGATACTATGATGGTGGTAGATACTGCCGCACAAGTTATTGAGGAAGAACAAGCTATACGATTTATCAAAAAACATGTTCTCTCGGAGAAAGACCTGTATACCGACTATGATGGCGGCAATCAGCTGGCGGACTTTTTTGTGATAGAGCTTATCGACAAAGATACGTTCCTCAAAAACAGAGTTTCGGCAGTGGAGTATTTTACGCTCGATTCTACATCTATTAAAAAATATAAAGGAGTATTGCGTTTGCCCTGCGGTAATGGAGCCGTAACTCTAACCGATAACCTGTCGGATGGCGAGCATCACAAAGAATTCAGCTATGTGGGACAAGTAAAGGCTCTCAACGCATACCTCATATCAGGTATTTACTGGGAAGACTGGAACTATTTTATGGTCGAAAAGAACGGCGGCCGTACCATACAGACTTTTGCTAACTTTCCGTACCTTTCGGCTGACGAACGTTTCATTGTGAGTGTAGATGTCGATTCGTTCGAAGGAGCTGCATATATCGACCTGTATGAAGTCAGCAACAAACGTTACATTGACCCGATGATAGGTATGTACATCAAAAATTGGATTCCGATGGGTAACGACAAAATGTATTGGAGTACCGATAACTATCTTTATATGGCTGTCCTCAGTAATCAGGACTATTGGGCTGCCGAAGGAAACTACACGGGGCTGGATCAATACATACGCCTGAGACCTGTTGCTTAAAGTTGAAGATTTTTGACTTTAACTAAAAAAAGATATTTAATGATATATTTTAAAATATAACTAACCATTACTGAGTCATTTACAAAAAAAACAAATAGCTCTGCGAATTTAAATAATAAAGTGTGCCTAAGGAACTCAAACCTTAGGCACACTTTTTCTATATCATTTAGCCATATCCGCAGGCTATGCCCCTGCAATATCTTTAACTTGTGCAATACTGCTTTGAGTATTGGCAATATCTACAACCGATACTACGGGTTGAAAATTGATCCGTGAAATGGCTTCCAGAATTTTATTGTTGTCGGGAGCCGTTGCCGAGTCTATGACTTCGAGATTGGTCAACTGTCCGCCCTGTTCGTACATATGCTTGATGGTGTGCTGCTGCACGGTGCTTGCCTGACCGTTTCGTGCGAAAAAGGAGGTAAGGTCGGCGGGAGACAATTCCTTGCGTTGCGTATTGATATACTCAATCAAGCCCAGATTCTTACGGGTCGATACGCGGTTAACCACAAACTCATCGCCTTCTACTTCGATGTTGCTTCCCTCGATACGCATTCCGCCTTGTGAGTGACGCTTGCCCCGAAGCAAACCTCCGTCTTCGAGTTTGTCCCATTCCTGTTTCATCTTGACAATTTGTATTCCTGTGGCTAATGCAGTAATACCAGCCATAATAGGTCCCAAGATAGGTCCCATGCCCCATGCCTTGATGATTGCCGCTGCCTGATTGGCGGTTGCTTTAGCAATCTCTTGTACCTTGTCTATTTTAGCTTGCTGCTTTTTCTTTCGGGCAATCTGTTTGTCGATTTCTTCTTTTTCTGTTTCGGCTTCTTTTTTCTGTTTAAGCAGTTCTGCCTGAGCTTCCATTTCGCGAGCCAATTGTTCCTGCACTACAATTGCCCGTCCGCCGGTGGCTGTTTTGGCTTCTTCTTCAAGGCTTTTTACTTTTCCCGTGTGTTCTTCATATGCTTTGGTCTTTTCGGCAATCACTTTGACCGTTTCTTCCTGGTCTTCTTTTAAACCCGTTATTTGTAAATCGAGAAATCCTTTTACCATACCACCCATAGCACCATATACCTCTGTCCATTTGGTGTGGAAATCGGTTATCTTTTTAGCCAATTCATCGTAATACGTTTGTGTAGCAGCAATAATAGTTTTGGTAGAATCGTTTACGGCTTGCTGGTCTTTGATTATCTGTGCGTTAATGCCCGCTAACTTATTCTTTTTTTCTTCGAGAATAACAGCTTCACCTGTCGATCCCTTTTCGAATCCTTTTGCCATTTCGTCGTAAGCGTCAGCAACACGTTTGGCTTCGTCTTTTGCCACTTTAATATTTTCTAAACGGAGATTTTTTATATGCTCGTAATTTTCTTTTGTCTCCTTTAGCTTTATAAAATTGAATGTCCGTCCGGCTTCGGTATTGCGTTCTATGGCAGCAGTTTCTAAATCGGAGATGCGTGTATTCCGTTCTGTTTGTAGCTTTTCTTCTTCTTTGATAAATTGTTTTTGAGCGACAATATCCGACAGATTAGCGTCTTTCTTTATATCACCTAGGTGTTTGAGCTCGGTGATGAGTTCAGCATCTTTGCCTTTTTCTACAACCTTGTAAGAGGTTTTTATCTTTTCTCGTATACTATTATTTCGATCATCGTATGCTTTTTGATATTTTTCTTTTTCAGATAGTATTTGTTGTAATCGGACAGCATCATTAGCATATGTTTGTTCAAGCCCCGAATAATAATTCTCGTATATTGCTTTTGATTTCTCCGTATATTTAATATCCTCACTATACTTTATTTCCGAGAGCTTTTCTATATCTGCGATCTGTTCTTTTAATGAAGTTCCGAGATAAGATTTTACTATATCGTTTATTTTCTGTAATGCTACATTGACAGTAGGTATGACCCGTGTCATAGCTTCCATCATATAATCGGTATCTTTAGTGAATAATTCCGATAAATCAGAAAAGCTACGAAACGATTCGGTCAGTTTCGTGGAAAATTTGCTATTTATTATCGCTTTATCTAAATTAGATAAATCCTTGGCTATTTCTTTTAGTTTTTTATCTCCGTCTATTTTTACATCTATACTTAATGTTTTCTTATTATTTGCCATCTTTTTCTTTTATAGATAAAATGGAGAATAAGAGGAATTTTACTTGTCGCGATTCTTCATAATAGTCACAGGTAATCCTTCATAATAAAAAAGATTAAATTCTTTCATAGCTTTAGTCTCTGGATAACTGGGTAGGTAGTTCGTTATCGGCACACCACCCAAATGCGAAATATTTACATCTACAGTCTCATTTTTTATTGCTGTTGGTTGAGAAGTTTGAGCTGTTGCGGTAGTGTTTGCTTTGACTGTTGGTATAATCTCTATTTCTTTAAAAAAGTTTAGACCCAAGAAGATAGCAATTACAGTAAGAACAATTTTAGTATACACGTCAGTTTTCATAATCTAAGTTTGTTAATTGTTTAATATTGTTTGTATACAAATATAGACTATTCAGATTATGTAAGGTTTAACGGAGGGTAATAAAAAAAGCAGTGCTTGGAACAACTTGGGATTGCAAATCCCAAGGGACAGGAGATTTTCTATTTCGTCTATTTGTTTTTTTAAAGAAGTAGATAGATAAGATTCTGCTATATCATTTATCTTTTGCGATGCTGTATTTAGAGTTGGTACAACTTTCGTTATAGCTTCCTCCATGTGGTTAGTTTCTTTAGAGAAACTTTTAGAAAAGTCAGAGAAACTGCGAAATGATTCCATCAGTTTGGATGGGAATTTTGCCGTAATTATACTTTTATCTAATGCACTTAGGCTTTGTTTTAATATAGTCGTGTCTTTTATTGACTGCTGTACTCCGTTTATGGATAAATCATATGTCATTTTTTTATTAGCCATCTTTTTCTATTATAGATAAAAGATGGCTAATAGATTATTTCTGTTTTTATTTGTCGTTATTTTTTTGAATTTGCACAGGTAGTCCATCTTCGATATTGAGAGCAGATTTATAGGTATTATTTACTAATTTTAGACCTCCTATATGCGTAATATTTACATCCACAGGAGCAGCTTGTGTAGCAGTAGGTAATGTAGCGGGTGAGGTTGCAGCGGTGTTTGCCTGTACGGTGGATATTACACTTGTGTTTTGAAATATCAATACACCTAAGAAAATAGCAATTACAGTAAGAATAGCTTTTGTATACAAGTCAGTTTTCATAATCTAAGTTTTTTATGTTAATGGTTTCTATTATTTGTATACAAATATAGACTATTTAGATTCTGTAAGGTTTAATGGGGGGAGGAAAAAAAGCACCGTTTGTAGCAGTGCTTGTAAAGATTACCGATAAATCAGAAAAACTCCGAAACGATTCAGCTAGTTTAGTTGGAAATTTTGCAGTTATTATCGTTTTATCTAAAGCAGTAAGGTCGTTGACTGTTTCCTTTAATTGTTTATCACCATTTATTTTAAAATCAATACTTAAAATTTTCTTATTATTAGCCATCTTTTCTATTATAGATAAAAGATGGCTAACACGAGAGCTTTTATTTTATTACTTGTTTATGACTGTTATAGGTATTCCTTCATAATAGAGATTAAATTCCTTATGAAATGGTTTGTGTTCTGGGTTTCTAGGGTTATGGTTCGTTATCGGCACCCCTCCAATCTGCGAAATATTTACATCCACTGTTTCATTTTTTATAGCTGTTGGTTGAGAGGTTTGATCTGTTGCGGTAGAAGCTTTAGCAGTTGGTACAATTTCAAACTCTTTTAATAAGTTTACAGTAAGGCATACAGCAATCACAGTAAGAACGGTTTTAGTATACAAGTCAGTTTTCATAATCAGTGAAAATTAATTGTTATTATTATTTATCTTGATTTTCTGTAATTTCAAAAGCAGTAGTGGAATTACTGTAAATATCGCCGTCAGCCAAACTGTCGATATGTAAAGTATTCTTTTCCCACAATACACTTTCGGTAGTTGTAACTGTAGGATATGTGGGAGGAACATCCGCATTGAATCTTGCGGAATATATGGCTTCCATATTTTTCAGATAATTGGCTATGAAGGGTATAGATCTTATAGCAGAGGTGAGTTTCGAAAATAAACCTGTTTTCATAATCATGTGTATTAAATGGTTACTATCGCTCGTATACAAATATAGACTATTCAACTTATCGAAGGTTTAATCAGCAGGAAATAAAAAGTGTTAGTAGTGTGTTGGTAGAGGAAGCGGCAATCGGTTTATTTGTCACGATTCTTTATCATTTCGACCGGAATTACATATCCGTTGTAATTATCCTCCAAAGCACAGCCGTTGATGTGTGTGATGTTCACATTCAAAGGGTGATTGTCGGAGGAAGCCGGAACTCGTCGTGAAGAAGGATTTGACCCGGTGTTTAATTTTACTCCAAACACTTTTAGCAGGTTCACGGCAGAGCGTATGGCGATTACGGTAAGGACAATTTTGGTGTATACATCTGTTTTCATACGGGGCGATTGTGTTAAAGGTTACTATTGCTGGTTTCAGTTATAGACACGTTGCTTCGGAAAAGGTTTAATGTTGCTTGCATAACAAATCGGGAAAAAGAGATTAGCATTTTCCGTAACGATAAAATTAGTTGAAAAACTTCCACCTTGGGGGACTATAGGGGGAAGTATTATTTCTTCTTCTTTCTTTTCTTTCTTAAAGTTTGGGTTGTCGGTGGGTTACCTTTCGGTTATTCACCGGGTTCGATACTGAGTTGTTATCCTTTATAAATATTTAATTCTTAAGCTTCTATTTGGGTTGTCGAGTGGGTTATTTGGTGGGTTACTGCTTATTTATCGCCGATAGAACTTCTATTTGATAAGGACATAACAAAGGCAAAGTGAATGTATGGCAATTCACCCCGACCAATATATAATTTCGAATAAAAAAAATAAAAAGCAGACCAACGATATACTCAATTTTGCCCGGTTTCACCAAATGCAGTTATGATTAGCAACAGCCTTAGAACTCCGGAAGTATCCGTGCTTCAAAAAATTTGTCTGCTCGGTGGATAGATAAAAAAGTTTCTCGTTTTTTCTCTTTCGAGATAATGTGATATTTAATAGACGGTTAGCGTTCGTTTTCTACAAACAGTTTTAGTTCGGGGAAGAACTCTCCGTAACCATCTTGAAGTTGCTGATAGTTTTGTTCGAAGTCCGAATAAATATCTGCACTGTTCGGTAAAAATTTAGCCCGATGAGCAAGACGCTCGAAGCTCCTTTGCATCATCCATTTGTGTCGATAGTTATATAGCCAGTTTTCTTTTTTCATATACGAAAACAAACGACGGAATATCTCGGGTGTGTCGTTTATACTCTCATCTATTTGACGATAACACCATGCACTGAACTGCTGCCAGCCTTCGGGCGGTTCGTTCACCGAATCTATTGCGAGAAAATGATCGAACGTTACATCCAGAAAAACACCATTGTATCTGCCTGCCGATAAGGTGTATAGCTTCTGTATTTCTTTGATAACCGGGTGATTGTCGGTATATTCATCTATTTTTCGATGCAAGGCGATGCCCCGTTGTACATTTTCGGGAAAATCGTATCTCTGCTTTCCCTTTACACAGTCGGCAATAAGATTACCGATGAGTATTTCGGGATCATTAAACGATAAATAGGCATGTGCCAGATAATTCATAAGAAGTATAAATCTTTTCTTTGCTGATAAAGATAATGAATATCCGTCAGATTTATCTATTCAATAAAACTACTGATATGATTAATACTATTATCGAAATGTTTCGCCATCAGGCACGTGAGCATAAAACCATCCGTTCATTTTATTACAATCGCAGTTACGAAATAGGATCGGGCAACGAAGCACATCCTCTTTTTTGGCTCGAAGATCCTCTTACAGGACGCAATAATGCCAATACATTTACCAATACGGTGAATTTCTCGATTCTTTTTATTCCTAAAGAAGATGCAGAGGTTGCCAATCTTCAGAATATGGCATTTTCTATCGGGTTGAATATTCTGGAACGTATCAAGCATGACGATACGATACCCGTGTCGATACTACCGTCGTGGTCATACCTCACCCTTCGCAATTACTATGACAATAATGCTTGTGGATGTCGGTTTACGGTAGAATTGGTGCAACGCAACATGCAAAACTTATGTCTGATTGAAGAGCAATTCGACAGTGAAAATGAGCTTGCAACCTCGAAACCTCTGAACCATTTTGAATTGAAAACATCGGGTACTTGCGAAACTTTTGTAAATAAACTACCCGTCTTTGATCTTAAAACCTCTAAACGATGAATGATGCTACTCTAAAAGTATTGAAGGCTATTGCCGAAGATGTTTTGGCACTGGCTCATCTTATACTGGACGAAAACGGTTTGAAGAACAGTGCCTTGAGGAACGGTGTGAGATATACTGTTGAGTGTTCGGATAACCCCGTAATCACGATTCTTTTCAATGATTATGTTGAGTACATAGAAAACGGCAGAAAGCCAAATTCGGGAGAAGCACCTCCCATATCCGACCTCAGGGAGTGGGCACAACGCAAAGGGATACCAGCCACCAACGATGTCCTGTATGCCATTGCCGAGACTATCAAAAAGCAAGGGATGGCTCCCCGTCCTGTTTTGGCAGTACTGGAGCAACAGATCGAAGATTCTTTTTCGAATGAGTGGGCAGACCAACTGTTTGAAGCAATAATGGAAGAGTTAGAAGTTTTTTTTAACGATTAAGACAGAATGAAGTAATCATGCGTCATTAAAAAATTCCCTATATTTATAGCTTGAAATAATTAAATGCAGCAGAACCTTTATTGTTTTGTACTTTATCTTGGCAAAGCAATAAAAGATCTGCAAGCTAAAACCTAAAATCTTATTTGTATGAACACAACCCTTTCTGCTATTGGTGAAAAATTTGCTTTCGAAGGAATCGTAAAAGAAATACGTTCTCTGGGCGAAGGTCTTATCAATGATACCTTCTTTGTGGAAACCGAAGGATCGAGTCCCAATTATATTCTACAATGCAAAAACAAGAATATCTTTCAGAATGTGCCTGCCATGATGGAGAATATCCACAAGGTAACGACCCATCTCAAGAAGAAAATTACAGCTCAGGGAGGCGATCCGTTGCGTGAGGCTCTAACGGTAACTCTTACCAAAGACGGTAAACTGTATTACGAAGACGAGCAGGGCGAATATTGGGCAGCTTGTCTTTTTATAGAAGATACAATCACCTATCAAAAAGCCGATTCTACGATTTTAGCGGAACAGGGCGGACGTGGTATCGGTAAATTTCAGGCCATGCTTTCGGATATGAAAGAACCTTTGACCGATATTCTTCCCGGCTTCCATAATATGCGTTTCCGTTTTAAACAATGGGATGAAATAATTGCTAAAGATCCCGTAGGACGTAAAGCTCAGGTGCAAAAAGAGGTCGATTGGATAGAAAGCCGTCGCGATGAAATGCTTGCCTTTTGGGCAAAAGCCGAATCGGGCGAACTACCTACCCGTGTAACCCATAACGATACTAAGATCAGCAATATACTGTTCGATAAAAACGAAAAGGTTTTGTGTGTCATCGATCTGGATACGGTACTTAATAGTATCTGTCTGAACGATTATGGAGATGCAATACGCTCCTATACCAATGCTGCAGGCTTTGAAGACGAAGAAGACTTAAGCAAGGTATACGTGGATATGGCTATTTTTGAAGCCTATACGAAAGGATATCTGGCAGAAACTGTCGGGTTTCTCACTCCGGCAGAAATAGAGAATGTAGCCTTCTCAGCCAAGTATATTACATTTGAGCAGGTGCTTCGTTTCTTGATGGATTATATTGACGGTGATAATTACTACAAGGTGAAAAATGAAATGCATAATCTGGTTCGTGCCCGAGGTCAATATAAACTATTGCAATCGCTGGATGAGAATTACTCTAAAATGTGCGACATCGTAAATAGTGAGATTGCAGCTCTTAAGAAATAAGAAAAGTCTATTTATTCTATATGAAGTTCGCAGAACTATTTATTGCTTTGGCAAGTAAAAAAGCGATAGATAGTTCTGACTTTAAAATGTATCATTTAATAGTTACTTTTACTGAAGTTACCGGAGGGGCGAAAGATTTTTCGTCCCTACTGATGAAAATATAAATTGCTAAATTTGAGAATGAAAAAAATAACAGTACCTAAAATATCAATAGATACTACGGATATAAATCTGGTGGCTCAGCGACTAGAAGCTTTATCCGTCAATAAGATAGAAACAATCAACTGGCCGGATACATATCCGTCTAAGCCCGATGTGACATTTACCATTGCTCATAATGGCGAAAATATCTTATTGCAATACAGGGTGAAAGAGAACGAGATTTTGGCAGCGGTAACAAAGGATAACGGCGAAGTATGGACAGATTCGTGCGTTGAAATGTTTCTTTCGTTTGATAACCAACATTATTACAATGCTGAGTTTACTTGTATCGGCAAAGCATTGTTGGGTTATCGTAAATTTGGCGAAAAAGCTGTACATGCTTCTGAGACAACCATGCAGTCTATCTTGAGACAACCAAGCTTAGGCATTGCGAACAGGGGAAAAGAAATAGGTAATTTCGATTGGACATTGACTCTTGTTATTCCTCGTACTGCTTTCTGGGAAAGTAATATCGCAAGCTTCGACGGTTTGCATGCAAAAGGTAATTTCTATAAATGCGGCGATAGCCTATCTACACCACATTTTGTTTCGTGGACTAAGATCGAAACTCCTAAACCGAGTTTTCATCAACCATCGTTTTTCGGTGAATTGTTTTTTGAGTAAAAACGACTTCAATTTAGATAATGAAGGAGCTTTTTTATCTAAAATTGATTTATCTTTGTTGCCAAAGTAATAATAATAGAATTGGCTCGTTTACGTTTAGATAAGACTCCATTATTTAGAGTCACTCATTTTGATAACATTCAGCATATTGCCGAAAAAGGAATAACACATATTTCATCTCCCGACAGGAATGAAAACTTTGTACCTATTGGCAATAGTGCTATTATTGATAAACGAAAAGAACGTCTGCTTCCGAGCGGACGTCCCTTAACTGATTATATTCCGTTTCATTTTGCTCCCCGAATGCCTATGCTTTATGCAATACAAAAAGGGTATGGGACAGAACCGGTTGATCCGAGACGCATCGTTTACTGTGTAACAACAATACAACAGGTTATTGATGCCGAATTAGAATTCTGGTTTACGAACGGACATGCTTTCAGCAAGTTGAGCTATTTTTATGATAGTTCCAAGATTCGAAAGATCAGAAGTTTATTAGACATGGAGGCGATAATAGACAACAACTGGGGCGGCAGTGATAACACTGACATAAGAAGGCGTAAGGAAGCCGAATTTTTGATTGGTGCCGATTTGCCGGCTACTTGTATTACCGAGTATATAGTTTATAGTCCAAGTGTAAAGGATAAACTATATGTATCGGGCATTGACGACGACAAGATACGGGTTGAGCCAGGATATTATTTTTGATATATGATAAAATATGTGTGCGGGAATCTGTTTGAGAGTAATTCTCAAGCGATAGTGAATACTGTGAACACTGTGGGGGTAATGGGGAAAGGTATTGCCCTGCAGTTTAAAAAGTACTTTCCTAATAATTTCAAAATTTACAAAAATGCATGTGACAACAAAACTTTAACAATTGGCAAACTCTTAGTGTTTGAAGAAGAAAATCTTCTGACAGGACGAAAGATAATCATAAATTTTCCTACGAAAGATCATTGGCGGGATCCTTCCGAATATAATTATATCCGTTTTGGGCTTATCGAATTGGTTAAACTGATAAAAGAACGTTCGCTTCAATCGGTCAGTCTCCCTGCCTTAGGTGCCGGTAATGGCGGTTTGCAATGGGGTAAAGTGAAAGATTTGATAGAGGAATATCTCTCGGATTTAGATTGCGAAATCACTGTTTATCAACCCAATGATGAAGTTGAGGCTGTCTTCGAAAAAGAACAACCCCAACTGACCTCGGCACGTGCGATGATGCTTCATGTACTATTCGATATGGTAAATGAGGGTGAGTTTATCTCGGAATTTGCAGCCGAAAAGATTGTTTATTTTTTACAAAGATTCGGTGCAGACGGACAATTCAAACTTGAATTTAGCTCTAACTTTTACGGACCTTATTCCGGAAAAATAAAGCAGGTACTGAAATATCTGAATGGAAGTTATATTAGCGAATACGATTCGTTAAATGAAAACCCATTCCAAGAGTTAAATTTAAACATGTCTACGGGAAAGAAAGTACAAGAATACTTGAATTTGCCCGAAAATAAATCTTATAAAGAGATTGCCCAAAAGACAACAGAATTTTTATCGGGGTTTTATTCATCCCTTGGACTGGAACTTTTATCGAGAATAGATTACATAAGACAAACTGAGAATATATACACACACGAAGAGATAACGGCACATTTAAATAACAACACATCCGGAAAATATACTGCTATTGACAATCCCGATTATGTGACATTGGTTAATACACACTTGGCTAACTTTTTTACTTCTAATTGAGGTTTTAAACCTATTTGTTTTTTCCGTTGTAAGCTCAATAATTGTGGTGCTTCTTATCCGATAAATGTTTTCTGATAAGTGTATCTCCCATCAGTAATATCAGTATAACCGATGGCAGTAATACTGCTAACGGATTGATATCTGCCTTAAATAAATGGGGCAGGCTGTAATTCAATTGTATAGCAGGCAATTCGAAACCGATATTTCCTGTCATAAAATAAAATATAATGAGTGGCAAAGCAATCATGCCTGCCATTCCGAGAGCTATCGAAACTATCGTATATATTTTACTTCTTACTGTATTTTTCGCCTCCTTTTTCGCGGCAACCTGATGTATTTGTTGCATCAAACGATCTTCGAAACCTTTGGGAGGTGAGCTTAATTCCATATCTTGAAATAAGCTCCTTAAATTGTCTTTTTCTTGCTTTTTCATTTTGATATGAGTTTATTTATTTCTGAGTTCATAAATTTCCGTATACGGTGTAACTTTACTTTTACATTGGATGCACTCAAGTTGGCTATCTGGCTTATATCTTGCACACTGTGGTTGTTGAGATAAAAAAGCGTAATCAGAAAAGCATCTTCGGGGTTGAGCTGCTTAAGAACAAGATCCAGATACTGTAACCTCTCTTCGGAACTCGATTCTTCGATGTGATCGGCTATATCGTGATCGGGTATTTTTTCGGCCATATCCTCAAAAGAAATAAATTCTCTTTTTGTTTTCCTTACCTCCGTTATGGCGGTGTTGTAGGCTATGCGATAGAGCCATGTCGAAAATTCGGAATCGCCCCTGAATTTGCTCAACGATTGATATATCTTTATAAAGATCTCTTGCGTAATATCCTCCGCATCCTCTGTATTGATGACGATTTTGCTGACAATGGTAAATACCATTCTCTGATAACGGCGTACAATATGAACAAAAGCATTTGTATCACCATCCTTGACTAAACGAACATAATGTATGTCATCAAAACCTGTCATGCCTATATGACGTATTGGTGTCACATTGGTTACAAATCTAATCAGAAAAATTCCAAAAAAAATAAAAGACCTACTTCACTTCGTTAATTCTGTCATTAAAATGATTCAGTATCGCACTATTGTGAAATATAAACTAGCAGAATTAGTATTCTACTGGGCGTAATGATAGGCTACTTGTATTCCTTTTGAACTTGTTTTCGCTTCGTCGAACATTGTTTGTATAAGATCAAAATGAGAAACAAACCCGATAGGGGAGTTAGTAACAAAAGAACTATTGATGCGGATCATGAATTATTTTCTTTTACTTAATACGATTTTTTTTATTTACTTGCTTAAGTTTGTAACCTTTCGGAATGTGCTGCGTCAAAATAGGCAAACAAGGAAATGTTTAACGAATAAAAAGTATAGAATATGCAAAATGTATTAGTCCCTATTTTTGTTGTCGGTATTATTACCTTAGGTATATACCGTTTATTTGAATTATTTGTCCGCCGGAAAGAAAGAATGTCTATCATCGATAAATTGCAAAATAATGTCGATCCATCGGTCTTTGCCAATAAATTCAGCCTGCCGTTGTTGAATAGGCCGGAAGTAAAACTGCCTTCATCTTGGCCGCTTCGAGCCAGTTTATTGTTGGTTGGGGTAGGGCTGGGGCTTCTTGTCGGTTTCTTTATGGAATTTTCGCTTACAAGTTCTATGCAGCCTGCATTTGCGAGTTATGACTGGAATGTGCAGAATAATATCTCCGATTCGGTGGCTATAATCTATCTGGCAAGCGTTTCATTATTTGGCGGATTGGGCTTATTAGCAGCTTATCTTATAGAGCAAAAGAACGAAAAAAAACATAAAGAGTAAGAGCCGTAAAGAGGTTTGTGTCTTTAGTTTCTGTTTTACTGTTAGGGAGTATCTTTTCAAAGAGGTGCTCCTTTTTGATATATGCTACCGTCATGTCTTTTTTATCTATTCAATAAAAGAGATAAAGCATGGGATATTATTGTAATAAAGAGATCGCTTCGGTAGTCGAACCCTCCGAAATCGCATTGGCAAATAATCCGAACTTTGTAGTATTTAGTAGTAAAGGCAATACTGCAAACTGTCAGAAAATGAAAGGGAGTATTGAGGTGCTCGATACCTATACTTTTGTAGGGCAGGAATGGGATGCACGTGATAATTACAGTTTCAAGATAGTAGAAAAACAGAGCGGAGCCATATATTCATTTTACGGAACTTATGATAAAAAGAAAGTTTCCGATACTATTTTCTATATACCTTCCAAATCGAGTCTCGAAGGAGGGCGTCTATTGTCACAAAGAGAAGCTATCAAGCTGATAACACAGAACATAAAAGAGTGTTTGTTCAAGAATCCTTTTCTAGAAAACAATTTTGACATATCTGTAGGGACGGAGCTAAATGAGGATGGCGATATAATCGAAAATAATATACTGTATATTGTAGCGAAAGGATACGATTCTCAATATCAGTTTGAACTTATTGATAATGGGGTTTCTATCGGGGTTAGTTATACTACATATAGCCCTTACTATCAGTATGCCCTTGATTTTTATATGATAGCAACATCCGAAGATATTGTAGAGCGAATGGGGTGGTTGAATATTAAAATTACGCAAGGATCTGATACGATATATGAGCGTAAGTGGAATGGGACACTTGACCCTCTTAAAGCTAATGACAATACTTATTTGCTTATACCAATTGCTGCTTACGAAACTTTTGGTGAAAGCTATAAGGCTAGTATGGCGAATATTGTCTCGGTATTAAAGAAAGATAGTGCCCTGCTCTCGCATCTGGATATTACTTTAGGCGATTATAATTGCTTTATAAAGTCGCCAAATCGAGCCTTGAAAGTTGAAATCACAGGACCTCATTTTGTTATTAATGAGGTGGATATATCGTCCACAGTATCTGCCGATACCATCGACTTTGGAACAGGAGCCTATCGGATTGATTTGGATGTATATACCGATCATCAGGTTTTTCCAGGTAGTACCGATGCACCCTCTCATATGGGTAATTATCTGACTACACTTTCTAAGTCGTATTTCGGAAAGCCATTGTGGTTTGATCTTAGTACATTGCTCAGTAAAAAGGTTGCCTATTCCTCCGCTTTTCTTACCGAATTGGAGTTGGATGAGAAAGACCCCCATTTTAAACTGTGGAGTAATGCCGATACGATGACCGATTATCGTTTTATAGCTAAACGTACAGACGGTGCAATTCATGAGCCTTTTTACTATTCGTCTCCACTCTATGCTTTGAACGGATATAATTATACATTGAATCCGATCAATTTAGAAAAAGATGAATCCGGAGATTCCTATATTCTCGATTTTTCGCAGGACTTTTATGCAGGTGAATTTACTAAGGTAAAACCTTTAACAACCAATTTCATCCGCACACATATCAAAGGGCAAAAGCAATATTTCAACTTCATACATAAATACCATCGGATGGCGACCAGACCTGTAGGGGGAGATAATCCGCTGCCGTTTATCGGATTGCATTACAAGCTTTATACACAATCGGGAACCCTCATAAAGACTCATATCGAACGGGGGCAGCCGGAAAGTAGTTTCAGCAAAGTAAATACAGCATTGCTTCAACTCGATCAGTTTTTGCCCATGTACAATGGCAAAACAGTAGGACGGATAGATGTCTCCTTGTGCAGATGGAATAAGAGCAAATCGTTAGGTATTGATGAACCCGAGATAATTATTTCGACGCCACTTTCTTTCCGTATACTTCCCGAAGTACTTAACGAGGTGAATGATTTTGTATTCCTCAATCAATTAGGAGGATGGGATACCATGAATTTTGGAGGTGGTTTTTCGTCTGAGTTTAAAAGTGCATCTACCACCATTTATAAAACTTTACAGCCCGATTTTGCGATACAGTCCGAAATAGAATCGGTAGCCATGAAAAGTGTACAAGAGCAGAAAATAGTGCAAACGTCGCCCATCACAAAAGAAAATGTAGAGTGGTTGAGACAAATGAGTGCTTCGCCCGCCGTGTATGAACTTAGTACAAAACGATATATCCTGATAGATGATATGTCGCTGAAATACAATTCGACAGACGAGCTGTACCAGGTAGAGATGAAATATCATTATACAGATACATTCAATACTAAGATATAAACAATGTCAATCATTGGTTGAAAATAAATGTTCTTTTAAATTATTTGTTTTTCTACGCGCAATCAGAGATTGCTTGTATTCCTTTTGCCCAAAGCCACAAAAGGAATCAAAAAGGCTTTGTGCTGCGTGGCTCGCCTGTCTGACTAAAGCATGCAGGCTAAACTAAACCTACTGCCTTTCGCCACGTTTAGTTTTACGCCCGCTTCGCTTATCAGCCAACGGCTGCACCACTGATGCACTTGGGCTGACGCACGTAAATCGCTTTTGACCGTCAGGTTCGCCGACCTTGCCAGTTGCACGGGGTATCCGCAGGATGAAGAAAGTGTTAAGAAACAAGAGGATTTCAATAATAAATGTTTTTCTTTTGTTTTAGCTTTCGAGTCCGTAGCGGGTCGGGCAAAAGGCACAGTCTTGATCTTTTGTTTCGTTTTGCATCAAGGCAAAATGAAAAACAAACCCGATAGGGTGCGTTAGGAATAAAAGAACATATATATTGAACTACTCATTCAGATAAACAATACACAGACTTTAATACACATATTATGACTAATATAGAACTTTACATTAATAAGAAGCTTTGCGACATTCAAAGCCCTGAAAAATTAGGTGTCCGCCTCAATCGGGTACTGATCAATCCCTCCGAACTTAACACCAAAGATGCACAATACAGCTATTCGATAACCATTCCCTCGACTCCTGCAAACGATGCTATATTCGGGTATGCCAATGTCGAAGAAGTCAAAAATAAATTCAATCACATCTATACAGCTCAACTCTATGTTGATAGTATCCGTATTTTTGACGGACAATTCAAAATCAGTCAAATAGACATCGATGGAAGCTATAAAGGCAACTTGGTTGTGCCTGTCAAGAAGACTATAAAAGACATTTTTGGTGATAAAAAGATGACTGAAATAGAGGGCGAGTGGAAACTCGATCTAAGCGATCCCCAGAATGAGGGACGATCTCTGGCAATGGTTGATATGCTGAATAAATACAATTCCGACAAAGGTCGCCCTGCATGTATCTTTCCACTGGTTTTGTACGGCTTATTGCCCAAAGTGCCGAAAGATGGAGAAGGGAATTATTCGGGCAAAACCCATTGGGATAAATACGTGCGTTTGGGTATTCAGGATTTCCCACCATCCATAAACTGTCTGGAGGCCATTAAGAATATCTTTAATTATTACAAAGATGGAGAAGGCAATAAATATCATATAGGAGGGAATGCTTTTGACGATGCCCGTCTGGCTAATTTATATATGTCGTATCAAAATCAAACAAATTATCAGCAGGAATGGAATTGGGGACATTTAGGTAAGTTTAGAATAAAAGGAAGCTGGACGAATTTCAAAAAAGACGAAAACAATACAAAGACATTTGAACACTATTTTCACCGAAATGACGATGGAGGGCGATGGAATCATTTCTATACAGCTAATCTGTTCGGTAGCTCGATGATAGATATAGAGTATATTAAAGATGGAGGAACCAATGTTTTTGAATCTTCGACTAAAGTTGATAAATTTAAAGAAGATCGTAAAAACATTCATATAACCATACCTCAATCGGGTTTGTATAAAATACAATTGGAAGTTGATCTGAAGGTTAGAAACAATCCTTTTACCGAGTCGGATAACGGATATAAGTATATTGGTGGAAATAATCCATTTAATACACCTTATGAGGAAGTGAAGCGGAATGATTTTACCAATAGCCGCTATGAGGTAAAACTTCTGAGAGATTTTGGTGAAGGCAGTTTTGATATTGATGATCTGAAATTTGATGCTACCCTTTATCGGGACAATCTGCCACAAAATAACGACAGTAAGATGACCCGCTATTTTCCTGTTCCCGGAGGTTGTAATGAAGGCGTTTTCGATGGTAATTGTATCCAAATGATAGATCCGTTGCAAAATATGAAATTGGTGTCAGGTTTTCGATGGGGAGAATATGGCAAATCAAAAATTACCAATGGTGAAATTAAACCCTACTATTACGATAAAGAATTAGCCCCTAATCCACTGGAGGAAGATTTAGATACTCCGTTCGAATACAGGTATAATCGTATAATGGCTATCAAGCATGGATGGAGCTGGGATAATAAATTCTCGCAGAAAAATAAAATCTACTCAGCCATTCATTCACCGGGATATAAGAAGATACAGGGCACAGACCCCGATAAAGAATCGGAGAGTGTTGAGGCTGATAGCTTGACTAATCTTTTTAACGTTATCGTGAAGGATGCTCCCAACCGTATTGAAAATATAGATAGTATGACCGGTAAAGGGAAACTGAATCAAATTGTATGGCTGGATAAGGGGGAACATCTGACCTTGGCAAGCGTAACATCAAGCGGTCATAGCAAAGGCAATGAGGGATGGATGGTTCATGATATAGATTTTACGCTTGATGTAGAGCCTTTTAGAACTAACCCTGAATGGATAACGGTCAATAATAAAGGCACGGGTACAGTTCCAATGAATTGGAATGATTCTTCGGACTTCAAGAAAGATTACATAAATCTTTTTAAATTTCTTCCATCTGAACAGAAGATTGACGAATGGCTCGATAATTTCTGTAAAGCTTTTAATCTTCAACTAACTCAGCCCGAAGACGGTAAGTTCGAATTGAATGTAAAGCAATCAAAACATGCGGTTTCTATACCTTCGTTAATCGATCTGGACAATAAAGCAAGCATTGCCCGGCGTACCAATGAGCCATTGGGGTTACCCTCCGAATTTAAGATCGGCTTCAAAATAAATGAAGAAGAAGAGGGATACGTAAAAGCAGATGCCGGTAATAAAGACGGTGGAGGTAGTTTTTTTACCGGAAATCTGGACGGTCAGGTAGTTCCCCAAACCTCTAATTTTTCATACAATTGGTTTAAGAATATAACTAAAGATATCGTTACAGGCAGAGATGGTGAGGGCGAAGATGTTATGGGGACAATAGAACTGGAATTGCCTGTAATTACAAATAAGGAAATATGGAACGAAGGCAGTGAGGATTATGCACAGATGGTAAAGAAGCTTTATACCAATTATTCACAACGCTTTTGGTACAAGAGTGATGAGCTTTATAATGTGGGAATAATATGGAACAATAATGATGAGCAAACAAATCTATTGTTACCTCATTTACAATCGGGTGTGAGTCGCGAGAATATTCTAACATTAGATTATTATAATAATCCGAATTCGATATTGACCACTTACTTTAATATTATTGCAACCGATGATAGTAATTACACTTGTGTGGAGTGCTATTTAAGCCCTGATGAGTATGAGCAGATGGATGGAAGTAAATTGGTCAAACTAAATGGCGATTTGTATTATATTGCTGCCATTGAAGGGTATGATCCTATGGGGAAGAATAGTGCTAAATTGAAATTGATCAGGAAGGTATAACAGGAAAGGTGGGCGAAAATTTAGTTATTTAGCAATTGTCTGCAACCTGTAAATTCTACGTATTCTGTGTCCCGTCTCTCTTTTGATGTATCCTCTTTTTTGTTGCAATTATCATGTATATCTGTTGTTATTTCGTATATTTTGCATAGCTTTGTCGGTGAATATTTTACACACGTATTTAAAATTTATGAAAAAATTATTATTGACAGTGGCACTTGTTGCCAGTACATTAGGAGCATTTGCTCAAAGTGAAAAAGGAGAAAAGTCTCTTGTTGGAAATATCGGAGTGCAGTCAGATCCGGGGCGTTTTCTTATCGGAGCTCAAGGTAGATATGTGATAGCTGATAAAATACGTTTGGCTCCAGATGTTATGTTTATATTTCCAAAGGACAAGGTTACAGGATTGGATGTGAATCTAAATGTACACTATGTGTTCGATAATGTAGCAGAGAATATCTCAGTATATCCATTAGCAGGTATCGCTATGCAGAATGGAAGATTCTCTGGAAATACAATCAATGGTGTGAAATTTGGTTCTACCAGTTTCACCGATTGGGGTTTCAACTTAGGAGCCGGTGGTAGTTACGAATTGGGTGGAAACCGTTTTGCCAATATCGAACTTAAATACACGTTTAGCGATGCAGATTGCTTTACTTTAGCTTTGGGATACGGATTTAAATTCTAATTTTAGTCTTTAGTTTATAAAGGAAATAGCTGTTGCATTGCAACAGCTATTTTTTTATTGATACTCAAATCACTTGAACGAATTGAGATATAGGCACACTAAAAAACCCTCTAGAAATCTAAAGGGTTTGTCTTTTTTGCTTTTGTTTAAAACAACTTAGCTAAGGGGTATTCCTTATTTTTTTGCAGGAGTACCAGCTTGAGCAGCTTCAGCAAATTTTTTGCCTAGTTCAGCAAATTTAGCAGCTTGCTCTGGAGTCATAGTTGCAAGTTCTTTTTGAAGATCTTGACCTAAGTTAGCGATTTCTTGAGCAATTTTAGCATACTCTGCAGAAGCAGCAGCATCACCTTTTTGTACTTTTTCTACTAAAGGAAGAGCTTGGTTTACTAATGCTTCGTATTTTCCAAGAACGCTAGTGTCAGCAACTGCAACTGTATCAACAGCTGGAGTTTCTACTTGAGTAGAATCAACATCACTACCTTGAGCACCTTCAGTTTTAGTGTTACAAGCAGCGAATGACAATGTAGCTGCAGCAACAAAAGCGATCATAACAATCTTTTTCATTTTTTTCTTCTGTTTTTTTGACGAAAATCCGTGAATAATTACCTTTTCGACTGCAAATGTAATATAAAAAACTAAGAAAGATCAACTATTTTGTGAAAAAAATATAACAATAAAGGGAAATATATTATTTGTTATAATAATTTATTAATAATCAGCTCAATTAATAATGTTTTCAACATCTAATTTGCTATAAATAATATATATAATTATATTTGTTTAGCGACAAACGTCGGATTTTTATACTTTTATTTTATAATATTTTATTTAATTAAATGAAAAACAAAACCTTATTGACCCTCTTTTTGTCGGTAACTACTTTGTCTTCGGCATGGGCACAGACTTTTGTGCATGAAAAATCTGAGACATACACATATCCCAAAGATGCCAAAGTATTGGAAAAGCTAGATAAGTGGCAAGATCAGAAGTTTGGAATGCTTATTCATTACGGGCTGTATTCTGAATTGGGGATAGTTGAGTCGTGGACTCTGTGTGCCGAAGATTGGATTAATCGCGATTCTACCATTACTTATGATGAATACAAACAACGTTATTGGGCAACCATCGATCGATTTAATCCTACCAAACTGGATCCTGCCTCATGGGCAAAATCGGGAAAGGAAGCCGGAATGAAGTATGTTGTATTTACAACAAAGCATCACGATGGCTTTAATATGTTCGATACAAAGTACAGCGATTTCTCGATTGCCAACGGGCCTTTTAAAAATGATGCCCGTAAGAATGTAGCCAAAGAAGTTTTTAATGCATTTCGCAACGAAGGGTATATGATCGGTGCATATTATTCTAAACCCGATTGGCACTCGCAATATTATTGGTGGGACAGGTATTCGACGCCCGACCGTAACCCAAGTTACAGTATCGATGCAAATCCGTGGAGATGGAATAAATTCAAAGAGTATACCTATAATCAGATCGAAGAATTGATGAATGGCGATTATGGCAGTATGGATATTCTTTGGCTCGATGGCGGATGGGTGCGTCCTTCGAAAAAAGGTGATGCAGGACTCGAAGGCGATTTTTACAGAGGTTCGCAAGATATAGATATGCCTAAAATTGCAGCGATGGCTCGCAGTTATCAGCCCGGATTGTTGGTCGTAGACAGAACTGTATCGGGTGAATTCGAAAATTATCAGACACCCGAAAACGGTATCCCTAAACAACAATTGAGTAATCCATGGGAAAGTTGCATTACGCTGGGTGGAGCATGGGGCTTTGTGAAAAATGACAGATATAAAAGTAACTATAAGGTGATAGCCATTCTGAGTGAAATTGTAGCCAAGGGTGGTAATTTATTATTGGGAGTAGGACCTGCTCCTGATGGGACATTGCCGGCTGAGGTATCAAAACGTCTGTCTGAGATAGGGGAGTGGACTGCCAAAAACGGAGAGGCAATATATAATACGCGAATTACTCCTATATATAATGACGGATCAACTTGGTTTACTCAAAATAAAGACGGAAAGAAGATGTATGCCATACATTGTCTTGAAGAAGGAAAAGCTATGCCTAAGACTGTTGTATGGAAAGGAAACGAGCCGGCGAAAGGTTCGAAAGTGATATTTTTGCAAAC
This sequence comes from Dysgonomonas sp. HDW5B, assembly GCF_011299335.1. Lineage (GTDB taxonomy): Bacteria > Bacteroidota > Bacteroidia > Bacteroidales > Dysgonomonadaceae > Dysgonomonas_A. The sequence continues at coordinate 2,969,561 of NZ_CP049858.1, forward strand.
AGGTAAGGCTGTCAATTGGAAAAAGACATCACAAGGTATAGAAGTTTCAGTACCATCGGGGCTTCCGTCCAATCAGCCTGCACTGGCTTTTGCTTTTAGTGGCGAATGATATTTGGCATATCTCTAAAATACAGAAATAAATCATTAGATACTCTCAATAACTTAATAGGTCTGAGACCTTAAATATTACGGATTAATGAAAAATAAAGTTTTATCCCTCTTCCTACTTTCTGCACTTGCAGTATCTACGGCTTCAGCCCAAACATATGCACATGGCAGATCAGAGACGTATACGGCTCCTACTGATGCTAAAGTTTTAGAAAAGCTCGATAAATGGCAGGATCAAAAATTCGGTATGCTTATTCATTATGGATTATATTCTCAAATGGGAATTGTAGAATCTTGGTCGATATGTGCCGAAGAAGAAGATTGGATTCCTCGCGACAGTACCATTGCATATGATGCTTATAAACGTAAGTACTGGAATGTTATCAATGAATTTAATCCCACAAAACTAGATCCAGCCTCATGGGCAAAGGCCGGTAAACAAGCCGGTATGAAGTACGCGGTATTTACCACCAAGCATCACGATGGATTTAATATGTTTGATACTAAACAAACCGATTTTTCGATAGCAAACGGAGCTTTCAAGAATGATCCACGCCGTAATGTAGCTAAAGAAGTCTTCAATGCATTTCGTAACGAAGGATATATGATAGGTGCATATTATTCTAAACCCGACTGGCATTGTCAATATTATTGGTGGGACAGATATGCAACCCCTACCAGAAACGTTAATTATAATATAGAGAATAATAAGTGGCGTTGGAATAAATTTAAAGAGTTTTCTTATAATCAAATTCAAGAACTAATGAATGGTGATTATGGAAACATAGATATTCTTTGGCTGGATGGCGGTTGGGTACGTCCTGCCCGTGAGGGAGACGCTGCCCGTCAAGGTCGTGCATACAAAGGTTCACAAGATATAGATATGCCTAAGATTGCCGCCATGGCTCGCAGTTATCAGCCCGGATTGTTGGTCGTAGATCGTACAGTACCCGGCGAATTCGAAAATTATCAGACACCCGAACGCGGTATTCCCGATATGCAACTCGATAATCCGTGGGAAAGCTGCATTACCTTAGGTTGGGATTGGGGGTATACTCCTACCGATCAGTATAAATCGCCTGCTGCGGTTATTCATACTTTAGTAGAAATTGTAGCTAAAGGAGGTAATTTATTATTGGGAATAGGACCCAAACCCGATGGGACGCTTCCTGATGAAGTAACTCAGCGCTTGATTAAAATCGGTGATTGGACTACCAAAAACGGGGAGGCTATTTATAATACGCGTATTACTCCTAACTATCGGGATGGAGCGACTTGGTTCACACAAAGTAAAGATGGTGATACAATTTATGCAATTACAAATCTTGAAGAAGGAAAGCCTATACCAAAGACCATAGTCTGGAATGCTAATGAACCGGCAAAAGGTTCAAAGATGATTTTTTTACAAACAGGTAAGGCTGTAAATTGGAAAAAAACAGCTAAGGGAATTGAGGTTTCAGTGCCTTCAGGTCTTCCTGCCGATCAAGCAGCTTTGGCTTTTTCTTTTATCGGTGCGAAAAAATAAAGGTTAAAAGATACAATTTTTAATTAGTTAATTTGCAAGCCTGAGTTAGTATTAACAAGGGCTTGCGTTGTGTTATGTTATAAGAATCAATTTGTTAATTTATTTAAATAAATAATTTTTTCTTTTTTATTTATGGAATTCGTGTGAAAATATACTCTAATATACAGTTAAATCAAATACATGCACACTAACTATATACTGATTTTAACAAATTTAATGAAAAACCTAGGAAAATCATGCGGAAAGTATTATGGAGTGCACTCTTCTTTTTATTCGGATTTAGTGCAATTGGACAAAATTTTTATGAACAGCCTCTAGAGGAGGTCTTATCATCAACAAAGAGCAATACTTATATTGCTGTTGAGGGGTATTATGTAGATAATTCGTCATTTATGGTGACTCGTTCGTCAGATATGAGTATCGCGGTAAATACCAGATATCCCGTTTACGAATATAAGTATCAGTTGAATCTTTACAACAAAAGTCATGATAATATGACAGAGGTTCCTGTTTTTACTAAAAAAGAAATGCAGGGAGAGAATTGTTCTCGAATATTATTCTTGAATAAAAAACGTACAACAAGGTCACAACTTGTTATCGACGAGTCGGCTATGTTTGGAATCGCAATTGTAGGAGATACAGCAAAGTATACCCAATCATCTGATAGCCGAGTTTATACAGCTTCTTTAAATGATTTACGTGATTTTCTTTTTGATAAAGGAATGATGCCGCAAATAGAGGAAGGACGAAATTCTCTTAATTGAGAACAGAAATATATTAACTTAGAATTGTGTTGAGGTTGAGAGAGTAATTAGATTGTGAAATAAAAAATGCAAGTTCAATTATTGAGCTTGCATTTTTTTATTGTATTTGTACAATTTATAAATTTAAGAATGAGCTTTTGCTTTTTCTTCAAATTCACTTAATTCTTCTGATAATTTACCTGCAAGATCACCCGCAGCTTGGCTTATTTTCTTCTTGCCACTTCTCACTTCTTGTCTTGCACGTACACCCATGCGTAGAGCTTTTCCTCTGCCATATCTAACCCCATGTCTTACTTTTTCACGGGCTTCGTCAGTTGCTTTTTCAAACTCATCGCACAATTCCTTTCTTTTTTCATCATCTATCAGTTTAGATGCCACATAAACAGCACCTGCACCTATAACTAATCCTAATAAGAAATTCCTCATAGTTTCTATTCTTTTATCGTGTTAATACTAATCGGTTTATTAATTCAAATATACTCATTTCTTATATAAACAAAGCAATTACGACAATTGTTTAGCAGAAATTTTAACAAAACCCGAATACAATAAAAGCCTTAAAGGTTAAATTCCTTGAAGGCTTTTATACTTATTGTAAACTATATGAGATAATTATTTCAATTTCTTATCTAATTTAGATGCTTCGTCTTTCACATCTTTCTTAGTATCTTTTACTACTTCTTTTGTTTTATTGGCAGCGTCTTTAGCTACATCTTTTGTTTTATCAACAGCATCTTTGGCGACGTCTTTAGTTTTGTCAACTGCATCCTTAGCTCCTTCTTCGATTTTATTACCTGCTTGGTCTACAGATGCGTCTGTAGCATCTCTTAGGCTGTCAGCTGTTGTTTGAATAGTGTTTCCTGCCGATTCTAGTGTGTTTTCAACATCAGCACCTGTTTTATCTGCGTCTTTTTTAGCTCCGTCACAAGCAACAAATGATAATGTTGATGCTAATGCAATTGCCAATACATAAATCTTTTTCATTTTCTTCAATTCTTTTATTTTAAAATATTTGATAACTTCTGTAGTTATAAAACACAAGTTGAAAATAAAAGTTCAGAAGAATTTAGAATTTTTTTTATAAAAAACGGGATATAGGTATAAAACGATCAAAAATTGGTGATTAGGTGTTTGATTTAGGACAATTATAATTGATACTTTTTATCCTTTTTATTTGGCTGGATAGGATTGTACGACAAACATACCATCCGAATAAGACGCTATTTCATTATAAATGAAAGGTATGATTTCGTTGCCTTGCATATCAATCACGCCCCATAATTTGTCTTTCTGAGCGGCTATGAAATTAGAATCCGATAACCTGTTCAATGCCTTGTATACAAATGGCACATGCGTGTTCCCTTTGGTATCTATAATACCCGATTGTAGGTTCTGAGTTGCAATAAAGTAGTTTGGGTCTATATTTTTTATTTGGTCATAAAGTATAGGTATAATAACTTTTCCGTTGTGGTCTATGACTCCAAATTTATTTTTATTGCCAACAATAGCATATCCATTTTCGAAATTTTGTGCAAAATCGTATTTAGGAGCTATTACAGTTTGTCCGGAAGTATTTAAAAAGCCATATTTTTGGTTGAGTAAAGCTAATATTTTGCCATCTTTTACCTCTCCGAGTCCATCATATAAGCAGGGGATGATAAGCTTCCCTTTATTGTTGACCATTCCGTATTTATTCGGCCCATATAAAAAAGACGTGTCTTGCCTTACTTTTGCATACCCATCCTTGAAATCGTAGATCCGGCTATATTCGCAAGGTATAAGCTGCTGCCCTTTTATATTTATTACTCCTGTTTTATTATCTCTGGATATTCGGCTTAGCCCATTATTAAATACCAGATTATACTCCATCGTTAACGAGGGATTGATCTCGTTTCCTTCGATGTCTACTATTTTGTATGTTACGATTGTTTCCGGCGAATTTATATTCAGATACATGGCTGCCTGATCCGAAACTGTTTTTTTCCATATACCTAAATATCCGTTGTTGAGATCGCGTACTCCGTAACCCGGAAAAGAATATACATCGTTGTTATTTCTGTCAATAATTTTCTGCTCGCTTTTGTCCATGCGAGTAATTATGATGTATCTGTTGTCTCCCGAATAGGGTACTCCTATCGACTTGCTGAAGGGTACAGTCGCTTTTCCTGTCGAATCGACCACACCAAACAAATAGTTGTCATACACCAGAAACGTTCCTTTGAAATAATTGATAACAGATAAATTTTTGATAGGTATAATAGTATCGTTTGCCGTGTTTATCACTCCGTATCTGTTTCCTTTTGAGACCACAGCCATTCCATCTTCAATATCTTTTATTTCATCATATAGGCACGGTACGGTTTCTTTTCCCGAAGTGTCGATAAGACCCACTTTCCCTTTTTTTGTTACTTTGGCAAACCCATTTCTGAAGCTGTCGATATGGTCGTATATTATGGGTACAATCTCCTCGTTATTTCTGTTGACGACTCCATATTTATAGCTGCTCTGTGCTTTGGCACAAAGTACAGAGAGGAGTAGAAAAGTGAGAATAACTATTTTTTTCATTGTCTGATTCGAGAGATTGCAGTATAAATAAGGTTGATCCCTTAATTAATAGTCTGGCTTGTTTTTTTATTGCGATACATTTGATATAACCAATCTGAAATCCATCCGGTGAGTAATCCGAACAAGATACCGCATATAATGTCGAGCGGATAATGTCTGCCTACATAAATACGGCTGTAGGCTACTGTCATAGCCCATGCGAAGATAACGATACCGTAGTATTTGTTTCTAAAGTATAGTGTACTGAATAATGCCAGGCATATCGAGTTGGATGAATGTGCCGAGAAAAAGCTGTAATGATTGTCGGGATCGCCTAACTGGTGAATGATATCCTGCAAATCGGGTTCGTTGGATGGGCGGGGACGCATAATCAGTATTTTAATAATGTTATTCGTAATACTATTCATGGCAACACCCATGAGCATAAAAACGGCTGCACGTTTACCCCATATCCTGTCGCGGTATATCATAAATACAATAATAGATACACATATCAGCATCCAGGCTGTATAAGTACTGACTGCATACATAATAGGGTCGAACCATGGATTATGTTTGCTGTTGAGGTAGAGAAATAAGTCTCTGTCCCACATTGGGAATGTTATTTGCAGCATTTATCTGATGAGGCTAGTTAAAAATAAAAACTATTTAATTATGTATTTAAACAGTTCTGTAATATTAATGCAGATTAATTTTTGATCGTTCGGGATTTGAACTACTATCGGGCGATTTAAAACCGATGTATATTTTTGTAAATCCCATTGCCCGAAGTATAGGTGTAAGCACCTTGATCGTATTTTCACGGCTTTCTTTTTCGATACCCATATTTTGAGCCTGTTGATAAATTTGTTGTTCCGCATTCTTGTAAGCGTCTTCAACTATTTCGGCACTTTCCCATAATCCATACTCCATATTATATACACGCGATCGCGAATGATCTATTTTATAATGACATATTTCGGGAAAGGGGAGCATCAGGCTTATAGAGTCTCCTTGGGTTACAATATCGTTTTCTCCTACAATGGTAAGGTCTACGCAGGCAATCACTTCACCTACAATTTTCAATGTTGCTTTGGAGTTAGGCAACCACTGACGTACTTTTTCGTATTCCATCATGTCTTGTATGTTATACTTTACGACCTCCAGTTTTCCCATTTCTTCGATTTGCTGCACCACCATAGTATGTGATACAATCGTACGCTCGTCTTTATTGTCCGATTTCAAAAGGTAGATAATCAGAGCAACAAGCCCCAGTATTATAATAAGAATGCTTAACGGAATCAGCTTTTTTTGCATAAATAATTTTTGATCAATTGATTGTGACAAAGATACAAAAAAACGAATCGTCGTTTATATGCACAACTATTTCTAGCTAAAATTAATAATTATTCAGTATGTATAATATTGGTATTTGTTGAGTATAATTTATTTATTATTGAATAATATTTATTTTTATTTGAATAATGTTTAAAAATGTATTACGTTTGTAGCGTAAAAATGAAATATTATGAAGTTACCCAGTCAATGTCCCAGCTGTCAGGCGCAGCTAAAAGTCAAGAGTTTGAAATGTGAGAATTGCGATACCGAAGTTATCGGGTTGTATGATCTGCCCGTATTGGCTCGCCTTTCGTCGGATGATCAGGAGTTTATTCTGAAGTTTATGAAAAATAGCGGAAGCCTGAAAGATATGGCTAAAGACCTTAATTTGAGTTACCCTACCGTACGTAACTTATTGGATGAAGTAATCGAAAAAATTATACAGTATGAAAAATAAAGAAGTTCTTTCGTTGTTGATTAATCCTTTTGTGCGTATAGCCGGAGGTAAAGCCTTATTGATAGGTATAGTGGTATTTGTGGTTTCGATATTATTGGCGTATTGCGGCAATATGGTGTTTGATGGAGTAGTGGATGCCCATTTCAACGATAATGCCAATTTGGGGAGAGCACTACTTGTTCCTTCAATTGCTCTTGTTATATTCATTGTGACACTGTATCTTACAGGGCGTCTGCTAAGTAAATCATCTATTCGGTTTATAGATGTTGCCGGAACAGTAACGTTGGCACGTACACCATTTATATTGATTTCATTAGCGGTACTTATTCCCGGTGTGTATGATTATAATATAATTATTACTCAAAATTTACTTGCTCAGAGTTATTCGGAAATTACTGTTATGCAATGGATTGTGTTCTTTTCGTTTTTGGCTGTCTCTATGATTGCTGCCATTTGGTTTGTGATCCTTGCATATAAGGCTTTCTCCGTTTCTTGTAATATAAGTGGTGCTAAGGGGATAATGGGGTTTGTTGCAGCATTGCTATTTTCGGAGATTGTAGCGGCTATTGCAATTTATCAGTTGTCGAAGTGTTTCTTTTAATATAGCATTATGAATAATGTCAATCAGTAGTTGGGATTATATGTTCAATTATTCTAACGCACCCTTTGGGTTTGTTTTTCATTTTGCCTTGATGCAAAACGAAGCAAAAGATCAAGACTGAGCCTTTTGCCCGACCCGCTACGGACTCGAAAGCTAAAACAAAAGAAAAACGTTTATTATTGATATCCTTTTGTTTCTTAACGCTTTCTTCATCCAGCGGGTACCCCGTGCAAACGCCAAGGTCGGGAAGCCTGACGGATAAAAACCATTTGCAGGCGTCAGCCCCGGTGCATCAGAGGCACAGCCGTTGGCTGACAAGCGAAGCAGGCGTAAAACTAAACGTGCCGATAGGCAGAAGGTTTAGTTTAGCCTGTAAGCTTTAGGTCAGACAGGCGAGCCACGCAGCACAAAGCCTTTTTTATTCCTTTTGCGGCTTTGGGCAAAAGGAATACAAGCAATCTTCGATTGCGCGTAGTAAAAGACAACTAAATTGAACATTAAACATAACAGATCAACTACTGATTCGCATGAATAAAGATAAATAGAAACTCCGGTTATGCTTTATCTTTACATTCTGTTGGCAAATAGTGTGGTTGGCATTAGCTTCGGAGTTATGTATATAAAACGTGGTCTCGAATGTGCAATGATAGCCCACTTAATGACACATGTTGTAATGCTTATTCTCTTATGATACGATTCTTTATAATAAAGAAACCTGCTCTTTTTATTTAAAAGAGCAGGTTTGTATTTTATACACGTACTATTTGAGCGAATTGGCACTGCTTATTGCTGAGACTTCATGGTGACAATCAGCTATTTTTTTACCAAATGAATAAGAAACATGACCATTTAAATGAAATGGATGGCTATTTTCTTTTTCTTCTCCTGTTTCTTTTTTAGACCATACACTACCAATGCAGCAGTGCCTGCTGCTATCGCCACCGAAACTAGTAATAGAGTTGTTTTTTTATCCATAATTTCTAATTAAGTAAAAGTTATACTTTAATGCGATGCTTTAAAGTTATCACTTACAATCATAGTTATATCCGAATGGGTAATAAAAAGACTTATGACCTTATTGATCCATCCTTGTTGTAAAGGTACAAAAAAGAAACATATATTTCTAATTTTAGACGTTGTTTAAATTTCGGAAAAAGGCATAAATATTCAGAATTCGAAGCGAGAAACGCATAAAAGAATTTTCGCCTCAGTCAACTCTTTCTTTTTCTTGATTAGTTGCAACCATCAGATTTTATTATCTTTACCTAAACTTGTATTAACTAAAATCTTAACCGATGAAAATTATTTCGAAAAAGACAGCTTTAAAAAGCATGTTTGTTCTGAGTATTGCAGCTTCGGCATTATTTACTTCCTGCGGAGCTAAAGAGCAAAATACATTAACAAAACAAGAGGTTGCCGATGGATGGGAGCTTTTGTTTGATGGTAAAACAATGGACGGATGGCGTGACTACAATGGTACTGACCTTACTCAGCCTTGGCATGTAGTGGATGGATGCATTCAGGCAAAGGGTGATGGTAGCGATGCCAGCGGATACATTGTAACGGACAAACAGTATGAAAATTTCGAATTGTCTTGGGACTGGAAACTGTCGAAAGGTGGAAACAGTGGTATGATATATCACGTTGTAGAACGTCCTCAGTTTAATGTACCTTATGTAACGGGTCCCGAATACCAACTTATTGACGAACCTAATTTTCCTGAACCATTAGAAGATTGGCAGAAGCTGGGAGTGGATTATGCAATGCATTTACCCGATACATCGTTGATGAAAGTAAATCCTTATGGAGAATGGAACAACTCTAAAATAGTATTTAACAACGGTCATGTTGAGCATTGGCTCAATGGTGTGAAAATCCTCGAATTTGAAACTTGGACAGATGATTGGTTTGAACGTAAAAACAGTGGAAAGTGGGCACATGCTCCTGAATACGGATTATCCAAAAAGGGTGTGATCTGTCTTCAAGATCATGGTTCGCCTGCATCGTTTCGAAATATCAAAATAAAAGAATTGCCTCGTAAAACGAAAGAGGTCGATTTGTTCAACGGAGTAGATCTTAAAGGCTGGGATAAATATGGTACCGAATTGTGGTATGTAAAAGACAGTCTGTTGATTTGCGAGAGTGGACCCGACAAGCAATACGGTTATTTGGCTACACGTGACTATTACGATGATTTTGACCTTACCGTAGAATTTAAGCAAGAGGCAGACGGTAATTCGGGAGTGTTTTTCAGATCTTTTGTTGCCGACACTGTTAAGGTAAACGGTTGGCAGGTAGAAGTTGCTCCTAAGGGACACGATACAGCCGGTATATACGAATCGTACGGTCGTGGTTGGTTGGCACAGATACCCGATGAGAAAGAAACTATTTTGAAAGAAAACGATTGGAACACCATGCGCATAAAAGTACAGGGAGACAGTGTGACTACATGGCTCAATGGACAGGAAATGATCAGTCTGAAAGATGATAAAATAGGAGCAGGACAGGGACGTATTGCTCTGCAGATTCATGATGGAGGAGGTATTAAAGTATTGTGGCGTAATTTGAAATTGAAGACGTTATAATATTAGTATTATCAAGTAAAAATATAAAAGAGATCGCTCCCGGAGTGATCTCTTTTTTGCAGGTATATCTATTATCTGATAAAATGTTGCTTGTTTCTCCATACATTTTGTATTTTTGTATCTATTCGACACTATGATAATTAAAGAATCAAAATCAGCAAAATTAGATATAGCCAACATGGGGCTTGTACTCGAAGGAGGGGCATTGAGAGGTGTCTTTACCTGTGGGGTACTTGATTGGATGATGGATAACGATATCCGTTTCCCCTATGTAGTAGGCGTGTCGGCCGGAGCGTGCAACGGAGCATCCTATGTTTCGGGGCAACGGGGCAGGGCTCGTTACAGTAATATCGAATTGTTGGATAAGTTTCAATACATAGGTTTGAAGCATTACCTGAAAAAAGGCAACTTTTTGGACTTCGATTTGCTGTTTGATGATTTTCCAAACCGAATATTACCTTTCGATTTTGATGCGTATGCATCTGCGGGAATCTGTTTTGAGATGATTGTCAGCAGTTGTCTTACAGGAGAGGCGGAATATATGGAAGAGTATTCGGATCACGAGCGTCTATTACAAATACTGAAGGCTTCGAGCAGTATGCCTTTATTCTCTCCCGTATGTTATGTTGATGGTACTCCTATGTTAGACGGTGGTGTGTGTGATTCTATCCCTGTTGAGCGTTGTTTGACAAAAGGATATGATAAAATGCTGGTGATATTGACTCGTAATGCAGGTTATCGTAAAAAAGAAGCCGGATTGAAACTACCCCGTTTCTTTTATAAAAAATATCCCGAAATGCGTAATGCAATCAATCGTCGCAACGAAATATACAATCAGCAGCTCGAGCGTGTCGAAGAATTAGAACAGCAAGGCAAGGCTATCGTTATAAGACCGATTGAGCCTATGACTATCAATAGAATAGAGAAAAACACAAACGTATTAATTCATTTTTACAATCATGGTTACGAATGTGCAAAGCTGATGCTAGGATAATAAAGTCTTGATTTTATGTGTTGTGTGGCATCATAGATACAATAAACTTCATATACAGAGCCATACATCCTAATAATACCAATAGTTTGAAGCCTGTGACAGCTATAATCAGGCCGGCTATCTTGAAACCTCTTTTTTCTTTTGCAAAACCCCAAATAAGAACTACTATACCTGCCAGTAGAATAATACTGAATGGTATGGCATAGACCATTAAAATAGAGTTTAGCATCTCCAGGCTGTTGTTACTTTCCATAATAGAACAAATTATAAGATTTTATGATAACGATTTTCACTGAAAATATTGATGTCTGAATGCATTCTTGCGGATTCAGCCTTTAGTTATTTATGATATAGAAATTATAAAATTAAAATACAGAGCTATTGCTAACTCTATGAGCAATAACTGAAAACCGATTGCTACGATAACAAAGCCTGCCAGTTTTAATACTTTTTTTTCTTTAGCATATCCGAATACAGTTACAATTATTCCTGCTATAAGGAGTAAAAAAACGGGAACCGAATAAACCATCAATATGGTGTTTGAGACTTCAATATCGTGATTCATAAGTAAAAGAAACTGTTTAATGAGACGTTGTTCTGAATGTTATTTATTTTATAACTTTTTCTCGAAAAATCTTTGAATGTGAGTGTATCCCTGTCGTTCATAAAAACGATGGGCATCGCTGCGATGTGCCATGCTGAATACATTTATATGGTCACAACCTTTTTCGAGGGCAACCTGACAGGCTTTTTCTTCGAGTTGGCGACCAATACCTTTGCTGCGTATACTGCTGTCGACAACAAAATATCCTATCTCGCAGAAGTTTTTTTCGAAAGCCAGTTGTATCGAAAAATGAAGTGTAATAAAACCTACAATCTGGTACTTATCTTCATATACATATACTGCATCCCCCACACTATTTAATAGGAGTTCGAGCTTATCTTGTACGTGTTTTGTTGTCAATGGGTAGCCCAATTGCTCCAACATATCTCTGATGGCTTGACTATCAGTTATCTCTGCATTTCTGATGGGCATAAGCTTTTGTTCTGTTATATATCGAATTGTAAATATAATTTTTTTCGTTGGTATTTCCTGCTTATTCCGTAATAAAGAAAGCAGAGAAAAGAACTCCGCTAAATCTTGACATTTCAAAATTATTTTGTTATATTTGTCTATATGGTAGTAAAAGCAGTATTCTCATCTATGAATATTATGGCATTATCAATAAATTTGATGTTTTTAGCGATCTGTCTGTAACCTTTTGTTCTTTAGAGAAGTATATGCTGAATGTGTTTTTGTCGTTTCGCGATCAAGGTAAATTAACAAATGAAAATGCGTTTTTTATGAACAAATCTATCCGCAAAACGTTTTATAAGTAATAAATATAAACAATTAAATCAATAAATTATGAGTACTACAACAGCAAAAGAAAAGGCAGTAAAAGGACTTAACGGTTCAGCTGCTGAAGTAGGTGCATTTTTAGGAAAAGTGGTTTCTTTCAATAACAGTCTTAAATTATATCACTGGCATGTAACAGGTGCTGGTAGTTATGCTAAACATATTGCATTAGACCAGGCTTTAGAAGGTTTAACGGAAGCTACCGACCGTTTGGTTGAAACTACATATGCTATGGCAGGCGATATTACTATCGTTATTCCTGAAACTAAAAATCCGGCAGATATTGTAAATCATGCATGTGGATTTTATGATGTGGTTGAAGATGCACGTAAATATTTTTCAGAAGCATTTACACAAGCAATTATCGATGACTATCATGAAGCTCTTCAACAATTGCTTTACAGATTGAAAAGATTACAATAATATAGAATCGGGTCTAAGACCTTATTTTAATTATTAAAATATAAACAGTTGGCTTCTCCTAAGGGGGAGGTCAATTGTTTTTTTTATATATCCGGTTTGTAGTGTTAATGTTTATTTAAAAACAGGCTGACCATCATCTATTTTGAGCTTTAGGTTGTTTTATCGAGACATTCCATAAACATTATTAAATGTATTGATTATGAAAAATATTGTATTGATTGGAGCCAGTGGTTTTGTTGGGTCTGCACTTCTTAAAGAAGCACTAGAACGTGGATACGCTGTAAAAGCAGTAGTGCGTAACCCCGAAAAAGTAAAAGTTGAAAACAAACATCTTCAACTCATAAAAGCAGATGTAACCGATGTGAAAAAGCTGGCAGAAATAGTAAAAGGAGCCGATGCTATTATAAGTGCATACAATCCGGGGTGGAGTAATCCTTCTATTTATGATGATACACTTAAAGGATACAGGGCGATAATAGATGCAGCGAAACACGCAGGAGTATTGCGTTTGCAGGTTGTTGGCGGAGCAGGAAGCTTGTTGGTAGCACCGGGTAAAACGGTATTGCAATCGGGAGTTATACCCGATGCCATCAAACCCGGAGTAGAATCGTTGGCTAAGGTATTGACCGATTATCTGCTACCCGAAAAACAATTGGACTGGGTGTTCTTTTCTCCTGCGGGGACTATAGAGCCGGGCGAAAGGACTGCCAAATACCGTTTGGGAAAGGACAATTTGATTGTTGACGAAAAAGGTAGCAGTAAAATATCGGTTGAAGATTATGCTAAAGCTATGTTGGATGAATTGGAAACTCCTCAACATCATCGCGAGCGTTTTACAATAGGGTATTAAGCTATTTATTATAGAAAGATGAAAGTGCATATGCAGTCGGAATAAAAATATGCACTTTTTGTTTTGAATTTTTTGAGAAAACTTGATAATCAAAAATATTGATTATATTTGCCTCTCTAATAGTAAGCATTGATAAGAAAATGACATACGGTTTAACAAACATATTTGCTAATAATGATCTAAATTTTAACGATTTAGGTTTGGCTATGTGCGTTGAAATATTAGAGAGAGAGAGAGAGAGAGAGAGAGAGAGAGAGAGAGAGAGAGAGAGAGAGTAATTTAACTCTAATACTATTATTATTAGCCGGTTTTGGCGAAAAAAACCAGATGTGTCACGATGACATATATGGTGTGTTCCTACTTTTATATTTACCCAATAAATTCATAAATAGTTGTGCCGATAAGCTTTATCGTGTAACTGATTTGTTTAGTGTTGTCGTTTATAATTGGCACGAAGCTAAAACTTATCAAGGGCATAACTATGTCCGGCAATGGTGTGTAGTGATTACACGTCATTGCTTTTTTTATGTTCACAAACCTGATAAAAACAAATTGAGTACCCCTGAAGGTCAATACGTTGATGCCATGTGTCAGCGTAGATTGATGTGTGGCGACTTAACCTATTGCAGAACTGATAACATCGAAATTCAACACACTAATAATAAATGTTTAATTAAGTTTTAACAAGAGCACTAAATAATTTTAAAAAATATGAAAAGAAAAATTTTATCTATCGGAGTTTTACTTCTAACGGGTGGAATAACATATGCACAAGTCGGTGTAAATACCGAAGATCCTAAAGCAACATTTGATGTGATGCCTACCAACACAGGAGCGTCAACGGCTGAAGGATTTATTGCACCCCGATTGACACGTACTCAAATAATAAGTAAGGATACACAATACGCATTACCTCAAACGGGTACAATTGTATATGTTACAGACTTATCGGGATCTACAACGACCAAGACAGCAAAGATAACTCAGATAGGTTATTACTATTTCGACGGTACTTTGTGGCAGCCATTCACTTCTTCTGCTGTAGCCAGTTCAAATCCATGGTACAAAGTGGGTACTGCACTGCCGTCGACATTGAATACCGATGATTCGTACCTGACAGCTAAAACGGTTATTGGTGGAAATACCATTGCCTCTATCAATGGAGGAACAAACAATGCTCAACTCACAGTAGTGGGAGAAGATGCTTTCATTAATGGAATAACTGTGGGGAAAGGTTCGGGTGGAGCAAGCTCTAGCACCGCAGTGGGTGCCTCGGCATTAGAATCTGTCAGTTCATCCGGTAGTTTAAATACAGCAGTGGGGTCGCAAGCGATGCAGTATGCAGCAACAACTTCGGGTAGCAATACCGCAATAGGGGCTGCTGCATTGCGGGGTACTGCATCTAACTCATTTTCGGGAAACACGGCAGTTGGTAATGGTGCTATCCAATTAGTAACTAGCGGAAGTCAAAATACAGCTATGGGTTCTGTTGCTCTTTTTAGAAACACATCGGGTAATAACAATACCGCAATAGGATGGAACGCTTTGCTAAACAATTCAGCAGGGAATTATAATACAGCTTTAGGTTCTTCGGCATTATTAAGGACTACAGCCTCTGATAATATTGGGATAGGTTTAAATGCCGGTTCTGATTTAACAACAGGAGGCAACAATCTTATTATAGGAACAAATGCGCAAGCCCCTACTGCTACAGCCAGTAACCAGATGAATATTGGTAATGCTCTATTTGGAATTACAAGCACATCCAACTCTACTCCCGGACGTGTGAGTATCGGTAAAACAGCTCCTGCATCAGGCGTATATTTAGACGTAGCCGGGTTAACTCAAATAACTGGAGCCAATACATTGAGATATGTAGATGGGAATCAGGCAGCAGGAAAGGTTTTGGTGTCTGATGCGTCTGGTAATGCTTCGTGGGGTACATTACCTGCTGCTACTGTAACTACTGCTAATAATGGTTTGACAATGAACGGTACAACTACTCAATTGGGAGGAGCTTTGACCCAAGCGACCAGTATTACCGGAGCAAGCCTACTTACTTTAGCTACCCCGACTACCGTATCGGGAGCACTTCAAATAAGTAGCGGTACTCCCGGAGCGGGTAGGGTGTTAACATCTGATGCCAGCGGAAATGCTTCGTGGGGTACATTACCTGCTGCTACTGTAACTACTGCCAATAATGGTTTGACAATAAACGGTACAACTACTCAATTAGGAGGAGCTTTGACCCAAGCGACAAATATCACGGGAGCAAGTCGACTGACATTAGCTACCCCAACTACCGTATCGGGAGCACTTCAAATAATCAGTGGTACTCCCGGAGCGGGTAGGGTGTTAACATCCGATGCCAGCGGAAATGCTACGTGGGTTGCACCTACTGTAACTACTGCTAATAATGGTTTGACAATGAACGGTACAACTACTCAATTGGGAGGAGCTTTGACCCAAGCGACCAGTATTACCGGAGCAAGCCGGCTTACTTTAGCTACCCCGACTACCGTATCGGGAGCACTTCAAATAAGTAGTGGTACTCCAGGGGCTGGTAGGGTGTTAACATCCGATGCCAGCGGAAATGCTTCGTGGGGTACATTACCTGCTGCTACTGTAACTACTGCTAACAATGGTTTGACAATGAACGGAACAACTACTCAATTGGGAGGTGCTTTGACCCAAGCTACAAATATCACGGGAGCAAGCCGACTGACTTTAGCTACCCCGACTACCGTATCGGGAGCACTTCAAATAAGCAGTGGTACTCCAGGGGCTGGTAAAATATTAACATCGGATGCCAGCGGTAATGCTTCGTGGAATCAGCCAAACGTATTTCAGTCACCCATGTTTCCGTCTGCCTCTGGTACATCTTATAATGGATCTTTAGCATCAAATATTAATAGTGGTATAAGTGTAACTTTACCTGCTAATTCAACGTGGATTATACATGTCGAACAATTGATACGATTTAACAGGTCTTTGAAAACATACCAATCTGGTGGCAATATATTGAGTGAGGGAATATGGGTCAGAATGAATTGGTCCGACACTCCTACAGGAACTGCATCTGCTGATATTCGTGGAGGACAGTTAATTTCTGCAGCTTGTAATCCGGGTATTAATTATCATATGCTTATTGGTGATACGGTTCTTAGAAATACTTCAGCGGCAAGTAAAACTTACTATTTAACAACATCAAAGATCGATACATCTTCTCTAGACCCTAGTAGCCCGATTACTTTTGATGGATTGTTCTTCCCGTGGAGTGAAAATACATTGTATGCGATTCCGACTAATAATTAATCAATAGAATTAGGCTCTGTCCTTTAATTTAGATAAAGCTGATAGTTTGCAATTAATTATCAGCTTTATTTTTTTCGTAAATCAGATTATATGACAATAAAATCGATATAAGATATGAGAGATCTATTTCTTTTTATAGGTATAGGAGTTTTTGCCGGATTTGGAGCGTGGATAATTACTCGCCAAAATACTTATAAGCAATTATTGATTCGGATATTAGTTTCAGGCTTTGGATCATTAGGAGGAGGGTATGTTGCCAGAACTTTGAATTTTACACAGTCCAACGATCTTTTTATAGCTAGTCTTGTTTTTTCAGTAATAGGAGCTATTCTTCCAATTCTTATTGTATATCTATTGAAAATTAATGATTAAAAACAATAGCCCAATTCTATTATAATGCCATGTCGTTTAATCAGAGATTAACACTGTAATTTTTTGATTTAGATGAATCATATTTCGTATAGCTCGAGAGGTAAGCCGTCGGGATCGAAAAAGAAAGTAAATCGCTTACCTGTGATTTCGTCGGTGCGAATAGGTTCTGTTTTTACATCAAAGCTGTTGAGATATTCAACGGCTTTTTCTATGTTTTCGACCGTAAAAGCCAGATGACGCAAACCCTGAGCTTCGGGGTAAGAGGGACGTTTGGGGGCATCGGGAAACGAAAATAGCTCGATCTGAGACCTGTCGTCTATCCTTAAATCCAGTTTATACGATTGACGCTCGGCACGATACGTTTCGTGAATAACCTCGAATCCCAATATGCGGGTATAAAAATCTTTAGACACTCCGTAATCCGAACAGATGATGGCAACGTGGTGTATGTGCGAAAATTTCATGTTTTCTTGATTTGTGAGGATAAAGATAAATAACTAAAATAGATAATGATGCAAAACGAAACAAAAGATCAAGACTGAGCCTCTGTAATAACCCGAGCGATAAAGGGTTCAGCAACCTTATAAACAAAGATTGGGTTGTTTATTGAACTTGTTCTTTTCATGCCCGACAAAAAAGAGTTACCTTTGCAATGATCTATTGAGAGTCTCAAATCTCGTAGAGGAAAAGATTTTTTTACTATATATACATTGATTATGAGTTCAACAATTACTTTCTATATTGCCCGACATGGTAAAACATTATTAAATACATTAGATCGTGTACAAGGATGGTGTGATTCGCCTCTTACACCTGAGGGAATAGAAGTTGCACAGTTTTTGGGTGCAGGATTACGCGATGTCCGTTTAGATGCAGTTTATTCGAGCGATTTGCGTCGTACTCGCCAAACAGCAGAAGTGGTATTGGGCGAGCATGGACAAACAGAGCTGTCTATCAATGAAGTTTTCGGATTTCGTGAGGCGTGTTTTGGTAGCTTCGAGTCCGATTTTAATGCGAAGATGTGGGGAAATGTAGCACTGTTTCTTCAATATGTGAAGATGGAAGATATGTATCGTGACGTATTTCATGGAAAGATATCAAACAAAGAAGCTTTGGATGTGATAAGTAAGCTCGATCATATGGGATTGGCTGAAACTTTCGAACAAGTTGAGCATCGTTCACAAAAAGCTTTGCGCGAAATTGCAGCACAAGAAGCATCCGAAGGAAAAGATAAAAATGTACTTGTAATAGCTCATGGTATGAGTATTATTTGTATGTTGCAAAACTTAGGAGGGAAGGAACTGCTTAAAGGACATCTCGAAAATGCGGCTGTATGCAAAGTAACTTACCGTGACGGTAAATTTAGTGTGCAATCGATGGGAGATATGTCTTATGTGCATGCAGGCAGGGAGCTTGGAGAGAAAAAATAATTTACAAAACATATTCATTACAAATTTAAATCGTACGTGTATGAAAAAAACAATACATACATTGGTATATATCTGTTGTGTAGCCGTATTGGCTCTGACATCGTGTAAGGGAAAAACCGTTCAGGGTGACGGAAATGTGATCAGTCACGAAATTCCCGTTGAAATTTATAGCGAGATGAAAGTCGAAGGAGCTATTGATATTGTATATAATGCAAAACCCGATGAGGCCGCTTATCTGCGTATCGAAGCCGATGACAATATTATCCCACTTATCGACGTGAAGGTAAAAGGACGCTCGCTGACTGTTAAAGCCAAAGAAAGCATCAATCCAAGCCGTTTTGTTATTTATACCAATTCGCCCAGTTTGAAATATATCGAGAGCAAAGGGGCATCGAATATCAAATTGCAGGGAGCAATTGCTGGAGACGAACTGAAGATAGAAATGAAAGGTACGGGTAATTTCACCGCTGATAATCTGGTGTACGATAAAGCCGAATTTCAATTGAAAGGATCCGGAACTATGGACATGTCGGGGCAGGTTCATAAAGCTAAAATCGAAATCTCGGGAACGGGAGACGTTAAAGCTGCGGGACTTGCTGTCAATGAAATGGAAGCCAATATCAAAGGTAGCGGCAATATCGAGGTCAATGTTTTAGATAAACTGAGCATCGATATCAAAGGCAAGGGAAATGTTGCTTATAAAGGCAATCCACAAATTACCAAGCAGAATATTAAGGGTGCTGGTATGGTAAAAGTATTGCAATAAAACTGAAATGATTATATAAAAAGAGCATCTTCGGGTGCTCTTTTGCTTTTTATCAAGGCCAGGTATTTTATAAATACCCCTTAATCTTTATATTTGTATGAGTTATGTCAATCAGTAGTTGGGATTATATGTTCTATCAAATTGTCTTTTACTACGCGCAATCGAAGATTGCTTGTATTCCTTTTGCCCAAAGCCGCAAAAGGAATCAAAAAGGCTTTGTGCTGCGTGGCTCGCCTGCCTGACTTAAGCTTGTGGTCTAAACTAAACTTATTGCCTTACGGCACGTTTAGTTTTACGCCCGCTTCGCTTGTCAGCCAACGACTACTCCACTGATGCACCGGAGCTGACGCACGTAAGTGGCTTTCGCCCGTCAGGCTTCCCGACCTAGATGGTTGCACGGGGTACCCGTAGGGCGAATGAAAGCGTTAAGAAACAAAAGGATATCAACGATAAATGTTTTTCTTTTGTTTTAGCTTTCGAGTCCGTAACGGGTCGGGCAAAAGGCTTAGTCTAGATCTTTTGTTTCGTTTTGCATCAAGGCAAAATGAAAAACAAACCCAAAGGGTGCGTTAGAATAATAGAACATTAAACAAAACAAATCGACTACTGATTCGCATGAATACTAATCTATATAAGTAAAGAATATGGATGAATTATTGGAATCTGTTGGTAAAGCAGCAGGCGAAATACTTGTAGAGTCGGCTTTCACTTTAGTGGTTGGCGAAAATAAAGAAAAACCGGAGGATGAAAATCCTAAAAAGAACGAAGAAGTTAAAGAAAGTAATATTTCCGACTATGTGCTGCTGTTTGTAGGAGTGCTCATTGTTATAGCACTTGTCGGTAGTTTTATAGCTCTTTTGTGGCTCTTTGTATTTTAAAGAAATTAACTGTTAAATGAAAAATATAGATACAATTGCATTTGATGCAGATGATACCCTATGGGTAAATCAAACCTATTTTGATGAAACCGAATATCGCTTTCGTGAATTACTCGAAGAGCATTTACCTTATGAGAAGATTTCGGAAGAATTACTTAAGATCGAAGTAGATAATATGTCTATCTATGGATTTGGAGTAAAAGCCTTTACCCTGTCGATGGTGGAAGCCGCTTTGAAAATCTCAAATTATACGATTGAACCAAAAGTAATTCAACAGATAGTCGATTTAGGTAAAGAAATTTTACTGAAACCTATTGAACTGCTCGATGGCGTCAACGAAGTCTTGAAGATGCTTAGTGGAAGATATCGTTTGGTAGTAGTAACCAAAGGCGATTTACTCGATCAGGAACGTAAACTCAGAGCTTCGGGTTTGGAACACTTTTTTCATCATATCGAAATAATGAGCGATAAACAACGAAACGACTATCGTAAGCTGTTTAAAAATCTCGATTGTAAACCCGAAAATTTCCTGATGATAGGTAATTCTCTCAAATCCGATATTGTACCTGTTTTGGAACTCGAAGGGCATGCTGCTTACGTGCCTTTTCACAGCACATGGGCACACGAAAAGCTCGAGGATAAAGTGATACACCCTAACTTATTAAGAATAGAAAAAATAACCGAAATACTTCCTTACTTGATACAATGAAACAAAAAATAGACATAGAAAACTGGGTAAGAAAAGACCATTATTTATTTTTCAAGAATTTTGACGAACCATTTTACGGCGTCTGTGTGAATATCGATTGTACGAATGCTTATCAAAGAGCTAAAGAATTGAAAACATCTTTCTTTTTATACTATCTCCATAAATCGACACTGGCGGCAAACAGAGTAGAAGCATTCCGTTATCGTCTTGAGGAGAATGATGTATATCTCTATGATGTCATTGATCCTGAATCTACGGTTGACCGCCCGAACGGCACCTTCGGATTCAGCCACATGGATTTTCACGAAGATTACGATCAATTTGCGGCTGAGGCTTCGAAGGTTATCGATAAAGTTCGTAATAGCACGGGAATAGATCTTTGTGCTGCCGTTAATGCCATACATTATTCGGCTGTGCCTTGGATCAATTTTACATCCCTTTCTCATGCACGTAACTTTTCGAGACAAGACAGTTGTCCTAAAATATCATTTGGTAAAATGACCGAAACCAGCGGTAAACGTTCGATGCCGGTGTCTGTTCATGTACATCATGCACTGGTCGACGGAGTACATGTTGGGCAATATATTGATGAATTTCAGAAATTGATGAACGAATAACCTGTTTGATATGTTTATACCTTGTGCTGTAATTACTCTTCGAGGGTATTAGATAGGCAGAGTAAGTGTGGCTGTTACTTTGCAGGGCACACAAACCAAATAATTATCTAACTTATAAATAGTATGACAGACTCTAAAGAGCAATATTGGAAGTATTCATTACTGGTTATCATCGTCGTTCTGGGTGCAATCGTATTCAAAGAAACATTACCGTTTTTAAGTGGAGTACTGGGTGCCTGTACCATTTATGTTATGGTACGCAGGCAAATGAGCTATTTGGCGGAAACAAAGAAAATTCGGCGAAGCATTGCGGCAACTCTTGTCTTATTGGAAGTGTCACTTTGTTTCCTTATTCCGGCATTCTTTGTTATCTGGTTATTGGTTAACCGATTGCAGGCTGTAAATCTCGAGCCCAGTGTCCTGATCAAAACCATTCAGCACTTTATTGACCTCGTTCACCAGAAAGTTGGATATGATGTGATGAGCAGCGATAACCTGAGTATGATAACATCTCGAATTAGCGGCGTTGCACAAATGCTCGTAGGACAAATCAGCTCGTTTCTGATCAATTCTTTTGTACTTCTTTTTGTCTTGTATTTTATGCTGCTAGGAGGTAAAACGATGGAATCGTACGTATATGATATATTGCCTTTTAAAAATAAAAACAAAAAAGAAGTAATCAAGTCTGCCAAAGTTATGGTTACTTCCAATGCAATAGGTATCCCTCTTTTAGCCTTAATACAGGGATGTATCGCTATGATTGGTTATCTGATATTCGGAACACCAGACCCCGTTATTTTTGGTTTTCTGACTTGTTTTGCAACCATTCTGCCGCTTATAGGTACAGCACTCATCTGGCTTCCTTTGGCAGTATATCTGGCATTGACAGGAAATGTGGCAGGGGGAATCGGTTTGGCTATATATGCAATAGTGGTAATTTCTAATATAGATAATCTGGTACGTTTTCTTTTACAGAAAAAACTGGCCGATACCCATCCGATGGTTACCATCTTTGGAGTTGTATTAGGATTATCGTTGTTTGGGTTCTGGGGAGTAATATTCGGACCTCTCTTGCTTTCGTTGTTTCTTTTATGCTTCGATATGTTTAAAAGAGATTATATCGATAGCGAAGAGCCTGATTGAATCTGTTATGAATTGGATAATCACTGTTTTAGTTTCTTGAGAACAGATTTCAACATTGTTTTTACGATAATGCAATGAAAGGGATATATAATAAAGAAATAGGCTCGTCCTAATAAATTATGGAACTTAACCAGAGTTGACACAGTAACCTGTTTATCGCTCTCGTTAAGTTCTTCTATTTTGATAGATAAATACATAACCAGATGTTTGTCGTTGGCACACAGTATAGTCTCTTCGTCTGATTTGGCGGCGATACTCATAAACTTGAAAGTACCGCCTGTTCGTATAGATTTTTCAAGCTCCTGTTTGTTTCCCTTATTTCCACCTTGTATTCCGAAAGGTTTTACGAGAATATCCCGAAGTTTAAAGAGAGAGTCAACCCATTTAGGAGGAGCAGTCCAAAAGGCTACCATAATATGGTCGGCTGTTATCTTTTGAATACTACTGAAATTGCACTGAAGACATTCGGTATAATTGGCGGGCAGATATTGATTTATAAGATCCGTTTTTGATATTTGAGTTTTTCTTATCTTCATTTTGAAAGTTTTTTTGTAGCTTAAATATAGCATATTTTGGCTGTAGTAAAATAAATCAACTCTAAAAAAATACATTACAGACAAATAATCCACCCTGCAATCTTATTCTATTGTGAACATATTTTAAGACATCTTTGTTTAACTAACAAATCAATAGAATGCTAACTTAAATCAAAGCAAAAGATATGGGAAAGTTTGAAATAGTAAAAAGAAAAAACGGAGAATTTCAATTCAACCTAAAAGCCGGTAACGGTCAAGTGATTTTAACCAGTGAAGGCTATACAACAAAAGCGAATTGTCAGAACGGCTTGGATTCAGTGAAGAAGAATGCTAAAGACGATGCTCATTACGATAGAAAAGAAGGTGTAAATAAAAAATATTACTTTAATTTAAAAGCTACAAATGGTCAGATTATAGGAACCAGCCAGATGTATGAGAGCGAAGCAGGTAGAGATAAAGGTATTGAGTCTGTGAAAAATAATGCTCCTGATGCTCCTGTTGCCGATCTTACCATCGAAATATAATAAGGTCTGAGCCTCTGTTTTCTTTGGTGGCTGTAATGTATTCTATTGCTGCTTAGGAAAATTAATTTAAGAATTTGTGTTACTTATATATTTTTTGGAATGAAGCAGGACAGTCGTAAAAAAACTAGCCTGCTTTTATTTTTCTGATATTAACCTATTATGTGTTTATCGATTAGTAAGGGCACTCTGATAAGCATCGTAGTAGGGTGTAGAAACGAATGGAGCTTTGGCGAATGAGGGGTCTTGTAGTTCTTTCATCGCAAACATATCGTCACCTATCATCCATGGATAAAAACCAATGTAGTTTTTCAGCAAAAAGAGCAATTTATTATCAGTCTCCTGTTGTACTCCGTTTAGAAATATTTCGTTTACCTGATAACCGCCTAAGCAAAGAATATCTTTACGCCCGTCTTTATATTTTATAACTGCGACCAATCTGGCATCCAATGTTGATGGCGACTGAGCAAGTTTTAGAGAATCTATTCTCGATTTAATATCTTCTATCTTTATAGAATCAACTATATGAGCATCCAGTACACCCTTTCGGTCTTTATCAAATTGAGGAATATTTAATTTGATCTCTTCGGGCTTTACAGGAGTTTGAGACTCTACGAGGTAATTATAATATAAAACAGAAATAGAGTCGATTCGGCTGTCGATTTTGGCAGTAACCTCAGGTCTGCCCTCGTTTGTCGCATTTTCTTTTTGTTTATTGTTACAGGCTGTAAACGATAATAATAGAATGAAAATGAATAGTAGGGAATGATTCTTCATATCTCGTAAATTAAATAATTGAACGTATTTAATAATAGGTCAGTTTATAGATTATTCGTTAATGAGTTCGCAGTCATGAATATCTGAGATTTGTTTATTCGTCAACTGTTTTTATTATGAAAACATATCAGACCTTATTTGATAATGTTTTTAGGTAATTTATTCAATATCTTGGGATGAGTATTAAAGCGTTTGACGAAGGTGAGCTGAAAAGTTCCCGAATTTAGCATTGTACTGCTTTCGTCCGATATCTGTACAGCAACCCTGTTTGCCAGAGCTGATACACCTATCGACCAGCTATCGGCATGATATCCTGCTGAACCTCTCGGAAATAGAGTAGGATATACCTCCAGCCTTTGTTTACCGAATTTATCTATTCTGTCTGCTCCGATATTTACTCCCACAGTCATCGACCCCGATATGAAATAGTGTTTCTTGATGACCCACGTATAGCCGTAACCTCCATTTACTCCAAATTGAAAGTTATCCTGCTGATTTTTGTTGTGTCGTAAAACCAATGTGCTATCGGAGCGGATTCGACTCTGAAAAATACTTCCTCCCAAAAGAAATCCCCCGGCTGATTTTATTTGCTTCTCGCTCAGGTTATAGGCCGCTTTGTATGAGAATTTACGATTGTTGAATACGTACATCCCATGTGCCCCGTATTGAGTCATTTGAACATCCGAAGCTCTGATGTATGTTTCGTCATCGTCTTCGTACACTTTATTATATCCCCGATAATTTTGCAGGAATAAATCGATTACAAATTTGCGGGCGTAATAGTGGTATTGAAAATCAAAAGAACGGGTTCTTCCCTTTGTTTTATCTCTTAAGAATTGGAATCCGTAAGATCCGCTCATACTGAGGTTTTTCCATGAAAAGCCTAATCCTATATTTACAGGAGTATTAGGGAGTAAAGAGAAATTACGCATCGATTTTGCATCATACTCCTGAGATAAAGATAGAAATTTATTGGAAACAGATGCTTGTATAGAAAATTTTTGCTCGAATGGGGCAATGTACAAACTGTCTATCTGTGCCAGGCATGTACTTTGATAGAGTCCAGCCAAAAGCAAAAGGCAGATAAGCCGGATAGAATATATATTCATCAAATTTCTTGCTGGGGAAACAATACTCCTCATTACGTTTGCAGGCATATAAAAATGAATGTCAAAGATAGAAATTTTTAATGTAGAGTAAATGATTAAATAAAGACATTTTGAGATATATCGATCCTTGGGGTAAACTAAAATATAGTATTGAATCAAACAAAATGTTAGTTTTAAACGTTTTATTAAAATAAATCGAAGTTTCAGACCTGTTTACGCATGTGCTGACTATATATTTAATAATGCGATTATGGAAAGAGAAAATTATGAACTGATTGATAATAGTCCCGAAAACAGATATGAATTTCGTATTGGCGAAGAAATAGCCAAAATTGAATACATCAAAACAAATAATAACGAAATATACCTCACGCATACCGAAGTTCCGGTTAGTCTGGAGGGTAGGGGGATAGGTTCGCAACTAATTGAAAAGACACTTCAAAATATCGAGTTGCAAAAACTTAGATTAGTGCCTCTGTGCCAATTTGTTGCAGGATATATTCAAAAACATCCCGATTGGAGGCGTATTGTTATGAGAGGAATCAATATCTGAATTTCCTGAGATATTTTTCGATCTGTCGTTTCTACTAACCATAGGCGTAAATCGGTTTAAAACCTTTAAATACTTTTGTTTACTTAAAAAGAAGGAGGAAGATATGGATATTAATAAGAAAATTGAATATTCGAATGGTGAACTGACTGTTGTTTGGCAGCCATCCCTTTGTCAGCATGCAGGTATTTGTGTGAAAATGTTGCCAATGGTATATAACCCAGCCGAAAGACCTTGGATAAAGATCGAAAATGCAACAACTGAGCAATTAATGAATCAGGTGGATACTTGCCCGTCGGGAGCTTTATCTTATAGATTGAATAATAAACAATAGTTGTCAATGCTACTAATATATATCTGTGTATCTGCAATATAAAAAGACTGATCGGTATTTGTCTGATTGGTCTTTTTGTTGTCTTAAATATTTCTTTTTGTTAAAAAAGAAATAAAATATAATCTTTTGTATTGTTTTGCGTTTTTAAATTGACTTTGTGATTTTCTAGATAATTATTAACAGCATTTATATATGTGTGGAATTGTAGGTTATATTGGATTCAGGGAAGCGTACCCCATTTTAATAAAAGGATTGCATCGCCTCGAGTATAGAGGTTACGACAGTGCAGGAGTTGCTATAATCAATAGCGAAAACAATTTGTCTATTTATAAGGCCAAGGGGAGAGTGCAAGATCTGGAGGAGTTTGCCAAAGATAAAGATCTTACGGGAACCATAGGTATAGCACATACCCGCTGGGCAACACATGGAGAGCCGAGCAATGCAAATGCTCATCCTCACTATTCACAGTCGGAATCGCTGGCGTTGATTCACAATGGTATTATCGAAAATTATTCGGTGTTAAAGGCTCAACTGATTGCTGATGGTTATACTTTTCATAGTAATACAGATACCGAGGTGTTGGTACAATTGATTGAATACATCAAGAAGCTGAATGACTGTGACTTATTTACAGCCGTTCAGTTGGCTTTGAGTCAGGTGATCGGAGCCTATGCGATAGCCGTTATAGAAAAAGGAAATCCTACACAAATAATTGCTGCCCGAAAAAGCAGTCCCTTAGTGGTAGGTGTTGGCGAGGGCGAATTTTTTCTGGCTTCGGATGCTTCACCCATAATCGAATATACCAATAAGGTTATTTATCTGGATGATGAAGAAATTGTAGTTATCAAACGCGATGAAGCTCCTAAAATAGTAACTATTTCGAATGTTCAGAAAACCCATAAAATAGCCGAGCTTGAAATGAATCTGAGCCAGCTGGAAAGAGGCGGTTACGACCATTTTATGTTGAAAGAAATTTTTGAACAGCCCGAAACACTCAGAAGTTGTATGAGTGGGCGTATAAATGTTGAAGGAACAAATGTAACCCTTTCGGGAATCATAGATCATATAGATAAATTCAAGAAAGCGAGGCGTATACTAATCATTGCCTGCGGTACATCGTGGCATGCAGGATTGATTGGCGAATACCTGATAGAAGAATTTTGCCGCATACCTGTAGAGGTCGAATATGCTTCGGAATTCAGATATCGTAATCCGGTAATAGAACCCGATGATATTGTTATCGCAATTTCTCAATCGGGAGAGACTGCCGACTCACTTGCCGCTATCGAGCTGGCACGTAAGGCAGGAGCTTTTGTGTATGGAGTCTGTAATGTGGTAGGAGCTTCCATACCCCGAAATACCGATTCGGGCTCTTATACCCATTGCGGCCCCGAAATTGGAGTGGCTTCCACTAAAGCATTTACGGCTCAGGTAATGGTACTTACCATGATGGCTCTGACTATCGGCAAAGAAAAGGGTACAATATCCGACGAGCGTTATCTTCACCTATTGAAGCAATTGCAGGTGATACCCGATAAGATCACTTCTATTCTGGCTCTAAATGACAAGATTAAAGAGCTTTCGTTGATATTTACTTATGCACATAACTTTATTTACTTAGGACGTGGATACAGTTATCCGATAGCTTTGGAAGGTGCTCTTAAGTTGAAGGAGATTTCTTATATTCATGCCGAAGGATACCCTGCTGCCGAAATGAAACATGGTCCGATTGCTCTTATCGACAACGAAATGCCGATTGTAGCCATTGCCACAAACAATGCTATATATGACAAAGTGGTAAGTAATATTCAGGAAATAAAAGCTCGTAAGGGTAAGATCATCGCGATTATCAACGAAGGAGACGAAGCCATAAAAGCATTGGCTGACTATTCGATCGAAATACCTGTGACCGATGAGTGTCTCGATCCACTATTGTCGTGTATTCCATTGCAACTGTTGGCTTATCACATTGCCGTTAATAAAAACAGGGATGTGGATATGCCTCGTAATCTGGCGAAATCGGTAACGGTTGAATGATGAAACAAATAAAGGACAACTTTTAAAGTTGTCCTTTATTTGTTATAGCTATATTCATACTATAGTTTTTCTTTTTGTTCTAATATCTCTATTTTAGCACCTTGTTTTTCTATTATTTTTTGCTGTTCGATAACATATAAGGTGAGTTCTTCTATTTTTTTGAGAAGTTTTATTTGAAATTCATTTACACTTAAACCTTCTTCTTGCATTTGTTTCTCCGATGGAATTTCGGGCAGATGCTTATTTTCTGTAACAAAAGCTTCGACTTCCGATAGTGATTTCAGATTATATTCCTTGTTGAAAACATGGTCAGCTCCGGCAGTAATTTCAACTTTTATTTCTCTGGCTCTTATTGTTCCTGCTACTTCTAATGCCTCAGTCGGATTTTTAGTACCTATTCCGACATTACCACCATTGAAAAAACTCTCTCCGTTTGTATTAATTTGAACCACTTTATTGAAATCGGTAAGGGTATTGCTCGTAAATAGACTCAGCGATGTATATCTAAAAGCATTAGGATTAGTTCCTGGTATTATTTCGACTCCATTGTGTGTTGACATGCCCTCGGGAGAACCTATTCTTAAGATGTGGCCTCTATATTCAAGATTTGTAGTATACCATCCATTGTTTAAAGAGGTAGGTTCAAGATAAATTTTTGCAGGTTTTAAAGTTCCTCTTACCAGTAAATCACTTGAAATAATAGTTCCTCCGGTAAAATCACCTGCATAGTTCAATGTCAGAGTATTATTGTTATCATGTACCATAGCACGCCCTCCACTGCCTCTGGCTAAAAATCTAAGGAGAACATCTGCACTGCCATTGTATTTAAAGTAATTGTCCTGAGAATAAATACTTAATGAAAGTAGAGATACTAGACTTAACAATAATTTTTTTTTCATCTGTTTTTATATTTGAGTATATTAATCTTCTGATGTTTTTATTTACTCTTCCTTCTTTTTCATTTCCCGTATCATTTTGTAGCAAATTGCACTAAGGAACAAACCTACCAGAATGATAATAGACCAGAGAAAGACAGGTTTTTCGATCCACATCTTTTCACGCTCGTTCGAATGCGCAGCGACCTCTATCTTTTCGAAATTCGAAGTCTTCACAATTTGTAAATCTTCGGGTATCTCGTCCTGAAAGTATCTAATGTCGTAATCGGAACTGGGAGCAATGTCTTTATTGCCTATAATAAGCCTATAGCATTGTCCCTCTTCGAGATAAGCACACAAGTATCGGTTAAGAGCATATGCTTTTATAGAATCTATAACGAGCGGAGGATTGCCTTTGTTATCTATAACTATAGTTCCATCGGGTGATATAGCAGTACTGTTTAGTACTACTGTGTTTTCTCCTTTTGACGATAAATTAAAGCGGATAGAATAGTCTTTGCCATTCAGCTCGGCTTTACGAAGATATTCAGCCTTACTGTTTATGTAAAATGTAAGCTTATTTAAGCGGTAGTTGTACTCGAGATTTGGGAAACGGATATATGTTTTCTTATCCGTACTGTCTTTTCTGATAAATGTGCCCAGATCGATTTCGGTTTGCTGCGCATAAATATTCGAATTCTTGAATCTTCCCACTTTCAGTATTTGTAGCGGGCTGCTTTGGTTATTAGTCAGCGTAAGCTCGTAATACTTGTAATTGCCTTGAGGAAAATCTACTATTAATATTTCATTATTACCCTCTTTGAATCCCGAATAGGTAATATTCTCCCGTTTTTTTACGATATACCATTGTTTTAGGTTATTACTACCCCGTATGGTTACATATTTATCCACTTCGGCACTTTCAATTACTATTGAGAATCGGTTCAGATTTTCGCCATTCTCGTTTCTTACAACAATCGTATTGATACTGTCCTTTGTCGTATTACTCTCGAGATCGTAACTAATAAATTCATTTACAGCACGTACCGGACTTTGTGCCCGTACAAAGTAGGGAACTTCGTTACCTATCGTATCATTTATCCTTATATCGAGAAAGTCGGCATTATTGGATACAGCTATAATTCGTTTATCAAGTTGGATATTGTAATAACCACTCTGTTTTATAGTGTCAATATCTGCAACATACCAGCTTTGTGCAGTTGCACAGAGACTCGCAAGATATAATAATACGATTGATAGAGAATATTTCATTGTTTATAATTGAAAATTTGATGTTTCAGATTTTTTTGATTGCTTTAAAATGCAGCAAAACTCTATTCCTCATTACTTATCAAAGGGGCACTTTCGGGAGTATCTTCTTTTACCAAAGTTTTTATCTTCTGTTGAAGGAACGATACCAGCAGAATAATAACCCCAAGCATGATGAACGATACTATACGTCCCGCTTGCGACATATGCCATACATCATAAGCATAGAATTTGACAATGATAAGAGCAAAGAAAATAAGTGATATTTTGCGTAAAATAACTTCCTTCCCTTTTAATCCCCAGATCATAAGTCCCATTGCTATTAATGCCCATAGGACAGGAAATACAAATGTACGTACATCGTACAGAACATTCGTATAATTGTCGCTATTACTAAATAACATAACACTAATGTTTCCGGTTTCGATACCCAACAGAAGAGTTGAAATTATGGTCATCCCCCAATAAAATACTTTGAGATTACCGGGTATTGCCGATTTTACATTTCTGATAAGGGTAATAATTACCAGCATTACCGGAATGATAGCAACGAAGTGCAGAAGGAAATATGCCTTAGGATATGTAGGGAACCAAAATGTATAATCTCTCAGTTCAGTTACATAATACCAATATACGAGAGAATAAATAACTGTAAATACCGATAAAAGTCCGAAAATAAGAGCTTTGTTGGCAATCTCTTTTCGATACAAGAATGTAAGTACCGATACATAAACCGATGTATATGCAGTCATTATCATATAACGCAAGCTGGTATTGTAATCCAGTTCGAGACGATATTCGACATGATAATTAAGTTCGAGGAAGGGAACTATATAAGTGAAAGCAATAAGTAACAGGCTTATGATGCGGCTGCAATCATTCACGCTGAATAAACTTACTTTGCCTATCTCTATCGTAGAATCTTTATCTTCCTTATGCAGCAGTAGCTTGCTGACGAAAAAGCCTGCTATAACAACCAATCCTGTGATAAATATCGAGTTGAGGATAATGGGCATGGCTGTTTCGGTCGGAACATAATTGTGTGCAATATCCATCAGATACGAGAATACGACAAGTCCTGCGACAATAAGAAACCCTATGCGGAATATTTGTATTTGCGATTTTTGCCACAACCATAGCAATACAGCCATTTCTACAGCCCAGAACATGGTGATAACATATCCGTCCATTTGGATCGGAATTGCCAGATTGACAAAAGTCATTACTACAACGATTATCAGGTAAATAAGGTTGCGGTCGATCTCGCTTTTGCGGAATAAAGCAACCATTACTATGGCATTAATAGCAGCTATAATGATGGTAACCAATCCTTTTACATCGTATGGATAATCGGTAAATATGGTTAAGCAGGCAAGGAACAGCGACAGGTTATTAGTCAGAATGAGTATTCCCTGATAAGCGGTAACTTTATGCTCTCCCTTGAAATGATCGATAAGAGCCAGTATATAGAACTGAACAAAGAACAGTGCCGCAAATAAAGTTGCACCCTTAAACTGGTTTTCGAAAGATACTATCAGCCACGACCAGAAGAATATAAGTGTAAGTACATAAGATATGATACCTAGCACATGCCACTTTTTACGGAAGGCAAGAATAAGCATTCCTGTATTGAGAAT
The DNA here is from genome assembly GCF_011299335.1 of Dysgonomonas sp. HDW5B. Lineage (GTDB taxonomy): Bacteria > Bacteroidota > Bacteroidia > Bacteroidales > Dysgonomonadaceae > Dysgonomonas_A. Next base: position 3,002,024 of record NZ_CP049858.1, read on the forward strand.
CAGGATGTAAGAAAATAAAACAATGTAATTGCCACTTCCTGTGCTTATCATCAGCGGTGAGGCAAACCCTCCCAGCAAGGAGAATATGGCAAGTTCCCTGCGGTCATAAAACAGCGATAGGATAACCGAAAATATGGTAATGGCAATAAGCAAGCCAAATGCCAGAGGTTGTGAGAATAATTCATATTCCCTGAAAGCAAGGGTTATCGTTATATAAAGTACCGATATACCGCCTCCTACCAGTATGGATGAAAATACTTGATATTTCTCTTTCAATTTGTGAGCGATACCAATTATAATACCACCCGTAAGCAGACCTATGCCCACACGTCCGATCTCGTTGATCCAATCCTGATCGATAGCATATTTTACAAAGAATGCAATACCAAGTACAAGTGTTACGATACCTATTTTGGTAAGTAAGTTTTCGCTGAATATTTTTTCGATAAAACCCTTTTCGGATTCTTCTTTTTCGACCTTATCCTGTGCTTGTTGAAATATCGTAGGTTGCTGAAATACTTCCGAGAACGAAGTCTGAGGTTTGTTTCGGGTATTGCTGAATGCTGCATAAGCAGTAGCATCTTCAGCTACTTCAACTTCTTCCTCTGTGTGTGGAGTTTCGATAACTGTTTCCTCTACAGCCTCTGTTGTAACTTCCGGCACTTCACGTATTATCGGAGCAGAAGGTTTCTCTTCCTCTTGAGGCATGACGTTTACAACAGGTTTTTCTATAGTTGGTGTTGATTCCGCAGGTTTCGAAACTAGTGTTCTGTCTCCTAAATTTTGTATTGCATCCAGAATCTCCTGAGTATCTTTTTTTGTTGATGACTGATTCGATAAATCTCTGAGTTTACTGTTTATGTCAAACAAATTATTGCCCAGATGAGTAATATTATTGCTTAATGTATTGATTTTGGTCATTACAATAAACAACAATATTGCCAGTATAACAAGGACTACTAATATTACGCCTTCCATACAATTATTTTCATTTTAGTTAGTTGTTGAGCTTATTTTTCAGTTCCGATATAGTCACCTTGAATATCGGGTGATATACATCGGGAGCTATTTCCACCAAAGGGGTAAGTACAAAATCCCGTTCATGCAGATGAGGGTGGGGTATTACCAGATGAGGATATTCTATGATTTCGTTATCGAACAGAAGCAAATCTATGTCAATTATACGATCGCTATATGTTTCGTTTACAGATTTAGACTTACGCCCCAGTTCTTTTTCGATAAGCTGAGTTGATTCTAATACCTCTAAAGGTTGCAATCGGGTTGATACACGACATGCAGCATTGAGAAACGAGTTCTCTGAATCGAAACCCACAGGCAGGGTTTCATATAAAGAGGATAGGGCAGTTACTTGTCCTATATGGAGTTCTATTTGTGCAATTGCCAAATCGATGTTCTTTTTTTTATCCCCTAAATTGGAGCCTAAAGCCAGATATATGTCATGCAAATTGTTGTTATCGAGCATCTTATTTTATTCAATTACCTATCTTATCCACTAAGGATATATTACAAATATATATAAATATTTACCATATCATGTTAGATATCTCGATTTTAGGACTGAGGGTTTTTAAGTATAGGGTTAATTAAAGTTAATCTACCGAGTGTCGATTAATCCTTTTACCTATTTATTCATCTTAGTAAATATAAGAAGCACTAACCATAATTATTGTATCATTTAAAAGGCTTGATTATGAAAAAAATAATACTCTCAATCGGATTTTTAGTAGCAATGGCTAGTTTCTCAGGAACTGAGGCCGCCAATATAAATGTGAATATAAATATAGGTATGCAGCCTGCTTGGGGGCCGGTCGGATACAACTATGTTGCATTTTATTATTTTCCAGACATTAATGTTTACTACAATGTAAATCAAGGTCTGTTTCATTTTCCTCGTGGAGGCCGTTGGGTTTCGGCTCGTTACCTTCCCGGAGCTTATCGTCATTATGATTTGTACGGACTTTATAAAGTAGTACTTACCGATAATAATCCTTGGCGATTTAATCAACGCCATATGGTTGATTACAGGCATTTCAGAGGAAATAGAAATCAGATTGTGATTCGTAACAGTCACGATAATCGCTACAGAGACAGCCGCAGAAACGAAGTGAGGTGGTATGATGACAATAATAGAGGAAATAATAACGGACGTGGCAGAGATTCTGACTACGGGCGTAACAATGGGCGTGACAGTAAGGGAAGATCCACAGCCGATCGTCAGCATGACTCAAACAGAAGTAGCCGCGATAATAATTATAGAGAAGAAAATAAACGTACTGACAGATCATCAGGCAGAAATGATTTGAAATATGCGGAAGTGTCTCGCTCCGAAAACGCAAGTCGTAGCAGTAGTGAACGTAAATCCGAAAATAAAGGAGATAACAGATCTTCTTCACGAAGCGAAGCAGGACGCTCATCAGCTTCGGGGCGCAGATAAGGAAATAAATAATAGGTTTAGTTTTAATGGTTTTAGTTTGATACAGGTATTTAATTGTAATGATTGGATACCTGTTTTCCATTAATTCCTCAAGACCTTTTATACTATATTGGGTCGTTTAATCATAGTTGATCGGGATTCGCAATATTTTAATGATGATAAAAAAAGAGTTATATTGCATTGTGATTAAAACAATGAAGCATGAAAACTGAAAAACAAAAAATGTTAGCCGGCGAACCTTATTTTGCAGGAGATGAACAATTAACTGAAGAGAGGCTTAAAGCACGCAGGCTTACGTATACCTATAATAACACATCGTTTGATGAAATAGAGGTAAGAGGAGAAATCTTATCTCAGTTATTCGGAAGAACAGGCAAGTCTATTTTTATAGAACCGACATTTAAATGTGATTATGGGTATAATATTTATGTGGGTGAGAATTTCTATGCCAATTTTGATTGTGTAATGCTCGATGTTTGTAAAATCGAAATTGGGGATAATTGCCTGCTTGCACCGGGAGTGCATATTTATACTGCCACTCATCCACTAGATGCGACTCAGCGTGCCGATGCTGTTGAGTTTGGCAAGCCTGTAACCATTGGTCATAATGTATGGATTGGAGGACGGGCGATTATCAATCCGGGAGTGACTATTGGCGATAATGTCGTAATTGCATCGGGTTCGGTTGTTATTAAAGATATTCCGGCCAATATATTGGTAGGAGGTAATCCGGCACGAATTATAAAAGAGATATAACTTAGAGAGTATAAGATTCTCTAATTATCGAGTCTTTGCACATAATATACATGGTGCTTTCTGGCGAGCTACACCAAAATGCGTTCTTAATATTTCCCCTTTGCAGTTATATAAGTCCCTGCATACTTCCGATCGGTGATAAATAGTCGGATGTAAACTGCATATATAGACTTTTCTCTCACTGGTTTCATATTTAGGCTCCTTTGGTTCTATGGGATATTCTATTGACCAGATATTTATTCTTGCGTTTTTTGCATTTTCTTCTAGTCTTGTTAAGTGTTCAGAGTCATTATTCTTGCTTTTCCAGGCAAGTCCTTTAATTAAAAGAGCCTCATTTATATTTATGCCATTCACATAGATGATGCCAAAAGTCTGTTTATTATCATCTGATATTATTTGGGCTATTGCATCTTTACCGTCGCATTTTCGTTGAGTAAATTCCAGAGCATTTTCCGAGTATGGAAGACCTTTTTCCGGACAGTCGATTCCGTATAGTTTTATCGTCTTGCGAATGTTGTCTTTATCTTGAAATACAACTATATCTGCATCAACAATCTCTACAATTTTGCCCTTTAGGTTTTGAGAATTTGCAGCTATACTTATTGTCATATGGGGGTATAAACAACGTGTACATAAAACGGCAAAACATAAAACGGCTTGAAACTGTTTGTAGTAAACGGATGTAGGCGGATATGGAACGAAATCCAACTAAAACGAATTGTGCAAAAAGTTTACTTTCGCTTTGCTTTTGCTTTATTTTTAAGCGTTTTTTTTAATCACTTTTAAACATAAGCTTTGCTTCTTGTCTGTAAATAGGTGTGAAACCTTTGTGAATAGGCGTATTTGAGTGTTTAAACGACTCAGGTACGTTTTTTTTTATGTCCGCCTGAATCGTAGGTGTATTGTGGCGTAAATAAACGAATTGAGTGTTTAAAAACTGCTTAAAAGTAATTTAAAACAACGAAAAAACAATACTGATTATAATAAAACAATAGTGGTTTTATTGGTGTTTGGACTGCGTGTGTAATATGCCTAAAAAAAATACAAAAAAGGGTTGGTTCTACAGTTGGTTCTACAGTTGGTTCTACAAAACAATGTAAAATATAGCATTGTAATTATAGGTAAAACACGAAAAACGCACTGTTTTTACATAAAATAGGCGTTTAAATATAGGGAAATACACATTATAAGAGTGCGTATTGATAGGGAAATTTATTATAATATAGTAATACCTACTTATATATTTTATGTACATTTCGTTTTATCAAAATGTACAATTGGTTTTTGCAACTATAATGCCTTTCGTTTTTGTAAGTTATGATAATCCCCTCTTTTTTATTAAATATTTTTAAATATTTTTCATTTATTTCTTTTTGATAATTTATTTTGATTGATATACAGTGTTTTATGTGTTTTTGGTTATTGTCGTTTGTACACTATTTAGTTAAAAAAATATATAGCTTAAAATATGTGATAATTTTATTTTTAAGTTTGTCAACTTAACACTAACTTAGTTCTCGAATTTATAAGAATGTTAATTTTTAAGGATCTAAGACCTATTTCTACGTTAATAATATACTGTAAAAGGTATACAGAATGATTTGTCATGAATGGTTGAGAAGCCTTAGATCACACATACAATAAAATATCCAAAATTTATTATATAAAGTAATATGAAAATTTTAAAAAGTGCTTTCATTTTGAGTTTGTTTGCTCTGCCAATGTTTGGGCAAAACAAAGCACCGATCTATCTGGACGAAACAAAGCCGGTAGAACAACGTATAGAAGATGCTCTTTCGAGAATGACATTGGAAGAGAAAGTAAAGATGTGTCATGCACAATCGAAGTTCAGTTCTCCGGGCGTACCTCGTTTGGGAATTCCTGAACTGTGGCATGCCGATGGACCTCACGGAGTACGTGCAGAAGTATTTTGGGATGAATGGGACAATGCCGGTTGGACAAACGACTCGTGTATAGCATTTCCTGCTCTGACAGCTTTGGCAGCTACCTGGAATCCAGAGATGGCAGCTCTTTACGGAAAAGTAATAGGAGAAGAGGCTCGTTACAGAAAGAAAGACGTTCTGTTAGGACCGGGTGTAAATATTTATAGAACTCCACTTAATGGCCGTAATTTCGAGTACATGGGCGAAGATCCTTTCTTGGCATCACGCATGGCTGTTCCTTATATCAAAGGAGTACAATCGAATGGTGTTGCAGCTTGTGTAAAACACTTTGCATTAAACAATCAAGAAATAGCACGTGGTCACATCAATGTAAATGTAAGCGACAGGGCTTTACACGAAATCTATCTTCCTGCATTTAAAGCAGCTGTTGAAGAAGCCGGAGTATGGTCTTTGATGGGAGCTTATAATCAATATAAAGGAGAACATTGCTGTCACAACTCCTATCTTTTGAACGATGTGTTGAAAGGTGACTGGAAATTTGACGGTGCCGTAATTGCCGACTGGGGTGGTACTCATAATACCGTTCAAGCTGCTAAAAACGGTTTGGATATAGAAATGGGAACTTGGACAGATGGTATGAGATGGAACAAAACCAATGCTTATGATGAGTATTATTTAGCTGTTCCTTTCCTTAATATGTTGAAATCAGGTGAATTGAGCGAAGATTTAGTAAATGATAAAGTTCGTCGTATACTACGTCTTATGTTCAGAACCAATATGAATACTAAAAGACCTTGGGGTTCTTTCGGTACAGAAGAGCATATGTCGGCAGGGCAACAAATTGCTGAACAAGGCATTGTATTGCTTCAAAACAACAATAATGTATTACCTATCGATCTAAGCAAAACAAAGAAAATTGCGGTTATAGGTGAAAATGCAATCAAAGTAATGACTGTAGGGGGAGGAAGTTCTTCTCTGAAAGTAAGACATGAAATATCTCCATTGCAAGGTCTTTTGGATCGTGTAGGAACTCAATCGGAAGTAGTTTATGCACGTGGATATGTAGGCGGAAAATCTACTCAACAAGATGGCTTAAGCACAGGACAAGATCTGACCGAAACACGTTCGGCAGCTGAGTTGTTAGCAGAAGCTGTTAAAGTAGCTAAAGACGCTGATTTTGTGGTATTCATCGGTGGTTTGAACAAAGATGACGGACAAGATTGCGAAGGTAACGACCGTGCTGATTTAGGATTACCATACGATCAGGATAAATTGATAGGAGAATTAGCTAAAGCAAACAAAAATCTGGCTGTAGTATTGATTTCTGGTAATGCTGTGGCAATGCCTTGGGTAGCTCAGGTTCCAGCAATTGTTCAAGGATGGTACAATGGTAGTGCTGCCGGAAAAGCATTAGCTTCGATATTAGTAGGTGATGTAAATCCTTCGGGAAAACTACCGATGACTTTCCCTGTTGCTCTTAAAGATAACAGTGCACATGCCTTGGGCGAATATCCCGGAGATAATGTAAACGTTACATACAACGAAGGTATTTTTGTAGGATATCGTTGGGCTGATAAAGAAAAGATCAAACCATTGTTCAGCTTTGGACATGGATTGAGCTACACTAAATTTCAATACGGAAAAGTAGCTGTAGATAATAAAACAATGTCTGCCAATGGAACAGTAACAGTAACCGTTCCCGTTAAAAACGTAGGAAGCCGTAAAGGAGAAGAAGTTGTACAATTGTACATCAGCGATCTGAAATCGTCATTACCACGTCCGGTTAAAGAACTAAAAGGTTTCAGTAAAATAGCACTTAATCCGGGTGAAGAAAAAAACGTAAGCTTTGTAATAGATGCCGAAAAACTGAAATTCTATGACGATACTCGTCAGGAATGGATTGCCGAACCAGGTACATTTGAAGCTGTAATCGGTGCTTCTTCTACAGATATACGTGGAAAAGTAGCATTCGAATTAAAGTAAGGTCTTAGACCTTCTTAATATATTCATGGTGTGTTTAGGGTTGTAGGCGAAAGCTTATGACCCTAAATTTTTTGTGAGGTTTCCTACTTCTTAGTCAATAGACGGATTACTTAAAAAAAAGTCTGTCCCTGCTTTTGCAAGCAAGAACAGACGGGGCAATCATTATATAAGTAACTTCAAATAATAATTTCTTTTTTCAGTTTTTATAACGAACTCAATTCTGCCTCTATATTTATCCGGGCTTGCCTTTCGTATTTGTTATAAAAATGTTCCGATTTAAAAATGCGATCCATAGCCAGAAAATACTTCAAGACTTTTTTTCTTCCCGCTTTATATTCACCATCTGTATAAACAAAAAATTCTTTGCGTAAGTTCTCCGAATACTCAGTATATTTTTGGGGAGCTTTACCTAAAATTGCTAAATCGGCATCGATAAATAGCTGAGTCGTCAAATCATTGCCCGGCTCATGCCCTTTGGTCGCCAAAATCTGGAGTACACATTGTGTTGTCTGATCTTTAGGGAAGCCCATTTCATGTAGTCTCATTTGTGCTTTATCAGCACTCTGTGCTTCGTTATCACTGCGTAGCGCATTATATACAATATCATGGTAAAAAACCGAAAACAGAGCTGTGTCCCATTGCGGAATGCGATCTCTGACATCGGATAATTCGCCTATAATAGCTTCCAGATGGTTTAAGTTATGATAATAACGTCCCGCATCACAATAGTTGATAACAACTTCATTCCAAAGTTGTTTGCATAACAAATCATCTGTCGTATATTTTTTTACCAGTTCTGTGAATATTATTTTTAGCATAATACAAGCCGATTTTGTGTTTTAAGGACTTGAACCTTTTTTGTTGCTTTGATAAATACTTTGTAATCACTAGAAATATAAATATAATGAAAAAATCTAATATTGGCTTCCTATATCCGTAATTATTGAGATATTTAAAGTTACAATCTCTGTTGCCACTTTTTATTGGTGGAAATAAAGGGGATGAGAAAAGGCTGAATTATCACATAATAATTCAGCCTTTTATATGTATGTATGTATAATTTAGTTTTCTTTATTTATCGTTTTTGTTTAATTCTTTAAGAATAGCTTCGCCGACACCTTGAGCTGATTGAGGATTCTGGCCGGTGATTACCCTTTGGTCAACTGTAACATGGGAAGTAAAAGGTGCTGATTTTTCGAATATTGCTCCACGTTCGATCAATTTGCTTTCTAAAAGAAAGGGAACGATGTTATCGAGTTTTACTGCAGCTTCTTCTTCGTTTGTAAAGCTGTTTATTTTTTTATTGTTGACTAGATATTGCCCATCACTCAATTTGATATTAACAAGCCCGGCAGGACCATGACATACCGCTGCTACAACTCCTTTGTTTTCGTAAATTTTTGCTGCAATTGCTGCCAGTTCCTTATTATCAGCAAAGTCCCACATGGTACCATGTCCTCCTGCATAGAAAATTGACACATAATTGTCGGGAATAACTTCAGTAGGTTTCATCGTATTCTCTATCTTTTCGTGGTACTCTTTATTGTCCCAAAAAACTTTATTAATGGAATCATTTAGATCGAACCCATCAACCGGAGCTTTTCCTCCTAGAGGACTAACAAAGTCTATTTCGTAACCTGCTTCATGTAATATATGCCAAGGATGTGAAACTTCCGATAAGTAGAAGCCTGTAGGTTCTCCTGTATTGCCTTTTTTGTCGTGACTGGTTACTACAAATAATATTTTCTTTTTGGTTACCTCTTCTTTAGGTATTTGTGTATTGTCTTGCACTTTTGTATTTTGCTTGCATGCAGCTAACATAACGGCACAAAGCAGAAATAACCCTAAAATAGCTTTTATCTTTTTCATTTTTACTGTGATTTATTAAATATAAATATAATGAAAAGATCTAATATTCGCTCCCTATATTCGTAATTATTGAAATATTTAAGGTTATACTCTGTTTATGATTTGATAATGTGAGGTTGTAAGAGTTGAGATTTGATAGTATCCCGACCGCACTCCAATTGCCGACAATACTTATCCTTTTGTAGGCGACTTTTATGCTATAACGACTGATACTCGAAATGAAAATGTAGCGAGATTTATCGAATGGATACTTTCTCCACAAGGTCAGGAACTAGTCAAAAAACATGATATTCGCCGATAATTAAATTTTAGTTTTCGTTACTGTTTTCCGCTCTGTCTTTGTATATGATTTCTTTGGCTAGCTTGATGTTTTTACCATCCCAATGGTAATATCGGACTTTTTTGTATAAAGTCTCCATTATGGGATTTCCGTTTTTATCTTCCACATAGTTTCCTTGACCATCGTCTTTTGCTTGTGCTTCGTTCTCGCTGGCAACGATGAGTTCTTCTATCGGTATGCCGCAATCCGATGGATAATCGAATGTGTTGAAGGTTTGATTGTACTCATTAAACATATTATGGACATCGGCATTTTCAATTAATAACGTTTTCCCATTATTCAATTTTACAGGGAAATACACCTTAGTATATTCCTCATAGCCATACTCTCCTGTGCCGAATCCTTGTATCAATTCAATAAGTTTATTATCCGATTTGGCAATGAAGACATTTCCGTCCGACTCAGGGCAACTCTCGCCATGATGCCAGTATATTTTGACAATCTTAGGCTCGCCTTTCAAAGCAGTATTTATATCTTCAATTGTAAAATGATTGTAGTAATCTATTCCTGCCAAATTAACTACAGTAGATAGGGTGTCGGATAACGATATCGGTTGCCATGAGTATTCACGAGGCGTATATACCAGCTTGAACCGATAGCCGGGTTGGTCGTATATAGTTTCTTCTACCGAATTTTGACCTAGAATAAATTGGGTATACGTGTTTCCGAGATCAATATTTTCGTCTTTTATATAGCCTATACCACCTAGATAAGTATCGCCAAGTCCGTTATTGAATTTTATCTGATACCATTTTATATTTGTTTCGGGGTCAATACCCTCACGTATGAGTGTTATAAACGAAAAAGGGGCAAGTGTAGCTATTACCGAACCTTCGCTGTTAGGTACACAATACACTTTAGTCGTATTTTCGAAAGTAAAGCGATACATATTTTTACCCTTGTCATATGCCTGAGAATCCCAAAGAAGATCTCCAAGTGTGAAAAGTTCCATATATTGAAAATGGGCAGAAGTATCACATGCCATGCTTGCTTGAGTTTGCTCAGCTAAGACTTGTTCTTTGCTTTTAGAACAGCTTGACAATAAAAATAATACACCGAATAATAGAGTTAATCGAATCATAGTGTGTTGTTTTTTGTAGATGCAAAGAAAATGAAAAAGCCTGAGCTTATATCAATAGCTCAGGCTTTTATTATGTAAATGAGATTAAATCTCTTTTTCTTTATTTATGCTGACCACAATAAAAAAGGTTACGACCTTTAGTTTGCTGTCAAAGCCTCATCCATTGCTGCGGCAGCCTTGCGACCGTCTCCCATAGCCAGGATAACTGTTGCACCACCACGAACAATATCGCCACCGGCATACACATCCGAGAGATGAGTTTGCATAGTATCCTGATTGATAACTACCGTTCCCCATTTAGTCACTTCCAGTCCTGAGAACGAAGAAGGGATAAGTGGGTTTGGAGATACTCCAACGCTGACAATAACCTCATCTACTTCCACCCATTCGGTGGCGTCTTTGATAGGAACAGGCTTGCGACGTCCCGAAGGATCAGGCTCTCCTAATTCCATTTTCTGAAGCAGCATGCGTTGCACACGTCCTTTGTCGTCACCTTCGTAACAAATCGGATTGTGAAGCGTAAGGAATTTAATGCCTTCCTCTTTGGCATGTTTCACTTCTTCGAGACGGGCGGGCATCTCTTCATCCGAACGGCGATATACTACCATGGCACGCTCAGCACCCAGTCGGCGAGCCGTACGCACAGCATCCATTGCCGTATTGCCTGCTCCGATGATAGCTACCTTTTTACCCATTTGAACAGGGGTGTCGCTCTCAGGGTTCGAAGCATCCATTAGGTTGACACGTGTAAGAAATTCATTTGCCGACATCACTCCGATCAGGTTTTCGCCCGGAATATTCATGAAGTTGGGTAGTCCTGCACCACTTGCTACAAATATACCTTTGAAACCATCGTTGCGTAGGTCTTCGTGGCTGATGGTTTTTCCTACAATGCAATTCTTAATGAATTTAACTCCTATACTGCGTAATACGTCTATTTCGACATCCACTATTTCGTTTGGTAAACGAAATTCGGGAATACCATATTTCAATACACCGCCTATTTCGTGTAAAGCTTCGAATACGGTAACATCGTAGCCTCTTTTTGCCATGTCTCCTGCAAATGAAAGCCCGGCAGGTCCCGATCCTACAACAGCTATTTTAGTACCGTTGCATACAGGTATCTCGGGGGCAGATACTATTCCGTTCAGGCGTTCGTAATCGGCAGCAAAGCGTTCTAAGTAACCGATTCCTACAGCTTCTTTACCCATCTTCTGAACATAGATACATTGTGCCTCACATTGTTTTTCCTGTGGGCAAACCCGTCCGCAAACAGCAGGTAATGCACTCGTTTCTTTTAAAGTTCGGGCAGCTTCAACAAACTCGCCTCTCTCTATATTCTTAATGAATGTGGGTATATTTATTTCAACGGGGCATCCTGTAACGCAAGTCGGATTGGCACAATCGAGGCAGCGACCTGCTTCGAAGATAGCCTGTTCTTGCGAAAGTCCCTGATTTACTTCTTCTTTCAGTTTGTGGCTGCGGTATTCTGCATCCAGTTCGGGCATGTGTACACGGAGACGGTCGGCACGTTCTTTAGCTTTTACGCTTTTACGTAATTCGCTGCGCCATGGCTCACCCCATTTTTGTTTCATATATTCTTGACGTGTCATCTTTTTCCTGATAGTTTTAGGTTTGGGTAGGGACGTATTGTATACGCCCGAAAATAATAAATAATTTAGCATGTGAGCATATTCAATACGTCACTGCTGATACTATTGTTCTGTTAATTATAGGCTTTTAGTCGCATCAACATTTCGTCGAAATCAACTTTGTGCGCATCAAATTCAGGTCCGTCAACACATACAAAACGTGTTTTTCCATCTACCGATATACGACATGCACCACACATACCTGTTCCGTCTACCATTATGGTATTCAGTGAAGCCATTGTCGGAACATTGTACTTTTCGGTAAGAAGCGATACAAATTTCATCATTATGGCAGGTCCTATGGTAACACACATGTCTACCTTTTCGCGGTTGATAACCGATTCTACACCATTAGTAACTAATCCTTTTTGTCCGTACGAACCATCGTCAGTCATAACTATTACTTCGTCCGAATATTCGGCTACCTGTTCTTCGAGAATAACCAAATCTTTAGTACGTGCAGCAAGTACTGATATTACACGGTTGCCGGCTTTTTTCATAGCTTCGATAATGGGTAACATGGGTGCAATACCTACACCTCCTCCGGCACAAACTACTGTTCCAAAGTTCTCGATGTGAGTAGCTCTACCCAGTGGTCCTACAAGATCGGTAATATAATCTCCTGCTTCGAGGTTGCAGATTTTTTCACTTGATGCTCCTACATTTTGAATGACGAGCGAAATAGTTCCTTTTTCGGTATCCGATTTAGCGATGGTTAGTGGAATACGTTCACCTTTGTCGCCAACCTTAACAATAACAAAGTGTCCGGCTTTGCGGCTGCGTGCTATAAGTGGAGCCTCTACTACGAACTCTACCACCTTAGGCGAGAAGTATTCTTTACGTACGATTCTATTCATAAGTTATTAGTTTGGATGCAAATATACTAAAATGATAGATATGTCGATAGATTTTATCTAATATTGATAGATGAAATGTTTAACTTTTACTAAAAGTAATTCATTCGCAGTTTTAATGCTATTATTTAATACCCGGATAACACTTTTTGTTGATATATAATTCAAGCAATGAATATAGCTAAAAGAGTGAAAATGATGAATGTTATCAAAATTAAAACAATATCGATTAAAATGATTACGGCTCCTTTTATATTCGCGATGTATCGTTTTTCATCGTAAAATAGGCGATGTGCCCTGAAAAAATAAAGAATGGCATAGACGAAGATCGCAGCAGTTACAATCATTGAGACCATGTTAGGTAAATGTATCCATTCGAAAGCTGTCTCACATATATTGAGAATGGTTATTACTAAAAGAAGAAACGAGAAATAATGCAAGGTAAAGATACCGCTGTCGAAGTATATAAACTTCTTTTTGTTATGAAACAACCACAACCAAAAAGCAAAGATAGGCATGTAAATAAATAACACTTTGGGGAGGTTGTGCAAAATAAATTCATTGATTCTTTTTTGTTTATCGCTGTCTTTACTCTCAGAAGCTTTTAAAGCCAACTTTGTTTTATAATATTCACGGATTGGTATATTTTTAATTTGATCTAAAGAATCTAATTGCGCAAGAGTGTGTACGGGATATTCAGTTTGTAACCCGGTGACTTTATTAACATCTTTAACCGAAAGATCTATGTTTCCGATGTTTACAGTTATATATTGCTTTTTATCCGATTTTTCCGGTAAAATACCGGGAATGAAAAATGCGATGAAGCTTATAAATATATACAGTTTTATAGGATCGACATACGATTTGCGTTTTCCCGTAATATATGCTTTCGATAATGTGGCAGGTGAAAACAGCAATAGTTTGATGGTAGACCAGAATGAGCTGTCGTAGTGCAATAAGTCTGAGATAAAATGTTTAAACAGATGAATGAATGACTGGCGAACTTCAGTATTTTCTTGTCCGCAACGAGGACAAAAGCTCTCGGCAACAAATCTTCCGCAATTCTCACAAGTTCTATTCTCTCTGGTTGTACGTTTACTCATCTGCAATTGTAATAGTTAAGGATATTTTATTCGGACGGAGTATTTTTTTCTTTTGTGGCATCAAAGATATTTATTTTTTTAGAGAGTTTATAAACTTCCCTGTAGGTGTTTTGTTTGTAACTATGTTTTATGTCTTAAATAGTGAGAGTATTGTTCTTGTTTTATCTATTTGTTTGTTATTTAGTAATATGTGTTTTTTATTCTCGCTTTTAGCTATACATACGCTTTACAGTTACATTTGTTAAATCAGTAAAAAGTGATGAGGGCTTAATAGTATTTTTAATGAATGGACTCAATCTATTCATTGAAAAAAACGGCTTACTGTCAATTAAGCCCTTATAATAGGCTATTTGGGTCATCTTATTTTCTTACTTTTGCCGATTATCTATTTCAAATACCTTAAGAACATATGTTTGAGCGTTTATTCAAGAAAAAAGACATTGCGGCTATACTACGTGAGGCAGAGGGAAAAAACGATGGTCTGAGAAGAAGTTTGTCGGCAGCCAACCTTGTAACACTGGGCATTGGAGCAATAGTCGGTACAGGTATATTTGTTATTACGGGAACAGCTGCAGCTAATTATGCAGGTCCGGCTTTAACAATTTCGTTTCTTCTCTCGGCACTTTGCTGTGTATTGGCAGGATTGTGTTATGCCGAATTTGCAGCAATGATTCCTGTTGCCGGAAGTGTATATTCGTATAGCTATACAACAATGGGCGAGGTTTTAGCATGGTTCATCGGTTGGATTCTTATTCTTGAATACTTGTTTGCCTGCTCAAGTGTTGCCGTTGGTTGGTCGGGATATATGATGAGCCTCTGCGAAGGGTGGGGGATACATGTACCGTGGCACTTGTCCTATGCTACTTTCGATCATACTTCCGAAGGGTGGATAATGACAGGTAGTTTCTTTAATTTTCCGGCAGTATTTATTATAGCCATAATAACCGTCTTTTTATTGGGAGGTATCAAACAATCGGCATTTATAAACAATATAATTGTTGTGATTAAAGTCAGTGTAATTCTTCTCTTTATCGGATTTGGCCTTTCTCATATCGATGTTACTAACTGGAGTCCTTATATTCCCGAAAATACAGGTGAATTTGGAAGCTTTGGCTGGAGTGGGATTTTGCGGGGAGCCGGTGTGGTCTTTTATGCTTATCTGGGTTTCGATGCTCTGTCAACAGCAGCTCAGGAAGCTAAAAATCCGCAGAAAGATATGCCCAAAGGTATACTTATTTCGTTGCTTGTGTGTGCTATATTGTATGTTTGCGTAACTGCGGTTTTGACCGGGATTGTTAATTATAAAGAGCTAGATGTTGCTGCACCTATTGCATTGGCTATTGACCGTACAGGTCAAAGTTTAGCATGGTTGAGTCCATTTGTAAAACTGGGAGCTATTGCAGGACTAACATCCGTAATTCTGGTGATGATGTTGGCTCAGTCTCGTATCTATTATATAATATCAAAAGACGGGTTGCTTCCGCGATTTTTCTCGAAGATAAATCCTAAACACGGTATACCTCAAAACTCAACTATTTTTGCTAGTCTCATTACAGGACTATTTGCAGGTTTGTTTCCCTTGAATGTGTTGAGTGAATTGGTATCGATAGGTACACTTATGGCATTTATGGTGGTATGTATCTCTATCGTTGTACTGAGAAAGACTCAACCCAATTTGAAACGTCCATTCAAAACACCTTTTGTGCCCTTTGTTCCGCTTTTAGGTGCTGCAATATGCCTGCTGCAAATGGTTGCTTTGCCCTTAAGCACATGGGTGAGATTGATAATTTGGAGTGTGATAGGCT
This sequence comes from Dysgonomonas sp. HDW5B, assembly GCF_011299335.1. Lineage (GTDB taxonomy): Bacteria > Bacteroidota > Bacteroidia > Bacteroidales > Dysgonomonadaceae > Dysgonomonas_A. Next base: position 3,017,826 of record NZ_CP049858.1, read on the forward strand.
TTGTTATCTATTTCTGTTATGGTATTAAGCATAGTAAGCTGAATAAAAATGACATAAAGGAATAAGCTTATTGCATCATTCTATTTAGAAAAAGAAGTAAAAAAATATTTTTTTAAGATTCTTTTTAATAAAAAAGTATCTTTGCTGCTTTTCTAAGTAAAGAATAAAATTTATTGGTATATTTTATAGTCATAACAATCTATATTTGTTATACTTGCCAAAGCAATAAAAAGGTCTGTGACCTTAAAACTAGCATAATCTAAATAAATTATTTACAATGACTCCCAAATTTAAGTTTTTATTAATCGGTATTTTTATTGCCGTTTCATTTTCTTCATGTTATACAACTAAGGTGTCAGTAGGAAATGTATCTCCCGATCAACCTATGACCAAAGTTAATTCAGTTTGGAATCACCATTTGATAGCAGGACTTATTCCTCTGAATAATGCAAAGATGCGAGCCGATAAATATGTAGGAGATCGTGATAGATATATGATCGAAACGAATCAGTCTTTTCTTAACCTGTTAGTTAATTGCGTTACGCTTGGGATATATTCGCCTACAACTACCTCTTATTATGTTCCTTTGGATGGTTATGACTATGACAATTCGGAATACAAAGGCCCTAAAGTTACTTATGAACGCACTGTAAATGATGATGTATACGGTCCTAGACCTCAGAAACGTACGGTTCAGAATGAGAACCCTATAGATAAAAGAGCAGTAATTGCAGACGAAATCGAAGAGCGAGTGATTGCACCAATAACAGGCAAGCAATCTGCAGAATCAGCTCCTGCAAAAGTTGAGCAAAAACAACTGAAAGATGGCTATAAAGCTATTATTTATTTTAAGGATGGTGCAAGAATGGATGGTGTAATTACTAACCAAAGCACTGACGATAAGATTCAAATAAAATTGCCTAGCGGATTGATAATTGAAAGCAAAGCAAGTGATATAGAAAAAATAGAGAGAAAGTAATTATACGACTCTACTAAAAACAAGAAATGCCCGAATCGATATTCGGGCATTTCTTGTTTTATATCAGGTATAATCTTATTTATACAGATTCGTTATCTGTACTCTTTTTAGCTAAAAAATGAGTAATTCTCTGATAATTGGTAATCAGAAAAAATCCTAGCAATACTTGAAGAATATTGGTATACAATCTTGTATTATCAGTATTCTCAAAAGATGGGAAAAACGGATCTTTTTCGGCCACAGAGGCATAAATCTTTTGACCTAACTCAATGATAAGCGGAGCAAGGCTGTGTACTATAAACATCCCTCCAATAATAAGAACTGCGATGCTTATCAATTTCTCAGACTTCAACTGATCGAGCTTTATTTGATCGTCATCAAAGCCTTTGTCTAGTCTGAAAAAACGGATGATACTATCCGGACAAAAAATCAGTAGGGCAGAAAGGGCAAGGGTTGTAATAAGGATTAAGATCGGCCAAAGGATTAACTTTGGGTCGTCACTTCCAGCAATGAATGCAAATTGTCCGATCAATGCGGGCAATGAATTAAGGAGTGCCAAAACTCCCATTAGTTTGATAACTAGTCTGATCAGGTCTTTTTTTGTCATAGAAATTGGTGTTAAATAAGTTGCTTTGTTTTTGTTATTTTATTTGTGTTACCCCACTTTCGAGAAACGTTTATCTGTATTCATCATCAGTTTATCTAATGATGCCGCAATATTACGTACAAAGGGTGTAGCGTCGGGCAGAATCCGGATATAATCGGATGTAAACTCTATAATTCCATCCTCAGCAAAAGCCTTCAAATTATCTTCGTTGTAATTGAGTGCCCCTTTTATCTCGTCAACCGATCTGTTTAAAAGTGAAGCCAGATCAGTCCAAATTATTTCGTAATTGCACATCAATGACGTGATTACTTCACGTGTAATCTGTTCATCGCTGTTCAATCTGTAACCTTTCAGAACGGGAAGTTCTCCATTATTCACTTGTTCAATATAGGTTTTCAGATCTTTTGTATTCTGGCTGTATGCCGAAGTTAATTGGCTGATACCCGTTACACCGAATGCATACACCTGTCCTGTAGTACGGCGGGTACAATATCCTTGAAAATTACGATGCAAAGCTTTCGTTTTCTGGGCAATGTATAGTTCGTCATTGGGCTGTACGAAATGATCGAGACCTACAGTTTTATATCCTGCATCGTTCAGCAGATGCTTGGCTGTTTCGTATATTTTGTTTTTATCCTGCGGAGTAGGCAAACCAAGCTTTTCGAGATTCATCATTGCCGGATTTACCCAAGGTACATGAGCATACGAAAAGGTAACCAACCTATCAGGATGTATTTCTATTGCTTGCTTGATGGTATCGGCAAACGACTCGGCTGTTTGCAGTGGCAATCCGTAGATAAAATCCATATTTACGGCTACGCCTTTCGATTTGAGTAATTGAACAATGTCAGCAACAGGCATTCGTGATGGCTTGCGATTAGATGCTTTTAATACATCGATATTGAAATCTTGTATTCCCAAGCTGATGCGGTTAAATCCTGCATCTATCAAATCGTTCCAATACGCTTCATCCAAATATCCGGGATGACATTCGATGGCTATTTCGGGTCGGTCTATCGTTTCGAAACCTTCGAGCAGCATTTCGTTTATTTCCTTAAGCATCGACACCGGTTGAGAGGTAGGACTTCCGCCTCCGTAATGTATTTGCGATATATTCCGGTTGTGATCGAGTAGGGGCAGAACCATTTCTATCTCACGTTTTAAGGCATCCATATACGAAGCTACTACCGTCTTGTTTTCCAATAGCAGGGCATTGCATCCGCAATAGTGGCACATCTTGTAGCAAAACGGAATGTGAATGTAAAACGATATATGTTCGGGTTGCTGCGTGTTAGATTCCTCTATGGCTGTTCTGTAATCGTTGACTGAAAAGCCGTCGGTAAAGAAATTCGCAGGCGGATAACTCGTATAGCGAGGTACAGCAACACTGTATTTATCTAATAATTCTTGTTTCATCTTTTTTCTCTTTTTTGAATGTCGCCAATATATACAGCAGTGAAGCTACAGCGATACAACTTTCGAACAAAAACAGGTTGGCATAGCCATACATACCGGCTATTTTTCCGGCTCCTGCTGCCATCAACATACCACTAAGATGGGTAATGACGGTTTGCAGAGTAAAGTCGGTTCCTTCGTAACCTTCTCGTACACAATACATAGATGTAGTGTATACTACAATGGTTGCCATACCGTAACTACCCCATAGGAGGGTGATTCCCAAATGCAGGGTGGCGGTATTTACAGCAAGGTGTGTCACCAGCAGATAGAAATATACGGTAGTTGCCAGTATAAACACGGCAAAAACAATGCGTGGAATGTAGCATCCGATTTTGCGGACAATAAAACCTCCTGTTAATGACCCGACACAGCCGATAGATGTTCCGATAACTCCCGACATTACACCGATCTGCTTCATGCTGTAACCATAATCGACCAACATGGGTTTTAGCATAGCCAATGTACCGATCAATCCTGCATAATATAGAAAAAGGAAAAGTATTTGTTTCCAGATACCTTTTTGCTTGAAAAATCCCAAAAGGTCATCGGGGTGAGGTGGAGCATATTTTTTTCGTTCCTGAGGTTCTTCTACCTGTTTGTTCTTGAAAAGCATCAGAGGAATAAGTGCTACGACCACAAATATTGCCAGATAGGGGAGTAACTGATTCCATCCCAGTTTATGATAAAGAAGCAACAATACACCTCCTCCGATCATTGCTCCTGCAAAACTTCCTACCGATTGCATACTGTTTACCAGACTTTTGTCTTTCTTACTGAATGATAGTACGGCAAGGGCATCGGTGGCAATATCCTGAGTGGCAGAAGCGGTAAAGGCAAATACAATGAGTATGATAATGGTGTATATATTGGTTTCGAGATCGAGAAATGAAATCGCCAGAATGATAACTGCATAAATCAATTCGGATGAAAATATCCATCGCTTGTAATCGTTTAAGGTATGACAGCTTCTATCAATAGCAGGTGACCAGAGAAACTTCAGCACCCACGGCAGTTTCAGAAACTGAAGCATACCGATGGTTTCGAGCGAATAATCCTGCTGACGCATCAATACAGGCAGAATGGTAGAGAAAAAGCTCATGGGAATAGTCTGAGCAATGTATAGGCTCAGAAACGTGAACAGTTTACCTCCATTTTGCAGGTTCTTATTTATATCCATTTCGAAAGGTCAATTCTAGTGATCATTTATTAAGCAAAAGATAATATTGAATGGCGTGTTTCAGTGATATAGTGATCTATTGTCGGTATACTTGCCATAATATCAAAAAGGTCTTAAACCTCAATTTTACAAAAATACAAAATACAATCGGGCTTGCCAATCACTAGATGTGATGAAAAGCGAGAATAGAGTAGATTAATAGTTTCTTTTTAATGATTTTCTTTTTAATGATGTCAATACTCTCTTTTTTTGTATTATTGTTCTTCCTATAAATATATAAATTATGAGAAACCCGAAATGGCATCGAGACGAAATTATTCTAGCATTAGATTTGTATTTTCGAACAAAACCAGGTAATATTTCTGCGAAAAACCCAGAGGTTGTAAAACTGTCCAAGATATTAAATAAGCTACCGATACATGATGTATTTGTTGTAAATAATGAATTTAGAAATCCAAATGGAGTTTCTCTTAAAATGAGTAATTTCTTAGCTATTGACCCTGGTTATCCAGGTAAAGGAATGGTATCGTATAGTAAATTAGATGCTGAAGTATTTGAAGAATTTGTAGATAGTAAAGAGTTGTTACACAAACTAGCTCTTAAAATTAGAAATGCAGTGGGAAATTCAAATCTGCTGATACAATTGTCTAAAATAGAAGATGATATTGAAGCTGGATATAAAACAAAGGAAGGTTCTATTCTTTATAAGCTGCATAAGTATAGAGAACGTAATTCTGCTATTGTGAAAAAGAAGAAAAATAAATATTTTAGAGAGAATGGAAAATTAGAATGTGAGGTTTGTGGTTTTAATTTTAATGAAATATACGGTGATTTAGGGAATGGTTATATTGAGTGTCATCATAAAATAGCATTGTCCCAACTTGATGTTGAAGCTATAACGGAATTGGATGATTTAGCCTTAGTCTGTGCCAATTGCCATAGAATGCTCCATCGAAATATGAGTTTTATGGATATAAGAGATTTAAAACTCATAGTAGAAGGAACAAAATAATATTATGTGATATAAATACAATAAGCCCTAGCTATAAAATTTAGTTAGGGCTTATCGTTTCGCTTACTTAAGCAATACAAGGCCTGCGATTTTAAAATTTCAATCGTAAATCTACACCGAAGGTAAACGGTTTACCTGCCTGAGCAAATGTACTGCCCATCGATGTGAAATAATACGATACATAGTCTTTACCTCCGATATTTTTAGCCCAAAGGTCTAATGAAACCTTATTCATCAGGAATGATGTTCGGGCATTCACTATACCGTAAAATGGCTGAGAGGCAGTATTGGTATCATTCCAGTAAATTGTACCCAAACCTGTATACTGAGTGTTGAGTATTATCTTTTGTAGAAAATCGGTTTTTACATTGATACTGTAATTGGCTGCCACCGAAAAAGTATTACGGGGAACCATCGGCAAGAAATTGCCCGAATAATCTATTTTGTCTTTGACGTTATATATGTATTCCTTAAAAGTAGCATGTGTATATCCGTAAGTCAATTGAAAGTTCAGATTGTCGAGGGCATTAATTTGAGCTGTTGCTTCAAACCCTTTGCTGACCGATTTTCCTGCATTACGTATATAATAACCTTGAGTTTGTAGTTGCGACAGTTGCTGATCTTTCCAATTGATGTAAAATAAGCTGACTTCCGTTTGAAGAAATTTATCGAAGAAGTTGGCTTTCGATCCCAATTCGTAGCTCCAGCTGGTTTCAGACTTAAAAGGTCGGTCAGCCTCATTCACCGCAGTGGTATTAAATCCTCCTGATTTGAAACCTTTGGTTGCCGAAAAATATACTATATTATCATTCTCGAAAGAGTATTGAAGCGCAGCCTTAGGAGTCCATTGCGAATAACTATCTTTCTCTCTAGCATCCAATGTTTGTTTAACTGTATTATCCGGCATGTGATTATTGATAATGGTATGCATGCGTGCCTCTTCCCAATCGTAACGTAAACCTAATGTAAGAGAAAGTCCTTTGGTCAACAGGTTATTGAATATCGACTGATGGTAAAATGCAGCACCTTTGGTTGGTGTATTTGCATTTTGTAGGGTTTGCATACCTGTAGTACGGTAGTCTATATTGTAATTAGTGCTGTAATCCTGATAAAAACCAAATGCACCGAATTGCCATTGATAATTGCTTTTAGTTATTGATTTGATGTTAATTTCCTCAGAATACATCCGTTGAAGCTGATAAAATTTTACAAAATATAAATCTTCAGCAGTAAAGTCCTGATCGATAAGTTGCTTTCCATCATAAAATTGAAACGAAGTCATTGATCCCAGTTTAAACTTATCGGTCGTATATTCAACATTCAAACCATTGGTCGACATATTACGGCGAAACGACGATGGCTCGTTATAATTTACATCTTTTACTGTATTATTATCCGGATTGTAGATTCCGTATGGATATCCTCCCTGATCCGAATATTCGTAAGCCGAAGTTAAATGCATATATAATTGCGGCATAATTTTCCAACTCAATCGCATACGGCCGGTGGCAGCATCCATCGGATCTGCTTTTTTGCCTGTATATTGGTTGGTAAAATAACCACCTGTGTGTAATACGCTTCCTACAAGAGAATATCCCAAGGTGTTGTTTATATTGCCATAGTGCGATGCAGCTAATTCGTATCTGTCGTAGTTACCTGTACCCAGATGCAGGTTGGTTTCTTTGTATTTGTATGGCGATTTGGTATATACATTGATAATACCTCCCATTGTATTTCTACCATATATAGTTCCCTGAGGACCTCTAAGTATTTCAACACGCTCGATATCATTCATGTCTATATCGAATGTCGATCGGTCAAAATAAGGTACGCCATCCACATACAAACCCACCGAAGGTGCGTTGATACGAGAGCCGATACCTCTTATGTATGCGGGTGAAGTCATTTTCGATCCGTAATCGGGGATAAAAAGGTTGGGGACAAAAGCATTAATCTCTTTAATATTGGTAATATTTCGTTCTCTGAGATCTTGCTCCGAAACCAAGGTTGCCGATATGGGTAGCTGAGACAGGTTCTTGTTGCTTTTGAATGCTTCAATAACCACCTCATCTCCTATGTACGACATTCGGATCGAATCTTTGGGTATTAATGTGTCCTCTGATCTTAGATTACTGATATAACAAAGGTTGACCAGCAGCAATATTAGAATGCTGTATTTTTTCATTAATTTATATATTTTGAATTAAAAAGACTATTTTTTAGTTGTATGCAAAAATATTAAAGTCTTTTACGGTAACCAATCACTATATGTAGTGAAAATGTATGCAAAACTAGTTTAAATAGTCGAGTTGTGAAAAAAACGAAAAAAAAGTTATCGGTTTATGCAACATCTAGTGTTTTTTACATCTAGTATATAGTAAAGAATGTGATTCTCCTTTTTTCTTACATGTAATATCAGATTATATAAAAACGTATGAAAACACGATGCTTTTTGGGGTTGCTTTTGATAGCTTTTATTTCAACTATTTCTTCCTGTATTGAAAAAGTGCAAACGGTAGGACAATGGAATGATTCGATTAAGTTATCGACCCGTCGAGCTGACCTTTCGGCATTAAACGATTCTATCATCATTACCACAAAAGGTACGTGGTGGTGGGTAAATGATATTTCGGTAAATGGAAATTATCTGGTTTTTAATCCGATTGAAACCGAAAGAGAAAATTTTGCAATCAATGGCGATTGGTTCTCTATTGAGAGATGCGACAACCAAAAACTGATAGTAAGAGTCGATGAAAATAAATCGGCAAAAGAACGCAATATCAAAATCACATTAGAAGCAGGCGACTACTTTGACTATATCGATGTAAACCAACCCGGACAAAACGACGAAGATTAGAATTCTTCTGCCGAGCTGAGTGTAACCAATACCTTATCTATACGGGCACCATCCATATCTACGATTTCGAAAGTAAAATCTCTCCATTCTATTTTTTCACCCGTTTTTGGGATATGTTGTAATAAATCGAGTATAAGTCCACTTATCGTATTATAATCGTTCTGAGTATATAGAAATTCTTTATCAAAAAAAGTCAGGAAATTATAAAACGGACATTGTCCATCTATAAGCCAGCCGCCATCGGTACGTTCCACAATATCGGGTTCTTCATGTATGTCGGGAATATTGCCCACAAGAGCTTCGAGGATATCGGTAAGAGTCACAATGCCTTGTATGCTGCCAAATTCGTCACAAACCAAAGCATACTGTGCATGGTTGGTTTTCATCTGCTCCAAAGCATTATATACTCCCATGTTCTGTGGGAAGTAGTTACATGGTCTGAGCATATTTTCCATTCTGAAATCATCTTTTTCCATTTTTCCGAACAAGTCTTTCATGTATACAATTCCCAAGATATTATCCAGGTCTTTATGTGCTACAGGATAAACATCGAATGGATTTTCTTGTAAAAAAGTATATATCTGTTCGGTAGACATTCTGGTATCTATCCATACAATGTCGCTGTGATGAGTCATAATAGATTCGAGGTCGCGATCTCCCAGCGAAAAAACACGATCTACAATATCTTGTTCCACTTTATCAACAACGCCATCGCGCATACCATCTTGTATAATGGCTTTGATCTCCTCTTCGGTGACTTTGCTTTCTCTTATATTTAGACGCATGGCCTTTACAACCACCGAAGTACTCTTAGATAATGCCCATACAAACGGAGTTGCTATAAGTGACAACAGGTACATCGGGCGGGCTACGAGTTGGGCAATTCTTTCGGATATACTCAATCCGATTCTTTTGGGAACCAATTCGCCGAAAATAAGAGTGAGATAGGTAACAAACAGTACAATAAATATTTTAGAGAAAGACAGTACATAGGGGCCTGCAATACCCCATTTGTTAAGTATCATAGCCAAATCTTTGGCTAGTACATCTCCCGAATAGATACCTGTAACTATGCCTACAAGCGTTATTCCTATTTGTATCGTCGATAAAAATTTGTCGGGTTCATTTGCCAGCTTTAAAGCTGCCGCAGCTTTAGCATTACCCAGTTTAGCATCGCTGCTTAATCTTGATTTTCGGGCTGAAATAATAGCTATTTCCGACATCGAAAACAATCCGTTTATAAGTATTAGAATAACAATAATCGCGATATCCATTTTTTTATTTTAAAGTTATTGAAATTAAGTTTGCAGAACTATTGGTTGCTTTGGCAAACAAATAACGAGAGATAATCATGCTCTTTAAACTTTTCATTTTTGTTCCTCATAATGTATTCCTTTTTTAGAACATCTCACAAGTAACAATGTTTTAAAGTTAATCTTTTATATTCATTTGTAGTGAGAAGCTAAAGAATCTTATCCGTGATACCAACTTATAACAAAGCAATAGGGATGCAATTGTAATCAGTGAAATTAATTTGCAGAGAATATTCCGATTATTCTGTAAAAAAAGCACTCCGATTTATTATAATCAAAATAAATATCTATATTTGTTCATCTTAAATAACTCTTTACGAGAATAATGAAGAAAAAATTAACAAACATATTTGCTGGTAATGATCTAAAATTTAACTGTTTAGGTTTGGCTATGTGCGTTGAAATATTAGAGAGAGAGAGAGAGAGAGAGAGAGAGAGAGAGAGAGAGAGAGAGAGACTAGATAATACCACCTCGTATTTAAAAAAATATTTTTTCATCAAATTTTCAGGCAGATTTATCTGTCGCTTCCCATTGCTGTGTCTTTCCGATGCGGTTCTTTTTATTTTAGAATATTTCCCGAATAAATATATTGATAGTTGTTTCGGTAAACGATTCCGTGCAATTGGTTTGTTTTTTTGTTGTCGTTTAAAATCAGCACGAATCAATCGTTTATCTATGCCTCAACTATGTCCGGCAGTAGCGTGTAGTGATTACATGCTGCTGCTTTTTTGCATATTCCATACACATAAACTAATTAACATAATTATAAATTAAAAATGAACCTAATAAAAATAAACTTAGCACTGATACTATTGTGGCTATCTACTATTTCGACTTTTGGGCAAATAGGTATCAATACAGAGAATCCTCAAAGTACGCTCGATATATCAGCCGATAATTCGAATGTGGCGGCAGGATTAATTGCTCCACGTCAGACTCGTGAGCAATTGATAGCCAAAGCAACATCATATTCAATTAACCAACGGGGAGCTATTGTTTATGTAACCGATGTAACTGGCACGATAAGCTCTGCAACTTCTAATATTACACAAGTGGGTTATTATTATTACGATGGAAGCTTGTGGCAGCCTTTTGGGAGTGGATCGGGTGGTAGTGCAGATAATTGGTCGATAAACGGAAGCGGTAACCTTTCCACAACCCACGGTGTCGATTATCTGGGTACAACCGATGGCGTGGACTTGGTATTGAAAACAAATGGAACAGAGCGTATGACTGTTACTTCGACCGGAAATGTGGGAATCGGAGCAGAAGCAGCAAGCAATAAGTTGCATTTGAAAGATACATCCGACCCGATGAAGGTGGAAGGGCTTGCAATAAGTAGTTCAAGCAACGATCTTCCTTTAGTTATAGGTTCTGACGGAACGGTGAGGACAGGCGTATTTCCTTCTATAAATATTGTGCCCGATGATGTGGGAACGGTCATTGCCATCGATGGAAAGCTTATAATAGCTCAGGAAATGGCTGTTCTTATGGCGGCCGATTTTGCTTTTCCGGTTTCTACGACCACTCCTGTTGCAATAGGTAATCTGACTACTATTATTGTTGATAATGAAAATTCGTTCAAAGCCACCGCTTCCACTAATTCTTTTAGTGTTAAGACAGATGGAGTATATTTAATAACAATGAATGCCCAGTTAATAACCGGAGTTGGAACAAAGCCATTTGTCGGTATATGGTGTGATACCGATAAGGCATGGGTGGTAGGAGTAAATGATGTGGTTAGCACGGCTCTTCAAACATATACGCTGTCTACAGCTATTAATTTGTATGCCTCTAAGACTTATTCGTTGAGGGTGGGAAATACAGTTTCGGGCACTATTCCGTGGAAAAGTTCCGGATATACCGGTGAGGGACCTATATCTTTTTATTCGTTGAAGAGATTAAAGTGAACTAATGAATAGGTCTGATATATTATATTTCCTTAAATAAATATTAATCATTATGGTTGTGTCGGTAATACCTGTTGCGTGGAGCAAATCTTTGTTTAGTGTTATTTTTTTGCTTTCTGCAACCAGTCACGGTATTTTATCTATGGCACAACTGTTTCCGGCAGTAGTATGTAGTGATTATATGCTACTGCTTTTACATATCACTAACATACACTAATAAGCATATTAATAAATGAAAATGATGAAAAAAATGAGAACAATTAAAGTAAGTCTGGCATGGATGTTTATATGGTTATTCACATCTACTATCTCAGGGCAAGTGGGTATAAATACGCAAAACCCTCAAAGTACGTTGGATGTATCAGCCGACAATTCAACTGTTGCACCGGGAGTTATAGCGCCGCGTCAGACCCGCCAGCAATTGATAGCGAAAGCAGCCGGTTATACCATGAATCAGAAAGGAGCCATAGTTTACATAACCGACATAAGTGGAGCAGGTAGTACTGCAACTTCTAATATTACACAAGTTGGTTATTATTATTACGATGGCAGTCTGTGGCAGCCTTTTACCAGTTCGTCGGGTGTTAGTGTCGATAGTTGGTCAACTACCGGAAATAGTGGTCTTTCGGCAACGCATGGTAATAATTATCTGGGTACAACGGATGCTGTAGACTTGGTATTGAAAACAAATGGAACAGAGCGTATGACTGTTACTTCGACCGGAAATGTGGGAATCGGAACAGCAACTCCAAGCAATAAATTACATATAAAAGATACTACTAATCCGATGAAGATAGAGGGACTTGTTGCCAGCGGATCTACCGATGACCGCCCGATGGTTGTCGGACTTGATGGGACAGTAAGAACCGGCACATTTCCGGTTGTAAATCTTGTGCCTGACGATGTGGGTACAGTTATTGCCATCGACGGGAAGTTGTTGGTTGCCCAAGAGATTACGGTGCTTATGACTGCTGATTTTTCATTCTCGGTTTCACCTACAGTTCCTCCGGCAATCGGGAATTTAACTAACGTTATTATTGACAATAAAAATAGTTTTACTTCCAATAGTACTACCAATTCATTTAGAGTTGAAGCAGATGGGGTCTATTTAGTAACCATGAATGTTCAGATGGCAACAAGTGGTCAACCCGTAATAGGTATATGGTGCAATACTGCCGAAGTGGGCTATCCTGATGGTAAGTGGGTCGCACGGGTAAATGATGTGGCAGCCTCAGTCCTTCAGACCTATACTTTGATTACGGCTATTAATATGTATGCTTCTAAAACCTATTCGTTTAGGGTTGCAGGAGCAGCTGCAGGTACTATTCCTTGGAAAAGTTCAGGCTATACGGGAGAGGGACCGATATCCTTCTATTCTCTGAAGAGATTGAGATAAAAGCAGTCGTATTTATACATGTTGTGTTTACGATGCTGTAGAATCTTGTATGACCATGAGTGTCGGTTTAGTTTTGAAAAGATATGAGTGAAAAAAAGATCAAGTGATTAAAAAAGATAAATTTTACAGGCACTTTTGTTTATAATTTACGTATCTTGTTAAAATCTTAATACCTAAATTTATACAAATATGAAAAAGTTCATTTTATTTTTTTGCTCCATGTTGGCTTTCTTTACATTTTCGAGTGAATTAAAGGCTGCACAGCCTGAACGAATTATCGATTTGGGAGAAATTACGGCTACCCAACCTTTTCAGATAAGTTTAAATTGCTCTACGGAGCGAGTGGTCGGATGGGCAGCAGCTCTCAATAAAATCAGCGCCAATGTTTGCGGAAGCGTTTCTTTTAACTTAGGGAATATCGAAGACTTTGGGTATCCCGGATCGTCTTTTTATTTCGAAATCTACCTATACAATACTTATACCTCAAAAGGGGATGCAATTGGTATTAAAGGAACATATAAAAAGTAATAAACATTTTTTCGTTATTTAATTCAAGGCTCTTCATCGAAGAGCCTTGAATCGTTATTGTTATATCTCTTCCAATCCCCGTCTTAAATCAATTCCTTGCTGTTTGAATTGGGTGGGCGTTAACCCTGTGACCTTTTTGAACTGTGACGACAAATGAGCCACACTGCTGTATGAAAGTTCGTCTGCTATTTCACTTAAAGTCTGCTGATCGTAGGTTAGAAGTTCTTTTACCCGTTCTATTTTCTGAAGGATAACAAAATGCTCTATTGTAATACCTTCGGTGGTCGAAAATAACTTACTGAGGTACGAATAATCACGGTGAAGCTCCGAAACAAGTATGTTTGAAATATTTAAGTTTTGCTCATCAGTGTAATGAACCTGTTTGATAACAATAGCTTTGATTTTCTCAATTAATTGTTGCTGATTATTATCTAATAATTCGAAACCTAGCCTGTCTAATTCTTTTCGAAGAACGCTTGTTTGCTCTTTATTAATATCCTCTTTAAGCACAACTTCTCCCAGTCTTATGTCTAGAGGCGAAATATTCAAATGGTTGAGAATATTTTCTACTGCCATAATACAGCGCGGGCAAACCATGTTTTTTATATATAATTTCATACCATATACTATTTGGTGGATATACTATCGAAACAAATTTATGAAAATATTAATAATTAAATCCCGAATCGTTAAACAGTTTTGCCTGATTTCCGTTTATAAAATAGATACAACGAATTTAAGATTTACCACAAGCGGATTGTTGTAGATTTAGAAAAAGTTTGTACCTTGAAAACAAAGGTTCTTTGAAAATTTTTATGTGATACAAAGGTCTTAGACCTTAATCTCTAGGAATATAAATATTTACCAAAACACATCTTATTATGGCAAAGAGTAAAAAGAAAAATTTCGTGTTAGATACAAACGTTATATTGCACGATTTCAGATGTTTGGATAATTTTGAGGAAAATGATATTTACATTCCTATCGTAGTGTTGGAAGAATTGGATAAATTTAAAAAGGGTAACGATCAGATAAATTACAATGCCCGTGAATTTCTCCGTCAACTGGATAGTATAACCGATGACGATCTCTTTAGCAAAGGAGCCAAGTTGGGAGCAGGAATGGGTAAACTTTACATCGAAACAAGCATCAAATCACAAGATCGTATTCATGAAGTATTTCCCGAAAAAATACCCGATCACCGAATCCTTTCGGTAGTATTGGATATTACGGAGAGAGACCCCAAAACCAAAACGATACTTGTAACCAAGGATATAAACCTGAGGATGAAAGCTCGTTCGATAGGTTTGTTTGCTGAAGATTATATAAACGATAAAGTTGCAGATGCCTTTCTGTTCGAAGAAGAAGCCAAAACCTTTTCGGGTCTCAGTGCTTCGATGATCGATCGTTTGTATGAGGAAGCAGACGGAGTTAATCTGGATGAATTTGATCTCGAATTGCCGGTCAATCCGAATGAATGTTTTGTGATGAAAAATGGCAAAAAGAGTGCTTTGGCCCGTTACAATCCATTTACTAAAAAAATAAAGAAAGTAGAGAAACAAACCTGTTTTGGGATTCAACCGCGTAATGCGGAGCAGGCTTTTGCATTTGAGGTATTGAATGATCCCGATATAAAGCTGGTTGCCTTAACCGGAAAAGCCGGTACAGGGAAAACTCTTCTGGCATTGGCTTCGGCTCTGAAACAAAACGAAAATTACAATCAGATATTACTTGCACGCCCTATTGTAGCATTGAGTAATAAAGATTTAGGTTTTTTACCCGGAGACGAAAAACAAAAGATTGCACCCTATATGCAACCCTTGTTTGATAACTTGACGGTGATAAAAAGTAATCTGTCTTTTAATGGTGCCGAAACACGAAAGATTGAAGAATTGCAAACCAGTAAAAAACTCGAGGTAGAAGCATTGGCATACATCAGAGGTAGAAGTCTATCTGAAACATATTGTATTGTGGATGAGGCTCAGAACCTTACTCCTCATGAAATTAAAACAATAATAACCCGTGCCGGTGAAGGTACCAAAATGGTATTTACAGGCGATTTGCAGCAAATCGACTCACCTTATCTCGATAGTCAGTCTAACGGATTAGCGTATATGATCGATAAAATGAAGTCTCAGGATTTATTTGCACACGTCAATCTGCTAAAAGGCGAGAGGAGTCGTTTGTCCGAGCTGGCAAGCCAATTATTGTAAAAAACAAATTAAGAGCCCGTAAATAAATATAGGCTCACTTAAAATACTTAAACACGAGGTCGAATCAGTATATCTGCAAAGAATTGATTCTACCTCGTGTTTACTTGTCTATACTAGCATTTAATTCGCTTTTTGTGCCGAAATATTCCTCCTTAATTAGACAATCTGAAAAAAGAAACCTATTTTTATATATTATATCAAGGAAAAGGTTTATTTTTGCGACTGCAATTTTTGAGTAAGGTCTCAGACCTTTTATAACTTTGGTAAGTAAAACAACTGTAGAAAGTTATAATCAGATAATGCGATATTGAATATTTACTGTTACCAAATTAAAAAACATACAATAAAAATGGCAAGTAGAAAGGAAAGAGAACTTCAAGAAGAAAGAGACTGGAACAAGATTGATGAGGCTGTAATTGCATCGGAGAGTTTCGTAATGAGATATCGTAATCAGTTGATGATAGGAATCGGAGCTGTTTTGGTACTTGTTGGAGTCTATTTTGCTTACCAAAGCTTTTATTTAGAGCCTAAAAATAATGAGGCACAAACAGCAATGTTTCGTGGCGAGCAGTATTTTCAGGCAGGAATGGATTCTCTGGCTTTGTTTGGAGATGGCAATGCTTATATTGGTTTTGAGCAAATTATCAACGAATACGGCTCAACAAAAAGCGGCGATTTAGCTAAAGCATATGCCGGACTTTCTTATGCTCGTATGGGCAAATACGAACAAGCTCTTAATTACCTGAAAGATTTTAAAGGTGGAGATAAAATGATTACTCCTGCAGTTCACGGAGCAATCGGCGATTGTCTTGTTAATACAGGAAAACCCGAAGAAGCTGTTTCTCATTTCGAAAAAGCAGCAAAATCGGCTGATGATGTATTATTAAGCCCTATCTTTTATAAAAAAGCAGCAATTGTATATCGTGAGTTGAAAAACTACGATAAGGTAATCTCTTTGTTTACTACAATTAAAAATAACTATCTGTCTTCACCCGAAGCTTCGGAAGCTGATAAATATATCTTGGAAGCGACCTTGTTGAAAGGTTCGAACTGATCAACGAATATTATATAATTTTATTGATAAAGTTTCGCCATATGTGCGAAACTTTATTTTTTTGAATAATCTGCTTATCTTTGTCAAGCAAAAGAGTAGGGGATTATCCTCTAATTAAATAACAAATAGGTCTTAGGCCTGAAACAAAACAAATAAACGAATTATGGCAACAGCTTATCATAATTTATCATCGTACGATGCAACCAAAGTTCCAAACGGAGAAGATATGAAAATAGGTATAATCGTTTCGGAATGGAATGAGGATATAACTTATGCCCTTCGTGACGGAGCTTGCCAAACTTTAGTAAAGCATGGTGTAAAGCCCGAAAATATTTTGGTAGATTATGTTCCCGGTAGTTTTGAGCTTATTTATGGAGCTCAGATATTTGCCGATGTGCACGAGGTAGATGCAGTTATAGTATTGGGCTGTGTGGTACGTGGCGATACTCCTCATTTCGATTATGTTTGCAGTGGAGTGACACAAGAAATTGCTCGCCTGAATGTGATGCATTCTATCCCATTTATATTTGGATTGTTGACTACTGATGATATGCAACAGGCAATTGACAGAGCCGGTGGAAGACATGGTAATAAAGGTGATGAATGTGCCGTGACAGCCATTAAAATGATCGATTTTTCGAGAAGAAATCAATAATATACTATTTAGGTAGTTTGTGAAAAGAGAAGAACTCAAAGTTCTTCTCTTTTTTTTGTTCGTGTTAATCTTTTCTTTATATTTGCCCCTGTAAAATAACTCTTTATAAAAAGAAGAATGATGGAATTAACAAATATATCCGGTGGTAATGGTCTAAAATTTAACGATTTGGATTTGGATATGTGCGTTGAAATATTAGAGAGAGAGAGAGAGAGAGAGAGAGAGAGAGAGAGAGAGAGAGAGAGATAACTAACAAGCATCATGTTAGTAATAAAAATATTTCAGGCGGATTATTCCGTCTTTTTTTGCGTTTGTGTGTATCTTACGCAATATGTTTTCTTCAACGATATTTCCCCAATAAATATATTGATAGTTGTTTCGGTAAACGTTTTCGTATAACTGGTTTGTTTTGTTGTTGTCGTTCAAAATCGGTAAGAATAGTGCGTTTACTTCTGTCACAACTATGTCCGGCAGCAGTGTGTAGTGATTACATGTTGCTGCTTTTTATTTTAGAACTAACTAATAATCAAAATACAGAATAATGAGGAGAAAAAATCTTTTACTAATGGGTATATTTTCTTTGGGTATACTTAATGCTCAAGTAGGAGTAAATACAAAGACTCCGCTGGGTGTTCTTCATATTGATCCGGCAGGAAATACTAACGCTGCAGGTACAAGTGGTACCGGAGATGATATTGTTGTAAAATCCAATGGGCAGGTTGGTATCGGTACTATATCACCGGCTAAAACTCTTGATTTGAGAGGGAAGTTTAAGTTGGTCGACGGTACACAGTTTGACGGCTATTTTCTGACTAGTGATGTCGATGGGAACGGTTCGTGGAAAAAAACAATGCAGATGAAGGGTTTTGTAAATGGCGTTACTAAATTTCCAGTCCTTACTAAAGTTGCTCCCGTGTATACAGGCACATACATTTCGCTGCCTGCCGGTACTTGGGTGATTGCCTTTACATGTACGTACAGAGATAGTGCAATTGCAAACTATATTATCTGGCGTCTTTCCACCAGTTCTGCTTTACTGGTTCCTTATCTCAATGCTCAGAAAAGCACAGCTTATTCGGGCTCATCAATTGCCGGTTACCATACATCGGTTTCGTGCTATTTTCTGGTAACCAATAGTGTGGCTCAAAATTACTACTTCTGGGCAGGTCTGGCCGCCGCATCTACTACGTTTGGTTACACCGGAGAAGGACGACTTTATGCAATTCCTGTATCTTAAAAGTAATAGTGGGTATTGAATGTGATATTTTTAGTCATAATTGTCAGTTAGACTTATACTTGGCAGAGTAATAAATAGGTCTGAGACCTTAAATACATAAAGAAATGAGATTCTATTATTTAATTATATTGTTTTTACTTGTATATGCATTTGGATTAAAGTCGCAGGTGGGAGTTAATACCAAATCACCGCAGGGTGTATTTCATATTGATCCAAAAGGTGATACTGCGGGAGCTATAAACAGCTTGGATGATTTTATCATCACCTCCGAAGGGCGTGTGGGAATTGGTACAGTTAGTCCGACAGCTAGCCTTGATGTTGTAGGAGATCTGCGTATAGCCGATGGAACAGAAAATGATCGCTATGTAATGACTAGTGATGCTAACGGTATTGGATCATGGAAAAGGCAAACATATACTTCGCGTGTTGTGGGTAATGTTCCGGCTACTTTGACTAGCTTGAAATCGGGTGATAATATAACGAATCCATCGAACTGGGTTTATACAGGAGCAAATATTACACTTCCTGCCGGTAATTGGATGATTTATTATTACTGTATTTACAATAATCCAAATGCTGTAAATTATACAGTATGGTGGGATTTGGGTACGACTACCAATTGGGGTACAGCAGTAAGAGTTGGCCGTGTGTTGAGTTATTTTGCACCTACAACAGGTTTGTCGCCCACATATGCTTCTTATGGGGTATCACCCACGTCAACTACAACTTATTATGTACTTGGAACTGTCTCAAATCCGGCTGTTGCTGGCTATACATTTACCTATAATAGTGGAGCCCGTATATGGGCAATACCTGTTTTTTAATCCTATTATGTATTTTGAAATGAAAAAAAATATATTCTTTTTATGTACTGTTTGTGCAATATTATTTTTTAATGAGATTCAGGCACAGGTCGGTATACAAACCGAAAATCCATTGGCTGTATTTCATGTCGATCCGAAACGGAATACTAATTCGGCAGGAACAATTGGTGTAAGTGATGATGTTGTGATTACTTCAGCAGGCAATGTCGGAATAGGAACTATAGCTCCTGCTGCAAAATTAGATATCAGAGGAACTTTCAGACTGAGGGATGGTAATCAGTCATTAAATAAAGTATTGGTATCGGATGCTTCCGGTAATGCACAATGGAGCGACCGTCCTAAGCTGGATGTGCTGGAAGTTAATAATATTAATACCTTGCTTTCGGGCAAAACCTTTACTACTACATCAAGTTATACTGGTATATCTATTACTCTTCCCAAAGGAGCCTGGCAAGTCATGTTTCAGGTAGTGTGCAATGCTACTAATAACATGTACTGGGATTTTTGTACGTCAAGTACAGTATATTCGTTAACCGATCAGGCAAACCGTCGGGCAATAAGTTCGGGGCGTTCGCCTGTTTCGGTTACTGCTATTTATTTTATTAATCAGTCGGTAGCAGCAACTTATTATATCTGGGCAAGTACGAGATCGGGAACGGCAACTTATCTTGCAGGAGGCACTTTATGGGCATTACCGATAGATTGACTTATGGGTAATCGGAAATCACTATATAAAAAATATGAAGCTTGAAATATTTTGGAGAATCTGAATTTTATCTACACATTATAACTAAGTAGTGATAAAGTTCAGATTTTTATATTTACCATTCTTTTTTATAAGAAGTTAATCGGAATTATCCATTGTGTTTAATCCAATTTTGGTTCTGATGCTCGTCTTATCCCATATGTTATTTATTGTTCAAAAAAATGAATTGAGTTCTGTGATACTAAAAAATATTATACTCTAAATTTTATTGAGTATAATATTTTTTATTTGTAGCATTATTGTAGTTGAGATAAATTTATATATGTATATTTGTGCCTGCTAAACAGGTGTTTATGCATCATGGGACAACAACAAGAACAACGAATTTACTTATTTTTCTGGACGGAATTTAGCAATTTGGGCATCGTTAGACGAGCTGACATTTGATAAAAAGAAAGAGGAATCTACTTTTCATTAAGAAATTTTTCAATAAATGAATTTTTTGATCTAGAAAGAACTGCCTTTTACTTGCAATGTGTCATTTTGAACCTTTAGGTTTGGGTATGTATTTATTCCTAAGTATAACAATAGTTACTTGAAAAAGTTTTACTGCATGATCTCTTTGTTTTGCTATTATATGTAGTAGTTATTGCTACTGCCTGTTAATTATTTCATAATTTATAAACAAGTCAAAGAAACACAGTAATGGTAAAGAAAGGTTTTCTATTAATTATTAGTTTATTATTCGCTGAGCTATGCATTTCTCAGGTAGGGATAAATACGGAAAACCCGTCAGGGGTATTTCATATTGATCCAAAGAGTAATACGACGTCTATAGGTGCTAATTCTGAGGACGATATGCTTGTTGACTCAGATGGAAATGTTGCGATTGGTGCTAATTCGGCTCAGGCTAAGTTAGATATAAATGGTAATCTTCGGATAGGAGATGCCCCTGTAATCGCTAATTCTTCGGTTTTAGTGCGAGATAATACTACGGGGCTTGTAGGCACGGCGGTAGCTATTCCGACCAGACTTGCATTCATCCAATCTATTGAACCGCAACTATTGACAACCGTGCCCGAAAAAACATTGTTTAATACCGGTGCACCTGTTCAGGTAACATGGAGTTCGGCAGACATTGTATCTAATAATCTGGTTGATTTTGATGATGCGGGGGATTTATTTGTTATTAATGAGACCGGTTTATATGAATTGTCGGGGTTTGTTAATTATGCAGCATATGCTAACATTCCGGCAACCTATCCTACAGGCGTAGATGCAGGGCGGGCGGGAGTCAATGCTTCTATACAAGTAGACAGAAACGATGGAAACGGATGGACTGACTTTACTGCAGCACGTGTTGTTTTTACAGGTACAGCAGTATCTAATACGTCAATAAGTATAATAATACCTCCGGCAGTTTTGGTCTTTAATGCAGGAACAAAAGTGCGTATGGTTTTTCTGCGTCCCGCTGCAAATTTTGGTTTGCCTCACGGTGATTCGGGTAATAATGGTATTGCTTTGCCTGCAGGTATTAAGTTTTCGAAAGGGATGAAGATTCTTTCCATGTAAAAAGAATGCGATTTGTGGGGAGTTATTTATTCTATTTGCAGATTAGCAAATAGAATAAATAAGGCTGGGACAACAAAAGGTATATCTCTGAATTTTATCTATACACTATAAACCAGTATTGATAAAATTCAGAGATTTATGATTACACTATCTTTTGATGACAAACAAATCAACGTACCTCAATCGTGGAAGGACATCCGTTTAGGCAAATATGATCGATGGTTTCGCATCGAACCTAAAACACGGATGGAACAAATTCAATTAGTAGCTAATGTCTGTGATATAGATGCCGATTTGCTGTTGAACAATCCGACTCAGGTATTCGATACCATATTCGATATAGTGAGGTTTGTATTTGATGAATATAAAGGAGATGCACTTAATCGAATTGAAATAGAAGGCAAAATATATTCGATTGCATTTACCGAAGAGTTGACTCTTGCCGAGTGGGTGGATATCGAATCGGTGTTCGCTTCCGAGTCCGAATCGCGCTTGTCGGATATTCTGTCGATACTTTGCCGTCCCATTGGCGAGCATTATGACAGTAAGAAATCGGAAAGCCGTAAAGAACTGTTTTGCAATTTGACAATGGATAAAGCATTACCGTTGCTCGCTTTTTTTTTGCAACAAAGAGAGAGATTTCAGAACGTTTCCAACCTTTATTTAGAGGTAAAGCAACAGGTCGACCAATATCTCCTTCTTACACGCAGTTTTGTAGAAAATGGGGATGGTATAAAATTGTTGCCGATCTGGCAGAGGATAAAATTCAGATTTTTGATGAGATCCTTAAAAAAACAGTTGTTGAAGTGTTCGGATTTCTCCTCTATCGTATAGACAAAGGTCAGGCGGAAGAAGATCAAGAAAAGTTTCAGTCGCAAATAAGAAGATCGTAAATTATCATTGTTTAATATATCATAATGCAGAGGATACTAAAATCTTCTGCATTTCTTTTAAGTTATGTGAAAAGAATAACGTCTTGCTCATTTGTAATAAAAGGACTGAGGCTTTATTGTGGCTAATTGGACAAAACAAAAGGCAAAAAGAGCAAAACCAAACCTCGTATTTGCCGTTATGTTTGTATTTAATTAAGTTAATCTTTATTAAGTATAACAGTTATGGACAAAGCTAAGCATATTGCTTTTATAATGTATCAAATTTGTCTCTTTAGATTTGGTAGTTATACTTATTTTGCTAACACACACACACACACACACACACACACACACACACACACACACACACACACACACACACACACACACACACACACACACACACACACACACCTCGCGCGTGTCAAGGTACTGAAAATAGATCGATTAACCAAATATTTGCATGGGAAAGTAACAGCTTCTTTGTGGCTGAAGAATGTCTGTTTTATACTGTTTTTTTCCTTCTTCCACCGGAGGGAACGTAGCCTGTTTTGTCTCTCCCGGAATATGAAAAACCCGATCTCAATATTCAATAAAACAACACTTTAAATCTATATGTAAAATGAAACATTCCTCACAAAAAAAGTATTTAAGAAAAGTATTTTCGCAAAGGATACTCTTCTTGTTATTATTAGGGTTTGTATCAATAGCCTCAGTTCACGCTCAGATAACAATCAGCGGAACGGTTACCGATACCAAGAACGAACCGATGATAGGTATCAGTGTCATCGTAAAAAACTCAACCAAAGGTACTGTAACCGATCTGGATGGTAAGTATACAATATCTGTTCCCGATAGTAAATCGGTATTGGTATTCTCATTTATCAGTTATAAAACACAGGAAATAACTGTCGGCTCCCAAAAAGTAATGAATGTACGTCTCGAAGATGCCTCTGCTGCACTCGACGAAGTAGTTGTAGTAGGTTATGGTACGCAAAAGAAAAGCGATTTAACGGGAGGTATAAGTACAATATCGTCTGATAAAATTGCAAAAATACCGGCGGTAAGTTTGGGACAGCGTTTGCAAGGGCAAATAGCGGGATTAAACGTTACCAGCTCTAATAATAAACCGGGCGAAGATGCAACCTTCAGGGTGAGAGGCGAGAAATCTCTCTCGGGAGGAAACAATCCATTGATTATTTTAGACGGTATACCCTTTAACGGTAATATTACCGAAATAGATCAAAACAGCGTCGACAATATATCGGTATTGAGAGATGCATCTTCGGCAGCTATTTACGGATCGCGGGCAGCTAATGGGGTAATACTGATTACCACTAAAAAAGGAAAAGTAGGTAAACCCGTTGTCCGCTACAATGGATATGTAGGTTTTCAACAGGCTGAATGGTTGCCCGACTTGAGAAACGGTGACGAATATATTCAGCTCTTGAAAGATTTTCGGAAAGATATGGGCGATAAGCAATGGGATAACCCTAAAGCTTGGCTGCAACTTTCGTTGGTTGATAATTTCCAAAACGGAAGAGAAACTGACTGGAATAAAGAACTCTTCAGAACAGCTCTTCAACAAGAACATCAGGTGAGCTTATCGGGTGCAACCGATGCTACTAATTATTTTGTATCGCTATCCTATTCCGATCAGGATGGAATTGTAAAATATACGGGCTATAAAAAATATGCAGTAACTTCTAATATCAATCAGAAAATAGGAAGTTGGCTTAATGTAGGGGCAAATATCCAATTGTTGGAAAGAAACAGAGGAGGAAAATCACCCAACTTTGCCTATGGTTTCAGAATGTCGCCTTACGGAGATGTAAGGGACGAAAATGGCAGGTATGTACGCTATCCGATGAATCCCGAAACAATGTATTACAGTCCTTTTGCCGATCAGGATGCAATTCTGGATGATGTTTCGAGGGCAGCATATACCAATGCGTATGCTGATATTAAACTGCCTGTAAAAGGATTATCGTACCGTGCCAATTTTGGCTACTCGTATCGTCATAGAGAAGAAGGCAGCTACTACGGTTCTACAACTATGACGGGTGAGCCTGTAGGCGGATCGGCTTCTATAACCAATACCAGCTATGGTGACTGGACTTGGGAAAATATTGTTCGCTATGATAACAATTGGGGGAAACATCATCTTGACTTGACGGGATTATACAGTGCCCAAAAAACATACACAAATAATCAAAAATCGGCTGGAGAAGGATTTCTTTCGGATGCTAACGGCTATCATAATATAGGAATGGCACAAGGAAAGAAAACTATCTCTTCGGGTAGGGAAGAAACAGCCCTTTTATCGTGGATGGGACGTGCAAACTATTCGTATGATCGTCGTTATTTATTGACATTAACTGCCCGTCGCGATGGATATTCTGCGTTTGGAGATAATAATAAATGGGCATTGTTTCCATCCGTAGCAGGAGCTTGGGTGATAAGCGAAGAATCATTCTTTCAGAACTGGAACTGGAAGCAACTGGAATTTCTTAAATTGAGAATGTCATACGGATCGAATGGTAATCAGGCAGTAAGTGCCTATCAAACCAAAACAAAGTTGGCTCAACGCGATTATATATATGGTAATGATGCCGAATTTGCAGGGGGATTAGTTGCAAACTTCACTAAAGGTAATCCAAATCTAAAATGGGAAACCTCTTATTCGTTCAACGTAGGAGTCGATTTTAATTTGTTTGATAATCGTTTGAACGGATCGTTCGACTATTATGATACACGCACCAAAGATTTGTTGATGAATCGCTCGGTTCCTGTTATGAACGGTTACACGACCATGATGGATAATGTGGGTAAAACTAAAAATACAGGTTTCGATTTGACCCTTAACTCTGTAAATGTAAAAACTGATGGTTTCCAATGGAGCTCAACCTTTGTACTTTCGGGTAACTGGAGTAAAATTGTAGCCTTGAAAGAGGATGGAAAAGACGATATCAGTAACAAATGGTTCATCGGTCAGCCCATCCGTGTGTATTACGATTACAAGGTAGTTGGCATATGGCAGGAAAGCGAAAAAGAAGAAGCTGCCAAATACAAAGCCGTACCGGGCGATGCCAAGCTATTGGATAAGGATGGCAGCGGTACGATTACTGCCGATGACCGTGTTATAATAGGATCGAAGCTTCCGGTATGGACAGCAGGGCTTACCAATACATTTATGTATAAAAACTGGTCGTTATCGGTATTCCTGAACGGAGTATTTGACGTAACAAAAGAAAACGAAACCGTGAAATTCGAACGTCAGTTATTCAATAAGAATGTAAATTATATCAATAATATAAATTATTGGACACCCGAAAACGGCTCTAACGAATATACCCGCTTGGGATACAACGAAACCAAACATACTTTTTATACCAAGGCTTCTTTTGTAAGGATTCAGGATGTAAATCTGGCCTATCAGTTTCCGCAGCAAATGATCAGGAAGATAGGACTCGAAGCCTTAACCACTTACGTAAACGGGCGTAATTTGTATACCTTCTCGGGAGCAAAGAAGTTTACCACCAATATCGAACAAGATAAATATAGTCTCGATGCTTCGGGGTATCCTACTCAGCGAGTATTTATTATAGGAGTCAATGTAACTTTCTAAACATTCATTATCATGAAAAAATATATATCAGCAATTTTATTCGCTCTAGTATTGTTCAGTGCTTGCAGTGATAGCTTTTTGGACGAAAACCCAAAAAACTTCGAGAGTGCCGAACAGACATACAAGACAACCAAAGGCTTTAATGCTGCACTGAACGGCTTGCATGCGTATGCCAGACTCGAGTTTGAAACATGGAACGACAATATTGTCGCACAGGGAGCCTGTGCCTATGAGGTATTACAGGGAGGTTTGGATATATGCTACATAAACAATGTAGATGGTACTTTGCAGCCTTTCCAAAAGTATACATTTGATGCAACCAACAGCTATATAGCCAATAGGTGGAAGTGGGCTTACGGGCTAATTACCAATGCCAATATGATGGTTAATTATGCCGAAAAGGGCGATGTGGCATGGATTAAAGATACCGACAAAACATTCTTTCAGGCTAATGCACGTTTCTTTAGAGCATATGCATATCGTTATCTGACTTATTTGTATGGCGATGTGCCTTGGGTAGACAAAGTAGAGGATACTTACAGAGTCGATTTTGAGAGGACTCCCAAAGCACAGGTACTTGCCAAGATGATTGAAGACCTGGAATTTGCTGCTAAATACCTACCCGAAAATCCCGGAGACGTAAAAGATGGGGAATTGACCAAATGGGTTGCCCTGCATATGTTGAGTGAGATCAGTATTTTTGCAGGCGATTATAAAAAAGCCCAAACAGCAGCTTTAGAGGTAATCAATTCGCCTTATTTTAAATTGATGGATACACGCTTTGGCAAGAATGCCTCACAAGCAGGTGACCCGTTTGCCGATATGTTTCTTGAGAAAAATCAAAACCGTAAAGCAGGTAACTTAGAATCTATCTGGGTTATACAGGCAGAATACAATGTGACAGGTGGAAGTACTACTTACAACGACTGGACTCGCCGTGCATGGGTTCCGGCCTATTACAGTATTCCCGGTTTTATGATAACTCAGGAATATGGAGGAAGAGGCTTAGGACAAATACGTCCTATCGATTACATCTTTAATAGTTATGAGACTCAGGACATAAGAAATTCTATCTATAATATTCGCCGCGAGTTTATATACAACGATCCAAAGAACACCGAATTGTTTGGCAAGAAGCATACCATTACCGAGGACAATATGGATAGAGGATATATGTTTCCGGCAACTACCAAGTTTGATTATATGCCCGAAAATGATCCTACTTATGCCGGTAATCAAAAAGATAAAATAAGATTCCGTCTGGCAGAAACATATCTCTTATTGGCAGAGGCTTATATTAACGACAGCCAGATATCTAAGGCTGTAGATGCCATAAATAAAGTGAGAACGAGATCCAGAGCCACATTGACAAAACAGGCAGAGGTGAATATGGATTATCTGTTGGATGAACGAGCGAGAGAATTGTTAGGTGAGGAGATGAGGCGTTTTACACTGGTACGCACAGGTAAATTGATCGAAAGAACTAAAAAATACAATTCGAAATCTGCTTCTACTATAAAAGATCACCATGTTCTATGGCCTGTTCCACAAGGGGTGATTGATGCTAATTCGGGGTTGAAATGGGAAAATAATCCCGGATATAATTGAACGTGAAAAACAAACCCATAAGAGGGTGTCAGTAAAATTCGGACTATATTTTTTAATCATGCGAATCAGTAGTTGATCTGTTATGTTTAATGTTCTATTTAGTTGTCTTTTTTCTACGCGCAATCGAAGATTGCTTGTATTCCTTTTGCCCAAAGCCGCAAAATGAATCAAAAAGGCTTTGTGCTGCGTGGCTCGCCTGTCTGACTTTAGCTTACAGGCTAAACTAAACTTATTGCCTTACGGCACGTTTAGTTTTACGCCTGCTTCGCTTGTCAGCCAACGGCTGTACCACTGATGCACTTGGGCTGACGCCTGCAAAAGCTTGTCATCCGTTAGGTTACCGACCTTGCCGGTTGCACGGGGTACCCGCAGGATGAAGAAAGCGTTAAGAAACAAAAGGATATTATCTTTAAATGTTTTCTTTTGTTTTAGCTTTCGAGACCATAGCGGGTCGGGCAAAAAGGCACAGTCTTGATCTTTTGTTTCGTTTTGCATCAAGGCAAAATGAAAAACAAACCCAAAGGGTGCGTTAGGAAAAGAGAACATATAATCCCAACTATTGATTGACATTAATAAATAAAATTGAGAATATATGTAGTAATGCAGAATATGATTATCTTTATAAGGCTAAATAAAGTTTAGCCACAAGCCAAAACAACAAAAGGGTTTTAGACCCGAAACTGAAATAAGGAGATATTTCAATTATTTGAATAATCTCCTTATTTTTGATCTGATACCATTGAATATTCACTATAATTCGTAAAGCCATGTACGGAAAATTTCAAGAATTCTTGCAAAAAGAATTAAACTCAATCGAAGAACAAGGACTATTTAAAAACGAAAGAATTATCACATCTGCCCAAAATGCCCGAATAAAAGTGCAAACAGGACAGGAGGTTCTCAACTTTTGTGCAAACAATTATCTCGGATTATCGGATAATCAGGAATTGATTAATGCAGCTAAAGAAGCATTGGACAAACGAGGCTTCGGGATGTCATCCGTTCGTTTTATCTGCGGTACTCAGGACATACACAAAGAACTGGAAGCCAAAATTTCTAAGTTTTTCGGAACAGAAGACTCCATACTTTATGCAGCCTGTTTCGATGCCAATGGCGGCGTATTCGAACCTCTGTTGGGAGAAGAAGACGCTATCATTTCGGATGCTCTGAATCATGCATCGATAATTGACGGTGTACGTCTGTGTAAAGCAAAAAGATACCGTTATGCCAATGCCAATATGGTGGAGCTGGAAGAGTGCCTTAAGCAATCGCAAGTACAACGCTTTCGTATAATAGTTACCGATGGAGTATTTTCTATGGATGGTAATGTAGCCCCTCTTGATAAAATAATGGAACTTGCCGATAAATACCAAGCTTTGGTAATGATAGACGAAAGCCATTCGGCAGGAGTCGTAGGCAAAACAGGACGAGGTGTGACCGAATTATATAACTGCAAAGGAAAAGCCGATATTATAACCGGAACTCTGGGCAAAGCTTTTGGTGGAGCTATCGGTGGATTTACAACCGGTAAGAAAGAAATAATAAGCATGTTGCGTCAACGCTCACGTCCTTATTTGTTTTCGAATTCTATCCCTCCTATGATTGCCGGAGCAGGTATCCGTATGTTCGAAATGATGGACGAAAGTAACGACCGTCAGGATAAACTTCATGCCAATGTCGATTATTTTGTATCTAATATGCAAGCCGCAGGATTCGATATAAAACCTACTCAATCTGCTATTTGTGCCGTGATGCTGTACGATGCCAAGCTTTCGCAGCAGGTAGCTGCTAAACTTCTCGAAGAAGGAATCTATGTTACAGGATTTTATTATCCGGTAGTTCCCAAAGGTGAAGCACGCATACGGGTACAATTATCGGCAGCACACGAAAGAGAGCATCTCGAAAAATGTATTGCGGCATTTACCAAAGTAGGTAAAGAACTGGGTGTGATTTAAAAGGGCTAAACCTTATATTATTGAAAAACTATGAAGAAAATTCTTTTTACGGGTTGTGCAGGACAAATAGGTTCGGAGCTAACCTTGGCATTTCGCAAACTATACGGAAACGACAATATTATTGCCTCTGACTTATCGACCAAAGTATGTCCCGATTTATTAAACAGCGGCCCCTTTGTGCAATTGGATGTGTTGGATACTAAAGCGTTGGGAGAAACTATCGACAAATATAAAGTCGATGGCATAGTGCATCTGGCAGCCATACTTTCGGCAGTGGGTGAGAAAAATCCCCAATTAGCTTGGAACGTCAATATCAATGGTACGGTAAATGTGTTCGAAGTAGCACGTGAGAAGAAGCTGGAACGAGTGCTTGTGCCCAGTTCCATTGCAGCTTTTGGACCCGATACACCCCGAACGATGACACCTCAGAAAACGATACTTCATCCGACTACCATGTATGGAGTTACTAAGGTAGCCCTCGAACTGTTGGGCAATTATTACAACCTCAAATACGATATGGACATTAGAGGGTTGAGGTATCCGGGAGTAATAAGTCATAAAACACAACCGGGAGGAGGTACAACCGATTATGCTGTAGCCATTTACTTTGATGCCGTAAAGCAAGGTTCGTATGAATGTTTCTTGACAGAAGATACTATGTTGCCGATGATCTATATGCCCGATTGCCTGAAAGCAACTATTGAATTGTTTCAAGCCGAGAAATCACGCTTGCAGAATGCAACAGGATACAATCTGGCAGCCTTTAGCGTAACTCCGAAAGAAATGACAGAGTCGATACAGAAAGTTATTCCCGATTTCAAAATATCTTATTCGCCCGATTACAGGCAGGAGATTGCCGATTCGTGGCCCGATAGTATTGATGATAAAGAGGCCAGAGACGAATGGGATTGGAAGCCCGATTATGATTTAGATTCTATGACCGTTGATATTATAAAAGAGATTCGATTAAAATAAATCTTTGTATTTATTCCCTGAAAAGAGAAGTACACTCAATTATAGAGAGTACTTCTCTTTTTTCTTATTAAGTCTTTCGTAACACATTCTCTTGGTGTATCTTTGTCACAATAGAAGTTGTTTTGATATTTAATCAAGGATTGAAAGATCAGTTCTTAATTGATTCGTTTTGTATTGTAAATTAAGATGTATGAATCATAGCCTATTTAAATCACTGTCTTGTATCTTATTCGTGTTGGGTAGTACTCTTTTGTCAGCCCAAGTTACCATAGGATCAGATAAAGCTGCTGTTTCAGGAGCTTTATTACAATTGAAACAATTCGAAACAGATGATGCCCAGTCTAATGGACAAAGTACTGCTACTAAAGGGTTGGGTATGCCCTGTGTGTTACTTCAAGCACTCAATGGAGATTTGGCAACCTCTTTGGGACTAACACCGGGATCATTGGATAAAGATACCCATGTAGGGTTAACTGTATATAATGCCAGTGATATTTGTGCCTCTATTATTGCAGGAACTTATGTTTGGAATGGTACTTTCTGGCAATATTTAGGAGGAAGTTTAAAAAGAACAAATCAGGCATCTTTTGATGCTGCAACCGGAATTCTTACCGATTATGAAGGTAATCAGTATTCTACTAAAGTGTTTGGCACTAAGCGTTGGATGACTCAGAATTTACGAGCTATCCGCAAACCCGATGGAGCTTGTATCGATCCCATAGATGGTGTACGCTTTAACCCTGCAAAGAATAGTACGATAATGCCCGTCACTCAGGTTAGAGTATTGGGTATTATGCCTCCCGGCAATGTAAGCTATCTTGAGAATGGAGTGACAAAAACGATGACCAATGAAGATTTTGTATCTGTATTCGGACTATTTTATACATGGAATCAAGCTATGTTAGCTTGTCCTGCCGGATGGCATTTAGCATCAGTACAAGATTGGGCAGACTTGGTTACAACCTTGGGCTCAGATAATATAGGTGCCAAAGTACGTGGAAATACCGGTGTCTCTTACAGGGCAAGTGATGGTAGTGCAGGTACTACTTATATATGGGGGATGAATGATCCTGTTGTAACTATATCGGGTTTTGATATTCTCCCCGCAGGATGGGTGCGCGAAGATGGTGTCAATGCTGTTGCCTTTTCCAGTTCTGCGTATTTCTGGACTTCTGCCCCTGCCGGAGGATATAGATATTTGAGTTTTGCTTCTCCTACTTTATCTTATTTTGGCAGTGGTAATTTAAATTTCCGTTTTTCGGTGCGTTGTGTTCAGGATTAAATTTTCTCATATAATTAATGTTTTTCTGAAAGGATGAACTGAAAAATCTTACCTTTATTCTCAGACTTTATTTTTCACATAAGGCTTGTGAATTGTATATGGTTAGTATAATTGATTATATTTCAATGTTTAGTTTTACACCTGCTTCGCTTGTCAGCCAACGGTTACACTACTAGTGCATCAAGGCAAAATGAAAAACAAACCCGATAGGGTGCATTAGAAAAACTGAACATGTATTTCAACGATTGATTCGTACCATTAACTTTTTTCTTTTACTCATTATTTGAAACACATGAGAAAATATATATTATCTCTCGTATTTCTTTTACATACATTATTTATGATATGCCCTTTTACGATAAAGGGTAAGAACGATTATCGCTTCAGAACCTTTTCGCCTGAAGGGGGATTTTATTACGATGGTGTAAAATCGATTAAGCAAGATGCCAATGGCTTCATCTGGATACTGATGGATAACGATCTCTATCGTTTCGACGGCTATCAATACAAACGTTATTACAACTATTTCAAAACCCTTGATACTTCGAGCCGATGGCTTTTCAACGACATGGGTTCTGATTCTTCAGGACATTTGTTGGTTGCAACAAGTAATGGGGTATATAGGTATAATAATAGTTCCGATTCTTTTACCGAACTACTCGACTCTAATACTTCAGGTTTAAGAATAGATTATCAAGATAATATATGGGTACGCCGCGAAGGGTTGTTAATGAAATACGATGTCCGATTAAAAACATGGAATACCGTCGAGTATGAAGGTGAAGCCTTATCAGGAATTAATTACTGCGATGGTGATAAGTTGACATGGTTTATAGCTTCAACCAAAGGCGAAATTTTTGAATACGATTATTCTAAGAATGATATAAAGAAAGTATTTTCTTTTCCGGCTTCGTCTTACATCCAAACTATCCGAAAAGCAGGTAATAAATTATGGGTCTTGATTTCCGATCAGGGGCTTTACCGCATCGATATAAATACATGGAAAATAGAAGAACATTTCGATTTTTTCTATCAGCATGACACCGGTCATATTTTAGCAAAAACCTTTTATCTGGATAAAAACGGGCAAATATGGATCGGAACACAGAGAGGTTTGTATATTCTCAACCCTCAGACCAAGCAATATACACTTCATCTTCATTCCAAATCAGAACCCTTTAGTTTGCCTGATAACTCAATTTGGGCAATTTCAGAAGACAAGCAGCAAAATATATGGATCGGAACTTATTCGGGTGGATTATGCTATGTGAATCTCGAAGAGAAAGCCAGTTTTAAGACTTACACTGTGGGATTAGGACAACTGAATCATAGTCTGGTGAGTGGTTTTGCCGAAGATGCCAATTATCTGTGGATAGCCACCGAAGGTGGAGGACTGAACAGAATGGACAAGAAAAGCGAACAGTTTAGCTATTACCAAAACAGACCCGATGGCAATAGTCTTGCATACGACAATATAAAATCGTTGGCAATGGATGGGAATCAG
The DNA here is from genome assembly GCF_011299335.1 of Dysgonomonas sp. HDW5B. Classification (GTDB taxonomy): domain Bacteria; phylum Bacteroidota; class Bacteroidia; order Bacteroidales; family Dysgonomonadaceae; genus Dysgonomonas_A. The sequence continues at coordinate 3,051,149 of NZ_CP049858.1, forward strand.
AATCTTTGGATCTCGATGTTTCGGGGCGGATTGGATTATTATGATCAGAAAACCAATCGTTTTACACATTTCAAAAAAGAAAAAGAGAACGAAAATAGCCTCCTTTTTAATGACTTACGCAAGATTGTTCTCGAGCCCGATTCGGGTTTATGGATTGCCTATCAACTAAACAAACTGGTTGTATCTTTTTATTCGTTTAAAGACAAAACGTTTACTCATTATTATTTCGGAGAATCCGACAATAGTTATTATATCTACGATATGTGTAAAGATGCCCGTAATAATTTATGGATTATTACGCACAAAAATATATATCGGATGGATATAGCCACTCGCTCGGTGGTTGAAGTCCCGTTAAAAGACTCTTTCTATCTGAATGCACAGACTATTTCGGCAGACAACAACAATAATATATGGATTGGTACGATTGGTAACGGCTTGGTAAAATACGATATTCAAACATCCCGATTTACTGTTTTCGATGATATACTGAAATTTAATGCTTCGTCCATTTATAGCCTCTGTGCCGATGGAGACAACAATATGTGGATGGGTACGGACAACGGATTGTTCAGATACAGTCCCGTAGATAGTACATTCTTCAGATTCGATAAAAAAGATGGCGTACAAGGACAAGTATATTATCCCTTATCATCTTTACGGAGCAAGGACGGAAGCCTTTATTTTGGAGGCTCCAATGGTTTTACACGGGTTAATCCACACGAAATATCGTCCAATACATTTAAACCACGAGCTATCATATCCGATTTTCTGGTCGATAATATCTCAGTGAAGCCTTACAGCGAAAATTCGGAGGATGAGGTGATAGAAAGATTTAATGATGAAATTGTACTCGATTATACACAAGTCAATTTCGGGTTTCACTTTTCGTCCGATAACTATCTGATACCCGAGAAAAACCGTTTTCGTTTCCGACTCAAAGGATACGATGACCGATGGATAGAAGTGGATGCTTCGAGCCGGAGTGCCTTTTATTCGAAGGTTCCTCCTGGCGAATATACTTTCGAGGTGATGACGGCTAATAACGATGGTCTTTGGAACGAAACTCCCACTGTTATAAAGATCAAACGATTGCCTGCACCATGGCTGAGTTGGCAGGCCTATGTTATCTATTGCCTTTTATTGGCAGGGCTTACCTATGTGGTTGTACGCTATTACAATCAGCAGAAGAAACTCAAATTGCAGATTTATCTTGATCAGGTCGATAAAAACAAAAAAGAAGAGATACACCAATCGCAACTTCGCTTTTTTACCAATATATCGCATGATTTCAGAACGCCTTTGTCGCTTATTCTTGCCGCATTGGATAAATTGAGGCTCGAAGGGCTCAAAGAATACTATTATCATCTGTTGAATAACAATGCACAACGGCTGCTCAATCTGGTAAACGAATTGATGGATTTCAGAACCGTGGAAAACGGTAAAATGAAACTGCATATTCAGCCAATTGATCTGAATAGCTTTATCGAAAAAATAGCTTTCGATTTTCAGGACTATGCCAAGCAACGTGATATCAGTTTCGCTATAATAACGGATAACTCGTTGCCTCCATCGGTATTAGTAGATAAACAGGTAATGGAGAAGATAGTAATGAACCTGCTTCACAATGCTTTTAAATATACCAAAGACGGAGGATGTGTGAGTATCGAAATATATGCGTCCCGAAAATCATTCACTTCTGCATACGAAAACGGATTTACGATCAATAACGACAGTCAGCTTGATAATCAATATGCCATAGCTGTCCGTGATTCGGGTATAGGTATATCCAAAGATTCGATTGAAAATGTTTTCGAGCGGTTTTATAAAGTAAAGACCGTAAACTTCGATTCGCATCTCGGTACAGGGATCGGCTTGGCGTTGGTGAAAAGCCTCGTGTTGTTACATAAAGGATCGATTAGTATTTATAGCCAGCGCGAGAAAGGTACGGATATGGTAGTCAGCTTTTCGATGGATGCCTCTGTCTATAAAGATGAAGATTTTGTGAAGGATGAATCTGTGGACAACGCTACATTGACCGCTCCTGTATATATCGATGAAGAGCCTGCCGAAAATATTGCTCTTTCGCCAACAAACGACGATATATTGTTGCGCGATAAGAAACGTATTCTCATAGCTGAAGATAATGATGACTTACGCAAACTGATTGCCGAATCGCTACGACCTCATTATGAAGTAATAGAGGCGGGTAATGGATTACTAGCTTATAAGTTACTCGACGATATGGAAGTTGACCTTATTCTCAGCGATATAATGATGCCCGAAATGGATGGTATTACCTTATGTCGTAAGGTGAAAAGCGACATCAATATATCGCATATTCCGTTTATTTTGCTGACAGCCAAAACAGGATTGGAAAGTAAACTGGAGGGAGCCGATTCGGGAGCCGATACCTATTTTGAAAAGCCTGTCGATTTTAATTTACTCAGGCTTACAATACAAAACATACTCAAACGTCAGCAACAGCTTAAAGACTATTATGCAAAAAACTATTTTGTAGATAGTTCGGAGCTTTCGACAAATCAGCAAGACAATAAGTTTTTGAAGAAATTCATAGAAATATTGGATCAGAATATCGATCAACCCGAAATGGATGTTAATTACATTGCTTCTCAGCTTTCGATGAGCCGAAGCAAGCTTTATAGTAAGATAAAGAGCATGACTGATAAATCGATAGTCGAATTTATATTGAGTTATCGTCTTCGCAAAGCTGCCCGTATGATTGTGGAAGAAGATGTCTCGATGCGTGATGTAATGGAACAAATCGGAATAGAAAGTCAGTCGTACTTTACACGAGCCTTTAAAAAAGAATTTGGCGATACGCCCACCGCTTTTGCAGCCAAACACAAAAAAGGCAAAAATGATAGTAGTTTGTAGTATCGGGGGGAGTATTGTATACGCCCTCTATTTATAGAACAATATATTCCGGCATATGCAGTACTGCCTCTGTGAAGTATTATAAAGCAAATAAGACAAAATAAAAGTCAGATAGGGCAAAATCAATTGGAGAGTTAAGAATACTTTTGTTGGTATAATCATTTGCATTAATAGGTTTGACCTTAAATTACATGATCTTATACTATGAAAATCAACACTACTGTCTGGCTTGTAATACTCAATTTATTTATTACTCTTTGCTTAGAGAGCAAGGCACAACCTAGTTACGTTCTGACAGACAGGCGGGCTTTACAAGCTACACTTGATAAAGTTGCAGACTGGCAAATCAACCACTTTAATTACTCAAAGGCAGGCAGTGCCGGACATTTGCATGACGCAGGAATAGATGCGTGGACAAATGCCACCCTTTATCTCGGAATGGCAGAATGGTCTGCCATTTCGGATAATGGGCCAAAATACTACAAGTGGTTAAATAAAATTGGTGACGAAAATAACTGGCAGATACCTGACAATTTTAAAAATATGCCTAAATACAGTCTGTATCATGCCGATGAACTGTGTATTGGTCAGTTCTACCTCAATATGTATTCTGTTTTCCGTAAAAAGAAAATGATGGAGGCCACCTTGAAACGTGCCGATTGGATAATGGCTAATCCTCCAAGTGAGGATATGAAAAATACAAGCAAGCAGACATGGACATGGTGCGATGCTCTGTTTATGGCTCCGCCCGTTTACGCTAATCTGGCCAAGTTAACAGGTGATAATCGCTATTTACAATTTATGGATCAGCAATTTAAACTCACCTATGATTATTTATACGATAAAGAATATAAACTGTTTTTCAGAGACGATCGCTTTTTTGATAAAACAGAGGTAAATGGTCAGAAAGTATTCTGGGGAAGAGGCAACGGATGGGTAGCAGCAGGATTGGTAAATATACTGAAAGCTTTACCCGAAGATTCACCGTTGAGACCTTTTTATGAAAACCTGTTTTCGGAATTAGTCGATAGTTTGGTGAATCTGCAATCCGACAATGGATTTTGGCATGCAAGCTTGCTTGATCCCGATCAGTATCCTTCGCCCGAAACCAGCGCTACGGCTCTCATAGCCTATGCTTTGGCGTATGGTATCAATAACGACTTGTTGAGTAACGGCAAGTATACAATGGCTTTGAAAAAAGCATGGATTGCTCTCGATTCGGCAATTGGCAGTGATGGAAAATTGGGATGGGTACAACCTATTGGAGCTGATCCAAAGAAAGTGACCGAAGACATGACCGCCGTATATGGGGTAGGGGCTTTACTGATGGCAGGAGCAGAAATATATAAAATGGATGTGTATTAGACTCTTTAAATAACCCATGTAGGGGAGAACCTATGTGTTCATCCGAAGAGGGTAGACGCCCAGGTCTATCCCTGGAGTGAGAATAATTATAAATACTTAATCATACTTACTATGAGATTATTAGCCGGTTTATTATTGAGCTTTTCGCTTGTTGTTGGAGGCTTTGCGAGAGATGTAGAGTCTTTTAATGAGGGTTGGTTGTTCAAGAAAGGACCTTTTCCAACCGATCAGATACTGTTTCAATCGGGCTTCGATCAGAGGTGGCAGGATGTAATCATTCCCCATACCTGGAATGCGATTGACATGCAGAATGACAAGAATAATTTTTATGCAGGAGAAGCTTTCTATAAAAAAACATACCGTCCCGATGCTTCGATGAAAGACAAACGCATCTTTCTCAATTTCGAAGGGGTTGCATCCGTAGCCGAATTGTATGTAAACGGTACATTTGCAGGCAATCATAAAGGAGGCTATTCGGCATTTAGGATAGAGATATCTAAACTCTTGAAATTTGGAGAGGATAACGAAATATTACTAAAAGTTGATAACTCATCACGTCCCGATGTTGTGCCGATCAATCATACACTTTTTGGAGTGTATGGAGGAATGTATCGTCCCGTGCATCTGATCATTACAGAAAAAGTAAACATAGCGGTAACTGATTATGCTTCGCCCGGAATTTATATCAGTCAAAAGAATGTAACGAATAAGTCGGCAGATGTGAATGTCGAAATCAAAATAGAGAATGAAAATCGAGAAGCGAAACGTGTTCAGCTTCTTACCTCTATCTATGATATGGATGGTAAGTTAAAGCTAAAGAAAGAAACTGCCATAAATGTACTGCCTCAGGGTAGGCAATTCTATAATCAGGATTTTACAATTACCAATCCCCATCTTTGGCAAGGTCTCGAAGACCCTTATTTATATAAAGTGGTAACACAGATTGTGTCGAACGGAACGGTTATAGATGAAGTAATTCAGCCTTTAGGTTTGAGGCATTTCGAACTCAAAGCTGCAGACGGAATGTATCTCAACGGGAAAAAAGTACCCATGTATGGGGTTTGCCGTCATCAGGATTGGTGGCAATTGGGGAGTGCATTGACCAACGAGCAGCACGATGCCGATTTGGCAATTATAAAAGAAATAGGAGCTACTACCATTCGTCTGGCACACTATCAGCAATCGGAATATTTCTATTCGAAGTGCGACAGTATCGGGTTTATGATCTGGGCAGAGATTCCCTTCGTAAATAGGGTTTCTACTAAAGAAGCCGATAATGCCAAACAGCAAATGACTGAGCTTATCCGTCAGAATTACAATCATCCATCCATATATACTTGGGGATTGCACAACGAAGTATATACACCGATCAATTATACAGCTTCGTTAACAACTGAGCTTCACGATCTGGCAAAGTCCGAAGATCCTTACAGGTATACGGTATCGGTAAACGGATACGGCGATCCGGGGCATGGCGTGAATATGAATGCCGATATACAGGGTATCAATCGGTATTTCGGATGGTACGAAAAAAAGATTCAGGATATGGAGCCTTGGATAGAAGGAATGGAAAAAGAGTATCCCGATTATAAAATAATGTTGGCAGAATATGGAACGGAGGCTAATATCTATCATCAACAAGAAGTGGTGGGTGATGTGGGCGACTGCTGCGGATTCGATAAACAGTATAACGAAACTTTTGCTACCCGGTTCCACGAGATTCAATGGGGGTATATTGCCAATCATCCCTATTTGTTGGCTTCCTATCTATGGAATACGTTCGATTTTGCAACGCCTGCATCTTCACAAGGAGGAGTTGAGGCACGCAACATGAAAGGTTTGGTAACCTTCGACCGAAAGTTAAAGAAAGACCCTTTCTATTGGTATAAGGCCAATTGGAGCAAAGATCCTGTTTTGTATTTAACCCAACGCAGGGCAACCGAACGGGAGAATAAAATAACACCCGTAACCGTCTATTCAAATATAGGAGTACCTCAGTTATTTGTTAATGGGGTGGAGGTTAAAAATTACAAGAAGGGAACAACCCATGTTCATTACATTTTTGAGAATATAGAATTGCAGGAAGGGGTAAATGAAATTGAGGTAAAAGCTTCATACAAAGGTGAAACATATGACGATAAAATCCAATGGAACTATGAACGAAACCGAAATACAAGGTCAGATATACGTAAACCTCAGGAAAATAAAAATGAACATATAGGGTTGTAAGGTTAAAGAGCGTCTAAATATTACTTTTTTAAGTTATAAATCATGAAAAAAATACTATTTTTGATTATTCTTATATCTAATATTGCATTTACACAAGGTTTTGCACAAACTAAAAGGTCGTCAATACCATTGCAACATGGGACTCATCGATTAGGTAAGCGTACGGATGCCGAGATGCAAAAATGGAGACAATATGGCTTAGGTCAGTTTATCCATTGGGGTGTATATGCAATAGCCGGAGGTCATTGGAATGGAAAGTATTATCCCGGAGCGGCCGAATGGATACGTTCTTGGAAAGAGATGCCTGACGAAGATTACGATAATCTTTACAAACAATTTAACCCTACTGCATTCGATGCCAAAAAATGGGCTAAACAGGCAAAGTATATGGGAGCCAAATACATGATTATAACGACTAAACATCATGATGGATTTTGTATCTGGCCAAGTAAATATACCGACTATACAATAAAAAATACTCCCTATCAAAAAGACCTCTTGAAAGAGATTGTAGATGCTTACGATGCCGAAGGTATTGATGTATATCTCTATTTTTCGATTATCGACTGGCATCAGAAAGGATACAGAAGTGCCGTGCCTGCAACCACGGAGGAGAAAGCCGGTTATGAGGAATTCAAGCAGTTTACCCGTAATCAGTTGATCGAGTTGCTCACCAATTATCCCACTGCCAAAGGGCTTTGGTTTGATGGAACTTGGGATAAGGCATGGATAGAGGAAGCTAAATTTACGGATGATCTGGAGACTGAGATGAGAGCATTGCGTCCCGGATTGATTATAGGAAGCCGTTTCAGAGCGGATGAAAACGGCAAGCGTCACTTCGATTCGAATGGCGATCTTATGGGTGATTATGAACAGGGGTGGGAGCGTGACCTTCCCAATTCCATTGCAGATGTTAATGGCAACGATTGGGATTGTGTGATGACTATACCCGAAAATCAATGGGGCTATCATTCCGATTGGAGAGGTTATGTGAAAACTTCGTATGACTTGATTGATATGCTGGTAAGATCAGTTTCGATGAACGGTAATTTTGTACTGAATTTTGGACCTGACGGAAAAGGAAATATCCGTCCCGAAGAAAGCAAAATAGCTCAGGAGATGGGAGACTGGATGAAAGTAAACAGCGAAGCTATTTATGGATGTTCATACACCGATCTTAAAAAGCAGGGATGGGGATATTTTACTCAAAAGGATAATAAAATATACCTGACCGTTTTTAATAAACCGATCAATAATATGCTCCATGTCGAAATACCTAAAGGTGGTGTAAAGCCTGTAAAAGCCTATTTTCTGTCAGGAAATAAGTCGGTAGATATTATAAATGCAGGGCGAAACAAGCAAAATAACAGTTTGTATAATATTGCTTTACCTGCTGATTATATATCGGGACAACCTTTTGTGATTGTATTGGAAATAGAAAAAAGTGCAGAAGATAAAGACATTTATCAACAGGCATTGACCTGATAAGTGGTAGTTGTATTTAGATATTCTATTGTTATTCTATCACCGATGTACAGTCTTGATCTCTAGTTTCGTTTTGCACCAAAGAAAAATGAAAAACAAGCCCGATAAGGTGCGTTAGAAAAAATAGAACAATAAATTAGTATACTTAATTAACTATTAAAATATTTATTAATTATGAAAAACAAAATTTTCGCATTATTGCTGATTACGAGTTTTTTATTGGGTTCGACTACTATTTCGGCTCAAATGATAAAAACGCCGACACCGCCCCGTCCGGCAGGACAAAAGGATGTCTTGAATTTGGCAACAGCACCTCTTCCAACAGTTAGAGTAGCTTTTATAGGTTTGGGGATGCGTGGTCCCGGAGCAGTAAACCGTATGACACATATACCCGGAGTTGAAGTCGTAGCATTGTGTGATGTATTGGAAAAAAATACCAAGTCAGCCAATGAAATACTCGAAAAAGCAGGTAAACCAAAAGCACTTGAATTTTATGGAGATACTTCGGTGTGGCGTAAAGTTACAGCCTTGCCTAACGTAGACCTTATTTATGTAGCTACCGACTGGGCAAGTCATGCCAAAATTGGAGTACAGGCAATGAAAGACGGTAAACATGTGGCTATTGAAGTGCCTGCAGCCATGAATATGGATGAAATATGGGCATTGATAAATACTTCGGAGCAAACTCGTAAGCATTGTATGCAGCTCGAAAACTGTGTGTATGACTTCTTCGAACTTACATCTCTGAATATGGCTCAACAAGGTTTGTTTGGTGAAGTAATTCATGGTGAAGGAGCTTATATTCATGGACTTCAACCCTTCTGGGATCAATATTGGAACAACTGGCGTATGGATTATAACGAAAAACATCGGGGTGATGTATACCCAACTCACGGTATAGGTCCTGTTTGTCAGGTAATGAATATTCACCGTGGTGACAAAATGAACTTCTTGGTATCGGTTGATACAAAAGCTATCGGTAACCCTGCATTCATTAAAGAAAAAACGGGTAGGGATGTTAAAAACTTCCGCAATGGAGATCACACTATGACTATGATTCGTACCGAAAACGGAAAATCAATTCAGATTCAACATAATGTGACCTCTCCACGTCCGTATAGCCGTATGTATCAATTGACAGGTACAAAGGGATTTGCGAACAAATATCCTGTAGAAGGCTTTGCTTTGGATCAGAGTGAAATAAGTTCCGAAGTTGCTGCTAATCACGAGAATCTGAACGCCCATAAATTTGTACCCGATGATGTACGCAAGGCTCTGATGGAAAAATATAAACATCCGATTGCTAAAGGAATCGAAGAGCAAGCCAAGCAAGTAGGAGGTCATGGTGGTATGGACTTCATCATGGATTATCGTTTGATCCATTGCTTACAAAAAGGTCTTCCTTTGGACATGGACGTGTACGACTTAGCCGAATGGTGCTGTCTTATACCTTTGACCGAAATATCTTTGGATAAAGGTTCTATGCCTGTTGAGATCCCCGATTTTACTCGTGGCGGATGGAACAAAATTCAAGGTTTGAAATTTGCAGAGTAACTTTCGAAAAGTATATCTGATAGATAATGAATAAATAAGGAGGCTTGGAAATTATTCCAAGCCTCCTTTATAGTTGTATGTGTATTTACTTACTTATAATCCTCGGGCGAAATATCTATCGCACAGAGGTATTTGCTATGTTTATCGAGATATATATTCCGTATCGAAACCCCTTGTTCGGCAAAGTATTTCATGTCTGGATTGTTTTTCAAAGATTGGACAGCAGCAGGTATTGCCGTTGTTTTGAAGTAGATGCTGTCGAATCGTGATACATCTTCATTCAGAAGTTTACAGGTGTATTCTAACGTTTTATTGTAGGTACTGCAATCGACCATGTTGATACCGCTTTCCTCAGTGAACAGAGGTAATTGTTTCTTGGTTTTCTTTACCAAATCCTGCAATACCTTCTGAAGGTTATCGGAAGTGATTGTAGTTGGATCAAACAATCCCGGTTTTTTTGCGGGCTTTGAATAATCGGTTGGAGTAATTGTAAGAGTACCTAATGAGTTTTTATTCTCGTCTACGCAATAATAAATGAATGTCGCATGATTCTCTTTTAGAAGTGTCATTTGAGGATTACACTGTATATTATAAAGTAGTATATCCCGCATTTGAGTTCTGAATTCTACCGCATCTATCTTTGTGGCATCTATAAACAGAAAAGTAAAATCGAATCTGAAAGTATTGTTTGGTAATGATTCGCACTTATCCAGCCGGGTAGTCTGATCTATCTGAATCGGACAATGTGCATTTATATCATTTACTGTTTTTTCTATATCTTCTAGCATAATTTTTTACGTTCGACGGATAACTTAATCTTACTAACAATTAGACCTGAGATCCTATTTGCTTTAAAATATGTCTGTTATATCATTAAATTTTTTAATGAATCTTATTCAGGGCATGGCAGAAAGCAACAATAAGATGCACCCTTCATTCTGTATTATTGCATGTTGAACCGATCCCGAATATTTATAATGCGAATATAGATTAAAGTTACCAATAAATAAAAAAAAACACCCCGATTCCTCAGCGTGTTTTAAGTTTAACTTTTCCTATATGTATTATGTTGTAGGTATTTTATCCGTTTGGGACTTTTCGTGCTGTTTTACTCTTCCTCCTTTAATCCATGTTCGGCGATAGTAAGCTTCATCGAGACTACTTATGATTACACCATTAGAAGTGGATGCGTGAATAAAACGACGGTCTCCTAAAAATACTCCTACATGATTTACTCTTTTTCCTTTTCGTGAAGATGTTCCGAAAAATACCAGATCACCCGGTTTCAAATCGTCTTTGCCCAAATCTTTTACATCTTGTGCAGATATGTCTCTGCTGCTTCGTTGTAATTTTATACCAAATACATTTTTATAAATAGTAGTGGTTAATCCTGAGCAATCCATTCCTTTAGGACTGGTTCCTCCTCTGCGGTAGGGAGTCTTAAGCCATGTAACGGCTTCGCTGTAGAGTGATAGGATGGTACTGTCGTTAGGTAGAGGAAGACCTATTTTTTTTTCTATTGTAGTAACTTTTGCTGTTTGTTCTTGTTCTGTAGTCTCGCTTTTTTTCTCCTTTGCGGATAGTGTAGCGCAGACAAGCATAAAGCTTAATCCGGCAAGTAGGGTCTTAATAGAAAAGTTTTTAATCTGCATCCGTTAATTGTTAAATTTTCGATCTGAGCAAAAGTAAAGAATATGATCTTTTTACACAACCCCTTAAAAGTTATTTTCTCTTAAATAGTGTCTTATTATATGTTTATTTAAAAATCGTTATTTTGTAAGTAGCTTATCTTTAGTTGAATATATTTTTGTGTGTGAAATTGTGTTTAACAACATGATTTTTGTTTTTTATTATTCAGCACTAACAGTAATTATCTAATTTGATGGACTAATTTATGAGATAATTGAGCAATTTAAGATTGAAATAAATTGATGGATATGTTTTTTTTGTACGTTTGTCTGTGAAATTTTTAGAGCCATAATTTATGGACAAAACGGATTTGAAATAGATCGTAATAAAATTTCTGTGACAAATTTGAATAGCCTCTCAGCTTTGTAGTTAAACTAACAACTTACTAAATAATGCGACGATTGCGTATTGGTTTTTTATTTCTGATAATGTTACCTCTTTTTTTAGATGTTTTTGCTGCTCCACGAAAACGTAAAGCCGTTCAGGCAAAACCGAGTTTAGCATGGGTGAAAGACAATTCGAAATTATTTACTGCTCAACAAGCTGAGGATATAAATTCGAATATCCAGAACCTAAAAGATTCGTTGAAAACTCTGCCTTCTATATATGTAGTTACTCAAAATGATTATTCGATAAAATCTCCCTTTTTCAGAGCATTTAAATCGTCAGTGAACAATGATAAATGGTATGTTTCTGAGGCAAAGGAGTATGCTGATGATTTTGTGATTCTGATACGTCCCCGAAGTAAAGTTTTTACAACCCCTCAGTTAAATATCCTGTGTAATAGAAATTCGCCGGCGATAATCCCTTTTATTTCTTCTGTAAAGATAGACCGTCTCCAAAACGAGTATAATAAATACCTCAGTGATACGCCTAATGCAGCACAGTCGGTAGTTGTCGAGAAGCTTATTAATACATTAGGAGCAAGGTTTTTTGATGGGCAGATCAGAGATTATACCCATGCCATCTCCAGTCAAGACAAAGTTGAAATAAACCATTTAATTAAAGTTTTTGAGGACAGCACTACGTATAAAGTCGCAGTAGTGACTACATTACATGAAGACGGTGAGGATTCTGTATTTGGACGAGCATTGAAACAGCAAAATAATGATTCTCAAGACAACCAAATACAAATGACGGTTGAATACAAGAACTTGAATGCCGATATTGTTTTTGTTTTTTACCCCAAAGGTGTGCATATATTCAGCTCATTGGATAAAGATAAATTATCTGATAAAGCGATACAAAATCTGATGTCGAAGTTTGCATCTCCACAAGCTAAGACAGCAAAATATAAGCGAGCAATGCAACTCTCTTTGACCACTTTGTCAGAACATTTGAAGGGTGAAAAACCTCTGGATGGAATGTCGATATGGGAAAAATTAGCGGCAACGCTGCTGGGAGTTGGTATACCCGCAGGCTTTGGTTGGTATATATTTAAGGATAGCCTGAGAAAGAAAAAAACGAAAGTTACCCATGTTAAGCCTGTTGCAAATAAATCTGCAACAGAAAAAAAGCCTGTACGCTCCCCTCAAAATAAGCAGGTTGCTAATCCAATATCCGTATCTAAGCCTGAAAGGAAGGAAGAAAAGCCTGTTCCTAAACCAAGCTCCCCCCCAACAATTGAGCAGGTCATGAAAAAAATACCTCCATTGGAATTAACAAAGCCTACAAGTCATGCTGAGGATAGGGGATGGACACTAGATAATACAGGAAGCTTACCCGTTACCATGAGTCGCATAGATGATGTCTTCAAACCGATTTCTCCCCGAAATGAACACGAAAAAGTGATGCTCGAAATGATCGACTATATGCGTTCCCTCAGAGAGTATACAGACCAAGAGATAACCCACTCGCTAGGTAATGGAGGGGTATCTCTTTATCTGGATGAATTATACGGATATGTTGATCCTGCTGCTGTGCGTATCGTTTTTAACAGAGGACTTGATATTCTTATAAAGAACTATGCCGAACGAGATCCCGGAGTATCTAAGTATGTGAATGGTGCACGTCATTAAGTTCACAGAACTATTTATCTGTTTATCTTTGTTTTTGCCCTGACTTTTCTATTTTGGAAAGCCATTTTTTACGGATATTTTCATCTGAGTTTTTAACTATTCCGATGTAAGTGACCCTTACTTTGCTGATTCCACAAAATTGGAGGGTGCATTTTTTGAGTTGATTTACACTTGGTGCATTATATACAAGTCCATAATACCATGCCGGTTGATCGAGGGTGGTAATAATGTGAGCCGTTTTCCCTATCAGTAGTTTTTCCCATTTCCATGAATTGGGTATGGGACGAAAAGTAAGTCCGGGGAGAAAGACTCTATCTATAAAACCTTTGACAATGGCCGGCAAACCTCCCCACCAGACCGGATGTACCCAAACTAAATGATCAGCCCATTGGATGGCTTCGAATGCTTTAACCAAATCAGGCTCAAGCTCGGTACGTTTTTGATATCCATATTGTAAGTTGGGCGAAAAGTCGAGTTCGGCTATTCTTATTTTTCGAACTTCTGCTCCGCTCTGTTCTGCCCCTTTCTGATATGAATTGGCAAGAGCAAAATTTAAACTGTCCTTATTGGGATGTCCGTCTATAATGAGTATCTTTTTCATCGTGATTGTTATTTAAACTCTTTACTGGATTTTTTATGCAAAAGTATCTCCAAGTATTCATTTAAATTCAAGACAAATGTCTATAAAATAGATTTTCGTATACGTGTTAGATGTCGGGTAGATATCCCCAGATAAGAAGCAATATAATGTAGAGGAATATGTTTTATATATTCAGAATTGTTTTTCTCCAATAACTGATAACGCTTAGTTGCATCGTCTTTTTGAAATGAAATGATGCGTTCTTCGAGTTTTAGATATTGCATTTCGGTAAGTATGCGTCCCAATTTCTGCCATTCGGCACTCGTCTGATAGAGGTATTCCAAATCAGCTTTCTGTAGAGCCTCTACTTTTGTGTCTATAATAGCCTGAATATTTTCGTCGGTAGGTGTTTGTTTTATAAAGCTCGAAAAAGCCGCCATCATCTCACCTTCGAATGTAATGCAGTTTATGGTTTCTATTCCGTCGTTATCAGTGAAGTAAGAGCGTAATACACCCGATTTGATAAATACGATCTCTTTGCAAATATGGTTAGCTTGGATTAAGAAATCACCTTTTTTTATATCCCGTACGGTCAAAAAAGGATCCATCCGATTTAATTCTTCGGGTGATAGTATATTGAGTGACGAGAAATACTTTTTCATGTATAAATCTTAAACTTATGGAATCAGCAATCAAATTGATAGGAGGTTTCATCTACAGGGGCTACTATTTCTTGATTTTTTGCAGGAGATGAAAGGAAAAGAGTCACTCGCTTTTCTTCGTAATCACGAGAAGTATCGAAAACAAAATCGGGTTTTCCATCCTCATCCAGATCGCCGATAAATAAAATCTGTACAAAAGTATCATTAAATCGCGGAACGGATATCAAGAGTTGTTTTTTATCCTTGGTATACAGATAAAGTTTGTAATTAATGATTTCATTGTGGGACTTTTCTGCCGGAAAACTATCTATGATATAAGTATTGTTTTCGTCCGTATAAGCTCCATCAGCTCTAAGTGTATATTCTATGTCATTGAACGTGAAGGTTAGTTTTTTACCCGGTTGAATGGCAGTAACCTCAGGTACGAAGCTTTTTATTTTCTGGTCTTTCGCAGATATACCTTTGATCATTAAAATAGCATTTCTTGACGATACAAAAGTGGTTGAATCCATTAAGCAGTCATCGTATTCTTTAGCAACGGTAATTTGTGATTTTTCGAGGACAAACTCACCGGTCGATTCATCTTTGAGAAGATCATACCAGTCTTCGAGGAGCATCGATGCAAATTCCGAAGGTTCGCTCCCTCTGTACATTCCATCTATAAAAATATTTACTTTTTCGTTCCTAAAATCAATCGGTAGGAATGGTGCAGACTCTATCTGTATTGTATCGTTTGTTGTAATGGTTGAGGAGGTTGCATAACAATTTGATGTATGCATTGTAACCCCTATCAACCCGATTGCAAATAGTGCTATTTTGTAATTCATAAGTTGTTCTTAAACGACAGTCGATAATAACATAAAATGTTTTGATACCTCAATCTGCAAGAGTCGAATCTTTGTAATAGCCTCTCGTATCCGTATGTATAACGATACTGTGCTCTCCAAACATTTCGTCTGCATCACAAGTAATAACGATTGTATTGTCTTGATTGAATATGATTTCGGTAATAGTTATCCGTGCTTTAAATTCATCGAGAGTAACAGTTGCCGGCTCTTCGTCGCTTTCATCCTCGCTTTCTTCAAGCCAGTAGTCATTTTTGAGTTCCAGTATCGAAGGGTACATTCCTTTTAAAACTTTCTCATAGAATTTTTCGGACATCAATCTGTCGGCATATTCTATGGTTTTCAATAGATTGTCTGCTTCATCCAGATAAACGATAATTCTGACAGGTTTGTCTTCAATCTTAATAAACGAGACATACTCCTCATCTTCAAATTCTAATGTGCCGAGAGTTTTACTATCTAACGATTGGTATGCAACCTCTGTCAGCGATGGTATTACATATTGTTGACACGAAAGTGTATCAAATGCCTCCTGTATTTCCTCTTCGGTGGCTATACCATAAATGGGCTTTAGCTTCCGTTCGATTTCGGTAATGTTGGTAGTTATGGTTTTTTCGTCGGAGAGAATCTCCAGTATATTACCATCAAGTAGTCTTATTCTGGGCTTTTTCAGATTGTTAGGTATGCAATAACTATTAACGGAACTTGCTACCGGTGTTAATTGTAGTATAGTAAGACCCCACTGTGTATCTTCTGAAGTTTCGGTTTCCTCATTTTTTTTTGGCTCAGAATTGAGAATGCATCTCTCATCGTCCTTGTTTTCAACTTCAAACTGTCGTCTTATAACCATCGTACTGTATTCTTTATTCACAGTACATTCTGATGTATAACTGGCAGTCATGTGATTTAACTCTCTAATATCACCTTCTTGTGCTTTCTTAAGCATGTCAAGAAGATCCTTAATCTCCCATCCAGTCATAGCCCTATTGAATAAATAAAGTATTTAATGAACTATTTAGAGATATAACAAATTTTGCTTGTTATAGTTCCCATACCATTAAATAGGTCAGAGACCTTACTTAATACTATATAAGTTTCCCTAAGTTATTGAAAAAAATCAAAAGTTGATCATTTTGACCTTTTTTTTCGATATTGATTATGAAATTATAAGTGAGAGGGTTTATTAATTGACACTTGAACATTGCCAATATCGGCTATTTCAAACGATGGATACCGAAGATCAGATTATTTGGTGTCTTTGAAATTACAATAGCATAAGTAGTGTAACATATGATACAAACCAATGGATATAGATTCTATAGTTTTGTCTTATCAATGATCAACCACTAAAATATATATGACCATGAGTAATATGTTTTGTTTTCAATGTCAAGAAACATCCAAAGGTACAGGATGTGAGATAATGGGTGTCTGTGGAAAAACTCCCGAAGTGTCGGATATTCAAGACCTGCTGTTATTTGTAGCACGAGGAATTGCGGTATATAACGATGCTTTAAGGAAAGAGAATAATGCTTCGGCAGTAGCCGATAAATTTGTTGTGGATGCTATGTTTATCAGTATCACCAATGCAAATTTTGACTTCGAAGCCATCAAGAGTAAAGTAAAAGAAGGTTTGGCATTAAAGAGCGTCTTAGCGTCTCAGCTGGTAAATACCCCTACTAATCTGCCTGACGAATGTCTGTGGAATGGTGATGAGACTCAGTTTATGACAAAAGCCAAAGAAGTAGGTGTTTTACGTACCAAAGACGAAGACATCCGCTCGTTGAAAGAACTGGTACATTACGGATTGAAAGGAATGGCGGCTTATGCAGAGCATGCTTATAATCTGAATAAAATAGACGACGAGATATCGGGTTTTATGCAACGTGCCCTAGTTCAACTGACACGTGAAGATATCTCGGTGGATGAATTAATCGGGTTAACTCTCGAAACAGGTAAATACGGTGTGCAGGCTATGGCATTATTAGATGCAGCCAATACAGGTAAATATGGCAATCCTGAAGTTACCGAAGTAAACATAGGAGTAAAAGGGAATCCCGGTATATTGATCAGCGGACACGATCTTCGTGATATTGAAGATCTTCTGATACAGACCGAAGGAACTGGTGTTGATGTATATACTCACAGCGAAATGTTACCGGCTCATTATTATCCAGAGTTGAAAAAATACAAACACTTGGTTGGGAACTACGGTGGTGCATGGTGGCAGCAAAAGGAGGATTTTGACTCGTTTAATGGTCCTATCCTGTTTACAACAAACTGTATAGTACCTCCTTCTAAATCGGCTTCGTATCGCGGACGTATTTTCACAACAGGGGCAGCAGGTCTCGATGGAGCGAAGCACATTGCCGAACGCAAAGACGGACAGCCTAAAGATTTTTCTGAGATTATAGCCATGGCTAAAATATCTCAGTCGCCACGCGAAATAGAAACGGGATCTATTGTAGGAGGCTTTGCTCACAATCAGGTAATTGCTTTAGCTGATAAAGTGGTAGAAGCAGTTAAAAGTGGAGCAATCCGTAAATTTTTCGTTATGGCAGGATGCGACGGTCGTATGAAGAGCCGTAATTATTATACCGAGTTTGCAGAAGCCTTACCCAAAGATACGGTTATACTTACTGCCGGATGTGCTAAATACAGATATAATAAACTGCCGTTGGGCGATATTGGCGGTATACCTCGTGTATTGGATGCCGGACAATGTAACGACAGTTACTCTCTTGCTGTTATAGCCTTGAAATTGAAAGAAGTATTCGGGCTTGAAGATATCAACGACTTACCTATTGTTTATAATATTGCTTGGTACGAACAAAAAGCGGTAATAGTTTTACTTGCTCTGTTGCATTTGGGTGTTAAGAATATTCATTTAGGACCAACATTGCCCGGATTTTTATCTCCGAATGTAACCAAAGTATTGGTTGAGAATTTCGGAATAGCCGGTATTACTACTGTGGAAGACGATATGCAGGCTTTTTTAGCAAGCTAATTACTTGTTTGAGTAACGAATAAAATGTATTGGTATATTTTATAGTTATAACAATCTATGTTTGTTATACTTGCCAAAGCGATAAAAAGGTATGTGACCTTAATTGTGTTGGAGAGTCAGGTTGTAATTATTACAACAAAAAAGGTCGGAATTTAATTCCGACCTTTTTTTCCTAATAGAGGGTTTTAGTGTTGTTTAGCTACCTTAAGTCGTTGTTGTTGCATTTCTGTTGTTGTTTGTAGGTAGCCCTGAGATTTTATCTCTTAGTAAAGATCCAATATAGAAAAAATACGTTTAATTAATTATTGCTTTTGTATATAAGACGCATTGCTTTTGTATTCGTTGCATATAATATTGTCTTTTTCTGCTTTTTTTTCTTCGTTTTGTTTGTATGTTTCTGTTTTATAGGTAATTATTGTTGTGTGCTTTTGATAATTATTTGAAAGTTTGCTGTATAAGTAATTAAAACTTATTGATTATGTCAATAAATATTTTCCGTTATACAATATAAAAGAGGTAAAATACTATATTTGTTGTTGTAGTTTAAGAATATGGATATAGTTATAAAAAATATATTGTGTTTTTGTTTGTCAATAATAGTATTCACTGCTTGTGATGAAGGTATTGATGAAATGGATAACCCAAATCCCGTTTTAGGCGTTTGGAATAGTTATTATCAAGATACAGATAGTCTGGTAATGACCCGTGTGTTTACCGTTGATTTTTATTCTTACTTTATGTTTTCAGAAGGAAAAGTTCAGAATGAAATGAACAAGCAACACTATTATATTAATAAAACTCAAATCATACTAGATCAATATACTCAAGATTACGTTATTGACGGGGATACCCTTTGGATCACCAATAGCAAAGGCGACCAGGTAACCAAATACTTAAAAGCCGATAAGTAATTAAAATTCAGCTGTTATTTCTCTATGACTCTTAGAACGATACTAATTGAATTAATTTGTTTTTGTTCAGAATTCTGACATGCTTTTTATTGATCTCTATCAATCCGTCATCCTGCATATTGGCTAGCTCACGAGCCAGCGACGGACGCGAAACACCAAAATACTCTGATAATGCCAGTTGAGTACGATCCAATTCTGCTTCTGCTTTATCGGGTTTGGTTAGTTCAAGAAAGTACATAGCTAACTTCTGGCGGATTGTTCTGAACGACATGAAGTGAAGCTTCTTTGATAGCATAGACGCATACATGGCCGATATATTGAGGAAATTAAGCAAGACCTGCTCGTTTTGCTGAAGCATTTTGAGAACCGAAGGCTTGGGGATAATCAAAGCCGAGACATTCTCTTTAGCTGTAACCTGCACCGGAAAGCGATTGTTCTTTCCGAATAAGAATAGTACCGCCAAAGGATTGGGTGCATATATATCTTCTACTTTTACCACCTTAGCCGATGCATCAGCCATTTCGGCCTTTACATAACCATCTGTCAGAATAATCAATCTGTTGCAAGGCTCATCCTGCATAGCCAGAATCTCTCCCTTTGCAAAAGATTGTATATCGTAATGAATATTTGCCAGCAAATCTTTTAAATCATCTGGTGTAATGCCATTGAATATAGGTGATAAGATCATTTTCTCAAATTCCATAACAAAATCTTTTAGTATTGATTGTCCATTCAAATATAGCAACGATTGGTAATTATAACTGTGAAATATGATCCTTTTTTACTTGAGTTTAAAATAATAGTTAAGAAAAAGAACGATTGATAGCCATGGCTTTTAAACTACAACATTAATTAGTTGCTCTTACTTGTTTGTACCTAAGATTACAAATTACACAAAATTCGATCAATAGCCCATATAACCTGTCTTAAAAACAGAAATACTCTTTATTTTAAATCAAATTGAAAGTTAAATAAAAATTTAACTAATAAAATGTAATTTATTTTTCTTTTATAAAATCTATTTGCCTATTTTTGTATTGTAAATATGTCGAAATGAGTTAGTGTTCGGTTTTTTTTATGTAGTTATGATTGTTCTTAGGTTATGGTTAATATTATTAGTTGTTTTCAGGTAAAAAAGATTGTTGAAGGTAATTTGTTCAGTTTGTCGATTTTCTAAGGGCTCAGACCTTATTATTGCTTTGGTAAGCGTGTCAACAAAATGTGGTTATAGCTATAAATGGAGCAATAAATGTTTTACATTATTTATTGATGCGGGAACTAAAATTATTAGGCGTTATATTTGATTTTATCATTCTCTGTATTCGAATAAGTTAGCAAAGATGAATTGATATTACAATTTGACAGATAAGTGTGGAAAGGAGTTGTCGGGATGACAATTCCTTTTTGTTATTGTTCAACCTCCTATTTTTTATATATTTACAAGAAAATATAATTTAGAAATCACACCAACGCATATGAGCCGACTCGTTGTAAGTATTATTTTTTTTCATTTAAGTTTAATGATGTTTTCTCAGCAAACATTTGTTACTGATTCTTTTTCAGATCATTATTATGGTAAAGTATATGTTGCCGATACTGCAGAAGTATTCTCACCGGGATGGATTGCTATTTATAAAAAAGGAACTGATAAAGAATTAATACGAGTTGAATCCGAAGAGTTGGCCGTGAGTTACACAGATAATTCGGTCGCCGTAAACGTAAAAGAATTGCCTTACGGAGAGCAAAGTGTGATTATGTACGAAGATTTTAATTTCGATGGCGTAAAAGACTTTGCCATACAGGACGGGCAAAATAGTTGTTATCACGGACCTTCTTACCAAATATATCTGGCAGACAAAGGACAATTCATTTTCAGCAGCGAATTTACGAGTCTGGCACAAGACTATTGTGGAATGTTTGGTGTGAATTCCGAAGATAAGCAACTATATACCATGACTAAGAGTGGCTGTTGCTGGCATCAGTTTGCTCGTTTTGATGTAGTGCAAAACAAACCCAGAGAAATATATAGAGTAGAGGAAGGGATGGACTTTTCAATTCCACAGTTTATCAATACCACTACGTTTGAGTGGAATGGAAAAAAGCTTGTCGAAACCTCAAGTGTTCGTAATTTGTCAGTAGATATAAAAGACCATTTGTTTTCTTTTGATATCCCGACAAAAAAGAAAAAAGTGGTCTTGTTTAATTCCGGTGATTACATGACTTACGCTTTTGTGAACGAATCTGATGAGGTAGAATATTATTACCCCAATGATAAAGATACCGCTAATTTCGAGCTGACTACAAGAAATGATAGCGATACATTGAGGTTCTCTACAAAAGATGCTCAATATATAATTTACAATACCGATACAAAAGTGGGTATTAAAGTAATTACTAAGGGCAAAACTTATGATATGCCCGGCGATGTATATACTCGCGAAAGTGGGCGGATGTTTTATTTATTTGATCACGGTCTAACTAACCTTAGTGGTGAAGACCTACGGAAATGGGGACCTACACTTTCCGATTAACTGAATGGGCTTGAAAATTGAAAATCTTTAATAATACCTAATTTATGAAATTATTTTTTATTAGTTTATCTGTTTTAACTCTCTCGTTTATGGGTTGTAACTCTGCCAAAGAGCCAGCCGATAAACCCGATTTAACACAGTATGTGAAGCCAAATATTGGTACGGCACACAGTCGCTGGTTTTTCTATACACCCGCATCCAAACCTTTTGGTATGGCAAAACTTGCACCCTCTACCAATGGACATTACGGTAATAAATGGGGATGGGAAGCTGTTGGTTACGACGAACGCCATACATCAATCGAAGGGTTTGCCAACTTCCACGAGTTCCAGATCGGAGGAGTTGTATTTGCACCTACCGTAGGACAGTTGCAGACACAACCCGGAACACTCGAAAATCCTGATGGCGGATATCGTTCACGTTTCGACCGTAAAGACGAGTTTGCAACCTCTGGATACTATTCGGTAGTACTGAAAGATTATAATGTAAAAGCCGAGCTTACCGCAACCGACCGGGTGGGATTTCATAGATATACATTTCCCGAATCGAAGGAATCGAATCTGATTTTTGACATAGGTCATCGTCAGGGAGAGAGTGGAGCTGTAGTAGATGCTCAGGTAACCTTAACCGATGATGGGCGTATCGAAGGGTATGTGACTACAAAACCCGAATACGTGAAAAAATATCAGGAAGATGCAGTCGTTACAATGTATTTTTCGGCAATACCCGATAAAGCTCCTGTAAGTTACGGAACATTTATCGACAGCACATACACAGCCGGTCAGAAAGAAGTTAAAGGTATCGGTGCGGGAATGTATCTCACATACGATACTAAAGCAAATGAAGCGATTACCATAAAAGTAGGATTATCGTACACTTCTATTGATAATGCACGTCTGAATCTCGAAGCAGAAGCCAAAGACCTTACTTTCGATCAGGCAAAAGAGCAAGCTCTTGGTACATGGAACGATTATTTGGGTCGTATCAAAGTGGAAACTACGAACGAAGACGATAAAATTAAATTTTACACTTCTCTGTACCATGCACTTTTGGGGCGTGGTTTGGCAAGCGATATAAACGGAGCTTATCCAAAGAATGATGGTACGGTTGGACAAATAGAGCTTACCTCTGATGGTAGACCTAAACACAATCACTACAATACAGACGCTATCTGGGGTGGTTATTGGAATCTTACTCAATTGTGGGCATTGGCTTATCCTGAGTATTATGCTGATTGGGTTCAAAGCCAATTACTTGTATACAAGGATGCCGGATGGTTGGGCGATGGAATCGCAACCAGCAAATTTGTATCGGGCGTAGGAACTAACTTTACAGGCTTGGTAATTGCTGCCGCTCACAACATTGGTATAAGAGGTTTTGATGAAGAACTGGCTTATCAGGCAGCACGCAAAAACGAACTGGAGTACGAAGGACGTATTGCCGGAGCAGGAAAAATGGACGTAGGTGCATTCGTAAAACGAGGGTACGCTCCTTATATCGTAAGCAAACCCGGACAAGAGGAATTGACCACCGAAGGTTCGCCATTCGGAACTTCGCATACCCTCGAATATTCTTTCAGTGCCTATGCTGTGGCTCAGTTTGCTAAGGCTATGGGTAAGACAGCCGACTACGAGCAGTTAATGAAACTATCAAAAGGCTGGAAAGAAGTATACGATCCATCCGTTAAATTTATGAGACCTAAGGATGAAAAAGGCGAGTTTATCAAAGACTTCAATCCTACCGCACCATGGGTTGGCTTTCAGGAAGGTAATGCATGGCAATACACATTCTATGTGCCTCACGATGCAGAAGAGCTAGTAGAAACTCTAGGTAAAGAAGAATTCAACAACCGTTTGGACAGCATATTTACGATTTCTCAAAAAAATATATTCGGAGGAGGTACTAATATTGATGCCTTTGCCGGATTAGAGGGATTGTATAATCACGGTAATCAGCCTAACTTGCATATATCTTGGTTGTTTAATTTTTCGGGACGACCTGACCTGACTCAAAAATGGGTACGTGCTATTTGTGACGAATTTTATGGTACAGATGGTATTCACGGGTATGGTTACGGACAAGATGAAGATCAGGGACAATTGGGTGCATGGTATGTGATGTCGTCTATCGGTTTATTCGATGTGAAAGGCCTTACTTCTCCCGACCCTGCATTCCAGATCGGAAGCCCACTATTTGATAAGGTAACTATCAGGCTTCCTCAAAATGTACGTGAGGGTGAGTTTGTTATCGAAGCATTAAACAATTCGAAACAAAATATCTATATCCAAAATGCATCGCTTAATGGAAAAGAAGATACAAGTTTAAGACTTCCTTATGCCGAATTTATAAAAGGTGGAACTTTAAAATTGCAAATGGGTGCAGAACCTCGTAAGCAATAAGGTTATACACTGTTTTATACTATATTGTACAGCCCGAAGAGATATTTCTTCGGGCTGTACTGTTTTGAGAATTAAAGGAATTCAATTACTTTTGTTCCCTGACACTAAAAAAACACACTATGTTATTCTTCTATGGAGTAGGTGCATACACCCGTAAAAAAACACCCGTAAAAATTTATAGAACCTGTTCTGATTGTCAGACATACAACTCACTGTCGGTTATACCTGTTTTTAAATATGCACATCTTTTTTGGATACCCCTTTTTTATTGTGGAAAAGATTATATTTTGCACTGCGATTCTTGTGGTTTGTATTATCAAGGGGGAGGAGTATCTGTTGATAAAAGCATAGCTAAAACAATAAAGCCTCCACTTTGGATGTTTTCGGGATTAATTGCGATTATACTATTCCTGTCTTTTTTATTTTGGGATAGAAAAACCAGTCCCGAAAGAAATAAAAAGCAAGCATTAGAATTGGTTGCTGATCCTCAAAAGGGAGATGTTTATGAAGTGAAATTCGATGAAAAAGAATTTGGACTCTATAAGGTTAATCGGATTGAAAATGATTCGGTTTATTTTCTAGTTCACGATTATGCTGTCGCCAACGCTTATGAGGTGTATCAATTGGGGGAGGGAGAATACTCGGAGAGCTATTCAATAGAAGTCGGATATCCAAAGGATGATCTTAAAGCGATTGTCAACGAAGGGTATATTCTCAAAGTTAGGCGTTAAAATTACCTTTTAAAAGATACGATCGCAAAATAGATTTAATAGAATATATCAATCTAGTATTTCTAGAGATACAATTGTCTTTGGTTCTGTGATTTATATCCTTCGTCCTTTTATTAATCTTGTATGAAAAACAATCATACCGTTTAAATCGTTATTTTTGTGTAAAATACACATATAATGAGATTAGATAAGAATAACATTCGCGAGAAGATTAAAGATACGATGATGGAAACTCTGAAAATGGAGTTTGTCGAAACTGATGAGCCTACACTGGAAATGACTATGCCTGTTGGGAAATTCAACAGTCAAACAATGGGAGTTTTACACGGAGGAGCTACTATCGCATTGGCGGAAACCGCAGCAGGAGTTGCATCGAATGTAATGTGTAACGAAGATGAGGCTTGTTATGGAATCCAGATAAGTGCCAACCATGTATCTTCTGCCAAGCAGGGCGAAACCGTAAGAGCAATAGCACGACCTGTCCATATAGGTAAATCTACACACGTTTGGGTAGTGGATATTACATCGCTTAGCAACAACCGTTTGATTTCTACAGTTACAGTTACCAATTTTGTGGCTAAAAGCAGAAAATAATACAGATTTAAAGTGACAAAAGGGCTGTGATTTTACATAAAAAATAAAAGAATCAGCTGGGTAGAGATAATCCGAAGAAACATGGTGACCGGATATACCGTTGCATAAGCTACGGCAGGCTCGTCACCCTCAACAGTTGTATTTGCATAATTGAGAGCCATGGGATTAGCCATGCTTCCGCAAAGCATTCCTATGGTTTTTGCATAATCACATTTCAACCCTTTTATAGCTACTGTTCCCACGATAAGCACAGGTACAATAGTTAAACCGAAGCCGATAGCTATCCAGACCAATCCTTCTCCATTCATTAAAGTATCGAAGAATTGTCCTCCCGAATCGAGACCAAGACAAGCCAGATAAACCACTATTCCTAACTGACGAAGCATGAGGTTTGCACTTTGTGTAGTATAGGTGGTGATACGAAAACGTGGACCAAATGCCCCCATGAGGATTCCCACTATAATAGGACCTCCGGCAATACCCAATTTAATGGGTACGCTGATTCCCGGTATTGGAATAGGCAAAGCCCCCAATAATAAACCGAGTGCTATACCAATAAAGATGGCGATAAGATTGGGATTTTTAAGCCTTTCAAGCTCATTTCCTAATATTTTAGCCACATTGTCTACCGATGCTTTTTCGCCGACAATAGTCAGTTTATCACCAATCTGTAAAGCCAGATCAGGCGATGCAAGCAGGTCTATTCCCGCACGGTCGATGCGTGTGATGTTAATACCGTAGAGATTTCTCAATCTGAGAGCCCCTAGTTTAACACCATTTACTTTGCTTCGGGTTACAATAATACGGCGTGATACCAGATGGCTATTGTCTATATGATTCCAGTCGATATCTTCTTTGTTCCAGTCTACCTCCTCTTGCTCTCCGAACAACACTTCAACCAGTTCTACATCCGATTTAATAGAGATAATAAGTACATGGTCGTTTATTTCCAATGTCGAATTAGAAGTGGGGATGGTTACCTTTCCGTCTCTCCATATACGTGATATAATGAATTTTCGGGGCGATAACTTCATAATGTCTTTGATGGTACGTCCTGCAATGGCAGGATTGGTTACCATAAATTCGCCTACATAGGTGCTTTTATCTTTCTTTTCCTTATTATTAATGTCTTCCCCTTTAGGTATAAGGCATTTTCTCATCAATGCTATTGCCAGAATAACACCTACAACCCCCAATGGATAAGCAACGGCACAAGCCAAAGCCATATCTGCCAGTTCTTTGGTCGAACCGGGAGAAATTTGTCTCAATGTCTGCTGTGCAGCTCCCAAAGCAGGGGTGTTGGTTACTGCCCCCGAAAGAATACCCATCATATTGGGCATCGATATATCGGTCGTAAAATAAATCAGAAAGGTGAGTGCTATTCCCAGTAATACAACAGCCATCGACATCATATTGAGTCGTAGCCCTCCTTTTTTCAGAGAAGGGAAAAATCCCGGGCCTACCTGTATTCCCAATGCATAGACAAACATGATAAGACCGAAGTTCTGGGCAAAATAGAGCATGTCGCGATTGACTTCCAATCCGAAATGGCCAATAATTATTCCTGTAAAAAAGACGAAGGTAATACCCAATGAAATATTGAATATTTTGAGTTTTCCGAGTTGTAGTCCGATAGCCGAAATTACGGAAATCAAGATAACCGTCTGTATCATCGACGGCTTAAAAATGGCATCTAATAACCAATCCATATTATTTGATAAGCAGAAACTTTTAGTCTCCTTATATTCGGGGTATAAAGGTATTACTATTATCTGAATTATAGCAATGTGTAAATGAATCTTTTGAGATGTTCCGCTTTTTTAGGTAATTATCTGTGTTTTCCGATTTAAGATGATGGAATAGTGTTAATTTGAAAATACAAACTAATAGATTGAGTAATTTTTGTTTTGTAAAAACTTAATAAAATAATTTTTTTGTTTGCAGAAACTTTTTATTGCATGTTATTGCGTAATTTTTTTAATTATTTTTGAGGCGGAATTATCCTTAACAAATCTTTTACATATGAGGAAAGCACTTACTATTTTCGGGATATTTATATCCTCTGTTTCCATTTGCTTCGGACAAGAGCTTGGTTATAAGTTGGGCAGTTATATTAATCCTGACTTTAAACGGAAAGAACTAGATTTTTCTTTTAATTCGGCAGGAAATTTTTATAAGACAGACTATGATAAAAACAACTCATTGAATGGAGGTGTCGGAGTAAATTATTTTGTAATAAGTAATTCAGTAAAAGAACAGGCACGTACTTGGGGTTATTTAAGTGGCGATGCAGGTTCTTCGAGCGGAGAGTATTCAAACTTGAGGAGAGCTTCTACCCGCTTGTCTTTTACTCGTGAAGCCTTTCGGTTTTTCAAGATTAACAAATTTATTGAAATAACTCCAAGCGTTAATGTTGATTATAATTACAGTAAGCAAGAGGAAGATAATCATTATTACGGAAGCTATGATGGAACCGATATTGTAGAACCATATTATGATAAAGATAATAATTTATCGTCAACGATATCACTAAAGTTAGGGATTGGTAAAGGGCGTATAGAAGATGTTGGAGATGCTCGTCAAGCAATGTTTATATTGCAGGAGCTGCAAAAAAAACATTTATTGAAAAAGACTTTAAATAACGATGAGGTAAATGCACTTACAGAACAAATTACGTTAGTCAAAAACCAACGGTATTATGATTATCGGATTCAGTTAATGGACGAGATATCTACTGTTGATTCGTTTCTTGTAGCTAATGATTTTGTAGATAAAGCTAATTCGGCTTTATATTTTAATGTTTTGTATGATAAATGGATGTATGGTGATAGAGACAGACGTGAAGCCGGATCATATATCAAAGGGGGAATTGCTCCCGAATATTGGTTTAGTGATTATAGGGAAAGGACATCGTTTGTCGGAAGTACCTATATGGAAACACGTAGATCTCGCGATATTAATTCATCCTATGGAGCTGCACTGTATGTTGATTACAGATACGAGAAACCTTTAAATCTAGCTTTGCAAAGTTCTTTTAATGCAGGCGTTTCGTCTGGATTATATAAATACAGAAGTTTTGACGACAATTTTTATAAGACGAGAATAAATGCCAGCTATAAATTAGGATATTATCCCAATACGCGTACCTATGTTTCGGGTAGTATTTCTCAGTCCTTTGAATGGAATAAGTCCTACTATCGCGAATCTGGTTTTGAGCCCAAAGAAAATAATTTTTCTATGCGAGATACTAATCTTCTGATAGATGGGTACTATTTTCTATCGCCTCAATTGCGTTTATTCGGACAATGTAATTTTTCGCTATCATACAGAAATTGGGGAGGTGGATATGTAAATCAGGATAAATATCCTGCAACAAGTTTTCAAATAGGATTAAAGTATGCTATATTTTAATAACTCATATATATAATAATGTGATGGCTTTCTTTGTTAAGAAAGCCATTTTTTTTACTGTATAGAATCATTTATTTCTAACGGCTTAACTGTTCCATCGTTTAACCTGAACAATTCGAATATATGGTTTCGGTAGTAAGGAATATATTTTTTATCCAGAATTTCCAGAAAACGAGTATTTTTGCTTTGATCTCTGTATTCGGTTATTATCCACAGCGGAGGATGTGTTTCCATCATCTCGTTTATTTCGTCCAGAATCTTTTTTTCGTGTCGGGCATGCCACTCCTGTAACGTGAAATACTTAATCCCGTTGTAAGGCATTAATCCCGCCGATGGCAGAAATTTAGATAATACCATATAAGGGTATACCGAATTGCGTTCGTTCTCGGGTATTTTTGAGGCTATATCTCTGGCTCTTTCTATGTAGTAAGGAGGTGTTTCAGATTTTTCCAGAGTTATGTAACGGCTTATACATATCCAAGAGGCAGGTATGAAAACGATAAGAAAGATAATCCATGACAGTTTTTTCTTCTCCGAGTTTTGGGTTATTGCATATAATCCCAATATACATCCGAATGCCAGTATGGGAATATTCAGTGTCATGTAATGATGATATGCAGCACCTGTATGGGTGGTAATCAATCCGAAAACAAATAGTAAAGCAGACAGAAGTATAACCTTGTAATCTTTATGTTTTCTGTAAAACAAGAAAGTACCTGCTGCTAATACAATGAAAGGTGTCCAGCACTTAAATATATAGATAACTGTTCCTATGAGCGACCCGAAGAGTGACCCTGTATCGCTGGTATCCACATATTTCAGATTGAATATAAAGGATGCGTATATAAGTTCATAAAGAGCATTGTGTACCCAGAAGTATGCTATTATAGGTACTGTTACCAATAAAAAGCCTAACGTAAAATAAAGAACGATTTTTCGTACACCCTTCCAGTCTTTATTTTTACACGTTACAATAAATATAAACAGCGTGCAGGAACATACGACTCCCATATTATTGAGTCGCAGCCAGAATAATATTCCCCCGCAAATTCCTATAAGGAGCAAATGCAGAGCTTTAACCCGATTTTGTGTTGACAGCCAAAACTTAATAGTAAGCCATAAGGTCAGGCTGATAAATGGTAAACTATGTTCCTCCGAGAGATTACCTCCCTCGATGGTGAATGTGAAAAATACGAGAGCAATTAATAATACAGTCAAACTGTTTATTGTCGATAATAAACAACGTGCAGCATTATATAAAAAAGCGAGAGTTATAGATAATTGTGCTATTTGTAAAATGAATATGCCTGTGCGGTCGTCAGATGACAGGCTTAAGCCCAGAGCTTCGATGAAAATGAGTATAGGACCTTTATGGTCGAAATATTCAAGATAAGGTATTCTTCCATCTAAAAATAACTTGCCCAACATAATGAATGTCCCATTGTCGCTTATATAATCCCAATAGAGTGGGCTTGTGGCAAACGAAAATACGGATAGATACAGAAATGCGGTGATGACAAGTAATGGATATACCCAGTAGGTATTATTGATCTTGTCAAAAGAAGCTATTTGATTGGTTGAATGCATTTTTGAAGTGCTGTTTGATGAAAATCAGTCGTACAAAAGTATATAAAAAATGATGAAGACAAAAATAGCCTGTAATGTTACAGGCTATTTATATTAAAATATAATTTGGATTGCTTTTATCTTCTTCCTGAAGTTCTTCCACTCGAAGCTGCTGAACTTGATCCTGAGCTTGATCGCGAACTCGAGCTACTGCTTTCGGTGTTTGAGCTTCTGTTCGGTGTTGAACTCGACGATGATTCTACTCGTGTTGGTGATGTAGTTGTGCTTGATGTACGTCCCGAACTGCTGGAACTCGAACTACTGCTACTTGATGACGAACTAGGTCTTGTATAGCTGGTGGTAGAGGTGCTAGAGCTTTCTCTGCTTGAGGTACGACCACTGCTACTTGCCGCTGATGAAGACGACGAACTAGGTCTCGAATAGCTGTTTGTTGATGTCCCCGAACTGGTCGATGGTCTTACAGCTGTACTGGTCGATGATGTTTTATCTCTGCTTGTACTTTCTTTGGGAGCTTCAGAAGGGCGTACAGTTACAGTACTAGGTCTTTCCGAAGAAGTAGTGCTTGGGTTTCTGCTAGGTAAAGTACCCGAACTTGTTCTGTCTCCGGTATCTCTGCCATTAGAGCCGGATGAACTGCTTCCGCTTGTACTCGGACGTGTTGAGGTCGATGGACGTTTGTCAGATTCTGCAGCTGCAGAAGATCCGGGGCGACTGTTACTCTCAGGATGCGTTGATGTTGATGGACGCTCTGTTGACGGGCGTTTATTTGATTCTGCAGCTGCAGAAGATCCGGGACGACTGTTACTTTCAGGACGTGTCGATGTCGACGGGCGACTACTTGACGGGCGTTCGTTAGAAGGTCTGCTCGGATTCGGGCGATTATTATTGTTATTATTTGGTCTGTTATTGTTATTGTTCGGACGATTGTTGGGTCTGTGGTTATTGTTATGATTAGGTCTTCCCGAACCGCCATTTACAATGATAATCGGACCACCCATAGGAGGTAGTACAGCAGGAGGGAAAGGAGCCGGAACAAAAGGAACATCATCATACAGAAACTCATACCCGGTCAGATAATCGTTCCAAAACTCAAGTGCATATACTTCATTCTGATAACTGCGGTATTGCAATACCTCTTGTATTCCATCTCTTGTATAATTGACGGTTAACACCCTTTCAGGATACCCTAAAAGGTAAGCCACCTCCTCTTTATTCATACCTACAGTGAGATCATTCATTCTATCATAGTATTGAGAGGTGGTTCCACAGGCTGTCAGTACAACAGCAAGGGTGAGTATAAATAATATCTTCTTCATATATGTTGTTCGTTAGTGAGAAACTTTAGTCCTTTATACTTCGTTAGAATGAAAGTTTAACAAATGGTTTAATTGAAGATTCATAATTATTGCAAAGATATACGTTTTTCTTACGCATTTGATTTAAAAATTAGAATAAGGTTAGATTTATTATAAAAAAACTGTACTGATTTTAAGGATTTCAGTACAGCTTCTATGTTTTAATGTAATTGTATAAGTGCTATGATGTTAGACCTTACCATTCGTTATAAGCAGTTCCGTTTTTAAGTGCAAAATTGTATTTTTCTTTATCGAAAGTAAATAAAGTGGCTGATTTTGACCCCCATTTTTTAGACACTTCGTCTAATTTAAGAATAAAGCCAGATGCGAGCATCTTACGTTGGAAATTGCGTCGATCTAACTTGCGATCGAGTATGGTCTCATAAATAACACGCAAATCGGACATGGTGAATTTCTCGGCTAAAAGCTCATATCCAATAGGAATAGTATTTATTTGAGAACGTATCGAATTTACAGCTTTTTCGATTATTTTGTTGTGATCGCCATACAAATCAGGTACTTCATTGATATGAAACCATTGTACCTCTTCCGAATCTGCCGCTTTAATTTTAAGTTTAGAGTATTCAACCAGAGCATAATAGCCAACGCTTACAAATCTTCTGAGCAGCCAATGCGGATCTTTTTCAGGGTGATTGGCATCGACGGTAAGTATATGTTTGTTGTCATCGGGATGAACCCTGCCTGTGTCTCCGAATAAATAAAATTGCTTAAGGTAAATTTCATTCAATCCGGTTCTTTTCGACAGAATACGATAAGCTGCGTCATTTACATTTTCATCCAGATATACAAACCCTCCGGGTAACATCCATTTTTGGTTACCATCAAATTTACTCAATAGTATTTTTAAAATTCCTTCATGAAATCCAAATATAATGCAATCTACAGATACACTTGGAAGGAAATTTTCAGCGTCTTTTTCCATTAAAGTCTTATAATTTTCAGCGTTTTTATTTGCCATATACGATTAAATAATTGAACGTATTTAATATTATTTTTCAAAACCATAACAAGCTATAGTTGTTATACTTGCCAAAGCAATAAAAAGGTCTTAGACCTTACAATATCTATTTATTCTCAAATTTAGACAGTCCAATTTAAATTACTCTATGTTTATGTTTTTTTAACAACAACCGGATGAGAGGTTTTTTACTTTGTTGTTGAGATTAGTGTTGTTTATGTCTTTGTTAAATAGTTGGTTATCTCTATTGTGTTAAATGGTGAAAATTGAAAGATCGGTATAACAAAAACTAGAATAATTGTTGTTATACCGACACTAAGAATTTGTTTGAATTTTATTATTTAGATCCGGACATAATTCCCGAATCGTTATCGGAATTGTTAAGCCTTTTGTCTCCACCTTTAAATTGTCGTCCGAAATTGACATTAAACGATGCCTTAACGAATATCAGTTGGGTAAGATTGGGAGTGTATATTTTCGATTGCGATGGTGCCAGTGCCGACCAGTTCTGATCGTTTCTCCTGTATGTACCGCCGAATGGATTGAAAGCTCCCAGAATAACCGAATAGTTCTGCTTGTTGTACCCGAAGCTTATAGAATGTATGCGTTCTCCCGATTCGAGCGATTCGCCATAGAAGTAATCCCAAGGAGTATACATCGAGAAGTTGGCAACCCAGCTTTTATAATTTCCGTCTATCGACATACGCATATACTTATTGGTGTAGGTATGCCTGTAATCGCTGCCCTCGCTGATGTAGTGGTTTATTCCCGGAGTAAAGGCAATGGTCAGGCGGTCTTTTATCGGACGGAACCGAAGGGTAACTTCGGCACCCAATTGTTGGTGTGCTTTTTGATTTTCGTAAGTCCGTATAAATTTACCATCCTCAAAAAGAATCCTTTCGGCTACCGGTTTTCGCTGGTAATTGTATTGTAGAAATACATCAACACCAAACATCCCTTTATCGTATCCGGCAGTAATATTATTACTATATCCTTGCGACATCTTCAGATTGGGATTACCTCTGCGAATCTGTAACGAATCGATTTCCTGTTCCACTGCATTCAGATTGGCAAGCGATGGAGTGTTGCCCCAGATATTAATTTTGTAACGGATAAATGTTTTATCGTTGATATTATAAGTTACACGTGCCGAGGGACGGAAAGAGTAATTTTCTTCTCGGTCTTCACCCTGACTGTAATACGAACGTATGCCACCCACGCTTGCCACATAATTGAACTTGCCTTTCTGTATCTGATACTCGGCATACACATAAGTTTCGGCAAGATTCATGGCTACTTCGGCCGCCGTATTACCTGTATATTGATTTTTGGTAAATACCTGAGCGTGTTTTACACCTGTGGTGAATTTACCTTTTTCGGTTTTCTTTTCATAGATACCTTCCGATATAAGCGAATATTTATCTCCTGTAATATGAGACTGGATATCTGTAACGGGGTTTCCGTCTCTCGACTCTTCGTACACACGGCTATTTTTAGAATCGATATACGTTCCCACCACATTTACAATTATCAGTTGATCTTTTTTGAGGTTGCGTTGAAAATAAATATCCAATGAAGGTATATTGGTCTTTTCAGACGAAAGATCCGAGATCGACAAGGGTACACTATTATCTGACGTTGTAATGGTACTCCTGCGGTTACTGTAAAGATTGGGCGAGTTGTTGTATGCATTTCTGAATACGACATTCAAAAAATATTTATCAGTTTCCATTAAACTATAATTCAAAGCCAGATTCAAATTGTTGTATTTGAATAGGGTAGGCTCACCCACTTCGTCGCGATGCAATGTTTTGTCCGGAAAATTAAAAGTTTCGCTGTTGCTTCTGGTCCACTTAAGTTTTCGGTGTCCCCAATAGGCATTCAAGCCGAATTCCGATTTTCGGTGGTTTACCTTCACTGCCAGATTATCTTCTGCAAAACCTACAGGACCTATTATATTCATAAAATCGCCATGTACATTTCCACCCGATTCTCTGCGGCGTACAATGTAATCCAGTACAGCAGATGCACTACCGTAACGGGCTCCGGGGTCATCGTGATATTCGATACGGATTATATCTGCGGGAGTAATGGCTCGTATTTCTTCATTGGTGGTCAAAGCACCGTTGATACGTAATTGAACCTCGCCTCTACCCGAAGTGGTGATGGCATTATCTATCGGGTTGATATTGATTCGGGGCAATTGAAGCTGTTGCAGCAAGTCAAGCCCATTGGTAGACGTTTTTATCTGCGATTCGGATGGGAATATCAGTTTACGATCTGCCTTGTCTATGACCGATTGTGCGGTAACTACTACGGCATTCAGTGCTACAGATGATGGTTCGAGTGTAATATTGCCCAAATTACTGTCGGTTGTGGGACTTTTAACAGGTACATATGACGTTTCGTATCCCATATACGATACAGATACCAGATAATTGCCTGTCGGATTGATAATATCGAATAATCCGTTTGCATCGGAGTTCACACCTTTTACAAAAGTAGAGTCGGACTCAAGCAATGTAACATTCGCATATTCGATAGGGGAGGCATTGGTTTTATCGACCACTTTGCCCGATATTTTTATTTGTTGAGCCGACAATGTGTTTATTATTGCCAGAGATACTATCATAAGGTTTACAATCCGTTTCATGTTATCTTTATTCTATTTGTATATATGACGGTATAAGTAGCACTTTGGTTACTCAATTGTGGATGTTTTTTTTATATAATTTCTTTAATAGTATTATGTTTGTTTGTATCGATTTAGTTATGAGTTGTTTGCGGTCTGTACACTTTTTTTATTTCAAACATAGGTGAGTATTGAGATTGATTATTTACACTGTGCTATGTATTCATTACATTTGTAAATATATTTAATTGAGAATATGATGAAATTTAAAATTTTAGTTCTATTATTGATTGGAGTTTCTACAGGTTTAATATCTATAAATTGTAGTGGTCGTCCAAGTGAAAGTGTTGACTGTCAAGAGGGCATAAATTTGCTTCCGATGTATGGCAGAGTTAATAAATGCAAGGGCCAATTGGATATTGATGCTGAATTCTTAAAGGAATCGGATAAGAAAGAACCAAATAGAGCTAAGGCTGCTATAGATATTATGGATCTTGGTTGGTATTATTTACATCAAGGAGATACCGACACTGCAATGAAAAGGATAAATCAAGCATGGCTTCTGGATAGTACAAATATTGCAGTTTATGCATCGTTCGTTGTTATTTTGGATTTAGTTAACAAGCCTGATGAGGCTATAAAAATGCTTGATCTTACTTTTGATAAGCTAAGTACTCGTATAAATCCCGAAATTCCGACTCAAATAAATCCAAGCAATCAAATGTTTGCCGAATTTATAGTCTCAAATACTTCTTTTACATATAAAAAGGTGAATAATTTAACTTTGCCTGAGTATTTATATACAAAGCTTGACACACTAAATATATCTGGTGTGAATGCAGAGGTATTGAAAAATGATTTAAAGCTGAATATTCCTCAAATTAATTGAAAAACTATCAATGATATAAATAACAGACTGCTTCAATTAAAGAGCGGTCTGTTATTTTATGAGAGAAGCTTCGATTAATTAAATAAAAAGGTCTGCGACCTTAAATATCATTGTTGTCAATTTTTTTATTACCCGATTTATATTGCCTTCCAAAGTTTATATTGTAAGATATTTTGAGGTAAGGCATTTTACTGATCGAAGAGCTGGTGACGGTTGACGAGCCGGGGATGAATGCCGACCAAACTTCCTGCCCCGATTCCCACTCCTTTGTAAAGGGGTTTATTATACCTCCCGATATCGAAAAGCGATCAGTTTTGTATCCTGCACTGATATTTTGCCAAATCTCACCCAGATATAGTGTTTCTCCTTCGAAATATTGAAAACTGTTTGACAGGAATGCGTTGAATATCCATTTTTTGTAACTGGCATTTACTTCAGCATTGTAATACCAATGAGTAAATGTATGTGTGTAATTGTCTCCTTTATTGATATAGCGAGCTATACCGGGTGTTATACTCATGGTCAGGTGGTCTTTTATGGGTTGTACCTGAATCCTTAATTCACTCATGAAATTATGGAATGCAATTTGATTGTTGTTCTGGTTAATAAATTTCCCATCCTCAAAGAAAATGTCGTTCGCTATATTGCCATCGACATAACGGTATCTCATCCACAGGTTTAAATCGATGATACCCTTTTTATATCCTCCCCACAATGTGTTTTGATAAGTCATAAATGGTTTGAGGTTAGGATTTCCACGTCTGATTTGTAGCGAATCGATGTCTTGTTCCACATCGTTTAAGTCTCCTTCCGATGGTAACCTGTTGTATATAGTTCCGTTGTATTTCAAATAAGTACCCTCATTGATATTGTAGGTAACCCGCAGCACCGGACGAAAGATGTACTTTTCGGTTTTATTTTCCCCTGTGCTGTAATAGGTACGAGTACCACCTATACCGAGTGATGAATTGAATTTACCTTTTTTGATCTGGTATTCACCATATAGATAAGTCTCAGACTGATTCATGTCTACCAGAGACTCGGTACTGCTGGCAAAAGTACTTTCGGTGTAAGCCTGAGTATGCCTTAATCCTGCCGAAATTTTGCTTGTGGCGAATGTCTTTTCATAAATACCTTCACCTACAAATGTATATTTCTTGCTTTTGTTGAGGTTGTGGATATCGGTGTAAAGTAAATCATTACGCCTTTCCTTAAATGTATAATCAGTTTTATTATAGGCATATTTCCCGATAACGTTTACTATAATTAATTGCTCATTTTTTAGGTTTCTCTCATAATATAAATCGAGTAAAGGAGCATTGGTTCTGTAAGAAGTCTGCTTGTAAACATTAACGGGAGTAGAGTTTCCCGAAGTGTATACACTGATTTCGTCGTCCCACGAATTAGGCGTATTTCTGTAATATTGACGAATAGCAGCATTGAAAAAGTATTTACCCGACTCTTGTAGGCTGTAATTGAGACTGTTGTTGATTCCCATTGTATTAAAAGGAATGGTTTCACCGATTCTGTTTTGCTGAATTTTTTTGTCAGGAAATACAAACGTTTGTTCGCTGTTTCGGGTAAAGTCGAGATTGCGGTACCATTGATTGCTGTTGAAACCGAATTCGGATTTTTTATGATTTACTTTTGCATTCAAAGAATTATTTCCAAATCCCGAAAAAGGATTGTTCATCAGCTCTGTATTTACACTTCCCCCTGAGTTTTTGCGTCTGGTAATAAAATCAAGTACAGCTTCAACATCTCCATAACGAAGCCCCGGATTGTCGTGAAATTCGACCCTTATCACATCTTCGGGAAGAAGTGCCAACACTTCGGAGTAGGTGACTATAACTCCGTTTATCCTCAATTGTACTTCGCTGCCGTTGGAGGTTTTGACTACATTGTTTACTTGATCGATAATAAGACGTGGCAACATTAGATTCTGCAAAAGACTGATACCGCTGGTAGATGCTTTTAATTGTGCAGTACTGGGTAGTATAACATCCCTGTCTATCTTATGAATAATGGGATTGGCAGTTATCGTGATATCATTCAGTGCAATAGAGGCAGGATGCAAGGCTATATCGCTTACATTAATATCTTTTTCTGATTTTTGCAATGGTAATATTTGAGTTTCATAGCCTAAATACGAAATGGAAAGAAGATGTTCTTCTTTAGAAACATCAGGAATAGAGAAGCGTCCGTCGTCGTTAGAATTGACTCCCTTAACGAAAGTTGAGTCTTGTTTTAGTAGAGATACGGTGGCAAATCCTATCGGGCTCGATTCTACTGCATCGATAATTTTACCTGATATTTTTATCTGTTGAGCTGACAATGTGCTTGTTATTATCAGTAGAAAGGTCAAAAGTGGTAATGTGTAACGCATAATATAGTCTTATTGTTTACTCAATAGACTCTATCGCGATGCTATTTGTTACACAAGGAGGGTGTGTAGTTCATTATTTTTCATTTTATCCATATATAAGTTTCTGATGACGAAACATTGTTTTGCTTATTGTATAAACTTATTGTAGCGATTGTTGTTCTTTATATATTACGTCAAAGTATTATATATGATTAACTTATTGTTTTTTATTCTTACACCCCTGGTCGTTTTGCCAATCGATGTAAGTAAAGTTGCCGATTCGTCTAAGTTTTGGCTTATTCAAGATCTTTATGATTCCTTATTGACTCTTGGCGTAAATGTTGGAGTGACAAACACTGTTGTCTTTGTCATTGTACTTTTAGTGCTGACTGCTGTCGTGTGGTTGTTAAATGTAGCAATGGGGCGTTTTTCGTTTCTATTTGTAAAAGATCAGAAGCTCGATGCTAAATCTAGGGTTATCACTATTCTGATGAAGCATGGCTTCTTTAAGCGTCTTTTTGTTCTTATTGCCATTGCTATTGTTGTATTTACTTGCCGTATTCTTTTTTCGGGCTTTTCGCTTGGCTTGGTTACCTTTGTGCTAGTCCTTTCACGTTCGGTTATGATTATCTGGATTTTATTAGTCCTATTTTCACTTCTCGATGGATGGAATACATTTTTTGAATTGCATCCTAAAACACAGCAAAAATCACTCAAAGGATACATACAGCTAATGAAAATTATAGCTGCTGTAATAGCTATTGTTTTTATTCTGGCAATAATAGTAGATAAAGAGCCCTCTAACCTTATTCTTGGTTTTGGAGCTACGGCAGCCTTTATTACATTGATCTTTAAAGATACTATTCTTGGTTTTGTGGCCTCTATTCAATTATCGTTTCAGGATATGATCCGTCCGGATGATTGGATTGAAATGCCATCGAAGAATGCCGATGGTATTATTGTCGATATAAATCTGAGTTCGGTTAAAGTGCAGAACTGGGATAATTCGGTCACCATGATACCTATATATGCACTAGTTACCGATTCGTTTACCAATTGGCGTCGTATGGAGCTGGGACCGGGACGCCTTTTCGTTCGGTCTTTCAATGTGAATCTTAAGTCGGTTAAATTTGCCGATGAATTTCTTTTAGAATCCCTCTCCAAGCATTCTGTTACGTGTGCAAATTATATGGAGTTTTTAGCTTTGGCTCAAGTCAGTTCGCCGGATGCTTTACTTACAAATCTGGCATTGTTCAGAGCCCACCTTGAATTATTTCTGCGGAAACATCCACAGATTAATGATCAGTTGATGCTCTTTGTTCGATATCAGCACGCTATTTCGGGCGATGGCATCGGTATTGAAATTTATGCTTTTTCGAAACAGAAAGAAGCAGCCGGCTATGATACCATTCACCGCACTGTGATGGAATATGTAATAGCGAGTGCTTCACTTTTCGAAATTCTTCTTTTTCAATCTCCGTCAGGCGAAGATTTACAACGGATTACAAAGAGTAGAAGCGAAAGCCTAAATTAACAGTGGCAAATTTTTGGTTTATTCCACGCTTTACAACTGACAGATAATATAATGATCACTTAAGTGTATATAAAAAAGTCGGAGAAGTAATAATCTCCGACTTTTTCTATTTCCCTATATAATAGTCAAAGTCACCTTTTTGTCCCAACTGATTAAGTGCTACATAGCGTTGAGCATCAATAGAATGATTAAACCGATCAATCGGTATATTGCTTGGATTGCCGAATTCATCCGTAGTCCAGCGATAATTTTTGTATTCATTGATGAGGTTCGAACTTCTTTGGGTTATGTGTTTTGCGTAGCGATTCAATATGGCTAGTCCGGTGAGAATACTGTCCTTACCCTTATGAGCAGCTTCTATTTTCCATCCGCAATTACGTATTTCACGAATCGATTTAGGTTCGGCACTATCGGCTATAATTGTAGTCTCTCGGGGTACATTGCATTCCTCAAGATGCTTAGCTATCATCAGATTGTCAAAGCCCCGTTCATAAAGCAACTCATCTATCCAAAGTTCGCCTTCGGATAAGCGAATGTCTATTAGAGCCGTCGGGTCGTTTGTAAAGCCAAAGTCGATACCGATCCATCGTTTTTTGTAGGATGAAGGCAGGGTAGTAACCACATCCCAGTTTTGTATAATCAATCCTACCTTCGAGCCTGTTTTACCTAAACCGTACACCTGCCACCATTCGGTGTCGTTTTTACTCGATTCTATCTCCTTTACCTGTGCAGGCGAAAGGTATTCATTATCAAGATAGGTGGAATGAATTAGAACGGCTTCGTCACGGGGAAGGACTTTTTCGTCCACCCAAAATTCATAGCATGGATTGTAATCGAGAAAAATTGTTTCAGTAGTTCTGATTGCCAGTTGGCGATAAGTTTCATAAGGGATATTGATACATTCGTTGATGTAGAGAATATCACGTGCCGGTCCGTGTACCTTTCCGGGTTGATCGGCAGAGAAAAATTCTATATACGAATTATTAACCTGATATATTTTATCAGTAGCATTCCAATCTTTAGGATTCCACTTTCCATCCGAGCGAAGCATGTTTTCGAAATCACGCATACATCCTTTTTTGAGGTGAGGCATCGATTCGGATACTATGGATATCAGTCGTGATTTTGTAGATAGTACTGCTATACTATAAAGTAATTGCAAGGTGCTCCAGGTTTTGGAAGAACGGGTTGATCCCTTGTTGACGATCACTCGTAAGTCTTGATTATAAGCTTCGAGGTTACGGCTAAATACAGAAGTTGCTTTCACTGTGGCTTTTGTATATAGATAAAAAAGCACGAACTTTGCTGTCCGTGCTTTTTGTTTAAACATTACAAGAATTTAGGTGTTAGTATTAATTGTTTCTATAAGATAGGGTTGTTTATCAAAATTTTCAGGCTTTGATGTTTGGTCTTTGCTTTGATAAATAGTGTATTATCCGATAGTTTGTTCTTTTGTTTTTAGCGAAATTTATCTATTTGTTATCTACTTTATTGTATGTTAAGATAGAGTTTAGGATACTAATCAATATTTTCCGTATTTTTGCCCATTGTGTAGAATTTAATTAGAGCCAACTAACAATTCTTATAAAAGGATGAAACGAAAAAAAAAGACGATTTATGTTATAATAAATCCAGTATCGGGAACGAAATCTAAGAAAGGATTGCCGGAAAAAACAATGACTATTGATCCCCATGATTTCGATGTTCATATGTTTATGACAGGCTACGAAGGGCATGCCTCTCAGATAGCTAAGGATGCCGTAGATAAAAATGTGGATTATGTTATAGCCGTTGGAGGTGATGGAACTATCAATGAAGTGGCCAGAATGTTGGTTGGTACAGATATCATATTTGGAATCATACCCAGTGGCTCAGGAAATGGATTGGCTCGCGATCTGCACATTCCGATGAATCACCAGAAAGCAATTGAAATAATTAAGGAAAATAACGTAAAGAAAATCGATTACGGAATTGCTAATGACAATATTTTCTTTTGTACGTGTGGAGTAGGGTTTGATGCTCAAGTAAGCGAAAAGGTTTTGAATCAGTCGAGCCGTGGAAAGCTGATGTATGCCAAGAGTATGATTGATGTTTTCTATAATTTCAAACCTGAAAAATATAAGGTAACTAGCGACGATCAGGTCTTTGAGGATGAAGCATTTTTGGTGACCTGTGCTAATGCGTCTCAATACGGGAATGACAGTTTTATAGCCCCTCATGCCGATATTCAGGATGGTAAGATGAATATTGCTATTCTTAAACCGTTGTCAGTTTTGAATGCTACTCAGACAGCTATTCAGTTGATGTCGAAAAATATTGGAAATAATTCAAAACTAGTCGAAATGATTACTTCCGAAGTTTTGATTGAAAGAGAAAGAGAAGGAGTAATGCATTTGGATGGAAATGCAATACAGACCGGTAAAGATATTTCTGTGAGAATTATAAATAAAGGCTTAAATGTCCTAGTGCCGAAAGAAGTCCCCAAATCGGGATTTGATGGACAAGCTTTTTTGACAAATATAACTCGCTGGATATGAGGTGTTCAGAGGTGTTAGGTGAGGCTTTATTGCTATAAAGATGAAAAGTTAAATGACTTATTGGAGTATTAGGTAAAATGAATATCCGTGTATTGACTAAACAATTTGATTAGTTTATACTTACCTTCGTTTTGTTTGTCTACCCTAACAAATGAATAAGTGTTTATTAATTTGTTAAAATGTGGGGTGCTGGACTTTTTTTATTATTTTTGTATTTTGTAATTATCTTTTAGCTCGTCTTCTTAACATTTGGCGGCTCTGGATATTTTGTGAGAGACTCTGTAATAATAAAAAACAGTATAATGATTTCAGATAAAAAAGTTGTAGTGGTTCTTCCCGCTTACAAAGCAGCAAAAACTTTGCCTCAGACCTACCACGAGATTCCTTTTGATATTGTAGATGAGGTTATTCTGGTTGATGATAATAGCCCGGATGATACTATTGCAGTAGCTAAAAGTCTTGGAATTGCCCATATTATAAAACACGATAAAAATAAGGGATATGGTGGAAACCAAAAGACCTGCTACAATAAAGCTCTGGAATTAGGTGCCGATATTGTTGTGATGCTACATCCTGATTATCAATATACTCCTAAGCTGATTCAGTCTATGTGTTATTTGATCGCCAATGATGTATATCCTGTTGTTATTGGCTCCCGAATACTTGGAAAAGGTGCTTTAAAAGGAGGAATGCCTCTATATAAATATGTGGCAAACCGTTTTCTTACATTTTCTCAGAACTTGCTGATGGGGCAGAAGTTATCCGAATACCATACCGGATATAGAGCCTATAGTGGCGAGGTTTTAAGAAGTATCAATTACAATATAAACTCAGACGATTTTATTTTTGATAATCAATTTATTGCTCAGATTTTCAATAAAGGGTATGAGATTGCAGAAATAACTTGTCCTACGAAATACTTTGAAGAAGCATCATCAATCAACTTTGTAA
Organism: Dysgonomonas sp. HDW5B; assembly: GCF_011299335.1. Taxonomy (GTDB): domain Bacteria; phylum Bacteroidota; class Bacteroidia; order Bacteroidales; family Dysgonomonadaceae; genus Dysgonomonas_A. The sequence continues at coordinate 3,094,887 of NZ_CP049858.1, forward strand.
GAAGTTCGAAATATGGACTTGGGGTTTTAAAAGTATCGCTATTGTACTTTTTACATCGATATACTCCTGTTAAATATAGAATCTTAGACAAATCATAAAGAGATAATACTTAGCATATATGTTTGTAACGAAAACGTCAATACTAACTAAGCAGAATGTTTTTTTAGCTATTTGTTTTTCAGTTCTTTTCCTCGGATTTTACAGTAATTTTTGGGGTTCGGCTCGAAAGGAAGCCTTTGGTGGATTTGATGAGTACTCCGAATGTCTGGCTATAGGACGAATAGCTCGATCCGAAAAAGAAGGCGTTTTTTCTCACGGAGCTTTACCCGGAGTAAATTATGATGCTTCGGTAGTACCTGCCAATGCTGATATATGGTTTGAAGTTTACTTGGAACAAAGACCCGACTATGTGACTGATAATATCCCAGATAGCTACGATGTTTATAAAAGTCAAACAGGAGGGCAGTTTATATTATATAGTATTATACAACAGGTGTTACCCTTTAGTAATGGTCTGAAGCTGCAAATGTTTCATTGCATAAATGCAATTTTATCAGCACTATGTTTTACCTTATTGCTAGGATGGGTATTCCGTAATTTTGGATTCATAACAGGCATTATTACCTTGGTTTTGATAACGATGTCGAGTTGGCTTACTTTTTTTGGAAATAGTTTATGGTGGGGACTTTGGGCTTCTTATATTCCTTTTATCACCATGCTTCTGGTACTCGAATATAATCATAGGACTAAAAAGTTAAGTTCGAAGAAGATATTACTTTATCTGTTTTTGTCCGTATTTGCAAAATGCGTTTTTAATGGGTATGAATTTATTTCGACAGCTCTTGTTTCGACAATGTGTCCCATTATATTTTATGCATTTGTCGAAAAACAAAAGATACGTCCATTTATATCTTATTTCATGAAAGCAAGTTTAACAGCTATTATTGCAGTACTTGCACAAATGACCATACTGATAACACAAATCAGGGCTGTAACCGGTAGCTTTTACGCAGGTGTCGATTATATAATAACATCTTATACTCGAAGGTCTTTTAGTGCAGATGACCATTTTGCACATTATCCCTATTCGTTTATTTTAAAAAAATATATGAAAGGTAATGTCTTTCAGTGGGATTTTCTGGCACGCGATTCTCATGCTTTTTATTTTGCCTATTTAATTCTTATTATAGCTGTTTTAGGTGCGGTAGTGTATTATTTAAATCGAAATTCGGATCAATTCCGCAAGCGTTTAAATTGGGCATTGCTCGTAACTACACTTATATCTTTAATAGCACCTTTATCGTGGTTTATCGTATTTAAACAACATTCGGCTAATCATTTTCATCTTGACTATATTGTCTGGTATATGCCATTTCTATTATTCGGCTTTGTTATCATAGGAGAAGGCATATCTTTGTTATTGAACAAACTAGGCATTTATAAAAGAAACCTGATTACTGAGTAAGAACAAACATCTATCTGTCAATTAATTAATAAGCAGTCTTTTTATGCGTTTCTTCTTATTTAGCCTTCTATTCATAGTGTACCTGCCTTTAAAATCTCAGGATGCAACCGATTCTTCCATGTTGATCAAAATTAATGATGCTCTTAATTTTTATGATTTTGAGCAAATGAGAAGCTTCATCTTTAAGAATGGAGATCGGCAGACTTACTGTCCTAATTATACAGATAATCCGCATTATGTGATGAAGGATATGAATCTTGAAATATATCTGAATCCTTCTGTCGGGGATGAGTCTAAACACAAAGAATTTGATTACACTATTATGTATATTGTTTCGAGAGGTGACGAAACTCCATTTAATTACTACCTTTATTTGACCGATCGCAGAGATGTTTATCTATATGATTACAACAAATATCTGTCAGAAGAATCGGTTCGAAAGAAAGTTCTCGAAAAACTCGATTCTATACTTCTCGCAATGAAAAAAGAGATGAAACTTGTAAATTGAATCGTTAAATTTTCTCTTTTTTTCTATGTTATGTAACATTTGTTACACTTTTCAGGATGTTTTCATGTCCTGAGTAAAGTGTCTATCTATTAATTGTTTATAATGTATTTGATTCTGTTTATGCTTGATAGATAGAATCGAATATACGATCATTGTGTCATCTATATTATGATATAACAGTTGATTAGGTTGTTTTTCCTTAAATAAAATATTAGATTTGCCTATATATAAATGCGTATAAGATACGTTTATTAGCACATTCACTTATATGCATTAGGGATGCTCAACTGTTAACCATGAAGAAAATTTTACACATACTGCCTATACAATTTATCCTTCCCCTTTTTATTATTGGTGGAATTTTGGCCGGATTGGGAGCATATACCGTTTATATGTCTCGAGCCTATTCATACCTGTCGGATAAACCCGAGGCTTGTATCAATTGCCATATTATGACACCTTATTACGCAACATGGCAACATAGTGTGCATGCTCAATGGGCAACTTGTAATGACTGTCATGTACCTCATGATAATGTTTTGGAGAAATACGCGTTTAAAGCCAAAGATGGTTTGTATCATGCAGCCGTGTTTACGCTTCGAAAAGAGCCTATAGCGATACGTCCCCGTGAAGAGAGTTACAGGGTTATTATGGATAACTGCATAAGATGTCATACTGATCTCAATACAGCAATGGTAAAGACCGGACTGCAATGTTATAAAGATGTTCAGGAAGGGAATGCTAAGGCGTGCTGGGATTGTCATCGTGACGTTGTGCATGGTACCATGAGTAGTATTGTATCTGCCCCTAATGCTTTGGTTCCCTTACCAAAGTCTCCTGTACCCGAATGGTTGAAAAAACAAATGAAGAAAAATAACTAAAAAACTATATAAAGCCATGCTACGAAAATTATCAGAAGCTATAAGAAAGAAACCGATTATAGGATGGGGTTTATTCCTTGCTGTAATGGTTGGGGTTTTCTTGTTGGGATTATTGGCGGCATCTATAACCGAGCGTCGTGCAGAAATTGCCACTCTATTTAATAACAAAAAAGTAGACATACAAGGAATAGAATCCCGTAACGAGATATGGGGTGAAAATTATCCGCGTGAATACGAGACTTGGAAGAAAACTCAAAACATGGACTTTAAAAGTAAGCATCTGGGTAATATGCCCGAAGATGTACTCGAAAGTCGTCCCGAAATGGTGGTTCTTTGGGCAGGATATGCCTTTTCTCAGGACTACTCCGCACCACGTGGACACATGCATGCCATTGAAGACATCAGAAATACTTTGCGAACAGGATGTCCTGTTAATGAAGGTGACGGACCGCAGCCAGCAACTTGTTGGACTTGCAAAAGTCCCGATGTGCCACGCATGATGAATGAAATGGGAATCGAGAATTTCTATAAAGCAAAATGGGGCGATCTGGGTTCTGAGATTGTAAACCCTATCGGTTGTGCCGATTGTCATGACCCTGTGACAATGAATCTAACGATTACACGTCCGGCTTTGGTTCAGGCATTCGAACGTCAGGGAAAAGATGTGAAAAATGCTACCATGCAAGAAATGCGTACTCTGGTATGTGCACAATGCCATGTGGAATATTATTTCAAAGGAGATGGAAAGGAACTTACTTTCCCCTGGGATGAAGGCATGACTGTGGAAAAAATGGAAGAATATTATGATAAAGCAGAATTCTCGGATTGGACACATGCTTTGAGCCGTGCACTGATGTTGAAAGCACAGCACCCCGATTACGAAACTTTCTTGATGGGACCACATGCTCAACGTGGATTGTCGTGTGCGGATTGCCATATGCCATACAAATCGGAAGGTGGTATCAAATATTCGGATCATCAGATAATGAGTCCGTTGAAGAATATCGCAGGAACTTGTCAGACTTGCCATAAAGATAGCGAAGAGCAACTTCGTAATTATGTATATGAGTATCAGGATAAAGCTTTGGAAATACGTGACCGTATCGAAGCCGAATTGTCTAAAACACATATCATGGCTAAAGCCGCTTGGGATAAAGGTGCAACCGAAGCTCAGATGAAAAAATCATTGGATTTGATCCGTCAGGCACAATGGCGTTGGGATTTTGCTGTAGCATCTCACGGAGCTTCTTTTCATGCACCCGTTGAAACGCAACGTATATTGGCTCATAGTTTAGACCGAACATTACTGGCTCAATTAGAGCTTCAAAAGGTATTGTTTGCACAAGGAGTAACCGATGTGCAGATGCCCGATATTTCTACAAAAGACAAAGCTCAGGCTTATATTGGTCTTGATATGAAAACATTGAAAGACAACAAAAAGAAATGGATTGATACTACTGTTCCTAAGTGGATCGAAAAAGCTAAAGCAAATAAACGTTTAATAGCCGAACGATAATTGCTATTTGAAAATAAAATGAAATAAGAGCCTGATTTTATTCTGAAAAAAGGAAGAGTCAGGTTCTTATTTTATTGTTTAAAAGAAGCAGAAACAGGCACAAATTGTAATTAAGAACTTTGATAATACGTAATGACAGATACTAAACGACAAATATGGCAGTTTCCGTGGAGATATGCCGAAAGTATACTTATTGTAATCGGGCTGATGGTAGTCGGACTTGCTTTGCAACTCACCATTGGCAAGTTTGACTTTTCGCTACTGTCAGACCCTGTTAATTTAAAATTGGGAGGTGCTATAATTGTATTTCTTATCTTATTTTCTTTTATCAGGAATACTCAATTTTATCAATGGTTTTCGGGAGTTCCCTTTTCAGTATCGCTTATTAGCGGATTGTTGATATTGGGATTGGCTATGGGACTTATTCCTCAGATGGTAAAATTAGACCCTCATGCTCATGACTTTTGGACGCTTCTCGGATTAAGACAAGTGACTTCATGCTGGGCGTTTGTTCTCATCTATTTTGTAACCCTGCTTTCTTTGGGTTCGCTTATTATTCGTCGGTTGATAAAATTCAGTTGGCGTGATTATGCGTTCTATCTCAATCATATCGGCTTATGGATATTGTTGTTTGCTTCGGGATTGGGGGCGGCTGATATCAAACGATATGTAATGCACGTGACAGAGGGCGAAACCGAGTGGCGCGTATATAGTGATAATAACGATGTGCTTGACTTGCCCATAGCTATTCAACTGAATGATTTTGTGATGGAAGAATATCCGCCTAAGCTGACGATAATAGACAGGGAATCGGGCGAGGCTCAACCCACAGATAAGCCGGATTACTATCAGATTGACGAGAAGAACCCGACCGGAAAAGTGGGTGTTTGGGATGTAACTGTCGAAGAATATATACACGAAGCTGTCCGTAACAGCGATAGTACATATACGTATGTACCTATGCCCGGATCTACTCCTGCAGCTTTGATTTCGGCTAAGAACAGTCAAACAGGAGAAGTGAAAAAAGGATGGGTTTGTGGCGGAAGTCTCGCACAATTATATATGACGTTGCCCTTGTCGGACGAATATGCAATGGTAATGACTCAGACCGAACCCAAGCGTTTTATGTCTGACATTGATGTATTTACCGAAGACGGACAAACGGCTCATACCGAATTAGAGGTAAATAAACCTTTGAAAGTAGGTAACTGGATGATCTATCAGTACAGTTACGATAATACGGCGGGAAAAGCTTCGTCATACAGTAGCTTCGAGTTGGTATACGATCCGTGGTTGTATCCTGTATATTTCGGTATTATCTTATTTGCCTTAGGATCAATCTGTCTGATGTGGTCGGGCAATAAAAAGAAAGGAGTGAAAAATGACGTGGAGTGAATATCTTTGGTTTGCCATACCTGCCATCGTGTGTTGGTTGGCAGCTGCGGGAATAGTATATGTTAGTGATAAAAAGAATCTGGCTAATGCCTTAATGATACTGGGTACAATTATTTTCGGGGCGTTTATCATTGGGCTGTGGATAGGGCAGGAGCGTCCGCCTTTGCGAACGATTGGCGAAACCCGTCTGTGGTATTCTTTCTTTCTGGCTACGATTGGTTTTATAACCTACCGTCATTGGAAGTACGACTGGATGCTTTCTTTTTCGGCAGTAGTTGCCACTGTATTTGCTTGTGTGAATATCTTTAAACCCGAAATACACTCGACCAACCTCATGCCTGCTTTGCAGAGTTATTGGTTTGTGCCTCACGTAACGGTGTATATACTTTCGTATGCCATGTTTGGTGCTGCGGTAATTGCCGCATTAATTCAGTTATCACGCTTGAATAAAGGGAAAGAGGATGCTCAACTGAATGCTTTTATCGACAATATTATATACGTAGGCTTCGGCTTCCTTATATTGGGTATGTTGATGGGAGCTGTGTGGGCAAAAGAGGCTTGGGGGCACTATTGGTCATGGGACCCGAAGGAAACTTGGGCATTTATAACGGCTGCCGCTTATCTCGTTTTTATCCACATGCGTTTACAGCAGTACTACAAACGCTTTGTACTGTGGATGATTCCCATTGCTTTCATCCTCTTAATGATTACTTGGATTGGGGTAAATTATCTGCCGGCTGCCCAGGGCAGTATTCATGTATATTCGAACTAAAGGTCTCAGACCTTTTTATATATAATAAGGAAAGTTGGGTTTTAAGCCTGACTTTTTTTTTCTTCGTATTCTTTGATTAGTGCTGTAAAAATTGGGATGTTTCGAAGGGTGTTCCAATTAGGATCATTTTTTATATGTTCTAGTGGATATTCTTTCTTCTCAAGGCTTCTTCTTAAGAATTTTATAGCATTTTTTCTATCTCCTAATAATGCATACGAACAGGCTAAATGGTATGACTTTCCACCCATTTCTTTGGCTATTGTAGCTTTTTCCAATGCTTCTTGGATAATATCTTTATCCTGTAATAATTTTCCTAATTCTATAAGGGAGTATGCCCAAGCATAAAAATAATTAGCCGAAGGTTTAAGTTGCGTTGCAATTTTATATTTTTCTAATATTTCATGATATAATTCAATATCTTGATTTTGTATAGCTATGGAAGACATTGCCTGTCCCCAACTATAATAAAAGTCACTGATATTAGGATTAATATTACTTGCGATTTGGAATTTTTCAGCAGAAAGTCTGTAAAGGCTTTCCTCTTTATCTCTATTATTCTGGATATAGAGCCTAATTCCCCAATGAAAATAAAGTTTTACAAGTCCATCGTTTAAGTCTTTATCTTTGATTTCTATTGCATCTTTTCTTATTTCTTCAATTCTATTTGCATTTTCTTCAAAACTTTCCTCTGCTGTATATTTTATAATTTCTTTTCTCAATAAATCAATATTTACTTCTTTTGTTCCATAATTTCTGCGAGAAGCACCTTCTTCGTATAGTCTTATAGCATCTTTTACGTGACGTTTAGTAATCTCTAGTTGTCCTTTTGCATTCCTATGTTCATCGCTTATCTCCACAATAGAATTTATGGTATTCTGTAATGTAGTAAAAGGTTTATAAAGAATATCAGGAGTAGGTAAACCAACTTCACTATGTAGTCTTAACATAAATAAATCGGCATCGTAACCTTTCACCCAATAAGTATTATTATTGGGCAGATTTAATAATTTTTCCTGAACCCGTTGAGAGGGTTCATTATCTTTGTAAGTCACCCAATATAAATCGTTGGTGAAGCTTCCTAGATTAGCTATTTCGTCTAATAACTTATCTTCTCCGCTGTAGCCAATAACTATCCATGTACGGCGTTCGGCTATCTTGTTAAGAAAACTCGAGCAGGTTTTCGATATTTTGTTCAGTTCGTCCTGAGTATTCAACATCCATAACCCACGATGCGTACCATGCAGATAGGTAACAGATTGGGTTTCGATATTAGAAGTTGTCATATCATTCAGTATCGACAAGTCGTATGTCGGAGGAAACAGATTATACATTGCCATTGCCCGTAATATTAGGTTATCGAAATTTACGGTCAACACATAATCAATATATCCCTCCTTTATAAGATGTGCCAGATAGATATAGCCTACATTTATTTTTGCTTTTTCGATATACTCATTTAGTAGAGTATTACGCTCGGCAGTAGTGAGGCAAGCCATCAGTTTGGCATAAGTGCGGTCTTCTTTTTTTATCCTTTTAATCTTGGGCTTATTTTGGAATCTCGAAAGAATTTCTTCTGCTATTTTATAAGCCGAAGGAATACCACCCGCTACAGACATACCTGCTCCTAAAAATACAATAGGCTTATTCTTACTGTTCTTCGCATCTTTCAGCAAATATGCAATATCTTCTATCTGTCCCTCTGTCATTGTGCGTTTTACGGTATAAAGTTGATTGGTTACCCAAAGTTAAGAAACAATATTTATATTTCGGTACTAAAAAAGGCTGTAATTATAAGGTAATCACTTATAATTACAACCTTTAGGTTTATGTAAATTGATATTTTATTCGGAGAGAGGGGCAAATTCATAACCGCTTTGTTGTAGAAAAGCCGCCTTTTCGTTATCGCTCATTCTATCTACAAAAACACGTACTGTGTATCCTCCGTAAGTCAGGTTAGAGCTATTCTCGAAATAAGTCCAGTCGCTGATACGATCTTTATCAACTGTAACAGTATCTCCATATTGCACCTCTGTGTCGTACTGAGGATCGTTTACAAGTACGCCTGTAAAGTTAGTTCCATCGTAAGTAAGCTCGCTTACCCACATATGCTCTACACCACCGTCTTTGGTCGGAAATCCTTCTTTAATGGAGAAATAAGAATATGCATTGGTTTCCTGATTTTCTATAAATGCTTTTTCGAACTGTCCGAAGGCAAGCCTTGCTTTGTTGATTGCTGTATTTATTTCGTTATCGTTTTCTGTTACCAAAATAACAGGATCGTCGTTTTTGCTTTTATTATTGCAGCTTATAAGACTTAATGTGATGAGGCTGAAAAGGATTAGAATGTTTTTGTTCATAACCTGAAATTGTTGAAATGATGTTAATAAAGTGATGTTTGTATGTTAATAACCGGCTAAAACCTGTTAATAACCTGCTGCAAAAATAATAAGAATTGTTGATAACTATCTGTCGGAGGCTGATAATAAAGCAAAAAAAGAACCGGATATAAAATCCGGCTCTTCTCCGATTGAAAGAATATTACTATTAATTGAGTAAAAATAGTTTGTGTTTAGTAGCTGATGCGGTCGGGCATCATTGCCATTTGCATATCAAAAGATTGAATATGTTGTTTTATTATACTTTTTTCGAAGCTGTCTTCACCTATAAATAGCTTTATTGCCTGTATTTTGGTATTACTGAAAGAGTCTTCGAATATTTGTGCAAACAAGTCTTTTTTAGCCGGATATTTAGCTATGCTGTAATCGGTAACTTTGGCTTGTTCGGCTGCAATTTTTATAGCATCTTCCAGCCCTCCGATTTTGTCGACAAGACCCAGTTTAAGAGCTTGCGAACCTGTCCATACACGACCTTGTCCGATAGAATCTATTTCGGCTTTGGTTTTAGAACGTCCATCGGCACAACGGGTAATAAACAGGTCATAACCCGATTCGATGTATTTTTGAAGTACGAGCGATTCTTCTTCGTTGAAGCTTCTCGAGAAACCTGCGAAAAGGAAAGGTATACCATAGGTTGTTCCTCCAAACGAACTGTGTTTATTGGTATTTACTTCGTCAAAAGTAAGACCGATCTTTTTAGATAATTCTTCGCCTTCGGGGATAAGTCCGAAAATACCGATCGATCCTGTCAGGGTTGAAGGTTGAGCAACAATTGTATTGGCGGCACATGAGATGTAATATCCGCCCGAAGCAGCATAATCGCCCATCGATACGATAACCGGCTTTTTAGCCTTCAGCTCTACTACCGCATTCCATATTTGTTCCGAAGCATAGGCACTTCCTCCGGGTGAGTTTACACGAAACACAACGGCTTTTACCTCGTCATCGTCTCTTAATTTTTGCAACTCTTTTACATACTTCTCGGCAGTAATAGAAGGTCCTCCTGCAAATAAACCGCCTTCGTCGCTATCCACAATAGCACCTTCGGCATACAGAATCGCTATTTTAGTTTTATTATCGCCTGTTTTAGCAGCCTTTACGCCCGTCATATTTTGTACACTAGCTAAAGTTAATTTCTTATCGGCTTCTATATCTACAAGCGTTTTCAGATATGCTTCAACACCGGGATTGTACATAACGGTGTCTACCATATTGTATTTTACGATAGAATCGGCAGGCATAAATGTAAGGCATCTGTCGGCGTAGGTATTCAATTGATCTACAGAGATTTTTCGACTGTCGGATATTCCTGCTAACATATGAGACCAAATATCATTCAGATACGATGTGCGTTGCAAACGGTTGGCATCACTCATTTTTTCCTGAATGTAAGGTTCAACTGCCGATTTGAATGTTCCTACTTTAAAAACCTGATACTTGATACCCAGTTTATCATTGAAGTTTTTAGTAAAGATCAGATTCGAACTTATTCCTCTGAAATCGAACGATCCTCTGGGGTTCATAATTACCTTGTCGGCTACCGAAGCTATATAGTATGTGTTTTGCATGTAGCTGTCGGCATACGCTACGATAAATTTACCTGAGGTTTTGAAATCGAGTAAAGCGTTTCTGATAGGATCTATGTTAGCTAAACCGCCTGTTAAAGCTCCTGCTTTGATGTAAATACCTTTGATCTCGTCATTGTCTTTTGCCTTTTGAATAGCATCCAATATATCTTCGAGACCGATAGTTTCGGGATTGCCCATTAGTTTCGAAATAGGGTTGGAGTCGCTTCTCTCTGCTAAGTTTCCTTCGAGTTCGAGTTTCAATATGGTTTTGTCTTTCAGATTATATGTCTCCGAACTTCCCATTGCAGATATGATTCCGGCAAAGATGATGATGGATAAAACCATCAGGACAACTGAGCCGATTATAACGCCAAGTGTAGAGGCTAGTAAAGTCTTAAAAAAGCTTTTCATCTCGTTTTTTATATTTTAGTGGTTTCTGTATTTTCGTCTATATATTCGAGTATATCACCCGGTTGACAAGCCAGCTCTTTGCATATTGCTTCCAAGGTGCTGAATCGTATGGCTTTGGCTTTACCCGTCTTTAGAATAGATAGGTTGGCAGGAGTGATGTCAATCTTTTCCGACAAATCGTTAAGAGAGATCTTACGCTTGGCCATCATCACATCTAAATTTACTATAATAGGCATATCGTTATTTCGTTTAAATAGTGAGGTCTTGTTCTTCTTTCATTTGTCGCGATACTTTGAGTATTTCGGTCATCAGCAGGGTTACTAACCCCAGGAATAAAAGTCCGAAATCCGAAACATCAATCACTGCCCGATATTTTTCAAATGTCATTACATATTGGGCAACGAGATAATCCGAAAAATAAGCAAGTGAATCTATGAGGTAATAAATGATTAGTATATATCCTATGCGTTGTATTTTATGTATAACTTTCGGTTCCAGAATCTTTCCTTTTGTGGCAGATTTAATGACACTAAAGAAGAGAAATGGCAAGTATATGATTCCTGCCAGAAATACAACGGAGAGTGCAATGATAAAACCTCTGAATACTTTTACGTAAACGGGTATGTCGATATTCGAATTTTCGATTCTTATTTTGTAGTTATTGGCTTCGGCTCTAACTTCTTGTCCTGTTACAGAGTTTATAATTTTCTCGGGGTAAGTGTGTAACCCTTCTATCGGTAATACTCTTAAATGCAGCGTGAGCATATACCACGGGGTATTTGGTGAGCTTTCGCGACCTATTTTATATCCGGCTTTGAAGCTCTCTATCGTATCAGACATACTACAGATAACTACTACCGTATATAAAATGGATAGTATAATGCAATAGATTTTAATTTTATTATTCATGATCTTTTAATTTTCGTGCTTTAAACTGTTTGGCTTATCAAAATAATACCTATCAGGCAGATTAGGGTTTTCTTTATTCTTATAATATGCCTCTGTGCATGTATCGAATTGTCCATTTTAGCTTTTACTAGTCTGTACAGTGTTAACGTAAGGGATAGGTATACAACTCCTAAAATAATTTTAGCCATTATATATCCTATTGAATAGGCATCTAGGCTGATTAACATATTTGTTGTCAATCTCTCTATTTTAGAATAATTGGTAAATACTATGCCACTAAAAAAAGCAATTAGTGTTGCATAAAATATGGCTATTATATTCATCTCAATGTGTATTGGTAAATGAAATTATTTATTGCAAAAGAATGTATATTTTTTGATATTCGCAAATTATTTATCGAAAAACGATAAATTTATATTGTTTATTGGTTTTTGTATTCAGAACAATTAGTGCGGTTTTGTGGTTATATAGTATTGAAGATGACTCTTTTTAACTAAATAGACTTTATATGAAAACTCTTTTCAAACTAAGTACAATTGTCTTAATGTCTTTATTGGCATTTAATGTTTCGGCTCAGGAATTGCCAAAGCTAGGTATCGAAGCCGGTATTAATCTATCGAATTCTTCGTGGGATGCAGATCCGATGGATAAAAAAGCTCGTGTTGGCTTCCAGATAGGTATAACGGCGGATTATGCTATTACCGATGAATGGCATCTGCAATCGGGTTTGTCTTTCACAACCAAGGGAGCTAAAGTTGAAGGTCGTACAACGGATGGCGATATGATGTTTGACGGTAAAATAACCGTTAATCAATCGTATCTTCAATTGCCTATTTATGGAGCCTACAAAATAGAGGTAGTTCCGGGTACAAAGATTGTTTTCAATGCCGGACCATATCTGGCTTATGGTGTAGGTGGTCAGACCAAAGTGAGTGGTGACATTGCAATCTTTGATGAAATAGCAACTGGCGACGGAAATGTTGATACCTACGGCACGGATGGCTTCTTAAAGAGATTCGATTTTGGTCTGGGAGCCGGAGTTGGAGCCGAATTTGGAAACATAGTGGCTACTATAAGGTATGAGCTGGGATTAGTGAATATCGGTCAGGACGGTTTAGATTATAAGAACCGTAATGCTGCTCTAACATTAGGATATAGATTCTGATAAGAGGTCTGATTCTTTCAAACCGCAATGCGAAATAAACATTGCGGTTTTTCTTTGTCCGAGAACAATTAATATATGTTTAGAGTTATATAATTAAAGATTAAATATCACATAAAAAACATAAAAATGGATATGAAAATAAATTGCAAATTAGCTATCGTAGCATTACTATCCTTCGTTGGGTTTACTGCTTCGGCACAGGATTATCCTGTAACATTCGGGGTCAAAGCCGGGGTTAATCTGATAAACATGGCCGGTGATATTACCGATACCGATACTAAGGTTGCTTTGCAGGGAGGTGTTACATTTGATTATGCCTTTAATCCTGCATTTTCTCTAATCAGTGGAGTAGAACTTACCACCAAAGGAGCTAAATACCATGGGACTACATTCAATGATTTTTTTGAAGATGGTTATCACGATGTGTTTGTAAATCTGAATATGATGTATTTGCAAGTACCTGTTTACGCAGCTTACAAAATGCAAGTAGCTTCTGATACGAAGTTCGTTTTTCAGACAGGGCCTTATGTGGCCTATGGTATCGGAGGAAAAGCGACCATTAAAGATGGGGTAGAAAAGTTACAAATAAATTCTTTTAGTACAGGAGTTATAAAAGAGTTTGACTTTGGTTTTGGAGTAGGTGCCGGAGTCGAATTTAGTCACTTGGTAGCAAAATTAGGTTATGAATTTGGAGTTATTAACGTAGTTGATTCGGATGTAGGTCGATTGCAGAATAGAAATGCATATTTGACTCTGGGATATCAATTCTGATACTTAGTCCATAGTATGCGTGCTTAATCTCAAAAAAGTATTAGAATCTGAAAAAAAACAAACTATTTATGAAAACTATTTACACATTTGGCATTGTCGCATTGATGTCTTTCTTCGGGTTTAGTGTATCCGCTCAGCATGTACTTCCTGTGAGATTTACTTTTGAGGGAGGTATCAATTTTTCTAACTCGTCATGGGATGCAGGAGATTTAGATAAAAAAGCGAGAGTTGGTTTTCAGGTGGGCATGATGGTCGAATATCCTGTTACAGATGCGTTTTATGTGCAATCGGGCTTGTCTTATACCCGGAAAGGTGCTAAAGTTGAAGGTTTTCGTCCCGAAGGTAGCGGTTATAGTGACTTGAATCGCGAAATAACTATGAATCAGATGTATATTCAGATTCCGCTTTACGCAGCTTATAAAATAGAAGTGATGCCCGGTACAAAGATTGTATTTAATGCCGGACCTTATATTGCACAAGGTATAGCGGGAACAAGTAAAGTGCCCGGTAAGGTTACATTCTGGAACGAAAATTATCTGGCCACCGGTGAGTTCAGTACTTTTGGTGGGCATGATTCTTTAAAGAGATTCGACTTTGGGTTAGGAGCCGGAGCCGGAGTTGAGTTTGCAAGTGTAGTTCTTACATTACGATACGAACTTGGTTTAACCGATATTGGTAAAAATGATTTGGATTATAAAAACCGCAATGCTGCTCTTACTTTAGGATATAAGTTTTAATTGAATAATCAGGCAATAAAAAATAAGCCTCGACGATAAATAATCGTTGAGGCTTAATCTTTTTATACTTGTTCGATATCGAATCCTACCATCTCTACAGCGTCTATGATTTGCTGCACAGTTGCTCCGGAGGATTTTACTGTCAGGATTTTATCGGGGTTATCGGTATCTACCTTCCAGTTTTCGATACCTTGCACTTTCTCGATACTTGGTTTTATTTTTGCCACACAATTGTTACAATTGATGCTTGTTTTGAATTTTAATTCTTGTGTCATAATTTTTTTATTTAAGTGATTATTTTTATTTGGTTTAATATAAATGTTCTTTTTTTACTAACATTCATTTTACTGCGCGTAATCGAAGATTACTTGCATTCCTTTTGCCCAAAGCCGCAAAAGGAATCAAAAAGGCTTTGTGCTGCGTGGCTCGCCTGTCTGACTTAAGCTTACAGGCTAAACTAAACCTACTGCCTGTCGGCACGTTTAGTTTTATGCCTGCTTCACTTGTCAGCCAACGGCTGTGCCACTGATGCACGGAGGCTGACGCTCCTGAAAATTTTTGTCCGTCAGGCTTTCGACTTTTCTAGTTGCTTAATCTATCTATACGATAGTATGTTATCAGTTTTAATATATAATATTACTTTAATGCTTTATATTTAAGTATAAGGCTATTGCTTACAACGCTAACACTACTGAGTGCCATTGCTGCCCCTGCGATCATCGGATTGAGTAAGAATCCATTGAATGGATACAGAATACCAGCGGCAATCGGAATGGCTATAATGTTGTATATAAATGCCCAAAAAAGATTTTGTTTGATGGTACGGTTCGTTTGTTTCGACAATTTAATAGCTTGAGGTATCTTTGTCAGATCATTCGATATAATAGTCATTTTAGCAGTATCAATAGCTATATCGCTGCCTTGTCCCATGGCAATACCCACGTTGGCTTGCGCTAAAGCAGCACTGTCGTTGATGCCGTCACCCACCATGGCAACAATTTTACCCTTGGCTTGCATTTGTTTGATGAATTCGGTTTTATCGGCAGGAAGCAAGCCGGCTTTGTAATGACCTATGTTGGCTTGTCGGGCAATCGACTGAGCTGTTTGTTCATTATCCCCTGTTAGCATATATACTTCTATGCCCGATTTTTGCAGTTGGCTGATAGCTTCTATAGATGTTTGTTTAATTTTATCGGCTATGGCTATTATGCTCAACACTTGTTGTTCGTTACTAAATAGGATGACGGTATTTGCTTCATGCAGACGCTTGTCGATCCATTCCTTAGAAGTCGCATCCAGTGAAATATTAGCATTACTTATCAGTTTAAGATTGCCTATGTAATATTTTTCACCTTCGTACAGACCTACAATTCCTTGTCCGGTAATACTCTCTATTTGTATATTATTGATATACTTAGCTTCTTTGCTGAAGTGTGAACTTACAGCGTCTGCCAAAGGATGCTCCGATGACTTTTCGATGTTGAACAGTATGTTTTTTAGTAAATCGGTCGATTCGACATTCCATTTAATGTCTACTATTTGCGGTTTACCCTCGGTGATAGTTCCTGTTTTATCCAAGATAACAGTGTCTACTTTTTGGATGGTCTCCAAGCTTTCGGCATCCTTTATCAGAATTCCGTTTTCGGCACCTTTACCTATACCCACCATAATAGCCGTAGGTGTAGCCAATCCCAACGCACACGGACAAGCTATTACCAAGATGGTAACGAATGACAATAGGGCGTGAGTAAAAGCATTGTCACCACCAGCAACCATCCATACCACAAAGCAGAGTATAGCTATACCGATCACTATGGGAACAAATATTCCTGCAATTTTGTCCACCAGCTTTTGTACGGGAGCTTTGCTTCCTTGTGCATCCTGCACCATCTGTATGATCTGGGCAAGTAACGTGCTGCTACCTACTTTTTCGGCGGTGAATTGAAAACTGCCTTTTTGATTGATCGTTCCGGCAAATACCTTGTCGTCGGCTTTCTTTTCTACAGCAATAGGTTCTCCGGTGATCATACTTTCGTCCACGTATGACGATCCTTGTACCACTTTACCGTCTACAGCTATTTTTTCGCCCGGTTTTACCAATACTACATCTCCTATTTGTACTTGGGCGATGGGTATTTCGGATTGGGTTCCATCGGCAGTCAGGATAATTACCGTTTTGGGTTGTAAGCCTATCAGTTTTTTGATAGATGATGAGGTGTTTCCCTTTGCTTTTTCTTCGAGTAATTTACCTAACATCACAAAGGCTATCACTACTGCCGCAGCTTCGAAGTATACATCGGGGTGTAATCCTCTCGAATGCCAGAACTGTGGTACAAGAGTATTGAAAACACTGTATATATAAGCCGTTCCAGCACTTAGTGATACGAGTGTATCCATATTGAATGAGCGGTTCTTAGCTTGTTTATAGGCTCTGATAAAGAAACCTTTCCCAAAATAAAGTACTACAGGTGTTGCCAACAGCCACATAACGAAGTTACTGTATTGCAGATGCATCAATGCGGGAGTCATTCCTATTATAACCAATGGGATACAGAATAGAATAGCTCCTGTAACTTTTGTTTTGAGGGCTTTGTAATTTTCTTCGTGTAAGTTGTCGAGTTTCTCGGTACTTTCATCGCTTTCGTCTATTGCCAGATCATAGCCTGCACCTTGTAGGGCGGCTTTTAGTTTACTGGTATCGGTTTTGTCCGGATTGTATTCTATCTGTGCAGTTTCAGTTGCAAAGTTAACTGAGGCTGTTTCTACTCCTTCTTGCCGATTGAGTATTTTCTGGGCACTTGCTGCACAAGCTCCGCATGTCATGCCGAGTACGGGTAGAGTCTTTTTTATTATTTGAGTTTTCATTGTCTTTAATCTTTCATTTATTTTAAAACAAAGTAACAACAGATCAGGTTGTGTTATGTTACATAATTATGGATATGATTTATACCCCCGGAATGTGATACCTTTTTACTTCTATTTTGTGGAAGTAGTAATGTCTTTTTGGTATGATTAATGGTTGTTATTCGTCTAAATGATGTTTCTAATATCGAAAATGTGGGTGTTTTTGTTTCAAAATTCGACAATTCGCTAAAATTTCATTTTTTTTGTCAATATTTTTTTATTCCATAAATAACAGATAGTCAATGTTTAAGATTTTAAGCTTATTTTACTTAACATTTCTTTAATATTTAGACTGCAACGCATCAGGTTTTACTGAATCTTTTAATAGAAACATCCCGGGATTTTGGCGCAAGTGTGTGTCAAGAAGTTTTCGCACAATTGTGTAAGAAGTAAGAACATCAATTTTGTTTATTAAATCAATCAATCATGAAATTAAAAAAAGTAGTAAATCTTTTTCTTTTTACATTAATCTTAGGTTTGGGTGTTGCATCGTGTAGTAGTGATGATGACGACAAGAATAATCCATCGGATAATTTAGTCGTAAATGGTATTTGGAAGTTTTCTGAATTAACGGCTGATGTAGAGGCCAAAGATTCTTTATTAACCGATTCGGTAACGCATTACATAGATACTATTCAGGTGGCAACAAAACGTGTATATGTATTCAAATTAGATGGTACCTATGAGAATAACTCAGGAGTAGAGGGTGCTGAGGTTATAAAAGGAGAATACAAAGTGAGTGGTAATAAAATTATCTTAGATAATAAAACGGATGCAGCAATCTCTTATACTTTTGCGAGCGATACGTTAAAGGCTACAGAGGATGTAAAAGCCAGAGCAGCTGCTGATTTGAAGATCAATCCCGATTCAATAGCTAAGGCTAATAAAGTGGAGGTCTTTTATCGAATTTCCAGGTAATCAAAAGGGAAAAAAGCTGTCCTATTTTATTAAGGGCAGCTTTTTCTTTACTAAATCATTGAAAGTATCCTAGCAATAAGAGGCTCTGATACTTTATTTTATAGAAGTTATCTTTTTAAGGTTTATATCAGGGCGTTTGTTTGTTTTAGGTCTTTTCAGCGGAGTATTGTACTCCGTATTCTGATCGAAGAACCCACAATTCTTTAAGAAAAAACTGTTGTTAACTTCACCTCCTGCATAATCGAGCCTCACTTGTGCTTTTGCGGTAGCGTCGTAAGTAAATGCAGCCTCACTGATTTCGATCCATTTACCTGTATGGGTAACTGCCCATTGATTGCCAAATAGAACCTCACGAGTAATATATCCCTGATTAGGTATAAAGTTTTCAAGAAATGAGTAAGCATGGGTATACCATGTATCGGTTTGTGGACGCAGGAAGCTGGCTATCAGTCGCCATTCTTTATCGTCGGTAGCATAAAAATAGGCTGTATATATCGTATTGCCTTTTCCATCGGGATAGATCCGTGTAAGAAATTTGTAAGTAGTACCTGCTTTCCACGAATATTTGAGATAGCTTTGACCTCCTGAGCCCTCATTGCCAAATTCGCCTATATGCACATCTTTACCCCTTTGCAATGTTTTGATTTGCTGATGTTCGGGAATCTCCTTCGGGTCTTGAGTATCAAACGGACTCCATACCGAGAATAAAACTCTGCGTTCGGTCTCCGAGTTTACCTGTATGCCAAAATAACCCTGTCCAAAACCATTTGCCATGTAATATGATCCTATCACATCGTTTCCGATAGGAACTGTTACTTCATTATAAAAATATTCAACAGTTTCTTTTTCGGGAAAAGGATATTTAAGGTGTACGGATGGACCTCTTCGACCGAAATAATAAGAAAAATCGTGAACATAATTAGGGGCTGTTTCGAGTGCCGTGCCGTCTATTACCAGATCGGAGAGATCTGCGAAAAATTCACCGCTTTTGCTGATTCCCTGTATATCTATTCTTAAATAACCGGGTCGATCTATTTCAAGAAGATCAACTACAGGTACAATTGTCCAGTCCTTACTCGATAAATTGACCGGATAAGTTTTGCCTGCTATTGTTACCTGTATCTTGGTATCGGGTGCAAATGCTTTGGCTCTGATCGAAAGGTTTATTTTGCCCTTTTGATTCATTCTGAACCAAGAGGATATAACCGTCTTCGGATCTTTCCAGTTCGATACTCCATTATCTGAGATTTCGGCACCAGCTATATGTTGAGTGATATATGCATTGCCTCCCAATGGTATGTTAATAGGAGCCGCTAAAGCAGTAAAGGCTGATAAGAATAGTAATACAGCCCAAAGGCTTAGATTTCGGATAAGATTAAGTTTGTTTTTTGTGTTCATTATAGTATAAGGGTTAAAGTTTAAGTTGGCAGAACTATTTATAGCTTTGGCTAGCAAAACTGCAATAGGTTGTTATGCCTTTAAAATGTATTATTAAATATTTTTATTTACTTAATGGTAAAGATAGTAGTTTTAGAAATACCGATTCAATAGCTTCTTTGAATTATTTTCATGCGATGCAGCATTTCACTTATTTTGCATCTACCATTTATTACATTAACTTAAATACTGCAAATACGATTTGCTTTATCTGATAAATAAAAAGCTGCTCGTAGACATGAGCAGCTTTTCTTATGTTTAGATTTTATCAGTTGATTATTTATCACCAACCAGTGCACCCGAAATACACCAGTAACTACGACTCGATCCTTCGGGGTCACCTACCGGAATAGCTACTTTAAGTTGATGTTCGCCTGCTTTAATGTCCCCAATGTGAACATAAACCGGATAGCTAACCATTCCCGGACACCATCCCGAACGGCTAAGATCGGAAGACGAAAGTCCATTCGAAAAGTTACCCGAAGCAGGATTCAGTTCTCGGTAGCTGCCGCAGTCTTCACGCCATGGAGTATGAGCTATGATACGGTTATTATCCAGAAAAAGTTCGTTCAGCTTAGGGTTAAACTCATCGCCGCCGCCCCAGCCTCCATGACCGGTAGAGATGTAACGAATGTAAGCATTTTTCAGATCGGTATCGGTCTTGAAAGTAACAGTCAGCGAATCGTTACGAAACATTCCTTCGGGATAAGCCTGTCCTGCCATTTCCATAATATTTACTGTTGCAAATAATGGATACACTTCTTTTGGTTCTTTCTTTTCGTTTGGATAATATTTAATTTTAAGAGAAACATTATGTCCTTTTTCCGCATAATTTCCGATCCAAGTACCTACCCATACTTCGCCTTTCAATTCTTTGGCGTAATCGGTAATCTCTTGCTTGAATACTACCGAGTCGGCCCAATTATAATCGGCAACTTGTATATGATTAAATCCTTTGACACCAAAAGACGTATAAAAGCGCATCAATTCGAGAGGAGGTAAATAATCGTTGGTCACTGTCATCCCTTCGTACTTTGTACCCTGCTTGTCGGTATATTGAGGAAGTGCCTCTTTTCCTTTCAGCAGACCATCTAAGAAAGATTGTTTGCGGTTGGTTGGTATAATAAATACCGATCCCGTGCGGTCGTATGCATCACCTTCGGAGTGTTGGGATAGTTCTGCGAAAATAGAGTAGTCCGCATTATCGGCAGGCAATGTAACCTTTTTCAGTACAATAGAACCGTTGGCAAACTGAAGTACTTCTGTTGTATTTACATCATTCGGTTTAGGAATGTCTCTAAAGTAAATGCTTTGCTTATCGAATACATTTACCGATATTACTTTGCTTTGCTGTATCTTGTAATTATAAGCAGGAGCAGATAACTGAGAGCCCGTAAGAGAGGGGAGTAGGTCTGTTGCTTCTTTCAGAAGCTCTACTTTTGTGGCTTTTTCTTCACGTTGTCCGTTGCGTACAATTTTCAGAACAACACCTTCGGGTATAGCCGTACCCGGTTGCATCGATCCCATAACGCCCAATTCGGTAGTATACCATATTTCGAGCCTATTCGAATTGATGCTTGCTGTTACTTTTTTACAATTATATCCTGCTATTTTTTCGGTTTCAGGTTGAGGGGTAAGACCTTCATTGATTGTGAAAGTTCGTATTGTATAAATGGTTTCTCCTCCATTTAATTGAGCAACCTTTATTTCCTTATTATTGATATAGTCGAGATAAATGTTCTGAATCACATCATCTTTTTCCTGATGGGCAGATGTTGAGTTAATCCTTGCAACATTGTCGGATATCTCCATCACCGTTGTCAGCGTAGAATCGGGTTTATTATTAAAACTGATTTGGTACGTAATTCGTACGGTTTTAAAATCTTTTTTATCTTTAGCTTCTATTTGAATAACGAGACTTAGAAGCAGTAAGAGTAACAGGCTTTTTTTCATTAGATTTAATTGAATGAGAGTTCTAGTTATTTATACAAAAATATGAATATTCTATTGACGATAAAAAGAAATTGTATAACAATTCTAATACAATAATCCAGTACTATGAAGAAATTTTGTTTTATTTTCGGTTTACTTGTCTTGGCTGTCATTAAATTGTCGGCTCAAGATAATGATCTTACCTCCCAATCGTTTTTTAATGTGGGTTTGTGGTATAGATTATCTACCAATGGCGAATTAACTGATTCGACTACCAATAATGTTTCTCTGGCTTTGGTTTCGAGTATCAATAAAAATACCAATGGGTTTTCGTTTTCACTTTTTAATATCGTGAGATCGTCGATGAAGGGCGTACAAGTTGGTCTGTATAATGAAACGCAAGCTTTGTCGGGTTTGCAGCTTGGGGGATTTAATAAAGCGAAAGTAATGCGAGGGATGCAAATTGGTGTAGGTAATGGTACCATGTCCGGCAACGGAGTACAAATAGGCTTTTTTAATGGAGCCGAGGCAATGTCCGGTGTGCAAGTAGGATTTATTAATGAGTCGAAGAAAATATCAGGAGTACAAATAGGTATTGCAAATAGTGCCGAGCATAACGATTTTCCGATCGGATTGGTTAATATCATAAAAGATGGAGAAATGGCTGTGGGGCTTACTGCAGATGATATGGCTGTTACTTTAGCTTCTTTTCGTTCGGGCGGTAAATATTTGTATGGAATTGTTGGATTAGGATATAATTTCGATTCGCCTCATCATCATATGGTATTAGAAGGAGGTCTGGGTTTGCATATACCTTTTTCCGGAAAATTTAGATTCAATACAGAATTAATTGCTGATGTGATGAGTAAAACAAATATTAAAGTAAATTGGGGGGGAGAGAAAGATGAGAAAGATGACGACTATGATTATAAAGAAGCTTATCGTTATGCAATTCGCTTTATGCCATCCTATAAGATAAGTCGCAAAATAGAGGTTTTTGGAGGACCTTCAATTAATTATCTTACGACCCGTTCATTAGATAATGAGGCTTTGTTTCCTACGCATCGTATCTGGAAAAAGTTTGATTCGTCCTCTCTTAAACAGATCTATTGGGGATGGACATTTGGTTTGCAATATAAATTGTGATAGTGAGGATATGAAAAGTAAACGGTATTATTAGAAGCATAATCGCGATTGTTTTTTATACTTTTGTTTTTAATTAAAATAGTTTTATCTTTGTCCTTGTAAAATAACTCTTTACGCAAATAATGACAGCAGAATTAACAACCATATTTTTTTACAATACCTTAAAATTTAACTATTTGAGTTTGGATATGTGTGTTGAAATGTTAGAGAGAGAGAGAGAGAGAGAGAGAGAGAGAGAGAGAGAGAGAGAGAGAGTAATATATAATCCCTCCTCGTATTTAAAATATTACTTTTCCCTAAAATATTCAAGTAAAATTATTTTTTCATCATATGCATTGCTTCTTTTTGAAGCAATGTTTTCCCTTTTTGAATATTCCTCAATTAAATTTAATAATCTTAGTGTTGCCGATAAAGCCTTTCGTGTAGGGAGTTTCTTTATTTGTTGTCGTTTAAAACCGTCACGATTAAAGGCTTGTCTATGGCAAAACTATATCTGGCAGTGGTGTGTAGTGATTACATGCTACTGCCTTTTTTATGTTTATAAACCAACATTAACTAATATATTACTTATAAATTAAAAACGATGATGATGAGTAAAAGGTTTTTTTTATTGATTCTGATTTCAGCTTTATTTAGCACTCTCTATGCTCAGGTGGGTGTTAATACTGAAAGCCCTAATGCATTAACAGAACTCGATGTCCGGAATATTGTAAATGGCACAGATACGATTCCCAAAGGAATTGTAATCCCTCGTTTGCGTACTATTCAGAGAGACCAGATCGATATTTCTGATGTGAATTTAGGGAATGGTGTAATGATTTATAATATCGATGAAGATTGTTATAATTATTACAATAAAATAGAGGGCGAATGGAAAAGTATCTGTGGTAAAATAGGTAAAGCAACCTTTACTATCGACTGTTCAGCTCTGAAAGTAGTCGGTGAATACAAAAACGGACAGGAATTGGGAGGAGCCAACTATCTGTCCATTTCAGTTACGGTAACTAAACCCGGAACATACTCAATTACAGCAACAGTAACCGATCCGGTCAATGAAAATGGATATTATTTCACAGCTTCGGGCGAATTTCTATCCAATGGAACATATACTATAATGGTTCCGGGTATGGGAACACCTATCAATTATACAACTCCTAACTTCGATAATTTTACGGTCGCTCTTAATGGAGTTCGTGCCAATGGAGATGATAATGCCTGTACATTTAATGTGGAAGTGAAAAATTCGGCAATAAGACCTCGCTATACAATGAACTGTTCGGGAACTAAAGTATACGGTGAGTATTATGAAGATGTACAGCTTGATGCATCCAATTATATTGAAGTTGTACTTAATGTCGAGCCAACTTCGTATGGAGCTACTTACGAAATAGAAACGAGTGAGGTGGATGGTATAAAATTCAAAGGCAGCGGAATATTAAATGCTTCGCCTCAGGTGGTGAGGTTGTATGGTGAAGGCACTCCCTATAGTACCAATGATAAGCGATTATATATCAAGTCGAACAGCGAGTCGTCTTCTGCTACATGTGTGGCTACAGTATATATTATCATTCCTCAAAAAAGGGTAATGACTATCGGAACAAGTGCTGATTACGGATATAATTTAGGACGTGTGGGATCGGCTTCCAATACAATGTTGACAGACTTGAATAACTTCGGTCCCTATCCGCATAGCATTATAAGATATTCCGGTTTTAAGAATGCCGGAACAGCGTATGACAGTAACCGAAAAACATCGGGCAATAATACCGGATCTATTGTGACTTTTTGGGATGCCGATTTAGCTTCCGCATCGAGTGATGCCATGTTTAGTAATTATTTACTCGGTACAAATGGTTATACCAAAGTCGATATCGTTACAATCGGTTATGCATGGAATGGTATAAATGACAATAAAGCACAGGCTCTTGTTGATTTTCTCAATGCCGGAGGAATTGTTCTAATGTTTTGTGAAGAACCGGCATCCAATAGAACATTCTTGAGAAAATTATTTAATAAATCAGATATCGATATCACAGCCGGAGGCCCTCCGGGATCTATTTATAGATATGCTAGTATTACCGATCCTATATTAAACGGTCCTTTTGGGAATTTGACGGGATTGACTTGGGGAGAGGATGCATCTACAACCTATTATGCTACCAATCTGCCTTTGGAGGAGGTTACTCTTTATTCATCTAATCAGAATATATCCGGAGCGGGGGCATCCTCTACTTTGGTTGAGAACTCTGCTACAGCATTCCGACACAATACACTTCCCTTTGTTTGGGTTGGAGACGGAGGTTTTAATTCCAATAATACATCTACGGCAGCATCAACCATCTGTCCTTTTAAATTGACTTCAAAAACAATCAGCGGACAGGTTTATGCAAACTTTCCTTCGTATCGTGCCCGATTTGGCCCTACTGCGGCAACACAGACATGGAATGTTTATAATGCTATATTTACGGCAAATTCTATGGCATGGTGTATAAAAAGAGCCGAAGAGTTGAAAAGAGCTCAAAAAGAGCAATAATAAATAGAATATATTTTTGCAAAATAGAGCCACGCAACAATTGTATTGCGTGGCTTTACTTTTTTCACGAAAACATATTGCCTTTGTATCTTTAGAATACCTTTCCTCATGATTTACTAAAGTCAGTAGGCAGTACAATTGGTTTTATCTTTTTATCTTTTCCTCATTGGCACACTCTCTGAATTCGGAAGGACTCATACCAAACTTCTCTTTAAACAATTGCGAAAAAGTATTCCTATTCTTAAATCCCGCTTCAGTATATACTTCTTTGATCAGTATATTGTCTTCATTTAATAATAAATCTCGCGCATAATCAATTCTGAAATTATTGATAAACTCATTGAAACTCATATTAGCATTATTTGATATAGCATCGATGATATACTGTCTGTTTGTTCCCAGTTCTTTAGCTAATGATTCGCGCGAGATCGCCGAATCTGTATATTGCCTGGATGTTTGCAGATATTCAATAATTCGTAAATAGAGAGTCTGTTCAGTATTTTCTGATATTTCTTCTTGTGATGCTTCCTCTTTCCTGTTTATTACAAAAGGTATAGTAGATGATTGATTCTTCTGTTGTTTAAATAAGAGTTGGTTTTTTTTCTTTAATTTTCTGTTGGTTACCACAAAATAGATGAGGAGAATGGCAGAGATAAAAATAATGATACTGGTGCTTATTGCTATAATTCTGACTTTCGACTCGCTATTTTCTTTGGCTTGCTGTGCTTTGTCTACTTCAAAAGTAGCCCATAAAGAACTGACTTCTTTATCGGTATTTGCTCGGTTTATGGAGTCGGTAAAGTGTAGCTGATCTTTAAGTGCGGAGTTGGCTTCTTTATAATTACCCAGCTTTTCATTAATTAGAGCCTCCCATTTAGGGGTATTCTTATAATCTGGAGTCAAAGCAAAAGGAATTGCCAGTTCCTTATTTTTATTCAAATATTCCATTGCTTTAGCATAGTCTCCTTTTTGATAGTTATAAACCATATTTACCCAGTTTTTTTGAGCTAAAAACTGGTCTCTTGCATTGTCCGGATAGCCTAATATTTTTGCCTTTGGAAAAATTGCTTCCAGTTTTCCGAGCATTACTAGTGCTTGTTCAAAATTTTTTGTTGATGAATAAGCAGCCGATGTCATTGCATAAAAGTCTATCAAAGCCAGATTATAGAAATTTGATCCAAGTTCGGGTTGAAATTTATCGGGAATATTGTGGGTATATGAGAGGATTGAGTCACAATATACCAAGCTGTTTTGAAAATCACCCAGTATATAATAGCTTTCTGCAATTTCCGAAGCAATACATACTTTCAGTTCAAATGCAAGTTTGTGTGTATTTGCTTGATTTAGACCTGTCTTTCCGGACTCGATTGCCTGTTTGTGATTACCTGTAGTTCTGTAGATTTGTACCAATCTCAGATATGTCCAGAGGTTATCATTGAGTTTTCTAATCGAATTATATTCGATATTCTGTTTTAGCGTATGAATAGCAAGTTCTGAATAGCTATTATTAGAGCACCAAGCAACAAAATGTCCTCGTAGTGAATTGATGAGTAGCGTAACGTCTTCATGACTGTTTAAGTATTGATTATCAGATTTCTTGAAATAATAATATATACTATCCAGATTATTGGGGGATGTATCTTTATACATGTATTTGTACATGAGTATCTGATATTCTTCTCCAAATAATTTTTTCTGATTGAAGAACTCAGCCATAGCATCATATTCACGTGATTTATTAGCCATTGTCATCATCGAGATTTTCAGTTTCTGATCAAGTTTTAATAAATTCTTATTACATGAGTCTATCTTGGATATTAAAGCTTCCTTCATTTGAAGTACATCTTGAGACTGGGCAACAATAGAGAATGGTATAAATGATAAGAAAAACAAGGTTAAGATTAAACCTCTTTTTGTTTTGATATTCATAATAACTAAACTTTGTTTGCTTTTTTGTTGGTTCGATACAAAATTATCCCAATTACCTCTCTTTTCCCTAAAAATTTATTCTTATTAAGGATTTTTGCGTATAGATGACATGGTTTTGCATATGAATGACATCTGTTTGAGTAATATGAAATATTTTTGTGCCTGGTTTTCTTGGGCTTATGTTTTAGTCTGGGGATAAACGATAAACGACACTAATTTAGACAACATTATAAAAGGGAAGTAATTAATCGCTGCCAAACAAAATATCTTCTTTGTGGTATATTAATTAACAATTAGGCATATTGTTAATCCGTTTAGCGCTTAATCTGCAAAATAAATTTACTGACTTATGCACCATATTATATCGGAAATGCTTTGTATTACTTTATTGGATTATTGTTTAGGGATATTTCTTTATTGTTGTCGTTCCCCATTTTCCCTCAAATCCAATAAGCTGCAATTGTATTATATGCAGCAAGGTTCAGAGATTGCACTTTGCTGTATACCGATATAATTTAACTAACTAACATGAAATGATAATGAAAAACTGTTTATTCTTAATTTTTAGTTTCCTGAGTATTGGCTTGTGCCAGTCGCAGGTGGGAATTAATACAAAAAATCCTCATGGAGTTTTTCACTTTGACAAAAAGGGAAATTCTGGGAGTTCTACCAATCTGGAGGACGATATAATTATTTCAAGTGATAATGCCAGCGGAGCAAATGTATCTATTGGGGGACTACCTGTATCTGGGGCTTCTATAGCTATGTATAGTTCCACAAAAGGATTTTTGCCTAACAGAGTACAATTAACATCGAGCATAGATGTCACAACCGTACCAAACCCTGAAACTGGAATGCTGGTTTATAATATTGCAGCTTCCGGAGTGTATCCGAATAATACATTGCCCGGATATTACATTTTTCAAGGAAGTAAGTGGCTACGGTTGAGAACGAGTGCTTATTCGGGACTTAGTGAAACCAGTGCTTTAAAGACGGCTGTTACAACCAAATCGACAAATGAAGTGAATAGTTCAACTGCTCCTATTGCAGACTTTGGTTCAATACAAATATTCGACGATGGAGCTTATGCCTTTTCTTTTAATATAAATGCAACATCTTCTACCGGAGTTTTATCCGGAAATATTACCAGAGGAGTTCTTAATATCTATATTTTAAAGAAAAGTCTTGGAGATGCAGGTTTTACCCCTTTTAAAGGTATTGAGATTAACCCCGCTTTATTCCCGAATGGTAATTCCTTTACGCTTTCGGCTATTACATCTTTAGAGCTAAAATCTCAAGATCAGTTAATGTTTAGGATATCACATTACAGCACTTACCCTTCTATTACACTAAAAGCTGATGCGACATATCTTACCTATTGGAAATTATAATAGACAACAGTATGAGACTAAAATATAATAAATTCATTCTTATATTCTTTTTATTTTTTGTGTTTGCCATAAGCAAAGCACAAGTAAGTATTAACACTCAAAATGCATTAGGTATTTTTCATATTGACGTAAAAGGAGATAATCCACCAAGCGGCGTGCCCTCTGCATCGCAGATAAGTGATGATATTGTAATTGATAAGAATTCTTCAGCCGGATTAAATATGAGTGTCGGGGGAAAAGTAAATACTAACAGTTCGGCTCAACTCGCTCTACTTGATCCCAATAAAGCTATTCTTATAAACAGGGTTGCTCTGACCGACCTTAGAGATATTGTTACAATACCTAATCCTCCTGAGGGTACATTAGTTTATAACACGGCAACGTCAGGCGTATTTCCGGATAATATTAGTCCCGGATATTATTACTTCAATGGTATTGTGTGGTATCAATTGCAATCGGGAACTCTTAATTCTGAATTAACACAACTTGATTTATTAACTAATTGTGTCTCTTCTCAGATATCGGGACTTAATGCATCGCCTGCATTAGCAACTCTATTAAACTTTTCAACTATAGTGATAAAGCAAACAGGTACTTACATTTTTTCGCTAAGACTTTTTGGTACAGCCACGACAAATTCAATAGGAGGAACTTCGCCTAAATTTGCTCGTTCTGTCAATTATTTATTTTTAATGAAAAACGGAACAACTAAATTAGCATCGATGGAAATAAATGTTGCTCAACCTCTAGGTGGCTTAGTTGCGTATACACATACTGCAACTTTACAAGTTACAGTAAATAAGGGGGATATTATAACTTTTCGCTTAGGGCACTATAATTATGGTTGGCAATTAGAAGCCAGACCTGGAAATAATGCGAATAGAACCTCTTTGATATATTGGAAAATATAAAATAAAATTAATAATGAAAAAGATTATATATTACGTACTATTATTAATGGCATTCTGTCAAACGATGGAGGCTCAAATAGGTATTAATACCGAAAATCCACAGACATTGTTTCATATTGATGTTTTAGGTAACAATGCAAATACTCCTCCATCTATAGCTCAACAGCTTGATGATGTGTATATGGGAACAGGTTATAATAATGAAGCGGTGCTCTCGTTAGGCGAAATCCCTCAATCCAATATACAATTGGCTCTCAATGATAAAAACAAGGCATTTCTTCCTAACAAAGTTGCCTTAACATCTCAATTAGATGTAAACACAGTACCTAATCCTGTAAGAGGAATGATTGTTTATAATACTTCTAATGTATCAGGGATAAATGGTCTTATACCCGGAGTATACGTTTATGAAGATAATACATGGAAGCTATTGTTTACCGAAGAAATGAAAAGATTACAAACAAGGAATCTTGTAACAGAGGTTGTTACTCCGGTTTGTACTGCAGCAAACTATAATTGTGCTCTAAAATTAGACTTTGGCGATGATATTATTATTCCCGAAACTGGAGCTTATGGTGTTGGAGTAACTCTGCTACTAAAAACAAATGTAGCTGTTACAGACCCTGCACGACAAGTAGTATATCTGTGGCTAATGTCAGGGGATACTCCTATAGACTCTGCAGAGTTAAATATGACGGGATTTGTAGGAAGTGGTTCTGTAGGAGCCACCTATACAGTATTTCTGGGAGGCAAATTTAATGTTGGAGACATCTTAAACTTACGGATTGCAAATTATTCCGGATCTCCTAATTCTTATGTATTTCCAAGTAAAACAAATATGGTTTATTGGAGGCTAACACAGCCATCTAGTTAAACACTATTGGTAAAGAAGGTCATGAATTTACCGCAGCACTATCGCAAGCGTTTTATTATAAAGATATATTTCTATATCTCACTACTAAGAGGCTGGATCTATTTAAGCTAAATTTTAACAAAAAAATGGAACAAGGTCACATTAAGTTATCGTATAGTGTGACCTTATTTTAGTGCGTAGATAGAATGGAGAGGATTTGCTCTCATAAATTTATCTTACTCTTATTTTAACGATAAAATTGAACTTTGACTTTTTGTAAATTTTAGGTTAAATAGTTCTTTAATCTAATAATATTCATATCTTTGCAAAGTATGAATGCGAGATATTTAGTATAAATGACAACAAAATTAACAAACATAATTGCTGATAATAATCTAAATTTTAACTATTTAGGTTTGGTTATGTGCGTTGAAATATTAGAGAGAGAGAGAGAGAGAGAGAGAGAGAGAGAGAGAGAGAGAGAGAGAGAGAGCTAATCCCTCCTCGTATTTAAAATACTACTTATTTTTTAAATTTTCAGGCAGAGTTATCTGTCTTTTTCTATTATTGTGTTTAAAGTACGCTATGTATTATTCTTTAGAACATTTTCCCCATAAATATATGGATAGTTGTTTAGGCAAACGCTTTCGTTCAGCCGGTTTGTTTTGTTGTTGTCGTTCAAAATCGGCACGAAACATCCGTTTACCTATGTCACAACTATGTCCGGCAGTAGCATGTAGTGATTACATGCTGCTGCTTTTTATTTTCGAACTAACTAATATCGAACTAACTAAATAATAAATGATGACGACAATGAAAAACTGTTTTTTCTTAATTTTTAGTCTCCTGAGCATGGGCATATGCCAATCGCAGGTGGGGATTAATACGAAAAGTCCGTTTGGAGCTTTTCACATTGACCCTAATTCAAATACAGGAGGCACCTCATCATCGCCCACCAACGATAGCGATGATGTAATTGTTGATATGAAAGGTAATGTAGGAATCGGAACGGCCAATCCCACCGCATCTTTGGATTTGAGAGGAACTATTCGGATTAATGATGGCACACAAGGCAGTGGTAACATTTTCACTACCGATGGAACAGGATTAGGATATTGGGATTCCGAATTTAAGTTTAAGATCATAAGTGGCTCTATCTCTAATGGAATTTTATTAGGCGTAGGTTGGTCTGTCGTTAGTTCTCAACCACTGACAATAACTGCCGGAAAATGGTTGTTGAGTGCGCGGATTGTAACCAAGAATTCAACCGAATCGAGCTATTATACATGGGTGCAGATTTATGATAAAACATCAGCCGTGGCAATCAATGCAGCAGGAGCACGTCCCTCATACGACAGTTCTTTATACTGTGTTGTTCAAACAGCAGGGGTTGTAGAGGTTGCTGCGGGGCAGACTAAACAAATAGAGCTGCATGCACAAAATCACTCCGTATTTGCTTCCACTTCGGGTGGTATTGGAGGCTCATATCTGTATGCAATAAAATTGATGTAATAATAAAGAAAGAACGATGAAAATAAGAAAATATATAGCTGTTTGTTGTTTACTTGCGTTGCCCGTCTGCTTGTTGAGATCGCAATCGGTTACAATAAATAACAGTGCAAGCTCAGTGCTGCTAATAGATCCGTTGAAAAATACAAGTGGTATAACCGGAACAGCGGATGATGTAGTGATTTTATCGAATGGAAATGTAGGTATAGGTACTCACACGCCAACCACCAGACTCGATATCAGAGGAACCTTACGTATTGCCGATGGTACTCAAAGCGAAGGTGCATTTTTGGTCTCGGACGAGAATGGAATAGGCACATGGTATGATTCTGACTTTATAGGTCGGAGAGTAGTCTGGGGAGCAATTGTACCGACAAAAAATCTGACAACAGCTTATCAGGATATAACCTCTGTACCATTAGATTTAACAGGAGGTCTGTGGATGATTGTGGCTAAAGCCGATGTCGTAGGTACGGTTTCGAGCACAACATTATCTACAGCCGAATATGTATGGCTCAAAATCGTACAGGAAACAACCGATGCTGGTGGCGCAAAAACATATACTGATGTGAGCGAAGGAGGACTGCCTTATTCTATTCGAAAAGGTGTATATCAGAAATATTACAGCACGCCTATGGTACAAGGTTTTATATCTATTCCCGTAGAGGGACTTGCTCAAAAACAACGGAAGTATTTTGTTCAGATTAAAAGTCCGTCCTCTACTTACCTGAGCCCGCAACTAACGTCCGATCTTACAGGTGCATATTTTTATGCGATTAAACTTCAATAAAGGGTTATTGCCTGAAGTTGATAACAATTGAAACGCATATACTAGTTATACATATTATAAAATATAGACATAGCCTTATGTTAAAATATCGAATTTCGTATCTAAGCATTATTATATCACTTATAATAACATTGCCATCTTATTCTCAGATAGGTATAAATACAGAGAATCCCAAATATCTGCTTCATGTCGATGGAGCAAAAAATAATCCGACCTCGGGTGTTGTATCCGCTTCACAATTATTGGATGATGTAATTGTGGATAATAACGGAAATGTAGGTTTGGGAGCTATCCCGATGAGTTCCGTAAAGCTCGAAGTCAATGGTGCGCTTTTTCTTGCAGGTACTAGTTTAGAACCGGAGATGAGGCTGATATCCAATGCCAATGGCTATGCAACATGGAAATCAATTGATAATTTGCTGAAACCGATAGAGGCAGTAGCAAAAGGATTGCTTTATGGCGATCCGACCGGATTGGCAGATCCGAATGCTGCCGATCCGGCAAGAAGCTATACTTGGTCTGCAAGCCAGATTAATACTTGGACTAATCTGACACGCACATCAATAAAGGTTACTCCCGGAACATGGCTTGTTTATGCTTCTATGGGATTAACGGGTACTCCGAGTGCAATTGGTAATAACTTTTTTTGGATGCAATTGAGGAATAAAACTACCGGAGCTATTCTCGAAACTGTTGGTAATTTGCATGAGTTTACCGGAGGAGGATGGGCGAAACCTCAGTTCATGAAGCTGATCGTATTTTCTCAAAATGCAGAACTCGAAATATGGGCAGGTAATGAAGCAGCCGGTACCGTGAATAACAGATATGGAGGAAGTCATTTTGGTGCAATTAAAATATTGTGATTTACGATAGAACTGAATTGTTGATCTATTGCTTTAAGGGACAAATTATTTTTGTCCCTTAGATTAAATAATTGAAATTTGTGATAATTTGAAATTATTCATTACCTTCGTCTCTGTAAAATAACTCTTTACACTGAAAATGACAGTAAAATTAACAACCGTATATTCTGATAATAATCTAAAATTTAACTATTTAGGTTTGGATATGTGTGTCGAAATATTAGAGAGAGAGAGAGAGAGAGAGAGAGAGAGAGAGAGAGAGAGAGAGAGAGAGAGAGAGAGACTAATCCCTCCTCGTATTTAAGATATTACTTTTTATTAGAATTTTCAGGTGGACTTATCTGCCTTTTTTTATTATTGTGTTTAAAATACGCTATACTTTATTCCTTAAAATATTTCCCCAATAAATATATCAATAGTTGTTTAGGTAAACGGTTTCGTGCAGTCGTTTTGTTTTGTTGTTGTCGTTCAAAATCGGCACGAAACATCCGCTTACCCATGTCACAACTATGTCCGGCAGCAGCATGTAGCGATTACATACTGCTGCTTTTTCTAGTCAACAGTTTGATATTAAGCAACAAACACATATAAATAATTACGACAATGAAGAAAGTTTTTTTGTTCATCTTTTGTTTATTATCCATCGGCTTAAGTGTGGCTCAGGTGGGTATAAACACCAAAGTACCTTTTTCGGGAAGCGTGCTGCATATCGATGGGGCAGGAGATAATACCTCGGCTTCTTCGGTGACAGTGGCTCAGGCATCAAATGATGTGATGATTGATGCAAAAGGCAACGTAGGCGTTGGTACAGTAGCCCCGTCT
Source organism: Dysgonomonas sp. HDW5B (assembly GCF_011299335.1). Taxonomy (GTDB): domain Bacteria; phylum Bacteroidota; class Bacteroidia; order Bacteroidales; family Dysgonomonadaceae; genus Dysgonomonas_A. Next base: position 3,129,319 of record NZ_CP049858.1, read on the forward strand.
GCCAAATTGCATATTGTCACTACCGTAGCAACTCCCGCTATGCGCATTGCAGACGGCACCCAGGGATTAAATAAAATCTTGCGTACTGATGCCAATGGTAATGCTTCGTGGGTAACAGCTCCGACTACCGATGGAGCTATTTATAACATCACAGGTTCAACTACTACTTCTTACCCAAACGGCACATACAGCTTGTTAAAAGCAATTCCTATAAACAATACAGGGAATTTTCTGGTGACTATCAGATGGTGGGGAGTGTCCAGTTCAATGAATGCAGCTAAACAAACATCGGCTGTCTTTCATGTATTGCAAAGTTCTTCATCGGGAAATACGTGGAGTGCCGACAGTCCCAATGTGCAAGATCAGGTCGAATATTATGTGATGCCTCCCGGCGACACGGGGCGATTTTGTTTCAGTACATCACTCTTTGCCCGGGTTGTTGCCGGAACTTATCTCAAAGTATACATCCGAGTTGCTATCGGTGGCCCTTGGGTCATAGGTACGGCTTCTGCCGGGAGTGAAACATTGAATCCCAGTATTGTTATTTATAGAGTTTAAAGATTATGAAAAAATACATTCTTCTTTTTACAGCTTTGCTAACGGGGGCTGTTACTTCGGCACAAATCGGTATCAATACCGAAACGCCCCAAAAATTGTTCCATGTGGATGCCGCTCGAAATACATCGGGTGCAAACAATATTTCGGACGATATGATAATTGATGCTTCCGGTAATATGGGGTTGGGAACGCTTTCGCCTACCGCCAAACTGCATATAACAGGCGATGGTATAACTCCTGCTTTACGTATTGTAGACGGAACACAAGCTAATACGCGTATTTTACGTTCCGATGCTTCGGGTAATGCAACCTGGGTTGATCAGCCTGCATCGGGTGGATTTATTTACAATGTTTTGGGAAGGATCAATTATCCCCGAGGTCGTGTATCATTGGTGAGAGCTATGCAGGTTGCCGATGCCGGCAATTATCTGGTCGTTGTGCGTTGGTGGGGTACTACTACAATCGCAGGGACTACTAATAGCGAAACCAGTGCTTATTTTTTTCTGGATCAGGGAACCGACGGATCAGCTAGTAGGGGTACAAATAAAGATGCTATTGAATACTATGTACGTACAATAGCAAATAGTCCGTTTTGTTTTACAACCAGTCTTTATGCTACAGTTCCTGCCGGTAGTTGGCTCAAACTTTTTATACAGCCATCTATCGGAGGTGATTCGTTTAATTGGACGGTTGGCACTGCTTCGACAACCAATTCGAACTGGAATCCTAGTATTATACTGTTTAAAATTTAAGTTATGAGAAAGTGTATTTTCTTTTTTATCATCATATCATCTTTTCCCGCTTTATTTGCTCAGGTAGGTGTTAATATTGCAAGTCCGACAGGAGTTTTACATATCGATCCCAGTAAAAATAGTCCCACAACGGTAACCGATGATGTTGTTGTAAGTACTGCCGGCAATATCGGTTTGGGTACGCTCTCACCTGCAGCTAAAGTACATATAGCTGCACCTGTCGGCAATGTGGCTTTCAGAATGACGGATGGTTCGCAGACTGCCGACCGTATATTGATGTCGGATGCCAATGGCAATGCCTCATGGGGAGTTATAAAAGGGAGTGGAGGGTATGCGTTCAGAGTAACGGCTGCAAAAACATTCCCCAATGCATCGGGGGCACTTATGCCTCTGGAAGGTAGCAGCACACAAATAAATATAGTCAGTGCAGGAAACTATCTGATAACTATACGTTGGTGGGGAGCTACTTCGGCAATTGGTGGATCAGGGGCTGTAAGTGCTTACTTTTATCTCCGTAAGAATGGAACTAATGTTGATGCGATAGAATATTATGTTCCTGCAACTGCTAATACTCCTTTTACCTTCACTACGGTATTGATGGCTGCCAACTGTTTGCCCGGTAATTATTTACAGGTATATGTTACCCCTTCGGTGGGTGGGCAAGCGTGGACTATTAATGGTAGTGGAATGATTAATCCTTCGATAGCAGTATTCAGAATGTAAAACGAAATGTAGTCAAACGATATTTTAATTAAAAGCAATAAAAGGTCAGGTTTTGTTAAAATAACATGGCCTTTTGGTGTGTTTTAAATCTTAAAAAAGAGTTTATCGTTTGTTTTAATAATCTTTTTGTCTACATTTGCCCTCACGGAATAACTCTTTATCCTAAAAAATGACAACAGAATTAACTAATATTTCGGCTATTCTTAATCTGAATTTTAACAATTTGGATTTGCTTTATTGCGTTGAAATATTAGAGAGAGAGAGAGAGAGAGAGAGAGAGAGAGAGAGAGAGTATCTAATCCCTTTCCGCACATAAAATATTCTTTATTCCTTAAGTTTACAGGCAGAAAATTCTGTCTTCATTGTTTGTTGCGTCTTATATGCTCATTTGTTTTGAAAAATTTCTCCAAAAAATATACTAGTAGTTGCCTGGGTAAACAGTTTCGTGTAAACGGTTTATCTTGTTGTTGTCGTTCAAAATCGGCACGAAGCATTTGTTTACCTCTGTCACAACTATGTCCGACAGTAGTATGTAGCGATTACATGCTGCTGTTTTTCTACGTCAGTATACGCAGGCTTACTCAAATAGCCTTTTTTATGAAGTATATCTTCCACATCCAATTGCAACATAAAATTTATAAAGACTTACACAACAGATTTTTATTGAAAGAAACACTAATAACATGTATATAATAGATGAAAAAAAGAATCGTATTGAGAAGTAAGCTATTATGGATATTTAGTATATCGTCACTCTTGGCACAGGCACAGGTGGGGATAAATATCAAAACGCCCAATACCGGAACCTGGTTGCATGTAGATGCCAAAGGGAATACTTCGGGCTCCTTAAACACATCCGATGATGTCGTAATCACCAAGGATGGCAATGTCGGTATAGGTACGCTGTCACCTAAGGCCAGGCTCGATATTGTAACCACTGCAACTACACCTTTTATGAGAATAGTGGATGGAAAGCAGGGGACAAATAAAGTTCTTAGATCCGATAATGCAGGTAACGCTTCGTGGGTCGATATGCCAACAACGATGGGAGCCAACTATAATGTAACCGGATCATTGATCAGTTATGCGAATAATGCCTACACATTGGTTAAAGCAATTCCGGTATCGGGTGCCGGTTATTATCAGATTGGAGTTCGTTGGTGGGGAGTGAGTACTGCCTCTAATGGAAATAAATCGACGGCAGCTATATTTTATTTGGCCACATCAACTAATACGGCTAATAACTGGACGGCAGATCAGGCTAATGTCAAAGATCAAGCCGAAAAATATGTATATCTCGATAATGGTGAAACATTTTGTTTTGCCTTGCCTCTTTCTGCAAAAATTACTACAGAAACGTATCTGAAGCTTTATATCAGAGTAACAGTCGGGGGGCCTTGGCGTATCGGTACTGCAAGTACAACAAATGCCACCTGGAATCCGAGTATAGTTGTTTACCGTATATAATAGAAAACGAATGAAAAAATATGTATTCATAGCTGCAATCGTCTGTTTCGGTTGTCAGTTACAAGCACAAATAGGTATCAATACCGAATCGCCTCAGGGTGTTCTTCATGTTGATGCAAAAGGCAATACATCATCGTCAACCAATGTTTCGGATGATGTAATGGTTAATAAAAGTGGAAATATGGGGGTTGGTACAATTTCGCCTGCAACCAAGTTGCACATCGAAACTGCCGGTACGGGATTTCCGGCTATGCACTTATCCGATGGAACCGAAGGGCTTAATAAAGTTTTAGGCAGTAAAGATGCTAATGGAAATATGACTTGGCTTGCACCTCCCTATTCTTGGGCAAGAGCATTCTATCTAACGGGATCGAGATCTTTCCCGAATGGATCGGAATCTTTCTTATTCTCGACCCAAATACCCAAAGCCGGAACATACGTGGTGGTTCTTCGCTGGTGGGGAAGGGCAAATGTATCCTATCCCATAATCAGCGCTTATCTGTATACACGTGAAGGAACAACCAGTACAGCCTCTTCTTCTGATATTGGTCGCGATGCTGTTGAGTATTATGTGAAATATCCGACTAATAATGGAGTGTTTTCGTTTACCACTATTTTTCGTGTTACAATATCTAAAGATAATAACTGGTTGAAGATGTACATTACGCCATCAACGCCTATAAGTCAAAGATATAATTGGATAATTGGAGGTAGTGGAACAGATCGTAACTATAACCCAAGTGTTTTGGTTTTTAAAATTTAAGTAGGATGAAACAATTTACAATAATACAACTATTTATATTATTATTTAGTTTTGGTTTGAATGCACAAGTCGGGATTAATATAGCCCAGCCAACAGGAGTTTTTTATATTGACCCGGGAATCAATAGCCCGTCGGTTACAGCAGACGATGTGGTTGTGGATGTCAACGGTAATCTGGGATTGGGTACAATATCTCCAACAGCTAAAATACATTTGAATGTTCCCACAGGAAGTACAGCCCTGCGTATTGTAGATGGTAATCAGGGCGAAGATCGCGTTTTGCTTTCGGATGTTGCCGGTTATGCCTCATGGGGAACTATGCCCGGTAGTGGTGGGCAGCAGATTCAAATGATGACGGCAACTACCTATAATGCAGGTGTTATAACTAAATTGCCTTTATCATCTAATACGCGATATAATTTGACTGCCGATGGAAATTATCTCGTATTTATTCGATTTTGGGCAAGATCAACAGCTATCGGTGGTACGGGTTCCGTAAACGGATTTTTGTTTCTTTATAAAAATGGTGTTGAGGTAGATTCTCTGGAGCATTATGAACCGGTTTATAATACGTCTACCTATTTTACATTTAATACAGTTTTGCTGGCAGCTAATTGTAAAAAAGGAGATTATCTGGAGATAGGGCTTAGACCTCAGGTTGGAAACTGGACAACTGCTACAACTGCACATACAAGATGTACAATTGCATTTTTTATGATGTAATTATTTTCACACAACTCATCTTTGAATCTATTATAGCAAATGAGGGGCTGATAAGCCCTTCATTTATTTATCGAATGCTAAGATATTATCACTTCCCGATTCTTACTTCTTTCCGTAATTTATTTGTCTGTTAAAATATATTCTATATATTTGCCCCTGTAAAATAACTCTTTGCACTAATAATGACAATAAAATTAACAACCACATATTCTGATAGTGATCTAAATTTTAACTATTTAGGTTTGTCTATGTGCGTTGAAATATTAGAGAGAGAGAGAGAGAGAGAGAGAGAGAGAGAGAGAGAGAGAGAGAGAGTTAACTAGCAACCGTGCTGGTAATAAAAATATTTTAGGCGGATTATTCCGTCTTTTTTTGTTTCTGTGTGTTATTGACACAGGATATTTTCCGCAAAAATATTTCCCCAATAAATATATTACTGGTTGTGTCGGTAAACACTTTCGTGTCACCGATTTGTTTTTTTGTTGTCGTTCAAAATCAACACGAAACATTTGTTTACCTCTGTCACAACTATGTCCGGCAGTAGTGTGTAGCGATTACATGCTGCTGCTCTTTTTATTCAGTCAGCTAAAACAACTAACTATATTACAAATAACATAACAATGAAAAAAAAGTTTTTAATACTGCTTGGGATTTTTTGTGTAGGCTCGATTTATGCACAAGTAGGGGTGAATACCAAATCGCCTTTGGGAATTTTCCATATAGATGCGTCGGGCAATAACTCGGCTATTCCTACGGCAGCCCAGTTAGCTGATGATATTATTGTAAAATCGGATGGAATGGGCGAAGTAGGTATAGGCATTGGAGCTATACCCGCAAAAGGAGCTTCTGTCGATTTAATATCTTCGAATAAAGGGCTTCAACTAAATGTTGTAGCATTAACCGGAACGGACGATTTGCTAACTGTACCCTCTCCGGTACGTGGGATGATAGTATATAATACCACCAACAATAGCCAATTATATCCCGGTATCTGTGTATTTAATGGTCAGACCAATAAGTGGGATCAGATGGCTTTTACCAAAGAGACCTTCGATGTGAAAATAGCCATTTCGTTACACGATGTTACCACTATCGGAGCAACGTCAGCAGTTATATCAGCTGGAGGATACGATGGGGTCTCTATTCCATTTGCACCCTTGGGTTCTACTACAGCAGGTATAAAGATAACTGAGGACGGAACTTATGCTTTTGCTTTAAATTTGATGGGGATGGTCAATACAACAGAAACAAGCGAAGTGCATATGTATTTGTTTATGATGCGCAAATCGGATATGGTTATCATGGATGCTGCTGCATTGGGTACGTTAGCGATGAATAATCCGCCGCAATACAAGCAGTCGGCTACCGCTATTTTATCTTCGATATTGAAAGCCGGTGATGAGTTAGACTTTTTGATTTGTCATAATATAGACACTCCTTATCCCTGGACGCTGTTTGGTGGAGCAGCTACTACTTTCGGCAGATACAATAAAACATCTTTAAGTTACTGGAAATTATGAAATATGCATATATTATAAGTGTCCTTTTTCTGATGAGTACGATATCTGTAGCTCAGATAGCCATCAATACCGATAAATTGGTGTCGGGAACTATTTTTCAGGTCGATCCATTAAATAACAGTACAAACAGCGGAACAGGGCTTGCCGATGACATGATTGTAACTCTCGATAATCAGACATCGACCTTTGGCTTGGGTTTAGGCAAGAAAGTATTACCAAATGCACAGCTCAATTTAGGATCGAACAAAAAAGCTTTGAAAATGAATGAGGTAAAGCTCCAATCATTGACCGATATTGTAACTGTGCCTAATCCCCGAGCCGGAATGGTGGTTTATAACACGACTGCCATAGCTTCGGAAGAGGTTGAAATAGGCTGGTGTTATTTCGATGGAGTAAAGTGGAACAGGATAATGGAATCAGAGAGAGAACCTACTTTGAAAAATGAATTCTCGATACCCTATCTGCCGCCGACAGATGTGATTATACCCGGCGTAAGTTATGCCGATGCTACTTCCGGTATCTATTCGGCGGCTATAAAGATGCCTTTTATGAACAGCGAAACAACCCAGATAAAAGCAAAAACTGATGGAACTTATGTGTTTGCCTTGCGTTTTTATTTCTATTCAACTGTTTCAGATCCGGCCATGCCTGCTACTTATGATTCTCAAGCTTTATTGTATGTTTTTATGGTTTCTAAAACACAAAATAAAGTATTGGAAAAAGCTCTTTTGACGTTTCCTTTTATGCAAAAAGCTCGGAGGTATTATTCGTATCGCTTAGTAATGGGTACGCCTCTGAATAAGGATGAAGAGGTGGAGTTTTATATTGGTCGTGGGCAAGCACCCGATTTTGAAGATTGTCCTTTGAATATACGAGTATTGGATACAGGCGATGTGTCGGTAAAATCGGCAGCCAGAACAAGTCTGGTATTTTGGAAACTATAACGAAAAGAATGTATAACAATGAATAAAATATTTATAATATTAACGTTTTGGGGATGTTCTGTTTATGCATCATCACAAGTAGGCATCAATACCTTATTTCCGATAGGGAATTTTATAATAGATACTAACGGTGATAATATATCGGCTACGCCAACACCCGCACAATTAAAAAACGATGTAGTGTTCAGCAAATCTACCGATAATGAAGCCATATTAGGGGTAGGGGCTATGCCCTACAATAGTGCCCAATTGTATTTGAATTCGAATAATAAAGCATTAGGACTAAATAAAGTAACTCTTGCTAGTAGCTTTGATGTAGTAACAGTACCCAATCCCACCGATGGAATAGTTGTATATAACAAAGATGCAACAATAGATGATGGAGTTTATTTCTTTTCCGATACTCAATGGGGCAAAATGGCTACTAATATATATGCAGGATCATTCATCAATCTGTTGAATTTATCATCGCCCGATGTTGTAACAAAGCCTATTACCCCCGCACAATTATCAGCAGAGTTGTATTCTTCTGGGGTAGAGCTGAAATTTGTAACCAAAGAAAATGGATCCATCGAGATTTTAGAAGACGGAGCATATTCCTTTAATATGCATTTGTCGGGATATGTATCGACAGGAAGTTCGGAGTTTGCTTACTATTATGTGTTTTTGGTCAACGATACCAATCATTCTGTAGTCGATTCCTATACTGTAGCTTTGCGTCCTAATAGCAATGCACAGCAAACCGCATCCGTATTTTTAAATGCCAACTTTAAGAAAAACGATGTAGTGAAGATTTACGTTTGTCACGAAAGTGCAACCAATAGGATTTGGTCTCTTAAAAGCTCTGCACCCGGAAGTAATAATTTGGTGCGTAGCTATATGGTTTTCTGGAAATTATAAGAAAGAAAAGTGTAATTTCGATAAAGCAGCATGTTTTATATCTTGGGCAAAAAATATGTATTGTTGCAGGCTTCTTTTGCAAACTATTGGCTGTGCGAACTGATTAGCTAGGGGTATTAGTAATATTTTTTCAATAAAATTATTAACAAAACTTGCGAAGAATATATTTTTGATTACCTTTGCATCGCATTTAAGCAAAAGGGCAGTTACCAGAGTGGCCAAATGGGTCTGACTGTAACTCAGATAGCGTAAGCTTACGGTGGTTCGAATCCATCACTGCCCACTTTTGATGATGCAATTGCGGAAGTAGCTCAGTTGATAGAGCATCAGCCTTCCAAGCTGAGGGTCGAGGGTTTGAGCCCCTTCTTCCGCTCCAAGGAGCAAAAAGCGATTACGTTAAGTAGTCGCTTTTTTTATATATAAGATTGAGGTTATCTTTCATTTCGATTGTATCTTTGTCCGCCAAAGTATACAGGCTAACCCCTGATAGGTAGTTGAATGTATCTAATAATACATTTGCGATTGTAGTGATGGGCTTATGTCTCTTCATCCGATATATGACAGAATCGTTGGTCTGTGCCCCTGTATCAAAGCCATAAAAAGGTCAGAGGCCATAAATTATATTTAAAATTATTCTTAATGCAAATTAGAATAAAAAGTTTTACTATTAAACTGAATATGTGTATGAAAATTATTTCGTTTCTCGGTTCATTCGTGTTGTTATTTGTTTTTGGTTTTAATCTGCAAGCACAAACATCGAAAGTAGATCTGTCTGAATTTAGACTCAGCTACGATGAAATGTATAAAATAGCTAACCCTAATTTGCTGAAACACCGCATTTTTTATCAAGAACCCTCTCAGGGACCCGATGCTGTATGGTTTGATGCTGTAAAGAGAGGAAACTTGGAGGATATCAAAAAAATGGTAGCAGCAGGTCAGAACATCGAAGCAAAAGATACTGCCTCATTAGGGCAGACAGCCTTAGGATGGGCAGCCTTTATCGGTTATATGGATATTGTGGAATATTTAGTGGAACAAGGTGCAGATATCAGAGCAACAGACAAGGCCGATGTTTATAATACATTAAAATCGGCAGTATTGGGTAATAATGTAGAGGTTGTAAAATACCTTTATAATTTGCTGAAAGACGAATCGGACTGGGATGCGGTGGAGTCGGATGGAGAAACTCTATTTATGGTAGCGGCAGTAGATGGTCGGTTGGAAACGGTTAAATTTATATTGCAATTTAATCCCGATTTAAATGTCATAGCTCCTAAATTTAATGTAAGCCCATTAAGTGGAGCTTGCGATAGAGGTTTTGATGATGTAGCCCAATTGTTGATTGAAAAGGGAGCTATTAATCATAAAACAGGTAAATCGAGCTGTGAGTAATTATATAATATAAGCAACTTGGTTTGTAATAATCTATTTTCCGAGGATAGCCATATTGGGTCTGCCCTATAACAAAGTAATAAAAAAGGTCAGAGACCTCAAAATAGATAACAAAATATCCTAATGAAAGGAAGTGGTATTCAGAACCTTACCGAAGGTAAGATATTCTCAACTCTTATACGATTGGCTTTACCCCTTATGGGGACAAGTTTCTTGCAAATGGCATATACCTTGATGGCTATGTCGTGGGTAGGGAGATTGGGGGCAGATGAAGCTTCCGATGTTGCCACAAAATCCGAAGCTGCCATCGGTGCTATCGGTATGCTGTTGTGGCTTACAGCATCGGTTGCTTATCTGGCGATGATAGGGGCTGAGGTGGCAGTGGGGCAGTCTATCGGTGCTAAAAAGATGAAACAGGCAAAAATATATGCCTCTCATACATCTACCGTAGCATTGTATCTCGGTATAATCTGGTCGCTCATTTTGTTTGTGTTTGCCGAACAGATTTTATCATTCTTCAAACTGCCTGCCGATATAACCGAAGAAGCCGTGCTTTATTTGCGAATAATGACCATTTGTTTACCGTTTCAGTTTCAGTCTTATAACCTGTCGGGGGTATATAATGGGGCGGGGCGTAGTTTTATTCCTTTTCGTAACAATGCCTGCGGATTGGTGCTGAATATGATTCTCGATCCTATACTTATGTTCGGTTTCGATATGGGATTGCATGGTGCAGCCGTGGGGAGTGTTGTATCGCAAATATTTGTATTCGGACTGTTTTTCTATCAGATCAAATCGGCTAATCGTATTTTGGGGAATTTTAGGTTTATCATAAAACCCCGTATGGTCTTTTTGAAGCGTGTTTTTTATCTCGGAACACCTGTTTCGTTGATGAATTCGTTATATGCCATCATAAATATGAATCTGGCACGGGTGGCAGCTATATATGGCGGACATTTGGGGTTGATGACTCAAACTACAGGTGGTCAAATTGAGGCTGTTACATGGAATACTTCGCAAGGTTTTTCTACGGCTTTAAGCGCTTTTATGGCTCAGAATTATGCTGCCAATAAAATAGAACGTGGTAAAAAAGCCTATTTCTACACCCTTCGTATAATGGTGTCGGTAGGTATTGTGGTGAGTGTTGCCTTTATCTTTTTCGGAGGCTCTATTTTCGGACTGATAGTTCCCCATCAGGATGCTATAGATGCCGGCTCGCAATACCTGATGGTAATGGGGCTTGTGCAGATTTTTATGATGCTTGAGCTTACTACACAGGGGATGTTTAATGGTATCGGCCGAACTGTAGAGCCTGCCATAATAAGTGTTGTTTTCAATGCGTTGCGTATTCCTCTGGCTTATTATCTGGCATCTGAAATGGGAATTGTAGGTGTTTGGTGGGCAATTGCCATATCGAGTATCTGTAAAGGAATTATATTGCCACTATGGTTTTCTTTTCTTTATAAAAAGGTAAAGAAATAATATCGAGCCCATTTTCATTTGTTAAATAGATTATTATTTATCCGTTTTGTATAAAATAACGAACCTATCAACAGGAAGCTGATAGGTTGTCTTTTTGTTGTCGTTTAACTTTTCGGGTAATAAGGCTTACCTATGGCATAACTATGTCCGTGATGCAGTGCAAATAAATGCAATAAAAATACTTTTTGTGATTGTGCAAAAGTATTACATTATTATGTGTTTTGCAACATAAAATAAAAAAAAGAGAAAAATGTTAGTTTTTTAATGACTTTGTAGGTTTGCTTATATGGATTGAAATGTTAAGAGAAAGAAAGAAATGCATATGTTTATATAATTACATTCTTAAAAAAAATAATTCTCAGAAATTCTTTTTTGAGATCCATTTCCATGTCTATATACGGAGTTAACCTCAACTGCATTATGCTTTTTTCTGTCGTTTGGGGAGATAAAAGTTATTATTATTTGATATTTAATGTTAAGTTAGGTTCTTATTATCCTGAAAAATACGTACTTTTGTCCTACCAAAAAAATATTTTTGTATATATAAAGCATTTTGAATACTGAAAATGACGACTAATCCTCACTGCTTTATATAACGTTTTTTCCTTGTTTTTATTGAACTATTGTTCTAATAAAGTTAGAATTATGAAAATTATTGTATGGAGATTTCTGTCTTCGACTTTTGGGTCCTTTAATAAATTTGACATTTCGAGTTGGGTAAATATAAAACACTTTTTTGTTCTGTTCCATGCAGATAAGATATGTAGTGACGATCTGGTACCCAGTGAGGCGAATACTGCAACAAGCTTGCTTGAAAGCTCTTTAGATAGTGCAATCTCTGACTATTATAACCTTAATAATGACCTATATATGAGAAAACCTGCGATTGATATATCCCTTAATGAAAAATCTTCCAATAACTTATTATCCCGGATAATTCTATCCATATATCATAAATATCGGAAATACATTGTCTTCACTTATTCTTGTCGATACGAATCTTCTTTTTGTTGTCGTTTAGCCACGTATTAGTTAAGACTAAGCTGCATTGTATGGTGTAGCAAAAAGTCGTGATTATTTCTTGCTACACTCCGTTATTTATAAAATATTTATTGAAACAAAAACGATAACAATAGATGTGTTGCCGCGAATTTTTTTGAATTGTTTTTTCAGACAATCAAACAAAAGGCTGACAACAGATTTAACTAACATATATATAACAATGAAACAGTATTATATATTGGTTTTGGCTTTATTTACCTCAATACCTTTTTATGCTCAGATAGGAATTAATACTGAATTCCCGAAAGCAACATTAGATATTAAAGCGAGTCTAGTAACAAGTCATATAGCCGGAATGCAGGCTCCACGACTCACTCTGGCGGAGCTGTCATCAAAAGGAAACTCGTTGTATGGAGCATCTCAGGTGGGTGTTATTATTTATATAACTAGCATCTCAGGTGGTGATAATACCGGACAAAGAGCAAATATTACCGTGCCGGGTTATTACTATTTTGACGGAGCATCATGGCAAAAACTCGGAGCTTTTGACTCATCTGATATATCATCCGAAATAGTAGGAGATATCAAATACTCATTTAGCACAGGCGATCATGACGGGTGGTATTTGCTGGATGGAAGAGCCGTTTCAGGACTATCGCCATCTGCAAAAATATCAGCAACGGAACTCGGATTCACAACTAACTTACCTGATACCCGAGACCGTGTTTTGCAAGGTAAGGCTGATTCTGAAGTGTTAGGAAATAAGGGTGGATCCAATACTTTGTCAATCGTTAAGGAAAACCTGCCTAATATATCTCTGTCAGGAACAATAAGTGGTACTTCGGGTAGTGGTGGAGCTGCCCATACACATACCTTCAGTGGTGCTTCGGCCATCGGTGGAGTTGCCCATACACATGCTTTTACCGGAACTTCTGCTAATGGAGGTGCTGCCCATACACACACCTTTAGTGGTACTTCTGCTAATGGAGGAGCTGCCCATACGCATACGTTTAGTGGTACTTCGGCGAGTGCCGGTGATCATACCCATAACTTTAATCAGCCACAGGAACAAAATACAACTCATAGAGGAAGCCCTGATGCATCAGCAATTAGTGTCGATTCTCATCAGGTGCGTAAGACCAGTTCGTCAGGAGCTCATACGCATACCTTTAGTGGAACTTCGGGCAGTACAACCCACAGCCATACTTTCAGCGGAGCTTCGGCTAGCACAACTCATATGCATACTTTTAGTGCTGCGTCGACCAATACTACTCATGCACACACCTTTAGCGGGACTTCGTTAACAGGTGGTGCGCATACTCATACTGCTACCGGAACGGCAACAGTTCCAACAGGTGGATCTGGTACTGCTTTAGATAACAGATCTCCTTTTTTGACAGTAAATACTTTTGTTTATCTCGGATTATAAAGAAAAAGGCAGGAAACAGCAGTATTAAATGTATAGAAGAATAAAAACGAAAGAGACTTATTGATAATGAAACAAATAAAAAGAAATTTCTTTAATATATTGCTTTTAGGCTGTATATTATTTACATATAACACCACTGTTTCGGGACAGGTTGGTATTAATACTTCGACACCGAAATCAACTCTGGATATTACATCTCCGGGTTCGGCTACAACCGATGTCGCAGGGGTGCAAGGATCTCGCCTCGATCTGGCAGAACTTACAGCTAAAGGAAACACGCTGTATGGTGCCGACCAAACGGGAGCAATTATTTATATAACGAATGTTTCGGGAGGTAATAATACAGGACAGAGATTAAACATTACTGCTCCGGGTTATTACTATTTTGATGGAGCGTTATGGCAAAAATTAAATACTCCACAGCCTGTTGTTCGAGATGGCGATATAATGCAATCGTTTAAAGCATCAGATTATGACGGATGGTATTTGCTGGATGGAAGAGCTTTGTCGAGTTTGCCTGACAAAGCAAAAGCAGCAGCCGTAAGCCTCGGGTTTACAACTAATCTGCCGGATGCCAGAGATCGTGTTCTCAAAACAAAGGCTACATCTGAAGGACTAGCCAGTATCGGCGGTACAAACTCGATGTCGATTACCAGAGCAAACCTTCCTGATATATCTTTATCTGGAAGCATAACTGGAAATCTGGCTTTGGCGGGAGCCCATACACATACGGCAAGTTCGACCCTTACTGCCGGAGGAGCACATACGCATATTACCAGCGGTACTCTTGCTGCCGGTGGGGCACATACTCATGCTACAAGTGGTACTCTTGCTGCCGGAGGGGCGCATACCCATGCTGCCAGTGGAACCCTTGTATCGGCGGGGGCACATACCCACGATCTTTGGTCTATATATGTGATGCCTGCTCCTTCTAAAGACGTCGATAGAGGCTATGGTGCAGGATCTCTGTGGAGTGCTATTGCTACCTCTACTTATACTACTACCAGCTCGGGTAACCATAGTCATACGCTAAGTTCTACCCTTGCAGCGGGAGGAGGACATACACATCCCGTTAGTGGAACTTTAGCTTCGGCGGATGGGCATACGCATGATGTAACCGGAGCACTTGCTACAGATGGAGCCCATGCCCATGAGGTGACAGCTTCTTTAGCTTCTACCGGAGCCCATACGCATACGGCAAGCGGTAGTGTTACACTCCCCTTGGGTGGTGCTCAGGCAGCTATGGATAACAGATCCGCTTATTTGGTAGTGAATACTTTTATTTATCTCGGATTATAAACCGATAAAGTATATA